>DCBY01000020.1:0-769 GCA_002313635.1 Fusobacteriia bacterium UBA1095
TATTGCACACTTAACTATATCCTTCACATCTTCTTCTTTGGACCTTGTCACATAACTGTGTAACACAGGTTCACCTTCAGAGTTTTCCACTGATAACAGTGATCTTGACGTTAAATCCTTCTCAATTGCTCTATCAAATATCAGCTTCATAACTTTACTTGATTTCACTAAATGTAACGGTGTATCCCCTTTCTTATTCTTAACTATATATTCTATTTCAGATCCTATTAAATTTTTTAGCTGGTCTATACTATCACTCCCTACTGCTAAATGTAGTGGAGTATTTCCGTTCCTATCTTTACAGTTTGCACACCCATGCTCTATTAGCTCTTTTGATAGCTTAGTCTCTCCTATCAACAATGACATATGTACACATTCTTCTAGGTGTTCTATATCATATTCTCTTCCTGACATTGCACATAGCAGGGAATATATTGTTCCCATTCTTTTTCCTCTCTCTTCACTATTTTTTGTTCTTAACCTTATTAGGTAATCTAGTGCTCTATCTCCATTCTTATCTCTCATATCCAAACTGAAACCCAATCTACTAAATAAATTCACTATATGAGGACTAAAATTCAATACCGCTGAGTGCATTAGACTCTTACCTAACTCGTCTGTGTGTATTCTTAACTTTTCTAGTTCCTCCTCCATAAAGTAAGTAGGCTCCATTATGTCTTTCTTTAAATCATAACCTAGTAGAAAGTTAACTACTTCATCTCTTCCTGCTTCTGCTGCTACTTGGATTGGCAGTTTTCCTCTTTCATCT
>DCBY01000020.1:1166-2971 GCA_002313635.1 Fusobacteriia bacterium UBA1095
TGCAGATCTATGTACTTCTTGATTGTACCCCTGAAAAGCTTGCTCTCTTCCTTACCTCTTTTTATCTTATCCTTATCTACTCTTTCTATCATTTGTTTCATACATTTTTCTGCTGACAAATCACTTGCCATTACAAACAACTCTTCAACATCTTTTACTTTGCCCTTGTTAAATACATATTCCAATATATCTGAAAGATCCTTTGATATTATAATATCCAATATTCTATTTCCAGCTTCACCTTGATACACAGATTTTCCTGAATTTATTTCTTCTATTAATTTTTCTTTTTCTTTATCTGAATATTTTAATATGAAATCTGTTACAGCTATCCTTGTCTCTTTGGATACATTTTCCTTCATCATCAAATCAAATATATTTTCACCTCTGTAACCAAAATTCAATTCTTCTTTCTTAAGTATTCCCAGTGAGCATATATGCTTTATGAAATATGGATTAGAGTTTAGAATAGCTACATGTATAGGTCTCATACCTACCTTATCTTCCTGTATTAATAGCTTTTTATTAAAGCTTTTTAGTTCAACTGCCCTATTCAAAAATTCACTTGTAGCTATGTCCTCTACACACTTTGCTAGACAGTGGAATACATTTCTCCCTCTTTTACCAACAGCAGAGAGATCTATCATTTTTTTATATAAAGTTGAATGTTCATCACCATTAGGTCCATAAATCCTTTTCTGTGCATTATCTATATCTCTATCTTCAAGAAGCTCTAATAACATCTGCGAGCTAACATAATTTTTTAACTCTTCATTTTTGTCCAACACACTTCTTGTACCGAAGAATGTTTTGTAAAACGGGGAGGCTCCTTTTGAAATAAGTACCTTAGTGTTATCTATGAGCCTATGCTTCAGTGCTAGTCTTAAAGGAGTAATCTTATCTCTGTTTTCACTGTTGTCGATAAAGAAAGTAAAATTGTCATTTTCTACCAAGCGTTTCAAAACAGAAGTGTCTCCGTTCATAGCAGCAAAATGAACAGAAGTATAGCCCTTTCTGTTCATGTTAGAAATTTGATTGCTAGAAAGGAAATCTAAATCTAGATGCTGGGCAACTTTGTAGTAGTCTAGATTGAATTTATCAAAATCACCATATAAAAACAATGTTTCTAGAAAATTTTTTTGATATAGGTTGATCTTGTCTTTAATCAATTTAACTGACTCTCTATTAAAATGTGCACCGTTGTCAATAAGCAACTGGCACACTTCTTCATGTCCATTTTCTGCTGCCTCCATAAGTGCTGTCTCTCTGTCTTTATTTACTGCATTGACATCTGCACCTTTCTCTATTAGCAATTCACACATTTCTATGTGTCCAATTCCCGCTGCCTTTATAAGTGCTGTATTTCCACCTCTGTATACTGCATTAACGTCAGCACCTTTTTCTATCAATAGCTCACATACCTCTTTGTGTCCATTTTCCGCTGCATACATAAGTGTATCGACTTTAAATTCACCTCCTCCTAGTATCATATATCTATTTGCTGAATTGACATCTGCTCCTTTCTCTATAAGCAAATGACATATTTCTTTATGTCCATTTTTCGCCGCCTCCATAAGTGCTTTACTCCCTAGATCTGCACCTTTCTCAATTAGCAAATGGCACACCTCTTTATAACCTTCCTTTGCTGACATCATAAGTGCTGTCTCTCCATCTTGATCAGCTACATTAATATCTGCACCTTTCTCTATCAGCAACTGGCACACCTCTTTATAACCTTCCCTTGCTGCACTCATAAGTGCTGTCCTTCCCCATCTATCTATTGCATTAACATCTGTACCTTTCTC
>DCBY01000026.1:0-19356 GCA_002313635.1 Fusobacteriia bacterium UBA1095
ATCTTTGTTAACACTAAATAACTTATCATACACTGACTTAAATACATTTCCATTCATATCATTCCCGCTAGACCTAATAGCAAACAATAAATGTATAAAAGAGATATTGTCACACGGTGAAGGCTCCAAAGGATACTGAAGTGCTTAAGGACATTCAAGAAAATCCTTCATTAGCTTCATCACCTTAGGCTGATCCAATTGCAAAATAACATCACCCATATAATTTTGAGACTCCCTAACCAACTCATCCAAGGTGCCTTTAACTTTGGGACCTATCAAATTGCTCTGACAACCAAACAAAAATAATATCCACAAAATAAACATATCATCCTCCTTAATTATTAACTCTACCTCTAAGAGAATTTTTCACATCAAGAAAAAATTGTTTGAAATCATTACTAAGGTCTATCAAACTTGATCTGATCTCATGAAATCTATCATAATCTCTCTTACAAGCTTTTCTTTATCCCTAAGAGTATAGTAGTCAACAAATACACTTGTTTTTTTCAAAAGATCTTTCTCTTTCTTAAATACTAACAAGATAGCCTTATGAACAAGCGACTATAATACAGTGGGATATAAAATATTTTCATATTTATTCTGTTCACCTATGAAAAAATAAACCGTTGCCTCAACAAATCTTAAACAAGGTAACCACGCTTCTTTTCAAAACACGGGCACTTTTATTCCCTTTTTTCGACGGTAGCATCTTTTTCTTTGCTCATTTCAGCTAAACCTCCAGTTGAATAAACTCCTCTTGCCTTACAATGAACTTCTGCTGCCTCATCCAGTTCAGCTAACCGTTCAGTTGAATGAATTTCTCTTACACTAGAAACATGGCTAGGCGATTCTGGAGATAAAAATGCAGGATTGCACTGATAACTTAATGCTGTCTTCTTATTTGTATTCTTAACTGTCTTCCCATCTTTATCTGCTAAACTTCTCCTTGCTTTCCCTCTTATTAATAAATCACCCACTCTTTCATGATCATTTTCTGCTGCTAGCATCATTGCTGTCTTTCCATCTTTATCTGCTAAGTCTATCTTTGCTCCAATTCCTATTAATAAATCACACACTGCGTAATGACCATTTTCTGCTGCTAGCATCATTGCTGTCTTTCCATCTTTATCTGCTAAATCTTTCTTTGCTACCCTTTTTATTAATAAATAACACACTTCCCTATGTCCATTCTGTGCTGCTAGCATCAATGCTGTCTTTCCATCTTTATCTGCTAAATCTATCTTTGCTCCCATTCTTATCAATAAATCGCACACTCTTTCATGACCATTTTCTGCTGCCAAAATTATCGCTTCTTTATCCCGATTTTCTTCTTTGTCTTCTATAATATATTTAAGCAATTCTTCATTGCATGCACATAATATTTCTGTCATGCTTATCCTTTTGTCTGAAACTCCATCTTTATCATTATAATTTTTCATTACCCACTCCCTGCCCCTGCTTATCGCTTCTTTATTTCTTCTTTCTACTACAAGTTTTTGAAATTCTGTTGCCTTTATTCTATCCAAAAACTCTTTTTCTAAAACCTTATCTTGGTTATCCTTTATTCTAGCTAATACCTGGAAATTTATGCCTATATGGGGAATTAAATTGAACATTTCGGCACTTTTAGTATCCACTATTTTTTGATAAAGACTGTATGGGTATCTACAACCTAAATTCATCAACAGGCTAAGAGCAACTGTATCTTCGGATTTCATTGCCTTTTCTGCTAATGATAGACATTTTTTATCATAATATTTATCTATTTTGCTAAGAGGCACATATTTTTCAATAAATAAATCTAACTCGCTATTTATAAACTTATTCATCTTATCTCTTAAAATTTCAGGTACCTCAGGTTCTGTAACACTTTCCCACAATTTCAGCTCTTTTATAATTTCAATCTTATTTTCTGTATTAAAGAGTAAACTAGCTAAAAGAAACTTAAATGTTACCATAAATTCTTTTATGTGGTTCACACTGTCTTCATTTTCATCATCATAAAAATCAGCAAATGCATTAATAGACTCCATTAAAAAAGTCCTATTATCTTCGCTTTTGGTTAGTGAACCTTCACTATTCAAAAAATACTTTTTAGAAATCATGTAAGATATAGCCTCTTTCAGGGATAACAGAGATTCTACATCATAGTAGGAACTGTCCATTAAACCTGATGCAAGTGTACTAGAAGCAAATATAAGTGAGTCTCTACCCAATATGTCAGGAAATACAAAGTGCTTTCTTAAATCTCTTTTTTTATTTATCTCCTTTATCTTTTCAAAGCCACTCCTATTAGCATACTTTAAGGACAAGTGTATTATGTTGTGGTCTAGCTCAGTTTGTGATTCAAATATAGAATCTTCTGTAAGTTCTTCATATCTATCCAATAAATTGTTGTATACTGACTTGAAAATATCACTCGGCTTATCATATCCATTGGATTTAATAGAAAACAAAAGATGCAAAAAGGAAAATCGCTCGTAAGGAGAAGGAGCAAGAGGGTACTCCAAATCTTCTGGCTTACTAAGAAATGCTTCCATTATCTTTATCACCTTGCCCTGCTCTAATTCCAAGACATTCTTGCTCAAATAATTCTGCGGCTCTTGGACCACCTCATCCAACTTACCCTTTATTCTTGAATTTAGCATACTATTCTGGCAACTACTCAAATACAATACCCATAAAATAATCATATCATCCTCCTATCTAGGCTCATCAATTGTTAATCCTTTTGCTGAAGGAGTCTTTGGCTTCATCAGAAAAGCGCTTAAATTCTTTATTTAGACTCAGTAACTCAAGTCTAATTTCATCAAACCTGTCATAATCTTTCATAGCCTTATTGACAAATTCTTTTTTGTCAGTAAAAGCTTTGCTAAAAAATTTACACCTCTTTTTTTCAAAGCTCTTCTTTTCAGATTTTAACTTATTAAAATTCTTTAATATCAGATCTGTCTTCTTCTTACAAGATTTTGTCAAAAATTTTTCTAGTTGTAATGCTAGCTCCTGAAACTCAAGCCATACCGAATAAAACTCGTCATATATGGCATCTATCCTTTTGTAGTGATGGTCTTCTAAATAAGAAAAAGCTCTCTCTATCTCTTCTTTATTTAATAGAACAGGCTTGTTGGCGGCAAGGTACTTCTTATAAGAAATCAAAACAGCACTAGCCAAATCACCCTTATAGGGGACACCAAAAGCAGCTGCACTCCCGTAAGAAGCTGCTATATCTGTTGTTTTGGCTAGGATATCTAACAAAAATTTCCCAGTTTTCTTCAAAGTCTCTTTTATTCTTTTTAATTTACATCCACCTGTACTAGCTTTCTTTTCGAATAAAGTATCCAAAGCCTCATCATTACATGAAATAGCAGCAATCATTAGCAACTGTCTTCCATATTCCCTAATTTCATCATCAGTATCAAATTCTTCTGGCTTACCCTTAAGCTCTTCTACCAAAATCGCCTTGAAAACTTCATGTTCATGTCGCTTTATAGCAATAAAAATAGGTTTTAATAAAAATTTGTTTTTTATTGACAAAAAACCCTTTTTAAATTCCCTTCTTCCCCTAAAGTAATTAAAAAGTGCTTCATTCCCATAGATCGAACACAGGTGGTAAACAGTATTACCACTATCATCCAATGAAGAATTTGCTATCTTAGGAAATTTATCTACAATTTTATCTAAAATCTCTTTCAATTCACTCTCTTTTTTGACTCTTTCCGCTAAAGTACAAAGAGGTGCTCTACCTTCTAATAGAGACTGAGAAATACCAAAATCATACTTGTAATTAACTGTAGAAGAGGCCCTTTTGAGAAATTCTTTCAGTTCATCCATCATACCTTTAATAAGCATATAAGAAACTGTTCTCCTACTGGCAGTATCTTTAGAATCAAATTCTTTTAATTTTTTTAAATTATCCTCCACTTCACCATCGAGAGATGAAATTAACCTATCCACGCAGATACTAATAAGTTGTTTCTTACAGTCATTTCCTCTCTCAAGGTCCCCAATGAGAATCATCAGCTTATTCCTAAGGTCACTGTCCTTAAATTCAACTAAGTCATCTTTCTCTATCCATTCTTCTAAATTTCCATTACGTATTTTACAAATATCACACTCGCCCACTCCATCACACTCACAATCACCTGACAACTTTAGACTGCGCACAATATCATCACCAAGACAACACTTACTTCTTAGCGTAAAGTTGTAGTTCACACAGGAAAACAGAAGTAAAAGGCAAAAAACCGCATTTGACATCTCAATGTCCCCCGATCAAGTTAATAACTAATGTATAGCACAAACTCTTTTTCCAGTCAATGAAAATGGTTAATTTAACTATTTTTATCCAATTTTTCTACAATCTTAGATCTAACTCTCTCCGAAAATTCTTCATATGTCTCCTTCTCTTCAGGCATTAAAGGATCTAAAAACGACACCTTGACTTTTCTAGGCTTTGGTATTACAGACCCCAATGGAAGAGCATCTTTAGTTCCTTCAATAGCAACAGGAATTACAGGAACACTCATCTTCTTCGACAGTATCGCGGTTAATGGCTTGAAAGGTAGAACATCTCCATCTCTAGTAACAGCACCTTCAGGAAATATAAGAAGATTTTTATTCTTTGATAACACTCCCTCTAACTTTGCTATTACCTCTTTTAAATTCCTATCTATGTTCATAGTTATGATATTTATATTCTTTGCTAGATACTTCATAGGTTTAGATTCAAAAGAACCATAATGAGCTAAGGAATAAGTATTTTTTGAAATTTCTAAAGGTATTATTGAGCCTAAAACTTGTGCATCCAGAAAACTTTGATGATTAGGAGCAAGTATAAAGTTGGTTTCTTTAGGAATAGACTCTAAACCTTCTACTTCTAAATTAAAATAGAACTTAAATGATGGATTGGCAACAGACTTTATAACACTCATGAGATACTCATTAGTGTTGCCTAAATCCACATCCTCTATCTCAGTAACAATATCTAGGGCATCCTCCTCTATCTTTGTCTTGTTTTGGTTAACATAGTTATAAAGATCCTCTAGCTTCATTAGCTCAGAGAACTTCTCTCCAGTTAAAGGTACACCAAAAACTCTTTCAATAAAATTCTGAGCATCAACTTTATCTATAGAGTCAAGCCCTAAATCAAGTTCAAGATGGCTTGAAAAGAATACATCCTTCTTCGAAGTCTCTTTCAAATATTCACTTAATACTTTATAGACCTTATCTGAAGGAGACTTGTCATCTTTAGGAGAGTTATCTCCCTTAACTAGGTCTGGCAACATAAATCTCCTAAGCTTTCCTAATCTTGTCTTAGGTAGTTCCTTGTTGACTATGTGGTAATCCATAACTTTTTTATAGTCAGCGACTGAAGTATTGTACTTATCAATTATCTCCCATTTAATAGTTTCACCAATATTCAAAATCTTCTTTTCAGACAGAGCTTCAAAATCTGGAAAAACAACTGCTGACAAAAATCCATTATTCTCAAAAACCCCTATCTCTTTTATAAAAGGGATAGAAGCTATAATTTTGTCTTCAATACTTGAAGGATTTAAGTTTTTGCCGTTAGGTAAAACTATCATCTCTTTCTTTCTACCCGTTATAGATAAAAATCCATCCCTGTCTATTTCACCTAAATCACCTGTATAGAACCAGTTATTAACTATAGCCTCGCTGGTATCTTTATCTCTGTTGTAATAGCCTTTCATAACATTAGGGCCCTTAACTAAAATCTCTCCCTTTTCAATTCTCACTCTTACACTAGGAAGAGGTTGACCTACACTTCCTATCTTTCTGTTATTTTCTGTGTTAAAGGCAACAATAGGAGATGTCTCTGTAAGACCATAGCCCTCTAAGACTGTAAATCCTAAAACATCCATAGATTCTGCAATCTCTGGTTCTAACCTAGCTCCACCAGAGATAAAGTACTTTATCTTTCCGCCAAACTTTTTATGAACCTTATTGAAAACTAATTTTCTCAATGACTTAAACTTAACTCTCTTCATAAGGTTAAACATTTTTTTAGCTGAGCTACTAGACTCTATCTGCTTCATTATTCCTTTGTTAAGTAGTGTATAGAGTCTAGGCACACCTACCATCACAGTAACTTGATGCTCATTCAGGAGATGTATAATCTCGTCAGAACTTATCTGCTCTGCTATAACTATTGTTAGCCCTAGATAGATAGGAACTAAAATTAGAGCCATTAAAGGGTATGAATGATGAAAATATAGCAGAGCCAAGATAGTGTCAGAATCAGTTATAATTCCCAGTGTAGACACATCCCTTACATTAGAGTTCAAATTACCAAAAGTTAGCATAACACCCTTGGGATCACCTGTAGTACCAGAGGTATACATAAGAGCAGCTAACTCTTCCGGATTCCTTTTAGTGTAGTCAAGTTCCTTAACTTCTTCGATACCAAAATTTGAAAAATCCATAGTATCAACATTAAAAAGCTTAGTTTTACTCTTAGCCATACCTATAGCCTCTTTTGCTGTATCTATACTAGAATTTGATACAAAAATAACAGATGGGGAACAATCCTTGAGTATATAGGCAATTTCATCAGCTGAAGACATAACGTCCATCAAAACAGCTGGGGAGTGATTTTCCCAAAGCGAGAAAAGGGAGTAGACCCACTCAGGTCTATTTTCCATAAATATGGCACCCTTATCTCCTTTTTTCAGATCCATAGCTGATGCTAGGTAAGACACCCTTCTTAAAAGGTCCTCATAAGATACATTTTCATTCTTATAAATAAATACACTTTTTTTGATATTTGAAATTTTCATAAGCTACCTCCTCATCAAAAGCTATAATATTTTACCACAAGGTGCTTTTCAGCTATTTAGCTCACTAAACCCTTATATTTAGCTCACATCAAAAATATAAATTCTTTGTAAAGTTCCAAGCCAAGAAACCTTGTACTTTAATGTAGAAGGTACATGGGTAGCAGAATACAACATGAACAGTAAAGGCAACCAGGCCTAAAAGGGACAAATAATTTATACAGAACAAAATTAAATTTGAAACTATCCTTGTGGGACAAGCTGCATTAAAAAACAGCTAATTTGTTGATCATTTTAGCTGCTACAACATCTAAACTAATCCTTTAAATCAAGTAAATTTCCATAAACAGCCTATACAGACCAACATACTTTTGACAATTTTTGATACAGGGTTGCTTACCAACACGAAATAGTGTATTATGCTCCCGTATGGTTTTTTGTAATTTTTCATTAAATTGTCTTTTGGGAGGTAAATTATGTTAACTTTTCTGATAATTCCATTACTAATGTCCTGCTTTGGGAACAAATTTATGGTCAAAGCAAAAGTTAAACCTAAAGACATTGAGAAGAGACTCGTAGAAGGAGTAAGGTTACAAGAATTCATAGGAGATAAGATCAATATTGAAGATCCTAGAGGCAGAAGTATGTCTATGATTGCCTTAGAGAGCGATTCCGAACGGGCTGTCAGCAACTTGATGTTGATGCAGGCTGATGACAACTTTAACAAGGAACTCTTTCTCAAAGACAGAGATAATTCAAATTGCCTACACTATGCTGCAAAGTTAGGATTTAATTCATTTTGGAGAAAAATTTTTCATATTAACGAAACAGAAGAACTTTATGGAGAATTGGAAAAGGCCAAAACTGAAGTTGAAAATTTAACAACAAAACAAGAATTTAATCCTGATACAGAAAAAGAAGCTGAACTTAAGGTAGAGTTGGAAGAAAAGAAAAAAGAATGGCTCTCTTTGGAGGATGATAAGAAATTAATGGAGACACAAATAAGGGAAGCCTATTTGGAAGAGCTTGCTTTTGTGAATGATTTAGGCAAGTCTCCTATCTCCATATTAGTAGACAGTAACTCACCTTGTTTAAAGGATCTATTTTTGTACTGTCCTGGTATAGGGGAGATAAGAATAAATTCTGCTGGAGATAACCTATTATTATACTGCATAAAGAAGAATAGAAAAGCAATATTCGAAACTATTATCTCCCTAGACAGCAACAGACTGTCACCGAAAAGCTTAGGGTTCACCAATTATGAAGGTATAACCCCAATGATGCAGTCAGCTTTAGATAGAAAACAAGGAGCGTACTATTGCAAAAAATTGTTGAATGCTGGGGTGAAAGCTAGCTTTGAAAAAGAGATGGGAGCCTTGGTTATGGCAGGCTTGAGTCAGAATGATGAAGTAATAAAAGCTTTCTTGTCCCTTGGGGACATGTTTATGAAAAGAGAAAGTAAATTAATAAACTTCCTCAAAGATAAAGGCCTAAAAGCGGCTTGTCTGTTTATAAAGACAGTATGTGTGTCAGCTGATATAGCCCTAAAGGTAACTTCAGGCGCTAATTTAGGGCTGTCCAAAGTTGGAGATCACGTCTCAGACACAATAACAAATATATTTGGAAAAGAGACAGAGGGAAAAGAAATTAAAAAATCTTTTGAATACATTGAAAAAGTAAAGGTAGAGCTAAACTGGATTGAAAACATAAACTACAAGTGTCAACTGATGGAACTTTTCCCATATCTATCAGGGATATTTGCAAATAAATCTATGCTATTCAAGGAAGAGCTCGAGGAATTTCAAGATTCAATAGATAAAACTCCACACATTGTGTCTCTTAATAAATGTGTTGAAAAAATTCTTTCAACAATAAAAAGAGAAGTCGAACTCTACGAAGATAAATTGGAAAATATACAAAATGAGTTAAGTGTGATAAAAGACAAGTTATCCAAAAATGTTGTAAATTTACAAAGTTACCCAACTTTGTGTGGTATCCTTACAAATGAACCAGGAGGTTTGCCTAGTTATATTGTAGACGATATGATAGTTGAGCGGTCAAAAATATGTTTTGGGTCTTATTTAAAGAAATATAATAAAAATTTGGAGCTTATGTCTAATTTGGTGTCTAATATAGAAAAAAGAATCAATTACCTGTCTAACAATTGGAGTGAACTTAGTTATAGCGCACTTGACACTGATTTAACGGAATGCGGTAGTGAAATAAATCAAATGGCTGAAAAGCTATTTGATAAGATAAAGCAGTAAATATCTTTAAGGAGGATATAATGATTTTATTTTTAATGTTGATAAACAGTTGCTCTTTTTCTAACTTCAATACTATGAGAAAAGGATTAGAAAAGGATTTATTGGAAAATGCGATAATTGACAACGACTATGAATTTTTAAATGAAGTCTCAAAGGAAAATTTGGACAGCCTTATTAGCAATGAGTACCAAATAATTTGGGGTGTAGATTACCCTTTGAACCTTTTAGACGTACTTGCTATACAGGATAATCCAGAAAGTGTATCCAAATTCATTGAAACAGTAGATAGAATCTATAATATCAGCTTAGAGGAAAAGAGGCATGTTGTACTGAAATGTTTAGAAAAAGCCTCCTTATACAAGTCTGTAAATTTCATTGAAAAGTCCTCAAAACTTCTTGAAAGAAAGATATTCTCAGAGTCAGAAGCATCCACTCTGTTAAATCTGTGTCTTGATATGGAGATTAGAAACATGGGGCTATACAGACAATGCAGACAACAACCGAAGGAAGATGCCTACAAATCTCTTTGTATCCTGATAAAAATGATCTCTGATCAAAATTATTTTAATCGCATTTTGAGTGACGAAGTTGTAGAAAAGATAATATACGTGGACTACATGGACTTAGACACCAGGCTAGGGGTCCTAGATTTGATAATAAAGTATAAAGGTGAAGAAGAATTTAATGAAAAATGGATTAAGAGACTACCAGAGCTTATATCTGAAAATAGTTTAATAACAGTAGCTATTAATTTAATATCTCTGGCTAACAAATTAAAAATCCCATCTGATAGCAAATTAAGCAAATCAGAGATATATAGTGCTCTTAGCTGCGATAAGGTCAAGCACTTTTTGAAAAGAGTAAGGCTACTATGGAATGAAAATGAAGATACTAATGCTAATATGTGGCTTGCTGTAAAAGATGAACAGTTAGAAGAGTGCAAACGTTTAATAGAGGAAGAAATGGCTTACGTTGATGAAAGAAACATTGAGGGGACTACTCCACTATGGCTTGCTGTACAAAGTGATAATCTAGATTTGTGCCAATTACTACTGGAGAAAGGGGCTGACGTTGATTCTAAAAATAATGATGGTATCACACCTTTATGGCTTGCTGCAAAAGGTAACCAGTTAGAGTTATGCCGATTGCTACTGGAGAGAGGGGCTGATGTTGACTCTAAAAATAATGATGGTATCACACCTTTATGGCTTGCTGCAAAAGGTAACCAGTTAGGGTTATGCCGATTGCTACTGGAGAGAGGGGCTGATGTTGATTCTAAAAATAATGATGATATCACACCTTTATGGCTTGCTGTAAAAGGTAATAAGTTAGAATTATGCCAATTACTACTGGAGAGAGGGGCTAATGTTAATTCTAAAAATAATTTTGGCATTACACCTTTATGGCTTGCTACAAAAGGTAATCAGTTAGAGTTATGCCGATTGCTACTAGATAAAGGGGCTGATGTTAATTCTAAAAATAATGGTGGCATCACACCTTTGTGGCTTGCTGTACAAGGTAATAAGTTAGAGTTATGCCAATTACTACTGGAGAGAGGGGCTGATGTTAATTCTAAAAATAATAGCGGCATCACACCTTTATGGCTTGCTGTACAAGGTAATAAGTTAGAGTTATGCCAATTACTACTAGAGAGAGGGGCTAATGCTAACTTTAGAAATAATGGCGGCATCACACCCTTACAGCTTGCTGAAAAGTATAAAAATAAGAAATTACACAAGTTATTGCTAAAGCATAGCAGTTATTTTAGGAATGAAGCTGAATCTGAAAGTTATAGCCCACTTGCCTTAGCAGCATACAACGGAGATATAGATAAGTGCAAATCGTTATTAGATGAGGAAGCAAACATTAATACAATGACCAAAAATGGATTGACACCATTGCATTTGGCAGCACAAAATGGCCACACGGAAGTGTGTGAATTATTAATAGAGAAAGGAGCAGAAATAGAAGCAACAGATAAAGATAAGAAAAGAGCCTTGATGCTAGCAGCGCAGGAAGGCCACAAAGAAGTGTGTGAGCTATTGATAGAGAATGAAGCAGAAATAGAAGCGGCAGATAAAGATGGAAAGACAGCATTGCATTTGGCGGCACAAAATGGCCATAAAGAAGTATGTAGGTTGCTGTTAGACAGAGGAATAAGGGTCGATTTAGCAAATAAGGATGGCAAGACAGCATTGCATTTGGCGGCACAAAACGGCTATACAGAATTATGTAAGCTATTAATAGAGAAAGGAGCAGAAATAGAAGCAACAGATAAAGATAAGAAAAGAGCCTTGATGCTAGCAGCTGAAAATGGGCATTACAGAGTGTGTGATTTATTAATAGAGAATGTAGCCGAATTAGAAGCAGCAGACAAGGGTGATAAGACAGCATTGATGCTCGCAGCAGAAAAAGGTCATATAGAGGTGTGCGAGCTATTGATAGAGGAGGGGGCAGAAATAGAAGCATCGGATAAAGATAGGAAAAGAGCCTTGATGCTAGCAGCACAGAATGGACATAGGGAAGTATGCAAATTGTTGACAGAAAGAGAAGCAGAGGTAGATGTAGCAGATAAAAATAGAAAGACAGCTTTAATGATGGCGGCAGAAAACGGGTATGAAAGAGTGTGTGAAATATTGATGAGAAGGGCAAAGATAGATTTAATAGATAAAGACAGAAAGACAGCATGGATGCTTGCAGCAGAAAATGGATATGAAAGACTGTGTGAAATGTTGATGGTAGGGGCAAAGATAGATTTAGCAGATAAAGATGGAAAGACAGCATTGATGCTAGCAGCACAAAATGGCCATAAAAGAGTGTGTGAAATGTTGATGAGAAAGGCAAAGATAGATTTAGCAGATAACAATGGAAAGACAGCATTGATGCTAGCAGCACAAAATGGCCATGAAAGAGTGTGTAAATTGTTGATGTGGCAGCAAAAAGCGAAGATAGACTTAGCAGATAAAGATGGAAAGACAGCATTGATGCTAGCAGCACAAAATGGCCATGAAAGAGTGTGTGAGATGTTCATGTTGCAAGAAGAAAAGATAGATTTAGAAGATAAAGATGGAAAGACAGCATTGATGCTCGCAGCACAAAATGGCCACACGGAAGTGTGTGAAATATTGCTAAAAATGGGGGCAGATGTAAGCAAAAAAGATAACAAGAACTGTACAGCACTTATGTACGCAACACAAAATGGCCATGAAGAAGTACGTAAGTTGTTAATAGAACAATAATAATAAAGCAAAAAACTAGAATATTGCAGAATTAGCATAGAACAGTATGGTGGTAAGGGTTTAGCAGCCTAAATGAAGTTAATTTTTTATCTGACTTGGTTGCCATATTTCTAGTAAGGGTACTTCATTGACTAGAATATAGGGGACATTCTACTTCATAAGGACCTAGTACTCTGTGAATAAAATTCAACAATTTCATTTACGATTGTGCCCTTACTAGAGTATAAATTGTGTTCTTTTTTATCAATTTTTCAACCATTTAACTCACTCAAGAAAGAGTTAGCTACTTTGATTACATCATCTAAGTTCTTTTTGTTTTTCAAATGGGACATCATATACGATCCTGCTCGTCTATTTTTAGATATAATCTCTCTATGAGTGTTTAAGAAATTATAGTACAATGCATCCCATATTTCACACCACTTTCCCTTTTTATAGTTAGACATCTTCAATATGTAGTTACTAGAAGTAACATAGGGCTTTGTAGTAGATAGCCCTCCATCTGCAAATAGGCCCATGCTATAGACATTACCTAACATAACCCAATCATAGGAATCAACAGCAAACTCCATAAACCACTTGTAAACATCATCAGGATGGATAGAACATAAATTCATAAAATTAGCCATTACCATCAACCTCTCTATATGATGTAAGTACCCATAATTAAATGCTCTCTTCACTGTGTTATCAATAGGTAAAATTCCTGTAGTTCCTCTATACCACTTTTCATTCACTTTATTATAGGAGGATAATTTATTAGCTTTTATATTCTTCCTCTCTCTTACGTATAAAAGCCTCATATACTCTCTCCATCCAAGAATTTGCCTTACAAATCCCTCTACGCTGGCTATATTATCTCCGTTATACTTAGCAACTGCTTTCTCTACAACTTTATTTGGACTTAACAGCCCTACGTTAAGCGCAAAACTTATATTAGAATGGAACAGAAAAGCATTCTCAGAATCTATTGAATCTTGGTAGGGACCAAAATTTTCTAAATTAGTATTTAAAAAGATGTCTAAAGATTTTTCCGCTGTCTCTCTAGAAAAAGGAAACAAATTAACATTATCAAGATTTCCATAATGAGAAGGAAAATGCTTTTCAGTATACTTCTTGGCTTCATCTAAATAGATAGAGTCATACCTTATCCTTTTTGGTATTTCCGTACCCCTAGGTAACTTTTTCCTATTTTCAGTATCAAAACTAAATTTACCTCCTACAGGTTTACCTAATTTCATTAATATATTCCTATGAACCCTTTGGTAGTTGTAGAAAGTTGTTTGTGAGTACCTACCTGAGAATCTGAAATTGTATACTTCTTCTTTGGAGTTAATGAAATTAGGTGAATTCAAAATAGTTAACTTCAGATGAGACAAACTTTCTAAAACTGATTCATCTATAGGATCAAACATAGTTGCATTGTCAATTTTCAACTCTTCATTAAAAGAAACATAGTCTACATCAAATCCTTTTCTTTTAAGATCATTATAGAAAATTCTAAATGATGCTCTATGTAGTGCTATTCTTATTTTATTAAATTTCATACCATCTCTAAAGAAAAACATAGGATGTTCATATAAAATATATTTATACTTTTTATCTTTTATCTCAAAGAGCTGATTGGGTAATATTAAAAAATTCATAAGACTAAAAACAACTTACCATAGATAAGGCAAGTTGTCATCCCTTTAACGCCCTTCAATAGAAGAATTAAAGGTATGATAGATGAATTGAAAAAATTCATTAAGTCTACCTCTAGTAAGGTTGGCCACAGATATGATTTTGGCATCTTTGATACATTAGTACCATCTTTCTGTCTCCTGGCAGAGAAAATTAACAAGGAGGAAAACTTTAAAGCTATACTTGATGTTATTGTAGACCAGTTTCCCGAGATAACATATTCTTCGGTAGACAATTGTGGTAATACTGTTTACCATTTATGCTCAATTTACGGAAATGTAGCTTTATTTAACTACTTTAAGAAAAGAAGAGAATTTAGGTTAGCATTTCTGAAAATCAAAAATAGATATATGATGACTCCAGTGGTTCTTGCTATAAAATGTAAGAATAATGACATACTAGCAGCCATACTTGAGCTTGAATTAGAAGATAATTCAAAAGGTTTTGGTATT
The DNA here is from genome assembly GCA_002313635.1 of Fusobacteriia bacterium UBA1095. GTDB lineage: Bacteria > Fusobacteriota > Fusobacteriia > Bac17 > UBA816 > UBA816. The sequence continues at coordinate 14,436 of DCBY01000026.1, forward strand.
AATGACAAAATGAAAGAGTATGGCAAGGAACTATTATTAATTGCTGCTGTTTCCTGTAATGACAGAGCATTGGATATGTTGTTTGATAAACAGGCTGACAAAGTAGCCAAGTTAAGTAGAAAAACCTTTAAACAAGCAAGTAAATATCTGATACATGGACTGGTCAGTGACGTTATGGCTGAACCTTATTGTGATAAATACTATCAAGGTGACTTACCTGATGAAATTGTAGTCTGTTTGAAAAAGCACTCTATCGCTAACAGGCCGCTCTTCTCCAGCAAAGAAGATATAGAGAGAGCTCTTAATTACCTGGAAAGTTACCCTTACAAAAAGTTTTACTATGACTTTCTTTCTAGGGTTTCAGAACTAAATACACTAATTTTGGACAAAGAAACTACTTTAAAAAAATATAAAATCTTTAGGGCTACAGATCCATTAGCTGCACATTTTAATGAACTTAGAACTCAAAAACAAAATTTCGAAAAAAAGAGAATTAACTTTTTTGGTAATGCTCTCTATGACAAGCAAAAATCTCTGAACAAAATTGTAAAAAACCCTGATAAATTTGATCAAATTAGATCAGAATTGCTTGTAATCAGTCATAGATTTAAAGATTTTTTCAATAGAGCAGAACAAATTATGTCTTCAAGAGAATTAGAATAGTTATAATTACAAAGAAAATTAGCTTGAAGTTAATATAGGAAAATTGACACTCTTATGGATATATGTGAAAGGAAATACATTAAAATTAAAGCAAGAAGCATAATCGCTCTGTTATGTCAAGTACTATTGATGTTTTAAAAATTAATAAATTCTAAACAAAACCCTACAATTAAGGGCTTTGACGAAATTTGTATACAAAAATAACCTATAAACTAGACAAATAAATTTTTAATTTCTAGTTATAACTTGACTAAAAACCGTAATAATGATATTAATTAACCGGGTAAGTCAATTATAGCTCTGTTTAGAATTACGGGAGGGTAAGTATGTTGATTGTTGTTTCATTTTTTCTTTTGTCATCTTGTTGTAACAGTGGTTTTACAATCAAGAATAAAGTTAGCCCTGAAGAGATTCAGAATGCCTTAGAGGGGAGGAGCGAGCTAAATCTTCAGTCTCTTCTTGGCAATAAGGAAAATATAGAACGCTCCAATGGTAAAGGCCTTGCTATAATTGCATTGGAGCACTCCGAGCAGGCAGTAGAAAAGTTAATGTCTTTCAGGCTAGGTGAATGGTCTGATAAAGGATTCCCAGTGAATGAAAATTTTTATAAAGAACTTTCAATTAAAGATAGGCGTAACTCCAGTTCTTACCATTACGCAGCCGAACTTGGGCTAAGCTATTTTTTAGAAAATGTTATTTATTTAAAAGATCTTAGAGATTTGTGTAACTTCCTGACAAATGAACACCTATCAGAACTTGAGGAAATAAAAGTAAAACAGGATAAAAGAGACCTACAAGAAAAAATCACTAGCCTAATTAGAGAACTAGTTTTTATAAATGGGGATGGCAAATCACCAGTATCGCTTTTAGTAGACAGGAATATAGCTTGCGTTGGAGAGCTTTTCTCTTACTTCCCAAATCTTCAGGTAAAGCCAATAGACAGGGAAGGAAACAATTTAATCTCTTATTGCATAAAGAACAACAAGATGAATATGTTTAACGCTTTGATACTTTTTCCTGATGAATTGCTTTCTGAAGGACTAAATTTCACTAACCATAGTAAGATTACTCCCTTAATGCACTCAGCAATGCTGGATGCTGAACAAAGCGGATACTACTGTAAAAAGCTCCTATTAGCAGGTGCTGGCACTGAATTTACAAGCGATACAGAATCTTTAATAATAGCAGGCCTGAATTGTAATATTGAAGTTATTGAGGCACTTCTTTCACTCGGAGCTATGGCACCAAAAATTGAAAGCAAATTAAAAGCCTTTATAAGGGGTAATGGAGTAGATTCAATAATTGGCTTAGCAAGGTTTGGCTTGGCTGTAGGAGATGTAGCTCTACTAGGGTTGGGTATACCACCTCTTCTTACAGTGGTTGGATCTTTTGCATGTGATAAAATTCTTGAGAGATACCTATCGAGAAGACAAGAGCATGAGGAAGAAAAAGAAAGGATAAAGAAGTCCCTAAAAAACATAGAGTCAGTAAGGGTAAATTTAAACTGGCTGGAAAAGGAGAAAATAAATTATGGAAATAAGGAGCCGGAGTTTTTTAAACATTTGTCAGAGTTGTTCAAAAAGAAAGTTAAAATCTTTACAAAAGGAATTGAAGATCTCCTTGACTTAGACAAGAACGAGCATAGCATTTGTGATGGATATATCGGAAATGTTATGCTAAATATGAAACAAACGTCAGAAAGTCATGCTACTGACGTAGCAAAACGCACAAGGGAACTGATTCGTAAAATAGAATCCAAAAGCAAAGGAAGATCCCCATTGAAGAATAATGTAATTAGATCCCACACCATTCCCAAGGATGCTTTAGGGATAAGTATTGTAAATTACAATAGACAACTAAATAATATGATTGATTGTTATGAGAAAGTGAAAGTAAAGTTAAAATCTTTATCAAGAAGATGGAGTAACATCCCTTATGGTGAAAATGAAAATGAGCTAAATAAATGCAGAAAAAATATAACAGATATAGTTAATAAGTGTCGATTTCCAAATGGAGTCTATTAAGAAGGTAGGAGGAAAAATGATTTTATTTTTAATTTTTATTAGTAGCTGTTCTACCAGTAACCTAAGAGTTAAGCATAAGGTTCTAGAAAAAGGCTTTATAGAGAAAGCTATAGTAGATGACTACAGCTTCTTAGACGGAGTAACAAAAGAAGATTTAGATAGGCTTACTGACGAAGAGGAAGAGTATGAAGATGAGTGTTGGGATGGGCCACATAACATAACTTTACTGAATATAATTGCTAGATGGGATAATCAGGAAATTGTATCTAAGTTTCTAGACACGGTAACTAAAGCATGTGAAGAGGATTTAATAGAAAAAAGGAAAGAAGTTGCAGTCAAATGCCTAGAAAAAGCATTTTTACATAAGTCAATTAATTTTATTAAAGGATCTTTTAATCTTATAGACGCAAAGGATGTTTCTAAAGAGGACGCTGCTCGACTACTGGATCTATGTTTAGATACAGAAGATGAAAGAAATTTGAAAATTTACGAAGAGTGCCACGATTTAGAGGAGGATGTTTATGAATCTCTAAAACTTCTGTTGGAAGTAACTTCCCAAAATGATTATGTAAATGATATTTTGACCGATGAAATAGTAGAAAAAATAATATGTTTGGATTACATAGACTTGGATTCAGAACTTGGAACTATGGACCTGGTAGTGAAGTTCAAAAAAGCAGAAGAATTGGAACGAAATTGGATTAAAAACCATAGGCTAACAAGGCTAATAAAGAATGAGAGATTAATAGCAACAGCAGCTAGCCTTATAGAGATATATGAAAAAAATGAAAGATCCTCTATCCAAGAATTATTCACTCATAAGGATTTCCAACATCTTTTGAAAGAGATGAACATGGAATGGAGAAGAAAAGATATTGAAGACTTGAATGAAATAAACAATGATGAAGAGGGTAAACTTCTGTACCAGGCTGCACAAAGTGGGGATTATCAAAAATGTCTGTCAATAATAAAAAAAGGGGCTGATATTGAATTTTATGAGAATAGCCTAGGCATCACGCCTCTATGGATAGCTGCACAGAATGGCCATACTAAAATATGCAAGCTATTATTAGAAAATGGAGCTAATATTGAAGCTACAAATATTAAAGGCCTAACACCTTTATTCATTGCAGTTGAAAATCATAAGGTAGATATATGTGTACTGCTAATAGAACGAGGTGCAAATATCAACTACAAGATGATGGATGGAACTACAATACTCTGGATAATAGCATGTCAAGGCTATACCGACCTTGCTAAATTGCTTTTAGACAAGGGAGTATACTCTGATTATGCTGAACATACTTATGGATCTACTCCCTTATGGATAGCTGCACAGAATGGCTACACTGAAATATGTGAAATGCTGATAAAGAATGGTGTAAACATTGAGTCTACGGATATTCGGGGTGCTACTCCTTTATTAATTGCGGCTGCAAATAACCAAATAACCGTATGTAAACTACTATTAGATTCAGGAGCCAACATTCAAGCTACAGATAAGAATAATATTACTCCTATTTGGATAGCTTCACAAAATGGCCATCTTGAAGTATGTAAGCTATTATTAGAAAGAGGAGCAGAAGTAAACGCAGCAAGTAAAAGTGAATCGACAGCATTGATGCTTGCAGCTGAAAATGGCCATGATAGAGTGTGTGATTTATTAATAAGAAGGGGAGCAAAGGTAGATTTAGCAGATAACAATGGAAAGACAGCACTGATATCAGCAGCAAAGAATGGACACAAAGAAGTGTGTGAATTGTTGATAGAGAGAGTAGCAAAGTTAGATGCAGCAAGAGAAAATGGATGGAAAGCATTGATGCTTGCAGCTGAAAATGGCCATGACAGAGTGTGTGATTTATTGTGTGATTCATTAATAGGAAGGGGAGCAAAGATAGATTTAGTTGATAATAATGAAAAAACAGCATTGATGCTTGCAGCTGAAAATGGCCATGGCGAAGTGTGTAATTCATTAATAGAAAGGGGAGCGAAGATAGATTTAGCAAATAAAGATAGAAAGACAGCATTGATGCTTGCGGCTGAAAATGGCCATAGCGAAGTGTGTAATTCATTAATAGAAAGGGGAGCAAAGATAAATTTAGCAGATAAAGATGGAAAGACAGTGTTTATGCTTGCAGCTGAAAATGGCCATGGCGAAGTGTGTGATTCATTAATAGAAAGGGGAGCAAAGATAGATTTAGCGGATAACAATGGAAAGACAGCGTTTATGCTTG
>DCBY01000026.1:19741-20411 GCA_002313635.1 Fusobacteriia bacterium UBA1095
TAGATTTAGTTGATAACAATGGAAAGACAGCACTTATGCTTGCAGCCGAAAAGGGTTATAAAAGAGTATGTGATTTATTAATATGGCAAAAAGAAGTGTGTTATTTATTAATAATAATAGAAGCACAGATAGATTTAGCAGATAAAGATGGAAAGACAGCGTTTATGCTTGCAGCTGAAAATGGCCATGACAGAGTGTGTGATTTATTAATAGTAATGGGAGCAAAGATAGATTTAGTTGATAACGATAGAAAGACAGCATTGATGCTTGCAGCTGAAAATGGCCATGACAGAGTGTGTGATTTATTGATATGGCAAAAATCAGAGATAGATTTAGCAGATAGTGATGGAAAGACAGCATTGATGCTCGCAGCTGAAAGTGGACATGACAGAGTGTGTGACTTATTAATAATAATGGAAGCAAAGATAGATTTGGCAGATAAAGATAAAAAGACAGCATTGATGCTTGCAGCTGAAAAGGGGCATGAAGAAGTGTGTTATTTATTAATAAGAAGGGGAGTAAAGATAGATTTAGTTGATAATAATGGAAAAACAGCATTGATGCTTACAGCTGAAAATGGACATGACAGAGTGTATGATTTATTAATAAGAAGGGGAGCAAAGATAGATTTGGCAGATAAAGATAAAAAGACAGCATTGATGCTTGCAGC
>DCBY01000008.1 GCA_002313635.1 Fusobacteriia bacterium UBA1095
AACACATAACAAATATGGAGAGTACTTTGGATTCACAGAAGAAGAGTTAAAGCCAATAATAAAAAATAGTGAATTAAATTATGAAGAAGTAAAAAGTTATTACAAAGGATACAATTTTGGAGGGACCTTAGTATATAACCCATGGTCAGTAATAAACTATGTTACGGACAGGAAAGCAGAGCCATACTGGAAAAACACAAGTGGAAATGATTTAGTAAAAGAGTTAGTGAAAAAAGGAGGGCCAGAAGTAAAGTATAGCCTTGAAAGAATGTTAGAAGGAGAAAATGTGAATTGAGAAGTTAAATTTAAGAGAGTTGACCGCGAGAGATATCTACTCTCTTTTCTTTCAGTTTATCTGACATATGAAGAAGAATATTGCTAGAAGCAGTAAAGTTTGAGTAGGAATATTGAAAATAAATCTAGAGCATAGGGGTAAGAAGTAATAAAAAAGATGATAAAGTAAAATCAGATTTGGATGAATAGGAGCTATTTGTTTAAAAGAGGTTGTAGTTAGATAAGAGTGAAACTGAGGTATGCTACAATATCATACTCCTAGATCTATAGTAAAAATAAGGAAGGCTTAAGAATGAACTATAGAAGAATAACAAATGCAATAGAACCACTTAAAAAAGAGATAGAAGACTACAAAAGTCCCACAGTTTTAATCTTATTTTTATTATAGGGGGCAGTATGTTGTTTCTAATTTTAATTTCAAAATGAATTTTATAGTGATTCTTGAAGAGTTACTTTAAAAAGGTTCAATATTATTAGCAAAAAGAATTAATGTAAATAGTTTTTGCGCCTTATCTAGGTAACTGATTGATCTTGCCCTCTCCCTTTTTGGTATTCTTCTATCTTATCCTTTAGAAGTTCCCTTTTATCTAGTATATCTCTATATCTATTTTTCAATTCTGTTGCTATTTCTTTGCTCCATCCTTTCCCTTTTTCCTTTATTATTTTCTTTATTTTACTCTCTATAAAATGCTTATACTCCATATACTCTTTGTTGTACCTATCTAGCTCTTGCAAAACACCTTGAAGGTCTTCTTTTGGCCTTGATAGGTATTTCTTTCTTTTACTATTTTGTAGCAGACTCTTCGTTAAGTATGCTCCTTCTATACTACCAATCTTATCTTTTACTACTGATTTTGCTTTTTCTTTCTTTTTTGCCCACCTACTATTTATAGCATTCTCCAACTCCTCTGGGCTCATCTCTTCAAAGCTTTTTACTGTTTCCTGATAATATTTTAGTAACTCTTCTCTTGGCTCTGCTTCCATGTCCAAGGCCCATATTCCATCTCTGTATATTCCTTCTATATACTTAACTTCTTTTTTACTTTCCTCTCTCTTTTTAGGCTTTAAAATTACTCCCATAATGTGTGATATTATTCCAATTTCTGGATTTACTTTGCCAATCGTAGCTCCACCCTTTTTTAGAGCTTCTGACAATCGTTTTTTAAGCTCATCTTTTGCTAAATCTCTCCTTGTGGTAAAATCTGCAAGTTTTCTTAATGATAATTCTACAACTTCTCTTTTTTCATTTCTTGCAGCTATGTATATTATTTTTCCAAGTTGATCCTCTTTTCCTATTTTAGCCACAAAACTATCTGCATATTTATCTAATATCATGCTAATATGGTCTATCCTGCTTCTTTTAATTAGTTCTTCTAGATTCTCTATTATTTGATCTAGGAATTTATAATCTACTTTCTTATCACTTTTCTCAATTTCTTTTATAACCTCTTTCAGGTAACTAGGCTCTGTCATTAATATCATACAGCCCACAGCCGAAACTCCTTTGTTATCTTTGATAAAAAATTCTTCTATCCCTCTCTTTTCTACAATCTTCTTTAGTATCCCTAAACTTAAGTTATTTGCTTCTATTATCTCAAGAATTAACGTTTTACCACTTGGAAGGATCAAAGTATCCTCACCCAAATGCTCTAGAAGTATATCAATTTTGTCTACCAATTTACCATCTAAACCAACTTTTGCTGTTAAGCTTACAAGGGCAGTTACTATGAAGAATGCTCTTTCCTTCTTGTAAGAGGAACAAGCAAGATATTTTAGCGCAATCTCAGAATATATTCCTCCTTTCTTTGTAGCAAACTCTAGGACACTTTCTCTACTACTATCTACATCTAATACATCACCTAACTTTAACAAACATTCAAAGGATTCATAATTATCTTCCTGTATAGCCAATCTATAGCTAGTAATACACTCTTTGTCTTCAACATTTAGATCCGCACCCAATCTTACAAGCTCATGTATAAGTTCAGGATCATCTCTTTCAACAGCCAAGTGTATGGCATACCTTTTGCTCCCCAAAAGTCTTGTATTAATGTCTTTCCCTCCCATAAATATCAAGTTAAGATCTTTTTCATCTTTTTCATCCTCTTCTCTCTTATCTTTAGCTTCTTTTCTTCTTTCTTCCCTTAGCTCCATATCAGATGTATCAGGCTGATATTCCTCTAAAAGGGCTAACAGTTGATTTTTCTTCTCATCGTAAGATTTTACTCCCAATTCTCTCGATCTTAGTTCTTTATCTTTAGTTACCATTCTTGCCATATCAATAGCATTCTTACCCTTATTCCTTCCCTTTCTGATTACCTTATCCTTATCTGCCCCATTGTCTAGTACATACTTTATCAACTTATCCATATCTTCTTCTTGGCTTCTAGCTATAAATTTATGTAACACACTCTCTCCATTAACATTTGGTATTTTTAATAGTACCTTTGATGATATATCTCTGTTTATTGCATTTTCAAATATTATTCCCATCACTTTTGTTGATCTTGCCAAATGCAATGCAGTTTCCCCTTTATCATTTCTAGCTCTATAATTTATATTTCCTATTGTTACTTGTTTCAGTAATTCCACATTATCACTTTTTACTATTAAATGCAGAGGAGTATTACCCTCTCTATCTCTTGCATTTACTAATCCATTATTTATTAATTCTTTTGCTAATTTATCTTCTTTCATTTTTATTGCCATATGGATTGACTCGTCTGAATAATTCACATCATATTCTTCATACAACATGCCACAAAGTAGAGCATAAATTGTCCCTAACCTTTCTCCTCTTTCTAGACTATTTTTCGGATCAATCTTGATTATATAGTCTATTGCCCTGTCACCGTTGTTATCTGTGAAATCCATTTCACACCCTAATTTTGTAAACACTCTTACCATATGAGGACTTAGTGCAAATGCTGCTGAATGCATCATGCTATGTCCTGATTCATCTCTATGTTCTCTTATTATCTCTATCTCTTCTTGTTCAAAGTATGGATTTGTTACCTTATCTTCAGTAGTATCATACCCTAACAGAAAGTTTACAACATTGTGCTTGTTTTCTTCTGTCGCTACTTGTAAAGGAATCTTTCCACCTTTGTCTCTTGTCATCAATTGATCTTTCATAAACTCCATTACTATTTTTAGAGATCCTACCTTACCCTCTGCACATAAATCATGTAAATTTATTTTATTTTTCAAATATTCTTTGTTTACTTTCTCTTTTAAGAAATCTAGACAGTGCACAGATGAGAAATTTACTCCTAACAAAAAGAGATTATCTATGTCAACTACACTATCTTTCACGTACTCAATTCCAGCTAAAAAATCTGTTCTCACTATGTGGTCTATTATTCTATCTCCTTCTTTACCATCATGTATATTATTTCCTTCATTTAAATATGAGACCAAAGATGCTAATTTTTGTTGATTATTCTTATTTGAATATAAAATTGAGTGTACACCTTCTTCTTCATAATATTTCCATAAATACTTAATTATAGCTTCAATAGTCTCTTTTGACACTCTTTTGTTTTTTACTATGTCAAAAATAGTTTCACTGTTGCATTCCGAGTTTAACTCATGTTTGCTAAGTATTTCCAAACAGCTAACATGTTGTATAAAGTAAGGGTTAGAATTCAATATAGCTACGTGTATTGGTCTAGCGCCACTATTATCTTTTTGTATCAAAAGATCCTTGCTAAAGCTATCTAATTCGACTGCTCTGTTCAAGAATTCTGATGTAGAAACATCTTCAACACACTCTGCCAAATAGTGGAATATATTCCTGTTTCTGTTATCAGTAGCATCAAGCTTAATAATATCTTTATAGCTTTCACTATGTTCTGGATCATTAGGTCCATATATCCTTTTTTGTGCATTCTCCAAATCTTTATTTTTCAGTAAATCAAAAAGCATTTCTGATGATACATATTTTTTAAGTTCTTTCTTCTCTTCTAAAATATTTCTATTTTTACTAAAGAAAGTATTGTAAAAAGGAGAAGCTCCCTTAGATAAAAGTACTTTAGCATTTTTCATAAGTTTGTATTTCAAGGCAAGCCTTAAAGGAGATAATTTATTTCTGTTACTTGAGTAGTTAACAAAATCTTGAAAAGTATCATTTGTAATAAGTTGCATAAGTGATGATTGGCCTTTATTCATAGCAGCAAAATGAATAGCAATGTATCTTTTTTTGTTCATGTCACCTATTTCACAAAAGTTAGCAGTCAAAAAATCAATCGACAAAAACTGTGCTGCTCTGAAATAGTCCGCAGAAACTTTATCAAAATTCCTAGAAGAAAGGAGAGAGTGTAAAATATCTTTGTTGTAAATGATAAAGTTGTTTTTCAAGAGTTTTTTATCTTTTTTGCCAAGCTTAGCACCAAATTCAAGTAAAATTGTAAAAATTGAAAAGTGCTGTTTTTGAGCTGCTATCATAAGAGGAGATAGTCCTTTTTTATTTTTAATGTTTATACTAGCTCCTAGTTCAAGAAGCGTATTACATATTCCAATATGACCTGCACTTGCTGCAGTAAAGAGGGCTGTACTACCGTTGCTATCAATTGAATCAATTTGCGCTCCTCTTGACAACAATAGCTCACACACTTCTTTTTGACCATTGTATGCCGCCATCATCAAGGCTGTTTTTCCATATCTATCTGCTACATTTACTTCTGCTCCTCTTTTCA
>DCBY01000006.1 GCA_002313635.1 Fusobacteriia bacterium UBA1095
AAAATTCCTCTACAGCTTGCAGCAGAAAATGAAAGGAATGATGTTGTAAATTTTCTTTTAGGATATGACTTCAAAGAAGACAAGATAAACAACCATTACTTTACAGAAGCAGAAATGGAGATAATAAAAAAGCATAAAGACAATTATGGTAGAAGTTTGATGCATTCAGCAGCACTGTCCTTTAGTCCACATATGGTAACCATATTCAATAAATTAGGGTGCCAATTTGAGGTAAGAGATGATAATGGAGAGAGAGCTCTAGATTATATAAGAAACATACCGGAAGGTGGTAAAGCAGAAGCAAAATTAGGAACAATATACGCTCTTCTATGTGCTATGTCTGGAGAGGAATTTGATAATGAATCAGTTAATAAGTGTATACACCTTGCAATAAAAATGGGAGAAGATGAGATAGCTAAAGAGTTGATAGAAAAAGGGCTGTCAGGGCAAAAAGATGAAGAAGATAATTGTGCTATACACTTAGTAATAAAGAATAATAATTTAAATCTTTTAAGAACGCTGTTAGCAAAAAGCAGTAACTATGATCCACAAAATATAGATGGAGATACCCCTCTTCATCTATCTGAATCAGATAAGGCAATGAAAATGATATTTGATGCTGCTATAGGTGTAGTTACAGAAAATGAACTGTTGTCAATAAGGAACGGTAACAGTGAACCAGTACTTCACAGGCTTGTTGTGAGGAGTGAAGGGTTAAATTTACGTTTGGCAGGTCCAGTGAAATATGCTTTAGACAGTGGAGCAGTAAAAGAAGAGGTAGTGAAGGGGGGTGAAAATAATGGAAATAACGCTATTGACATAGCAAGAAGGGTAAATAATAAAGGGATAGAAAATTTACTGAAAACACATAAACCAAACAAAAGAGACATGGAAGTGAGACAACAAATACGAGATAGAAATAGAAAAAGAAAAGAAGAATATGAAAAAGACAAAAAGGGTTTTATGGATGTATTAAATAAGGATAAAGATATAAATTCTGAGCTAAGTGAAAGTGGCAGGTATGCAATACACTTTGCAATAGAGAGAAATGATGTTTACTTGATAAGAGAATTGGTCAAGCGAGGAGCAAAACTTGATTTAGAGTATAAAGGAACAAATAGCTACAAGTTAGCAATTAATGAAGGTTTTTATGAATCTCTAGAATGTCTTCTTAGTTTAGGAGATGTACTAGATACAGATAGTAGAAACGAAAGCGTATTGGAGATAGCTATAGAAAAAGGAGGTAAGTGTGCAGACATTGTATTAGATGCACTACCTAAGTCTAAGTGCATAGAGAGCAAAGCAAGCTATGTAGTAGAAGCTTTAAAAATTCTGATAAAAAGAACAGGTACAGATGACAACTTATTAGACAAGGTAGAAAAATTATTGATGAGTATAAAAGGAGTAAAAGTGATCCTAAATGAAGGGCGTACCTTGTTGTTGGAAATAATAAAGCTAAAACAAATAGGTATAGGAATGTTTGAGGCAATACTAAATTCAAGAGAAGTAAAAGAAGTTTTTGTAAAGGATAGAAATGGTAACTCAGTACTTGATGAAATAGTATCATTTAATGATACAAGGTATTTGTCAAAGGTATTAGAAGCATTAGAAAGATGTGATAGTGAAGAAAAGGATCAACATAGTCAATATCTTCTAAATGAAATCCATGAAAGAACTGAAGAATTAATTGTAAATAATAGAAAAGAACATTTGCTACTTGTCTTTCGAAAATATAGAGAAGGTCACCTTATTGATAAAATTAAAAATAAAACAAGAGATTTGGCCATAAAAAGAAATGATAGGCACTTATTAAAGAAGATAGATGAAATAAATTTAGAAAATCCTAAATATACTTGCATTACAGCAGTAAAAGAAAATAATTATGAATTATTGAGTGAGTCACTTAAATCAACTGATGTGTTAGAAACTAATGGTAATAATAAAAGTATTTTAGAATTAGCGGTGGAAAAAGGAGATAAATGCATGAAAGTGGCTTTAGAGGCTCTACCTCTCTCAAAATTCAAAGAGGAGAGAACAGAAAATATATTGAAAGCACTTAAAATATTAATTGAAGAGGACAGAGCTTCTAGCTCTATAATAAAACAATTCTTTAAATATGTTGAAAACAAACAACTGAAGCTTAAGGAAGGAGAGCTTTTCCTAATCAATCTGCTTAATACATGTATCATACCGGTAGAAGTATTTGAACAAATTCTAGAAATCAGAGGAACAGAAGAACTTTTTGAAGAAGATAGAGAAGGCAATTCCATTCTATGGAAGATTTTGCTAATGAAATCAAAAACAGAAAGTTTAAGAAATTTAATGTTAAACAAAATATATGAATTTGAAGAGTACACAAATAGATTTTTATCTATATTAAAAAGGAAAACTAACTACATGATGGCAAACGGCATGGAGGGAACCTTGTTAACATTGTTAGATAGGTATAACAAAAAAGATTCAGTAAAAAGTGTTAAGCAATCAGCATTAAGGTTAGCTATAGATAGTACCCAATTAGCAATAATCAAGCATTTATCTAATTTAGGAGTTAGCTTAGATGAAGAAGATCAAAATGGATCTAACATCTATAGACTAGCAATAGAAAATGAGAGATATAATTCATTTACAACACTATTAGAGATAGGAGATATATTAGACACGGACGGTAAAGGAGAAAGCGTACTAGAAATAGTTTTAAAAAAGAAAAATCTTAAGCTATCTAAAAGTGCTATGTCAGCTCTAAACAATTCTAAAAAAATAAAAGAGAGTACCTTTTCTCTAGTTAGAGCTCTTAAAATTCAAATAGAACAGTTTTTAGAAGAGAAATTAAGTGTTAACTATATTGAAACACTATTTGATTATCTAAAGGGTCAAAATCTTGAATTAGATGAAGGCTATTTATTGTTAACATATCTAGTTGAATCAAAAAAGTTAACTATAGAAGTATTAAACATAATCATAAAGCAAAGGGGTATAAAAGAGTTATTTAAAGAAGAGAATAAAGAAGCACTAAGTGAAATACTGTTAATGAATAGACCAGACTATCTGCTAAAGATAATAGAACAAATAGATGAAAACCCTGAATATCGGGACAACCTGTCAGATAAGATAGAGAGTGATGCAGAGAATTTTTATAACAGGAATAGGCTAGACCACCTTATAATAGCAATAGAAAAGTTAAAAGTTTCAGATAAACTCAAACAGTACGCATTGTACTTAGCAATAAAACAAAGCAAGGAGGATAAGATAGAGAGATCTATCAACCTTGGAGCAAGAATAAATCAAGAAGATAAAGATGGAATAAATAGCTACAGGCTAGCGATACAGGAAAATAGATATCTCTCCTTCAGTAAACTATTAGAATTAGGTGACGTATTAGATCGAGATAATGGTGGAGAAAGTGTATTAGAGATGGCATTAAAGAAGGGAGAGAAATATGCAGAAAGTGCTGTACTAGCCTTGCGCGAATACAAAAACGATGAAAAAGTAACAACTTTTATAGCACAAATGAAAAATCAGACTGTTTTAAACAAATTAGAAACGTTAGGATTTAAAGTAAAAACAAATAATAAGCAGGCAAAGAGTTATGAAGAAGCAATAGAAGAAGCAGATTATGATCTACTAGCATCTCTTATAAATGAGGGGGACGTATTAGATTCAATAGATACAGAGAGCAAGACTAAGAGTGTATTAGAATTGGCAGTAAGCAAAGGAGGACAATGTTCTTATGTAGCACTTAAAGCATTAAATAGATCTGTTCATAAAAAAGAGAGATATTTCTATATTATTGAAGCATTTGAAATAATTATAAATAGAGGAGGACCTAGAGAAGATTTAATAAAAAAGATAGAAATGCTTCTCACAAATCTACCTAAGGAGTCAGAATTAAAATTGCTTCGTAAGCTATTTGAAGAACAAAAATTAAAAGTAGATTTATTTAAAAAGATAATAGAAGTAAGAGGACCTGGAGAGGTATTCAAAGACTACAATGAAATACTATTACAAAAAGTAATAACAATGGAAAAATCAGAATATCTTGAAGAATTAATCAAAGCCATAGAAGCTGATAAAGACAGGGAAAATTGTGTGAAGAAATTACTGAGCCAAACAGAAATCAGTTTAAAAGAACCATTGAAAGAGAACAAGCTCAACAATTTATCAATAGATAATCTGAAGATAATCCTAGATGAGTATGGTGACAAATTTATGTCAGATAAGAGTAGGGAACAAATGTTAGGCAAACTGATATATATAGCAGCGAAAGAAGAAAAAGAGGACATGGTAAAACTATTATTAGGAAACTTTGTAAGCTTTGTAACAAAGAGAGACCTTACAATGGATAAATGGAGAACAAGGCTATCACAACTAATAAAATTAGCGGGAGAAAATGCAGGATTCCCCGGGGCAGGATTAGCAGGAGGTATCATAGGGGAACTAGTCAAGCCAAAAGAGAGAAAAGAAGGAACAGATGAAATAATGTACATAGACAAGTTGTACAGAGAAGGAGCATGGGCAGATGGAATAAAAATAAAAGGTCGAAAGAGTTTACTTAAATATTTTGTAGAGAGTGCAAAAGCATTCAAAGAGATGAGCAGAGTAAAACTAGAAGAAAGAATAAATAGTAAGTTTAGTAGAGAAGTAAAAAGTGTAAAAGAGTGGATGAAGAAAGAGGTAGGAAAAATATCAAGTTGTTATATAACAAAGGAAATTTTGAATGTTAAGAATAAGAGTAAGGAACTAGCAAAGGGACCAGAAAGGGAAGCTTACAAGTTAAAAATAAAGGAGAAATTAGATGAAATATTGGAAGAATTGGAAAAATATAATGAAACTCATAAAACTTATGCAAGTTTTATTGAAGAAAAAATAACAGGAGTATTGAAAGAAAAGTTAGACTGGAAAGATACAATGAGAAAAGAACTTGAAGATAATTACAAAAAAATAATGAATGCAAGAATGAAATTAATGACTAAGGTGACAATTTATAAAGAAGAAGCTAGCAAGCTATAATAATTTGCAAAATAATTAATAATAGTAAAACGTAAATGAAGATAAGTTACTTAACAATTAATAATAAAGAGATAGAAACCAACATATCAAAGAACAAAAGTATGATCTGGATTACACACTTTTTGACCATAATAAAGGGACTAAGCAATTATTTTAACACATTATTAGAGAAAATAGTTAAACATCCAACTATTTCACACTAAAATCAAGAATGGATTGTTAGTAAAATATTTATTTACTAACAACATTTACAAATGGTAGCTAATAATTTTTCAAAACACAAAAATACATGATAGAATCCGGTAGTGGTTAGATTTGCTTTGAAAAATAACCCACGATTTAGGAGGGAAAATGTTTTTGTTAATACTAATTTTAAGCTGTACAGTAAATAAGTTTAGAATAAAAGAAAAGGTAAGAAGAGAAGATATAACTGAAGCCATACACAGTCGTAGTGAATTAAGTAGAAGTATACTAGAAGAAGTAAGTGTTAACGATGCTTTGACAAAAAATAATGAAGGTCTTTTACCAATAGAAGAAGCTATAATAGCTGCAAATGCAGAAGCAGTTAAAGTGCTTATGAATATCGCCAGCTATACTGGAAACAACCGTAGAGTATATGAAAGGGTAGTAGAGACTCGTGATGCACTGATGTTTGATCTAATACCTAGAGAGGAGCTTGACTATAAACTATTGGTAAAAATAAGGGAAAATAGAGATGCAGTGCTAGAGTATGAGTTTTTGAATAAGATAGAAGCAACAGAACTGGAGAGGCTGATATTAAGAGGCCAATACAGAGAAATAAAGGCTAAGAGCAAAACATGGATGTTTGACAATTACAAACATGAGAGAAATCCTGTGGATAAGGCACTTAATAGTGATGGTCAAATGGTTACTACACCTGAATTTATTTGTCTTTATGGTGAAAATTTGATAGACACCGTAATAGAAAAATTAGAAAAAGAAATTTATGATATAAAGGAACATTTTCTGTTATCAGCATCTAAGTTAGGAAAAATAGAGATAGTTGAGAGTCTATTGAGAAAAGGAGTGGATTTCAATAAAGCAATTGATCCTACAGGTTACACAGCAGCTATGGCTGCTGCATTTAACAAACACATAGACATATGTAAATTGCTAATAGAAAATGGAGATAATGCTAGTGCTGCAGATCCCTATGGCCATACTCTGCTGATGATAGCAGTTCAAATAAGATCCATTGATTTATGTAACTTTTTAATAAGTAAAGGAGCCAATATTAGAGCAGGAGATATACACGGAAGAACAGCCTTAATATCAGCAGCATGTGAGGGCTACACAGAAATATGTCAAATACTTATAGAACGAGGAGCAGATGTCAATGAAACGGAAGAAGATGGAGAAACAGCACTTATGAGGGCAGTTGCTGAAGCACATGAAGATACTTGTAGATTATTAATAGAAAAAGGAGCTGAAATAGACGCACAAAATTTATGTGAATGGACAGCATTAATGTTTGCAGACTATTCAGAGAATGAAAGTATCAAAAATTTATTGATAGAGAATGGAGCTGATGTTGGTATGATTGATAATGAAAGCTGGAGGTTCATTAACGAGTAATATTAGATCGAGAAGGTGGGTGCTCTATGTTCAACAAGGGGACATCGGGCATCATGGATAAATAAATTTAACTAATTCATCTTGGACTATTCCAAGATGAATTATAAATATTAAGGTATGTTACCAATTTTATTACTTTTTACTAATTGTAATTTTCAAAAACAAAACTCTATGCTTATTAGTAGGCAGGGGAAACCTAACTCTCTGAGTAAGGCCATCAGAGTGAGTGATCCCAACCATAAATTTATAATATTAGCAAATAACATATCAATACCTTATGAAAAAAGAGAGAGGAACGAAATTGTTTTTGAGTATGATGAAGATAAACGATATGAAATAAAAATTGCAGATGATAATTATTATATTAAAAATCCTGAAATAAATGAAAATACTATAGAAACTATATTTGAAGTAACGGAATTTCAAAATGAGGTAAAAATTACCCAAATAGAGCTTGATCAAAAAGACTCAAGTACAAGTAACAAAACAACAAACAAACTCGTTCAATTGACTGAATCATTTCATCCTAACCTAATCAGCTGTGCTCCTTTAAATGCTAAAGGAAAATACGATACACAGATAGAGAAGTATCCAAGTAGGAAACCTTATCAACAACAAAATGCCTCCTTAGAATTAATTACTCCACTAGTTAGAGCTTTATATTCCGAAGATGCACAAGAAATTTGTGATGATACTAATACATTTGGGGAAAGAGATAAAGACTCAAAAAAATTAATGGACAGAGGTATAGAAAGATTATTAATTCACACAATTAAAAGTATCAACAACGGCAGCAAAGATGACATTGAAGTGGATTAAGTGTTAGAATTTGATTCAAGGAGAAAACTAAACATTGATAAAAAAAGCCTCTTTTGTTAAATCTGCGGAATACGAAAAAGATTTTCCTGAACCTTTGTCTTTTGACATAGTCATGGTTGGTAGATCTAATGTCGGTAAATCATCTTTGATAAATAGATTAACTAATGATAGAAAATTAGCAAGAGTTAGTAAAACTCCAGGTTGTACTAAATTAATAAATTTCTTTCGAATAAATAATAAATTTTACATAGTTGATCTTCCTGGATATGGTTTTGCCAAAGTACCTCCTAGTATAAAGAAAAAATGGGGGAGTATAATAGAAAACTATTTGAGATCAGCAAGAAAAAAAATAATACTAATTCTAGTTGATTCAAAAAGAGGATTAGAAATAGAAGAAGAACAAATGATAGAGTGGCTAAACTACAATAGTGTACCTTTTGAAATAGTTTTTACGAAGATAGATAAGATAAAAAGAAACAAATTAAGAGAGATGAAGAAAAAAATAAGCGGCATATTTGTATCTTCCAGTAGTGGAGAAGGCATGGATAATTTATTTAA
Organism: Fusobacteriia bacterium UBA1095; assembly: GCA_002313635.1. Lineage (GTDB taxonomy): Bacteria > Fusobacteriota > Fusobacteriia > Bac17 > UBA816 > UBA816. The sequence goes on from DCBY01000006.1 coordinate 7,981, forward strand.
TGTTATATCTCAACAATAAAAAATTAATAAACTCAAATTCTCTTAAAATTCATGATAGAATAGCTGTGTGATATATAAGACAAAGTATTAGATGCTCCCAAATTAACAAAAAGAGAGCTTAATTAATAATTGTACAATCCGGTTATTAAAAAGAGACATTTCAGTTCTGATGGTATCAAGGGGGAAGTAAATGAAAACATAACCCCCGAGCTTTGTGTTGCTCTAGGCAAGGCTATCGGATTTTATATAACACAGTACAATAAAGCAAGAAGAGTTATAATTGGACATGATACTAGGGATTCCAGTAGTATGATAATATCAGGCCTAGCGTCAGGACTAACTGCTTTTGGAGTGGATGTGGTACATGCTGATGAATTAGCTAATTCAGGAATAGTTCTAGCAACTATACAGCTTGGGTTCTCATTTGGTATTTCAGTGTCGTTGTTTAGTGGAAATAAAAAAATGAATGGTATCAAGATTTTCAACTCTGAAGGTGAGGCGATAGATAGAGATACTGAGAATACACTAGATAGGTTGATAAGCGAACCTCATATGTTAAATGGAGCAACAAAAGAAGTAGAGAAAATGGGGAGTATAAAAACAGTAAATTATGAAGATAATTACTATAACCTAATTATCAATAGATTTAAAGATAAAATAAAGATAAGGCCCAAGATAGCTGTTGACTTCAGAAATGGTGCCCTTTACAGAGTAGGCGCTAAAATTCTAAGTGAATTCTCATCAGAGTTAGTAGTCTTAAATGATAAACCTAATGGAACTAATTTAATTGATATATTCGATCCACACAATCTTGCTAAACTGTGTGAAGCAACCATAGGCAATCAATGTGATGTAGGAATTTCGTTTAGTGCTGAAGGCTCTTCAATGGTCCTAATTGACCAAGAGGGTAATATATTATCTGGTGATGAAATAGTGGCTTTGATATGTCTATTAGATCCAGAGATAGAGAGAGTTGTTTTGTCTTACAAAATTAGTAAAACTGTAAAAAATTTCCTCAAATCTAAAGGAATAGTTGTAATGGAAACTGATAAAAATATTCAAAATAATTTCAAAATTATTAGACAAGTTGGGGCTCAAATATCTGGAAAGACAGTAGCAAGGATCATTTTTGATGACTATCTTCCTTGCAGTGATGCTATATACTCTTTTTTAAAAATATGTATGCATTTTCCTGATGTGCAGACAAGTATAAAGAAACACTTGCTTAAGGATCTTCCTAAATTCTGTAGAGCAATATTAAAAATATATATCCCTAGAGAAAAGAGGGAAGTATTTTGCAACAGTTCTATAATAAATGATTTTATATCTATAGTCTTTAAAAAATTGGAGGTTAACGAGGATATAAGAGTTAATCTTTTAGAAGATGAAGACGCAATAAAAATAGTTTCAGAATCTCGGGATAAAAGAAGGGCTTATGACATCGCTTATAACGCTTCTACATTCATAAAAAAACAGCTTCAAATAATAGAAGACTCCTAACATAATTTATTTTTAATACAGGTATACTCTGTTATAATTAAAGAGAGAGGTACAATTACACAAATAAGAGGAGAGATCTGTATGGAAAAATGGTATCCAGGACATATAACAGAGGCAAAGAGAGAACTTATAGATAATTTAAAAATGTGTGACACAGTAATAGAAGTTGTGGATGCAAGATCTCCTTTTGCTAGTAAAAATAGAGAATTAGATAAATTTATCAAAGGTAAGAATAGGATTTTAATAATAAATAAATCAGATTTAATAGAAGAGAAGATATCAATTAACTTAGAAAAAAACTTTAAAAAAAAATATAGATATGTAGCTGCTATTAGTGCAAAGTCAGGTAAAAATATGAAAAGATTGCTCTACATACTAGAGGCAATGTTCCGAAAGAAAAAAGAGAAATTACAAAGAAGAGGAGTTAACGCTTTTCCAATAAGAGTTGTTGTATTAGGCGTACCAAATGTAGGTAAATCGCAAATAATCAATAAACTAATAGGTAGAAAAGTTGCAGGTGTTGCTAATAAACCTGGTTTTACAAGAGGTAAGCAGTGGGTAAGAATACTACCAAATGTTGACCTATTGGATACTCCAGGGATTCTCTGGACTAACAGTAGTGAAAATGAACTTAAAAAAATGGCCCTTATTGGTTCTTTAAAAGATAGCTTCCACAACACAATGGGAGCAGCAATACATTTGATAGAGATTATATCAAAAAGAGGGATAGAAAAAGCATATCAAGTAGTCCTAACAAAGGAAGAGCCTGAATCAGTAATAGAGGAACTAACAAATATTTGGAAGAAGTCAGAGGAAGATGTCTACAAAAAATTAATAACTGATTTCAGAAAAGGTAAGTTAGGTCTGATTTCATTGGAGTCTGCATAATGAAGACTATAAGTTCAAATCCAAAAGCTTACTATGATTACCATATACTGGATGAGTTCATTGCTGGAATAGCTTTAAAAGGTCATGAAGTTAAGTCTGCCAAATTAGGTAAGGTCAACATAAAAGGAAGTTATATAAAACCCTGGAATAGGGAACTATTGGCAATAGGGATGAACATATCTAAGTATATGGGACAAGGTGAAGAAGAAAGAGTTAGAACACTCCTTTTAAATAAAAAAGAGATAGATCAGATAATAAAAAAAATAGAGGCAAAAGGTATGACAATAATTCCTCTAAAAGTACTTTTAGTAAGAGGATTAATCAAAGTTAAAATAGCACTGGCTAAAGGTAAGAAAAATTATGACAAAAGAGAAGCAATAATGAAGAAAGAGCAAAAAAGGGAGATGAATAGATTTATAAAGAACAAAAATAGATGAATTCATTACACCACAACACTTTTACGTCAATAAAAGTTGATACTCAGTCTAAGTTTATTATATAATGAGTTTATCAATATATAATAATAAATAGGAAAGGAGTGAGTATATATAATTGAAGAATATTTGTTTCATTTTAGGCGTTTCGCTCCTAATGAATTTTTATGGATGTCAAAAGCCAAATAGAGCCCAAATAACTGTTCACACAATGCTGGGCCAACAGTTAAACATAATTAGTGACCAATTACATTTCAAACCCAAAACCAGTGAAATAAATGATTATAATATTACTAAACAGATTGAATCTCTATTCGAATCCGAAGGGTTTGAAATTAGAAACGAAATAAGCTGTGCAACAGTTGTTGTAACTATTTCACAAGAACTCATAACAAACATAAAGAAATTTGATAGGAAGGTTTTAGATCAGACTTACTCTTATCAGTGGATAGAAGATCCCGACACAGGGGATCTTAGAGCTAAACCATTAATCTCAGATACTTACAAAACAGTTACAGACTATAATCCTGTAGAATACTACTTAATAAAGTTAAATTTCGAAAGGGATAATACAAAAATAACCGAAGCAGAAATATTAGTCGAAATGGAGGAATTTGATCAAAAACCAAATTCTTTCTTATACAAGATTTTTAGTTGTATAAAGTCAGGTGAAAATCTCACTAGAAAACAAGTTATATGGTATGATGAAAAAGACAATAAGGATAGAAGCAATAATTAATCTTTCGTGAACTAAGATAAAATCAATAATAAAACTTGATTTATCACAATTATTATAGCATAATAATGTAATAATGACATACTATTGTGAAAGGAGAATCAATAACAATGTCAAAGAAACAACAAAAACTAAACTTAGATAATGCATCAGGTGGACTGTGGGTAGGAGGAGATAGAGCTCAACCAGCTTGGGGAGGAAAAGAACCACTTTGTAGTGGAGTTGGAGTTTGTGGTTATAAAGGAGGATTCGAAGGACCTTTTTCCAATAATAATCCACCAGTAAAAGTAAAAAAAGTTAATCCAATAACAATATTGTAATAAAGAAAGGAGAATCCAATAACAATGTCAAAGAAACAACAAAAACTAAACTTAGATAACGTAGCAGGCGGCACATCAAGTGCAGGAGTAGATTTTCTAGGTGGGGTAACTAGAATGGTAAAATGCCCAAAGGGTTCATTAAGAAGTGCTTCTGGTAATTGCAGAAGAGAACAAAGAATTACTACGGGTAAATTAAAAATTCCTCGTCCACAAATAGAAACTATAAATTAGATAAAGTAAAATTTATTTTTTTAAAAAAGGGAGAACTTTCACAAAATTCTCTCTTTTTTTTATTCAAAGATAACACCTTTTTCAACTTGTCAACATTTTACATAATATATATTATCGGAATATATTGAAATTGTGCAAAAGTGTGCAATTCCATTTATTTCTTATAAAACCTCACTTATAGGATACATCTGATGAGTTCCTATTTCATTATCTCAATTGCCTAATAAAAAAGAGCCTCTATTCCCAAGGCTCTTCTATTTTTTCATTCAATTTCTCTTTTATTTCGACAACTAAAAAACTCCAGAAACCCAAGCATCATTATTATCTTGTGCTTTTTCAGTATTTTCTTCATACTCATCTTGTTGCATACCATCTTTATCTACCTTAATACTGTATTGTTCCTTATCATTATGGGGCCAAATTAGCATTCCACCAGAAACTTTCTTCAAATCAACTTTCTTTTTTGATGACTTTGACATTGCTATCTTACGTCTCCCTTCTTTATACTCACACTTAGCATGCCTTCAATAATAAATAAAATCAATTTTTTTACAACAATATATATAGAATTTTCTCATTAAGTATGATTTATCTTAACCTTTTTTACCCCTTCTGCAGAGTTATAATACTCTAAATTAATTAATAACGTTATCTCCTATAACACACATACTATCTATTTTAAACAAACACAATTCATCCCCTCTTATTTCTTACGCATCTTTCGATATCTTCTTCATATTTTCTCTTTTTAGATTTTTCTTCTATTTTTATTACCTCTTCCATAAGGCAGTTCCTTATTAACAACTTTTCTATCCGTTCATTTTCTACTCTTTTTTCTATATCTTCCTCTTCATAATTAACAATTCTCTTTACTAATTCATCCACTGCATCTCTCCAATCATTATTTACTCTAAGACTTCTCTTCTTCTTTCGTATATCTTCTAAAATCCCTTTTATATTCTCTCTCTTTAAGATTTCCTTCTCTAATATTTTAACTAGACTCACTGATTTCCCTTTTTTCAATGATTCTTCATCCAAATGTAATATTTTATCTCTGCATGATTTTAATTTTATAACTACTTCATCTTCCCCAACCCCTCCTGGGTAAAAAATCTGATCAAATCGCGCTCCATGGCTTATCAACAACTCTACAGTATTACTATACCCCTTACTTGTTGCCACTACTAGCGCTGTTTCACCGCTTGCTCCTGTTGCATTTACCTCTATACCTTCTTCTATCAAAAAATTGCAAATTTCTTTATGGCCATTAAGTGCTGCCGTCATTAACGCCGTCCATCCATGCTCATTCGATGCACCTATTTCTGCCCCTCTTTCTAGAAGCAGCTCACATATTTCTTTATTACCATTCGCAGATGCTATCATCAACAGTGTCCATCCATGACTATTAGATGCATTTATTTTTGCTCCTCTTTCCAGAAGCAGCTCACATATTTCTTTATTACCATTTTTAGATGCTAACATTAATGCCGTCCATCCACGCTCATTCGATGCACCTATTTCTGCCCCTCTCTCTAGAAGAAGCTCACATATTTCTTTATGGCCATTTTTAGATGCTAGCATTAACGCCATCCATCCATGATTATTAGATGCATTTATTTTTGCCCCTCTCTCTAGAAGCAGCTCACATATTTCTTTATGACCATTTTTAGATGCTAGCATTAATGCCGTCCACCCTTCCTCATTTGCCACATCTACTTTTGCACCTTTTTCTAATAATAATTCGCACACTTCTTTATGGCCTTCCTGAGCTGCCACCATCAAAGCCCCTACTCCGCTGCAATTCTCTAAGTTTACCTCTGCTCCTTTCTCTATTAAAAGGATACACAATACTTTATCCCCATCTTGGGCTGACAACATTAATGCTGTCCACCCATTCTCATCTGTCGCATCTACTTTTGCTCCTTTTGCTAATAATAATTCACATACTTCTTTATGGCCTTCCTGGGCTGCTGACATCAAAGCTCTCCACCCTTCCTTATTCTCCGCATTTACATCTGCTCCATTTTCTAACAGTAATTCACATATTTCTTTATAGCCTCCCTGTGCCGCCACCACCAATGACCTGATCCCATTTTCTTTTCTCCAATCTACCGCTGCTCCATTTTCCAACAGTAGCTTACATATCTCTTTATGACCATTTTCAGATGCTAGCTTCAACGCTGTACATCCATGCTCATCTACTACATCTGCTTTTGCTCCCTTTTCCAGCAGTAATTTACATATTTTGATGTTACCAATATGAGATGCACACATTAGCGCGCTTAACTTACTCCTATCTAATTTCTTGTTTACATCTATTCCGTTTTCTAATAAAAATTTTACCATCTGTTCTTTTTCTAAAATTAATGCTGAATGCAATGCATATTCCTCTACCCCTTCTTTTTCTCTTCCTATTTTTCTTATTATATCTACAATTAGTGCTTCACCATATACGCAAAGTATTCCCATAGTACTTATTCTTCTTCCCTCTGGCAATACTTGTTCATCTCTATAATTTTCTAATATCCATTCTTTACTCTTAGCCTTTATTTCGTCACTTTTCCCCTCCATTAATAGTCTTTCGAGCTCTGTTGCTTCTATCCTTCTCATAAATTCGTCTTCTAACTCTTTACGCTTGCTCTCCTTTATTATTGACAAAAATTTACAACCAACATACTTCTCTGAAATTAAATTGAACATCTCTATATTTTTTATTCCTACTATTTTTTTGTACACTCTCTTTGGGTAATCAACTTCTACTTTCATCAGCAAATTCACTATATCCCAATCCCTAGCCTCCATCGCTTCTTCTATTGCCAACAACCCTTTGTCATTTTCCATTAATACAACATTTTTGTCTAACTTTTCTAGTATGGCTTTGTTATTATTATTTTGTATCGCTCTACTTACATTCTCCCTCATTCTCTTTGCCATTGCTTTTATCCCCTTTTCCATTACTCTAACCTCTTTTGATGCACAACCTAGCATAATTATACAAAATAACATCATAACCCTCACCTTAATTTATTTATTTTTGCTATTTATAGTTCTAATGTACAGGCAAATTCTACCACATAATCCAATGTGGATATTACAAAGAGATTTTGAATATATTAATTTTGGATTAAGCTCCTTAGTTCTCACACATATTTCAATGTTCTCTCCGTATTTCCATCTTCCACTTTCACCTATAATTCGCTTCTTCTCTTTTATATTTTATTTCTTTTTTGACCTTAATTTTATCTTATCTCTCCTTGCATCCCCTTAACCTTTTATACAATTAATGTCGACCTTCCTTACACATAAGCCTTTCATATATTCCTCTTATTTTCAGCCCTACAACATTATTACTTGAATTTCTCTCTAAAAATCTCCAGACAAGTCTTTACGGTCATATCCACAATAGTATATTTATTTACAACAAAAAAATTTCAGCGCTTTTTAATATTCTATTATTTTAAATCCATAAACCCTACTCCCTAACTTTATTACCTCTCCATATAAGCCCTCACCGTACATCTTTCATCTTATTTGTAATCTTGTTTTCTATTTCAAATCATTACAGCCAGCATTTGATTTTAGAGATCCATATTTATTTTCATATGTATGTTTAACCTTAAAGCTTCAACAGGATCCACTTTTCTTTACTTATATTCGCATTCTCTAATCTGATGATTGAAAACTTAAAATTTGATTTTTCTTCACACTAATAAAGCTTTCGTTAGTTTATCAAATCACTTTATAAAAAGTAGTCTATTATCAACAAAGGAAAACCTTTTTCTACATATCATCTTTTTGAAATCTAATGCGATAAACAAACTGATGTCTTATTCCAATAACCACTCTTTATACGCACTTTCTTGAAATTTAAAGACCTTATTCAACCACTTCTAACTTCATAGTCTTCCCTATAAATCCTATCCCTATTTTTATTAATTCTCCCTTCAAGTCTTCCCCATACTTTTTATCTTTTATCTGCTCTTTTGCTTCTTTTAATATATTGTCCAGTCTTGAAAATCTACTCCCTGCCTTCAATTCAACCACTATATACTCTTCCTCATCTCCCTTTTTCATTAATATATCAACTCTTCCTAGCCCTGTTTCTACGTTAGACTTTACTTCATACATTTTAAATGAAGAAAAAATCCCTAACAACATCATATGGTACATAGATTCTGTTTCTTTCTTCTGTGGTACATCAAAATAACTCATTATTTCCATTACAGTTGACTGAAGAACTTCCTCCAACCCCTTCCAGTCTCTTTCTATAAATAATTTCTCTATCATACCAGAACTTTTTAACTCTTTATCTATTTCTTGAATAAGAGAAGATACAAAGTCTCTTACTTCCTTGTTAGGTAGCTTATACTTTCTCACTCCATCTTTCTCTTCATATGTCAGATAACCTGA
>DCBY01000028.1:0-4522 GCA_002313635.1 Fusobacteriia bacterium UBA1095
ACTAAGATCACTAAAAGTGTTAATAGAAAAAGAAGAATTTGAAATTGATAGCATAGAAATACTTCTTAGTTATGTACAGAATAAAAAATTAGAGATAGGGGGTAGTCTTATCTTACCTGAGTTGATAGATTTAGGTAAGATAACAGTAGTATTGTTAAACAAGATAATAGAAGTTAGAGGATTAGATGAGGTGTTTATTGAGGATAGTAAGGGGTCAGTACTGTGGAAAGTACTATCACCAGGATTAAAGATGGAAGAATTAAGGAATTCATTGCTGTCCAAAATAGATTATAGTAGGGTACATGTAGAAAAGCTTATAAATGAATTAGCTAAGAGAGCAGATGAAATGTTGAAAAATAGAATGGAGGGTGTTTTACTACAATTATTAGAAAGATATAGTGAAGACACAGAAGAGTTAAGGCAGGAAGTGCTATTATTAGCAGTAGAGGGTAACAAAGAAAATATTATAGAAAATCTGTGTGATATGGGTGTTGATATTAATGGAGAGGATGAAGCTAATAGCTATAGACTAGCAATAGAAAATGAAAGATGTAACTCATTAGTAAAATTATTAGAAATAGGAGATGTGTTAGATATTATTAATGAAGAAGAGAGTGTACTGGAGATGTCAATAAGGAAGGGAGGTAAGATAGCCCAAATTGCTGTAAAAGCTTTAGGACAATCAAAATATAAAGAGACCAGAAGAGAAGCTATAGTAGAAGCTATTAAGTTAGAGTTGGATAGGGAAATAGAAGAACAAAGCATAAAAATGTTGATAAAAGAGGTAGATATATTGGATACAGACTTAATGGGAGAAAGCGCGTTAGAGATAGTATTGAAAATGGATAATAGGTTATCTGACTTTGCCATAAATGCATTAGGAAGAACTAAGAGATTAGATGAGAGTGTGAATTGTGTAGTGATAGCCCTAAAAATTCAAATAGAAAAAGTAGTAAAACAAAGTGGTGATATAAAACATATCGAGAGTTTACTTTCATACTTAAAAGGTAAGAAATTAGAATTAAGTACCAATAGGCCTTTATTTACAGAGTTAATTGAATCAAGAAGTCTAACTTTACCAATATTTGACATTATAATAAAGAATAGAGGTATAAAAGAGCTTTTTAAAGAAGAGAATAAAGAAGCCCTTAATAGAATAATATTGATGAAGAATGTAGATTATCTGTTAAGAATAATAGATGAGGTAGATGAGGATAATAAGTATAAAAAAAGTTTGTTAGGAACAGTAGAATTAGAGGCAAAAGAACTTTGTAAGAGAAATAGATTGAGTCACATCATGTTATTGGTTGAAAAGTTGAAAGTTTCAAATAAGATAAAGCAGTATGCATTACACTTAGCTGTTAAGCAAAATGACAGAGATCAAGTAGCAAAAGCCATTGGATTAGGAGCGTCAATAGATGGAGAAGAGTATGGAGTAAATAGCTACATATTATCAATACAAGAGGATAGATATGCATCTTTCACCAAATTGATAGAGTTAGGTGATATATTGCATAAAAATAATAATGGAGAAAGTGTATTAGAACTTGCATTAAGAAAAGGTGGAGAGTATGCTAAGCATGCTGTTGAAGCATTGAAAGGCCGCAAGAAATCAGAAGCAGAATATTCATTAACAGGAGTAATTGGTAAAGAAATTTTAAGTAAGCTAGCAGATTTAGGATACAGAGTGACAGTAGAAACAAAACAATCAAAAGTACAAAAATACAAAGAAGCAATAGAACAAGAAGATATTCAACTTTTGGAATCTTTATTAAAAAAAGGAGATGTGTTAGATACAGTAAATACAGAGACAAAAGACAAAAGTGTACTGGAGTTAGCCTCAAGCAAAGGAGGTGAATGTGCTGATATAGTGTTAAAAGAGCTGCCTAAGTCTATTTACTTAAAAGAGAGAGCATCTTATATTATTGCAGCTATAGAGATAATCATATATAGAGATGGAGATATAGAGAAGTTGGTAAAAAGAGTAGGAGCACTTCTTGAAAATTTACCTGTAGAAGAGGACTTAAAGTTGGAAAACAAATCTTTGTTATACAGTATGATGGAAGTAAATAAGCTAAAATTAGACTTGTTTGAGAAGTTTATGGAGATAAGAGGAGCAGGTGAATTATTCAAGGAATACAATAAAGAATTATTAAGAATAATAATATCTATGGAAAATTCAAAATATTTATTAATATTAGTAGAGGCTATAAAGTCCACAAAGTCTAAGGGAGAAAAGGAAGGATATATTGAGAACTTACTAATTGGAGTAGAAGATAGTTTGGAACTTTTAGTAGAAAGTGGAAGGTTTGCAAATCTCAAGATAATATTAGATAATTGTGGGGATGATTTCATAGTAGAGAGAAGCAGAGATAAAAAATTAGGTAAGCTCATATATTTAGCAGCAAGAAAACAGAAAAAAGAGATAGTAGAGTTACTGCTAGGTAATTTTGTAAGCTTTGTAACGAAGGAAGATCTGTCAATGGATAAATGGAGAGAAAGGTTATCAAAATTAATAGTGATAGTAGGTAAAAATGCAGGATTTCCAGGTGCAGAATTAGCAGGTGGGTTGATAGGAGAGCTGGTAAAACCAAAGGAGAGAAGTGAAGGGGTGGATGAAATAATGTGTATAGATGAGATATACAGAGAAGGGAAATGGGCAATAGGTATAGAGATAGAAGGGAGGAAAAATTTACTAAAATATTTTGTAGAGAGTGTAAAGTCATTCAAGGAAATGAGTAGAAAGAAGTTAGAAGAAAGGATGGAAAGTTACTTTAAAAAGGAATTCAAGGGCTTTAAAGATTGGGTTAGAAAAGAGTTAGGTAAGATAGAAAACAGCTGTATAACAAAAAAGATGTTGGACTCAAGGGATATGAGCAGTGAGTTAGCAGAAGGTGACGAAAAGAAAGAGTATCAACTAAGGAAAGAAAAGAAATTAAAAGAGGTATTAGAAGAATTAGAGAAATATAATAAAATTCATGATAGTTACAGAAAATTTATGAAAGAGAAGATAACAAGAGTACTGAAAGGGAAAATGGAGTGGGATGGTTACCTTAAGAAAGACTTATTTGATAACTATAATATAATGATAGAGGCAAGAGAAGCTCTAAACGCTAAGGTAGGAGAGTATAAAAAAGAGGAGATAAAAATAGAAGCTATTAAGATGGCATCATAGGGTATGGGTAGCAAGAAACGAAAGAGCCAGTTTATTTAGGAGTGATTTTGTTGACAGAGTTAGCACGCATAATAATAGAATTTTGTCAATAAAAATAGCTGAATTATTACAAATTAATCTATTTTTAGTCGAAAACCTTTTATTGTTTCCCTAAATTTTGAATATGTGATAAAATTCAGCTGCGAAGAATTAGATAAAGTTACCATTAAAGTACTGAACAATTGTATACGTCTTATTTTGGTACAGAGTTTTTAAGGGGGTTGTGTGTTATTTTTAGTTTTAATGTTAAGTTGTACATTCAGAAATTTTAATGTGCAAGAAAAAGGTAGAAGGGAAGATATAAGTAAAGCCATACAAAATCCAGATAATGAGAATAGCAGAGCTATATTAGAAAAAGTTAACAAGTATACTGCTTTACATAAGAATGAAAATGGACTTTTACCAATAGAAGAAGCGATAGAAGCGGAAAATGTAGAAGCAGTTCGGCTATTGATCAAAGTAGGTGAATACCCTGACAAAATTTATGAAAGAATTGTTAATAAGAGGAATATAGATCTATTCAACCTAATACCTCAAGAAAAGCTAGATTACATACTCTTGTCCAAAATAAAAGAAAATGATGATATAGAATTGGAGAGAGAATTTTTAAAGAGGATAGAAGCAACAGAATTAGAAAGATTGATTGTGAGTGGAAAAATAGAAGAAATAAAAAAGAAAAGTAAGGGATGGTTCTTGGATAATTATAAAGATGATAGAGGATATGTTAATCAAAGAAAAATAAACACAGCGGAGATACTGTGTATATATGGTGGAATAGATTTTATAAAAGAGATAATAAAAATATTAGAAAAAGATATTAAAGACATAAAAGAATATTTGCTTTTTACTGTATCAAAGTTAGGGAAGAAGGAAGCAATAAAATATTTATTAGGTCTGGGAATAGATGTTAATCAAAAATTAGATGGCGGGTGGAAAGCTATTATGTATGCAGCGTTCAATGGACATAAAGAAGTGTGCCAGTTGCTTATAGAGAAAGGTGTGGATGTTAATTCAGTAAAGAAAGATGGAATGACAGTACTAATGCTAGCAGCAGAAAATGGGAATAAAGAAGTGTGCCAGTTGCTTATAGAGAAAGGAGCAGATGTTAATGCCTCAGATCTATTTGGAAGTACAGCACTTATGATAGCAGCGTCCAATGGACATAAAGAAGTGTGCCAGTTGCTTATTGACAATAATTCTGAAGTTAATGCTAAAAAGCAAGATGGAAGTACAGCACTTATGATAGCAGTGTCCAATGGACATAAAGAAGTATGCCGGTTGCTTATAGAGAAAGGAGCAGATGTTAAT
>DCBY01000028.1:4899-6038 GCA_002313635.1 Fusobacteriia bacterium UBA1095
CAGTTGCTTATTGACAATAATTCTAAAGTTAGTGCTAAAAAGCAAAATGGGTGGACAGCACTTATGATTGCATTGCAAAATGGGCATAAAGAATTGTGCCGGTTGCTTATTGACAATAATTCTGAAGTTAATGCAGTAGAGAAATATGGAAGGACAGCACTTATTCTTGCAGCGCAAAATGGGAATAAAGAATTGTGCCGGTTGCTTATTGACAATAATTCTGAAGTTAATGCAGTAGAGAAATATGGAAGGACAGCACTTATTCTTGCAGCGTCCAATGGACATAAAGAAGTGTGCCATTTGCTTATAGAGGAAAGAGCAGATGTTAATGCCTCAGATCTATTTGGAAGTACAGCACTTATGATAGCAGCGTCTAATGGACATAAAGAAGTGTGCCAGTTGCTTATTGATAATAATTCTGAAGTTAATGCAGTAGATAAAGATGGAAGTACAGCACTTATGATAGCATCAGAGGAAGGTTATAAAGAAGTGTGCCAGTTGCTTATAGGGGAAGGAGCAGATGTTAACTCTAAAAGTCAAAATGAATGGACAGCACTTATGCTAGCAGCATTGCATGGAAATAAAGAATTGTGCCGGTTGCTTATAGAGAAAGGAGCAGATGTTAATGCCTCAGATCTATTTGGAAGTACAGCACTTATGATAGCAGCATTACAAAAGAATAAAGAAGTGTGCCAGTTGCTTATAGAGAAAGGTGTGGATGTTAATTCAGTAAAGAAAGATGGAATGACAGTACTAATGCTAGCAGCATTGCATGGAAATAAAGAAGTGTGCCAGTTGCTTATAGAGAAAGGTGCTGATGTTAATGCATTAGAGCAAGATGGAAGGACAGCACTTATTTTTGCATTGCAAAATGGACATAAAGAATTGTGCCAGTTGCTTATTGACAATAATTCTGAAGTTAATGCTAAAAAGCAAGATGGAAGTACAGCACTTATGCTAGCAGCATTGCATGGAAATAAAGAAGTGTGCCGGTTGCTTATAGAGAAAGGTGCTGATGTTAATGCATTAGAGCAAGATGGAAGTACAGCACTTATGTGGGCAGCAAATAGAGGAATTGAAGAAGTGTGCCAGTTGCTTATTGACAATAATTCTGAAGTTAATGCTAAAAAGCAAGATGG
>DCBY01000019.1:0-6290 GCA_002313635.1 Fusobacteriia bacterium UBA1095
TTTATATTCTATCACTCAAACCTTATAACATCAATTTTAGTCAACTACTTCTAGCTTTATAGTCTTTCCTATATACTCTACGTGAATAGTCAAAACTGGATATTAAGTTATCTTGTTATTTTTATTAACTCTCTCATGAAACAATTCCTTATTAATAGTTACTATATTCTTTTATTTTCAAACTCTCCCTTTCATAAATTATAATTTTCTTTTCTAATATTTTAATTAAAGATCACTGATTTCCCTTTTATTAATGATTCTTTATCCAAATCCAATATTTTGTCCCTATATTTAATTTTGTAACTATTTTATCCTCCTTAATGAAACTGACTAAATTTTTCTCCCACAGCTTATAAACAAATCTAAAGTATTTCCAAATCCATTTCTTTAGCTAATGATAGCGCCTTTTCTCTGTTTTATGCTGCAGTTATAATAGCTCATACTCTCCACCTCAATTCAGTTCTTTATTTATATCTACATAACCCCCCTAATAGACGCCTTACTACTTCTTTTTTTAAACTTTGATGCTGCATAAATAACATATATACTCTTTTGCTTCTTTTAATTTTTCTATCATATCTTCCACATATAAGAAAAATGTTTATCTTGTCTCTCTAATTTCTGTAATTAGCTAATATCCATACTTTTCCATTTATACCATTTGATCTGCCCTTTACTATCAACTTCTCTGATTCTGTTACCCCCAATATTCCGCTTCTTCTAATAGCATGCTTTCTTTATTTTTATGTAAACCAGTATGTCTATTTTCTAGCACAGATTTACCATCTTAAAATCTAGAATAGAACGGCCTTACCCTTCAATACTTAAGCAGCTGACTCACCGTGGAACCTCTTGTAGTTCTCTATCCCTCTCTTAAGAAGTTCTCTTGCATCTATTATTTTTATATAGTTTGTTCGTAGGCCCTCTTTTATCCTGTCACTTAAGTCTTCTCTCTTCTTTATTTTCCTAAGGTTGCTTTCTATGAAATTCTTATACTCCATATATTCTTTGTTATATCTTTCTAGCTCTCTTAAAACTCCTTTTAACTCTTCCTCTGGTCTTTCTAAATATTGTTTTCTTTTATCTTTTTCTATCAAACTTCTTGTTAAATATGATTCCTCTATACTTCCTAACTTATCTTGTAACTTTGCCGTTACTTTCTTCACTTTCTTTTTTAATGTACCACTCATTATGCTTTTGAATTCTTCTACACTCATCTCCTTGAAGCTTTGCACCGTCTCTTTGTAGTAGGTTATTAATGCCTTTCTTGGTTCTATTTCCATGCCTAATGCCCATCTTCCATCCCTATATATTCCATCTATATACAATATCTCTTCTTTGCTCTCTTCTCTAGCTTTTGGTTTCAATGCACTTCCTATTACCCATGTTGCCATCTTCAATTCCGGGTTTGTCTTACTAAATGCAGCCCCTCCCTTTATTATTGCTTTTGACAAACTCTTTCTCAAAGCGTCTATTGCCATTTCTTTTTTTGTAGTAAAGTTTACAAATTTCCTTAACAGTGACTCTACTACTTTTCTCTTCTTCTTTCTTGCTGCTACATATATCAATTTGCCCAGCTGCTCATCTTTTCCTATTTTGGCTGCAAAACTACTTTCATATTTATCCAATATCATCTCTAGATGAGTTATCCTATTTCTATTTATTAATTCTTCCACATTTTCTACTATATGATCTAAGAGGTCAATATCATAGCCTACCTTATTTTCACTCTTATCTACTTGCTTTATCACTTCCTTTAAATAACTTGCTTCTGTCATCAATATTATTTTACCTAACGCTGACACCCCTTCATCATCTTTTTTGAAGACTTTTTCTACCCCTCTCTTTTCTAGTATCTTCTTTAGTATTCCTAAACTTAAGTTATTTGCTTCTATTATCTTAAGAATTAACGTTTTACCATTTTGCCCTTCTTTATCTTCTAGATTCTCAAGTAGGTTCTCAAGAAATATATCAACTTTATCTATTGTTTCTGTACCTTTCTTAATTTTAACTAATACAATTTGTAAAGCATTCACTATGAAAAATACTCTATTCTTCTTGTATGAAGAAGCAGAAAGAGCTTTTAGCGCAATCTCAGAGTACTCTCTTCCCTCTTCTGTTGCAATTTCTAAGACACTTTCTCCTTTACTATCTACATCTAATACATCACCTAACTTCAATAAACATTCAAAAGATTCATAATTTCTTTTTTGTACAGCTAGTCTATAGCTAGTAATACACTCTTTGTCTTCAACATTTAGATCCGCACCCAATCTTACAAGCTCATGTATAAGTTCAGGATCATCTCTTTCAACAGCCAAGTGTATAGCGTATCTTTTACTACCAGAAAGTCTTGTATTAACCTTTTTCACTCCCATACGGACTAATTCAAAGTCCTTTTTATCCTCTTCATCTTCTTCTCTCCTAGCTTTAGCTTCTTTTCTTCTTTTTTCCCTTAGCTCCATATCAGATGTATCAGACTGATATTCCTCTAAAAGGGCTAACAGTTGATTCCCCACCTTATCATAAGGCCTTATTCCCTCTTTTCTTGTTTCTTTATTTTCATCTTCAGCTATCACTCTTGCCATATTAATAGCATTCTTAGCTTTGTTTCGCCCCTCTGTAATTACACTATTCTTATCTGCTCCATTGTCTAGTGCATATTTTATTAGCTTGTACATATCTTCTTCCTGGCTTCTAGTTATAAATTTATGCAGCACATTCTCGCCATTAACATCTGATATTTTTAACAGTTCCTTCGATGATATATCTCTGTTTATTGCATTTTCAAATATTGTTTCCATCGCTTCAACTGATTTTGCTAAATGCAATGCAGTTTCCCCTTTATTATTTATAACTTTATAATCTACTCCATCTATTATTTTTCTAAGCAATTCTATATTATTTTTGCTTACTATTAAATGCAGAGGAGTATTACACTCTCTATCTTCAGCATTTACTAATCCATTATTTATTAATTCTTTTACTAATTCATCTTCTCCCATCTTTATTGCCATATGGATCGACTCATTTGAATACTTTACATCATATTGTTCACCCAGCATCCCACAAAGTAGAGCATAAATTGTCTTTAACCTTTCTCCTCTTTCTTGAATATTTTTTGGATCAATCTTAATTATATAGTCTATTGCCCTGTCACCGTTGCTATCTTTCAAATCCATTTTACACCCTAATTTTGTAAACACTATTACCATATCTGGATTTAGCGCAAATGCTGCTGAATGCATCATGCTATGTCCTGATCTATCTCTATGTTCTCTTACTATCTCTATCTCTTCTTGTTCAAAGTATGGATTTGTTACCTTATCTTCAGTAGTATCATACCCTAACAGAAAGTTTACAACATTATGCTTGTTTTCTTCTGTCGCTACTTGTAAAGGAATCTTTCCATCTTTGTCTCTTGTCATCAATTGATCTTTCATAAACTTCAGTACTATTTCCAGAGATCTTACCTTACCCTCTGCACATAAATCATGTAAATTTATTTTATTTTTCAAATATTCTTTGTCTACTTTCCCTTTCAAGAAATCTAGACAGTGCACAGATGAGAAATTTACTCCTAACAAAAAGAGATTATCTATGTCAACTACACTATCTTTCACGTACTCAAGTCCAGCTAAAAAATCCGCTCTCACTATGTGATCTATTACTCTATCTCCTTCTTTACCATCATCTATATTATTTCCTTCATTTAAATATGAGGCCAAAGATGCTAATTTTTCTTGATCATCCTTGTCTGAATATAAAATTGAGTGGACACCTTCTTCTTCATAATATTTCCATAAATACTCAATTATAGCTTCAATAGTCTCTTTTGACACTCTTTTGTTTTTTACTATGTCAAAAATAGTTTCACTGTTGCACTCTAAGTTTAACTCATGTTTGCTAAGTATTCCCAAACAGCTAACATGTTGTATAAAGTAAGGGTTAGAATTCAATATAGCTATGTGTATTGGTCTAGCGCCACTATTATCTTCTTGTATCAAAAGACCCTTGCTAAAGCTATCTAATTCAACTGCTCTGTTCAAGAATTCTGATGTAGAAACATCTTCAACACACTCTGCCAAATAGTGAAATACATTCCTATTTCTGTTATCAGTAACCTCAAGCTTAATAATATCTTTATAGCTTTCATTGTGTTCTGGGTCATTAGGTCCATATATCCTTTTTTGTGCATTTTCCAAATCTTTATCTTTCAGTAAATCAAAAAGCATTTCTGATGATACATATTTTTTGAGCTTCTTTTTTTCTTCTAAAACATTTCTATTTTTTCTAAAGTAAGTATTAGAAGTATTATAAAAAGGAGAGGCTCCTTTAGATAAAAGTATTTTTGCATTATTGAAAAGTTTATATTTCAAGGCAAGCCTTAGTGGAGATAATTTATTTCTATTACTTGAGCAATTAACAAAACCCTGAAAAGTATCATTTGTAATAAGTTGCTTGAGTGGTGTTGAAGATTCATTCATAGCAGCAAAATGAATAGCAATATATCTTTCTTTGTTCATTTCACCTATTTCACAAAATTTAGCAATCAGAAAATCAATTGACAAAAACTGTGCTACTCTGAAATAGTCCATAGAAACTTTATCAAAATTACCAGTGGATAGAAGGCAATGTATAATATCTGGATTATAAAAATCAGGATTATCTTTCATAATTTTTTTAGTTTTCTTATTAAACTTAGCTCCAAATTCAAGTAAAGTTGTAAAGACTGCAAAATGCCTATTTTGAGCTGATAACAAGAGAGGGGACAGGCCTTTCTTGTTTTTTATATTCAAATTAGCTCCTCTCTCTAACAATAGATTACATACTTTATTAAAGCCTACACTTGCAGCAATAGAGAGAGCTGTATCACCACCTATATTAGTGAAATCTATTTTAGCTCCTCTGTCAAGCAGTAGCTTACAAACTTGGACAAAATCCCTGTGAACTAAAAGTTTCAAATACATGTATAAAGGTGAAAAGTGAAGCCTAGGACTATATTCATCAGGCAAGAATTCAAAATGACTGTTCAATGACACTAACATCAAAGGCGTCCACTTATCTATATTCACTGAATTAACATCTAAACCCCTATCAATTAACAGCTCGCAAATTTCTCTTTTGCCATATAATGCTGCATACATTAACAAAGTCCTTTTTTCTCTGTCCACTGGATTAACATTGTCAAGAAAGAATTCACATACTTTTTTGTGACCACTAAAAGCTGCAAACATCAATGCTGTCCATCCATCTTTATTTTCTGCACCTACTTTTGCTCCTTTTTCCATCAACACTTTACACACTTCTTTGTAACCAAACAAAGCTGCTTTCATCAGCGCTGTCCACCCATTTTTCCTTGTGGCATTAACGTCTGCTCCTTTCTCAATCAACATTTTACACAATTCTTTGTGACCAACCGAAGCTGATAACATCAGTGCTGTCTCTACATCTTCCTTTGCCGCATCTACTTCTGCTCCTTTTCCTATCAACACTTTACACACTTCTTTGTGACCAACCAAAGCTGCTTTCATCAGCGCTGTCCACCCATTTTTCCTTGTGGCATTAACGTCTGCTCCTTTTTCTATCAACATTTTACACAATTCTTTGTGACCAACCGAAGCTGCTTTCATCAGTGCTGTCCATCCATCTTTATTTGCTGCACCTACTTCTGCTCCTTTTTCTATCAACAGTTCACATACCTCTTTTTGTCCATTCTCTGCTGACAACATCAGCGCTGTCTCTCCATCTTCCTTTGCCGTACCTACTTCTGCTCCGTTTTCTATCAACAGTTTGCACACTTCTTTGTGGCCTTCACGAGCTGCTGACATCAATGCTGTCCATCCATTTTGTTTTTTTGCATTAACTTTAGCACCTTTGCCAATAAGCAATTCACACACTTCTTTATAGTCATTTTGTGCTGCAACCATCAGTGCTGTCCATCCATCTTTCTCTACTAAATTAACGTCTGCTCCTTTTTCTATCAACAGTTCACACACTTCTTTGTAGCCATTTTGTGCTGCAATCATAATAGGTGTAGCTCCATTTTTCTCTACTAAATTAACTTCAGCTCTGTTTTCTATCAACATTTGACAAACTTCTTTATACCCTTTTTCTGCTGCTAGCATCAGCGCCGTATATCCATCTTCTTTTGCCACACCTACTTCTGCTCCTTTTTCTATCAACATTTTACATATTTCTTCGTACCCATTCAAAGCTGCTAGCATCAGCGCTGCCCATCCATCTTTATTTGCTAAATTTACTTTTGCTCCTTTTTCTATCAACAGTTC
>DCBY01000019.1:6681-7084 GCA_002313635.1 Fusobacteriia bacterium UBA1095
ATTTGCTAAATTTACTTTTGCTCCTTTTTCTATCAAAAGTTCACACACTTCTTTATACCCTTTTTCTGCTGCTATCATCAGCGCTGTATATCCATCTTCTTTTGCCGCACCTACTTCTGCTCCTTTTTCTATCAACAGTTCACATGCTTCTTTTTGGCCTTCATGAGCTGCTAACATTAGCGCTGTCCATCCATCTTTATTTGCTGTATCTAATTCTGCTCCTTTTTCTATCAACAGTTCACATACTTCTTTGTATCCATCCTTGGCTGATAGCATCAATGCTGTCCACCCACCTTTATTTGCTGTATCTAATTCTGCTCCTTTTTCTATCAACAGTTCACATACTTCTTTTTGTGCATTCTGAGATGCTATCATCAGCGCTGTCCATCCATCTTTATTTGCT
>DCBY01000019.1:7498-7702 GCA_002313635.1 Fusobacteriia bacterium UBA1095
TCATTTGCTAAATTTACTTTTGCTTCTTTTTCTATTAACAATTTACACACTTCTTTGCGTCCATTCTTGGCTGATAGCATCAATGCTGTCCACCCACCTTTATTTGCTGTATCTAATTCTGCTCCTTTTTCTATCAGCAGTTTACACACTTCTTTTTGTGCATTCTGAGATGCTATCATCAGTGCTGTCCATCCATCTTTATTT
>DCBY01000019.1:8075-8772 GCA_002313635.1 Fusobacteriia bacterium UBA1095
ATCCATTAAAAGCTGCTAGCATCAATGCTGTCGAACCTTTTTTTGTCACTATTTCTGCTTCTGCTCCTTTTTCTATCAACAGTTCACACACTTCCTTGTGACCATTTTGGGCTGCTGATATCAAGGCTCTATCCCCTCTTTTATCTAGTTTCCTATTAACATCTAAATCATCTTCTAACAGTTCCTTCACTCTTTCTTTCCTTCCAAGCGTTGATGCTGTAAATAGCATATATTCTTTTATATCCTCTTTTTCCTCTTTTAGTTTTTCTATCATGTCTTCTATTAGATCTTCTGAATATATAAAAAGTATTTCTGTAGTATTTATTCTCCTTTGATTGATAGGTCCTCTCTCATCTCTGTAATTTGACAATATCCATGCTTTATTTTTACACTTTATCTCTTCTACTCTAACTTCTACTATCAATTTCTCTAATTCCGTTGCCTCTATTCTTTTCAAGAATTCTTCTTTTAATTCTATATCTCTATTTCCTTTTATTTTCAAAAGCAGTCTATATGTTAATTGATTTTGTGGAATTAAATTGAAAATCTCTAAGCTTTTGGTATCTAGCATCCTTTCATATACTCTATAAGGGTATTCATAGCCTTCTATATTAATTAGCGACTTGATTGCCTCAATATTTTTTATTGCTATCGCTTCTTCTATTGGCAGTAACCCTTCACTATTTTTATATGAAGC
>DCBY01000024.1:0-10843 GCA_002313635.1 Fusobacteriia bacterium UBA1095
TGCTGCAAGCTGTAGAGGAATTTTTCCATCTTCATTCCTATCCATTAATTTATTTTCCATAAATTTCAAAGCTATTCTTAAAGATCCAACTTTTCCACCTTTACACAAATTGTGTAAGCTTATACTTTTACTTAAGCTCTCTTTATCCACTTTCTTCTCCATATACTCTAAACATTTGATAGATGAGAAATTAAGTGCTGTCAGAAAAAGGTTTTCGAAGTTAGTTACTTTATCAGCCACATGTTTTAATCCTTCAACAAAATCAAATTTGATAATATGATCTATTACTCTTTTACCTGCAGCACCTACATATATATCTTCATTGACCTCTCTTAGACATTTTATCAATGAGGCTTTCTTTACCTCTTCAGTAGCTTTATCAGATGAAAGGACAAATTCTAAGTCACTGCCTTCTTCATCATATCCCCATATATACTTGATAACAGCATCGATTGTCTCTTTGTTAACGTCATTTTTAACTATTAAGTCAAAAATAGATTCACTATCATCATACTTTGTTAAATCAAGCTCTTCTTTGCTAAGTATTTCTAGAGAAGCTAAATGCTTTATGAAGTATGGATTAGATTTTAAGATAGCAATGTGTAATGGCCTATCTCCATTAGAGTCTGCTTGTACTAATAGATTTTTATTGAAGCTTTTTAGGCTAATTGATTTATTTAAAAATTCTGAAGTAGCTATATCTTCATCTATACACTCTGCTAAGTAATGAAATACATTTTTATTATTTTCATCAACAGATGTAAGGTCTATGATGTTTTTATAGGCATAAAGATATCTGTTTTGTTCTAAATCTAAGCTATCATCTTTCCTATTAGCTAATCTAGCTTCTTGATTCTGCTGCCTCACTATAGGTAAAGAAGGACCATAAATCCTCTCTTGAGCATTTTGTACATCTTTTTCTCTAAGAAGGTCTAATAGCATTTGAGAGGAAACATAATCTTTTAGTTCTTTCTCATGATCTAGTATATTTACTTCTTTAAGGGCACTTTGTTTATCTTCATTAAAAATTCCTTTTATTTTTTGAAAAAATATCTCTGTAACAGAAGATAACTGTTTATAAAAAGGGGAAGCTCCTTTGGAAATTAAAATTTTCACATTACCTATTAAACCTTCTCTCAAAGCCAGTCTTAAAGGAGATATACTCTCTACATTTTCTGAATTGTCTACAAAGGAAGAGAAATTACTATTTTGTAGAAGAGATTTAATAACAGAACAGTTTCTATTCATAGCTGCAAAGTGAAGTGAGGTGTACTTTCTTTTATTAACATTTACTATTTGAGAAGAAATTTCTGAAAGAAAGTTTGCACTCAAGCATTGAGAAGATTCAAGATAATCTAATTCAAATTCATCAAAGTATTTAAGTGAAAAAAGATTTTCCATAATGGGCACACTATAAAAGTGATTAGGTTTCAGGTGTTGTTTGATAAAATTGATAAGACCATATTCCAATGATTTTATTACAAGCAAATTTACAATTTCATTATGATTATTTCTCAGTGCCAATGTCAAAGATGTAGTGCCTCTTCTGTTTTTTATATCAATTTGTGCTCCATTGTCAATAAGCAACTGGCACACTTCTTTATGTCCATTTTGTGCTGCAATCATAATAGCCGTCCATCCATCTTTATCTACTGCATTAACATCAGCTCCATTGTCAATAAGCAACTGGCACACTCCTTTATGTCCATGGCACACTGCAGATGTAAATGCCGTCCATCCACTTTGCTTTTTAGCATTAACATCAGCCCCATTGTCAATAAGCAACTGGCACACTTCTTTATGTCCATTGGAAGTTGCAGACATAAATGCCGTCCATCCATTTTGATTTTTAGCATTAACATCAGCTCCATTGTCAATAAGGAGTTGGCACACTTCTTTATGTCCATTTTGCGCTGCCAACATAAATGCCGTCCATCCATCTTTCTCTACTGCATTAACATCAGCACCTTTATCCATAAGCAACTGGCATACTTCTTTATGTCCTCCATTTTGTACTGCCAACATAATAACCGTCCATCCATCTTCCTTTACTGCATTAAAATCAGCCCCATTGTCAATAAGCAACTGGCACACCTCTTTATGTCCATTGGCAGTTGCAGACATAAATGCAGTCCATCCATTTTGATTTTTAGAATTAACATCAGCCCCATTGTTAATAAGCAACTGGCACACCTCTTTATGTCCATTGGAAGTTGCAATCATAATAGCTGTAGCTCCATCTTGCTTTTTAGCATTAACATCAGCCCCATTGTCAATAAGGAATTGGCACACTTCTTTATGTCCACCTATTGCCGCAACCATAAGTGCTGTAATTCCATTTTTCTCTGAAGCATTAACATCAGCCCCATTGTCAATAAACACCTGGCATACTTCTTTATGACCATTTTGGGCTGCAATCATAAGTGATGTCCATCCATCTTGATTTTTAGCATTAACATCAGCCCCATTGTCAATAAGCACCTGGCATACTTCTTTATGTCCATTTTGTGCTGCAATCATAATAACCATCCATCCATTTTGCTTTTTAGCATTAACATCAGCCCCATTGTTAATAAGCACCTGGCATACTTCTTTATGTCCATAGTGTGCTGCAATCATAAATGCCGTCCATCCATCTTGATTTTTAGCATTAACATCAGCTCCATTGTCAATAAGGATTTGGCACACTTCTTTATGTCCATTTTGTGCTGCAATTATAAGTACTGTCCATCCATCTTGCTTTTTAGCATTAACATCAGCACTATTGTCAATAAGGATTTGGCACACTTTTTTATGTCCATTTTGTGCTGCAATCATAATAGCTGTAGCTCCATTTTGATTTTTAGCATTAACATCAGCTCCATTGTCAATAAGGATTTGGCACACTTCTTTATGTCCATTTTGTGCTGCAATTATAAGTGCTGTCCATCCATTTTGCTTTTTAGCATTAACATCAGCACTATTGTCAATAAGCAACTGGCACACTTCTTTATGTCCATTGCACGCTGCTAACACCAATGCCGTCCATCCACTTTGCTGTTTTGCATTAACATCAGCCTCTTTGTCAATAAGCAACTGGCACACTTCTTTATGTCCACCTATTGCCGCAACCATAAGTGCTGTAATTCCATTTTTCTCTGAAGCATTAACATCAGCCCCATTATCAATAAGCAATTCACACACTTCTTTATGACCATTTTGTGCTGCAGATATAATAGCTGTCCACCCACCATTTAATTTATGATTCACATCCATTCCCAGTCCTAATGAATATTTTATTGCTTCTTGTTTTCCTAATTTTGACACAGTAAGCAACAAATATTCTTTTATGTCTTTAATATCTTTTTCTAATATTTTTATTATATCTTTTATAAAATCTACTCCACCATATATACACAGTATCTCCGCTGTGTTTATTCTTCTTTGATTGACATCTCCTCTATCATTTTTATAATTATCCGATATCCATCCCTTATTTTTCTTTTTTATTTCTTCTATTTTTCCACTCACGATCAGTCTTTCTAATTCTGTTGCTTCTATTCTCTTTAAAAATTCTCTTTCCAGTTCTATATCATCATTTTCTTTTATTTTGGATAATAATCTGTAATCTAGATTTTCTTGAGGTATTAGGTTGAACAGATCTATATTTTTTTTATTAACAATTCTTTCATAAATCTCGTCAGGGTATTCAACTACTTTGATCAATAATTGAACTGCTTCTATATTTTCAACTTCTATTGCTTCTTCTATTGGTAAAAGTCCATTTTCATCCTTATGTAAAGCAGTATACTTATTAATTTTTTCTAATATAGCTTTGCTATTATCATTATCCAGCTCTCGTATAGCTTTACTTATATCCTCCCTCCTACCTTTTTCTTGCACATTAAAATTTCTGAATGTACAACTTAACATTAAAACTAAAAATAACACACAACCCCCTTAAAGATTAATCAACAAAATAAGTAAAGCCCAACTGCCTAGCATTTTGTTAATAGATTTGCTTAAATTTTATTCTTCGTTGCCGAATTTTATCATATATTCAAAATTTAGGGAACTGATATAAAGGTTTTGGCTAAAAATAGATTAATTTGTAATAATTCAGCCATTTTTATTGACAAAATTTCACTATTGTGTTAGGCACTGCTGCAAAAAAGTCACTTTAAATAATTTATATTATTCGTCATTCAAATCTGTGCCCGAGTTGAATTCACTCATTATGCTTTCTATACTCTCTATATCTTCTTCATATTCTTCTATAAATTCATCTGCTACTTCCTTCTCCTCTTTACTCATGTTGCCCTTATCTAAATTATATGTAAATCCTGCTTTTCCTCTACCTCTCAACATGAAAGTGCTCATATCAAATTCAATATCATCTCCCTCTATTTTCAGATCACTTTTAGTTCCCTTTGCGGAAACATTCTTCTTAAGGTTAACTATATTTGCACTCTTGTCATGAAGGGCTTCATCAGCTTTGGCATTTATCGATCCATGCTCTATATGATGAGCTGTTATTACAACGTCTCTCTTCATTCTTCCTATTTCTCTATTCAGATCATAGAATGCATATCTAGAGGTCATGTCTGCCTTGCCTTCTGGTAACTCTATAGTTATTTTTAAATTATCTCTAGCATAAAGCATTTCAATATCTTTTTTCTCTACACCATTATCATATTCAATAAAGTCGGCTTTAACTGTTAATTCATCCTTATTGAAGTAGCCGCTAGAATTAAGCTCTGCTCTTGTAAATCTATCTTCATCCTTTGAAATGAAAAATATTCTTCCTTTATCAGATTTAAACTCTATATCTTTATCTTCCAAATCACCAAATACATTACCTTGTGCATTAACTACTTCTAGCTCTCTACTTGCCTCTATAAAGTCAGCTTTTAGTATATCACCATTATCTCTTGTCACAACAACAGCTTCTCCATTTAGCTGTTCATCATCAACAGCTATATTACCTTTTTGCAGGTTAACAAACATCTCTTTTGTATATATGTCAGCTTCTGTTTCAAAAGATAATATATTTCTTTTGACATCAAACCTAACTTCATCAGATATAGCTTTAAAATCCTTTTTCTCGGCTACAAAATTACCTGACATAGCAAAAACACCCTCTTCATCATATCTACCTAAGTCTGAACTAAATTCAACCTCATCTCTTATACCTTGTGGAGATTGCATAATTAGAATATCATCCTCTATTTTTGCACTGTTAGACCTAATTTCAAATTTGTCTTCTGGGTTTTCTACAAGTACGGCTCCTTCTAAAATCCCATCTTTACTCTTGCTATTGTAGCTTAAACCTTCTGTTTCAAATCTGTAATCATCCCTCATACCAGTTATTCTATCTTTAGTTACAAAGTCACCACTATCACTGTCATATCTACAATTAGTCAATGTAAGAACTGTTTTGTCATCAATAACCTCAAGATAGTCAGCTAAATAAATATTTTTGTCAATAATCAAAGCATTAGGTTTAACAATATAGTCACCTAGTATTTCAACATTGTTCTCAAGCTCATATTTTTCTTCTGAAATATTAAATCTAACATCCTTTGCTTTTATAGTTCTACCCTCTGAAACTAAAACCATATCTGTCATTGTTCCTGATTCATCTTTTTCAAAATATTCCAGACTAGAACAGTTAATCACATCTTTATCTCTATTTATAACAGATTGTGGCGCTTTTAATACTTTATTATTCTCATCATAAGACAAATCCTCCGAAGTAAGAGTAAAATCCTTTGAAGTAAGCACAACACTACCTGTAGCCTTAACGATATCTTCAGTTACTAAATTATCACATTGAATAGTATTATCAGAGTCTGAAAGAATTACATTACCTTTCATAACTGTCTTACCATTCTCCTGTTCGAATATATTAGAAGCTATTGGGTTACCTTTGTATTTCCCCTCTAACTGCTCTAACTTAACCACATTATCTACATATTTCAAGTTATCAGCAAAAATGTGTGTCTCTCCTTCGCTAGTAATAGTAACAGAATTATATGTAACAAAATCTTTATTTTTCACAACAAAACCTTTACCATTTATCTCTAAATCTTTGTAGAACATCTTGAAATCATCTTCTGTAAAAGCTTCATTTGTTTCAGAATTATATTCTAAACCTAAAGTCTCAATTCTAATCTTCTCACCATCAGCTACAAGTTCAACAGCCACACTATCAGAAATTGATAAATCTCCTGTATTTTCATCGTAATCACCCACCTCAGAGAAAAGCTTCACATCATTATCTTCTATAACAACATTTCCTCTTAACTTAAGCTTAGTTAAATTATTGCTTAATCTAAAATTGTCCGACTTTATTCTTATCTCTTTCTTCTTATTGTAAGTATCTACACTACCAAAAAGTGAAAAGACAGTGTCACCTTCTTCTTCTATATATCTAGCTTCATCTGATTTAAAAGTCCAAGTTTCATTCTCACCGCTTACACCCTGCTTGAATATAAGGTCTTTTTCGTTTTTGATGTAAGCATATCCAGCACTTACTTTTCCCTTTTCATTATCTAAAACCATGCCGTAGAGAAATCTATTACCAGCTTTTTCAATACCTCTCTTAGCAACAAGATCAAAATTACTTGCAAAATATTTCAAATCCAAAGTAACAATATCTTCATCTATTTTAGGAAGAACAAATCTCTCTTTGACAAGGAGATTATAGAAAAAAACAGAAAAAAGAATTGAAAACAGCACAAATGAAGGTTTTCTTATATAGGACAAAGATTTCTCTTTAACCCTAGAGAAAGAATTAACAAAAACTTTTTTCAGAGAATTTAACATTTTTAAGATCATACCCCTCTAACTTAAATTATATCACGAACATTTTCACAGTTTATCTTTGATATCCTGTAAAAATTTATACAGCTCTACAGGAGAGATGCTATTTAAATCTAAATCTCTTATCCTAGACAGAGTCTCTTTTTCTAAATTCTCCTCAAAGATATCCTCACTCTGTCTGCTCTTAACAAAATCTTTTAATAACATCTTGCTTCTATCCAAAATACTTTTTGGTAAGCCAGCCAACCTAGCTACTTCTATTCCATAGCTTTTGTCAGCACTCCCTTCAGATATTTTTTTCAAAAAGACAACTTTATCTATATATTCCTTAACTTCAACCCTAAAATTCGAAACATTATCTAACCTAGAAGACAATTCGTTTAATTCATGATAGTGTGTTGCAAAAATTGTCTTACACTTTATTTTGTCATGTAGATGCTCTGTTATTGCTGTGGCAATTGATATACCATCAAAAGTACTTGTCCCTCTTCCTACTTCATCCAGTATGACAAGGCTCTTATCTGTAGCATTATTTATTATGTTAGCAACTTCATTCATCTCCACCATAAAAGTACTCTGTCCAGAAGATATATCATCACTTGCCCCTACTCTTGTAAATAATTTATCAACCATAGCAATTTCGGCATAACTTGCAGGTACAAATGAACCCATCTGAGCCATTACTACAATCAATGATACTTGTTTCATAAAAGTAGACTTACCTGACATGTTTGGCCCTGTTAAAATTATGATCTCATTCTCTTTAAGGTTAATATCATTATCAATAAAGTTATCACAATGCTTCTCAACTATGGGATGCCTAGAATTTTTTAGCACTATAGAGCCTTCGCTCTTTATAGATGGCTTTACATAGTTGTTAGATATGGCTGCCTCAGATAGAGAAATTATGAAATCAAGATAAGATATATTGTTTGCCAATTCATAAAACATGGATGCATACGGTTTTATCTTACCAATTAGTTCATTAAATATCTTGAATTCAAGTTCGCAAATTTTCTCTTTTGCTGTCAGCACCTTCTCTTCAAAAATTTTCAGCTCTTCTGTTATATATCTCTCAGCATTAGCAATAGTCTGCTTTCTTATATAATTTTCTGGAACAAGAGAGATATTTGATTTAGAAACCTCAATGTAATAACCAAAAACCTTGTTATAGCCTATTTTTAAATTTTTTATCCCACTTCTCTCACGCTCTCTTGCTTCTAAATCTAGTAAAAAGCTTTTTCCTTCTGTTGATATTCTATGCAACTCTTCTAGTTCTTTATCACAAGTTGGCTTTATTATACCTCCCTCTTTGATGGAAACAGCATTGCTTTCAAGAATACTACTTTCTAATAAATCAAATACCTCTTTCACTTCGTCAATGGACACCGTGAAATATCTGCTCTCTAAATCAAAAATATTAATAGAGGCTAAAAGAGATTTTTTTATAACGTTTAAATCTCTAATATTAGCTTCCTCTCTTAAAACTCTACTGAAAGATCTTTCGAAGTCCAAAATATCTTTCAAGGCAACTGAAATCTCTCCTCTTAAAATTGCATTGTCAGAGAAAAATTCTATATCTTTTTGTCTCTTTTCAATTCTATCTATATTTACTAATGGCTCTAAAATATTTCTTCTTAAAAATCTTGCACCCATCGCACTTTTTGTCTTATCTAAAATAGATAGAAGTGAAAATCTACCACTCACTAAATTGAGGTTTTCTTGAGATGAAAAATCTACTAACATAGACTCTTGAGAGTCGTAGGATATTGAAGTTATAGAAGAGCAGTCTTGAATTTCAGAAACATACTTTAAAAGTGATGCTGAAGCAACTATTGAGTACTTTTTGTCTACTATCCCAAAAGAAGAGAGGCTGTTTACTTCAAAAAATGATTCTAAATACCCTTTGGGATCTTTATCTATTTGAAAATGAACAATATTTATTCCCCTTTTACTTGCAAAATTAACCACCTCTTCTAGTATATCTGACCTCTTTATAGTCCCTACCAATATCTCCTTAGGTAGCAGTTTACGTATAGTATTTAAACAATCTACTGGATCAGCAAACTCTTTAGTCTTGAAGCTACCTGTAGTCAAATCCATATATGAAATAGCTGAACCATTAAAACCTACGCAGAAGCTAACTATATAATTATTGGATTTAGAGTCCAAAAAATCAGGATCTGAGAAAGTGCCGGGAGTTATAACTTTAACTACCTCTCTCTTAACAATTTTACCTAAAGAATCACTCACCTGTTCACACATAGCAACTTTATAACCATTAGCAACCAGCTTAGCAATATAGGAAGCTGCAGAGTGGTAAGGAACACCTGCCATAGGTATATCCTTCTCTTTACTTCTAGAAGTTAAAGTTATGCCCAAAACTTTAGAAGATATCTTGGCGTCTTCATTAAACATTTCATAAAAATCACCCAACCTAAAGAAAAGAATACTATCCTTGTGTTTTTCTTTTATTGAGTTATATTGTTTCATTAAAGGTGTTAACATAAAAAATGCTCTCCAAAAATTATTCTAACATGAAAATTATAACAACATTTACATTTATAGCAACAACAAACAACTATTTCACCAAAATTCTTGGCGAAATAAATGAACTTGATTTAAAAATATTTTTAGTGCATAATTATCGTATTAAAAAAAGAAAGGCGGAAAAGTGTTTAACCTAGACGGTATAATGAGAAACATTGAAGCATTACTTAGGAAAAGAGATCCTGAGGATGCAACAAACATTTTAGAAGACCTAGAATCACGAGAAAAAGAGATAGACAATTTATAGGCCTATCTCCTTCAGCAGCACTTCAGCACTAGAAAATTTTACAGCATTCCTACCACTTTTTTTCTCAATACTAACCACAGAATCTACGATGCTTTTATCCACTATAACCAAAGTAGGAACACCTATTAGTTTGTGATCTTTTCTTTTAGCACTTGCAGATAGATCTCTATCATCTAAGAGAACGTCTATGCCTTTAGCAGTTAACTGTTCATAAAGGTCATTTGCAAACTTAACCTGTTCTTCACGTTTGATGCTAGAGATCACTATGCTCATTTGATAAGGAGCTATCTCCTTAGGCCATGTTATGCCCCCTTCATCATGATTTTGCTCAACTATTGTAGCCAATGCTCTAGTAACACCAATACCATAAGATGCAATTAATATATCTTTCTCTTTACCATCCATGTCAACAAATTTTGACTTCATTGCTTCTGAATATTTATTTCCTATCTTGAATATGTGCCCCACCTCTATTCCCTTTAAGTATGACATAGGCTTAGCGCACTCAGGGCACTTATCACCCTTAACGGATGTTCTAATATCAACTATATGACTAGCTTTCCAATCTCTTCCATATTCACAATTGATAAAATGCATATCTTCTTTATTAGCACCACAATATTTCGTACCTATTACAGCCTCTTCGTCTGCTATTACTTCTAAAGAAGACTTAACTGGCCCTACAAAACCTTTATCAAGATTTAAACTTCTTATCTCATCATCATTAGCATACCTGAAATGCCCAAACAATGCAGACATTTTAGCTTCGTTTAGATCTCTATCACCTCTCAAAACAACCAAGCAGAATTTATTTTCAATTTTTACTACTAAACATTTAATTCCTTCACAAGTTCTCTTATCCAAAAATTTAGCTACTTCACTCATTTTTTTCATTCCAGGAGTGTGAACCTCTTTCAAGCCCTCTCCTACACTACTCTCTTCATCTACCAAATTTGTTGATTTTTCTATGTTAGCAGTATATCCGCATTCACAAAAGAGAACTTCTGCTTCTCCTGCATCTGTCATAACTATAAATTCTAAAGAATCTTTTCCTCCTATAGATCCTGTATCAGCCTTACATATTTTGAATTTTAAGCCTAATCTATTAAAAATATTTACATATGCATCTTTCATCTTTTCAAAAGTATTATCTAAACAAGATTCACTAGAGTGGAAACTGTAGGCATCCTTCATTCTGAACTGTCTTGCTCTTAAAAGACCAAATCTTGGTCTTATTTCATC
>DCBY01000024.1:11144-49200 GCA_002313635.1 Fusobacteriia bacterium UBA1095
GGTCTTATTTCATCTCTAAACTTTTCAGTTATTTGATAGAGAATAAAAGGGAAATCTTTGTATGAATTTATATCTTTATCTATTAAGTTAAGAAATTCAACTTCAGCAGTTGGTAACAGAGCGTACTCTCTCTCTTTTCTATCTTTTATTCTCATCATTTCTGGACCATAAGAGTTCCATCTTCCTGCTCTGTCCCACACTGACTTACTACTCAAAAGAGATACTTCCATCCTCTGTGCCCCTACCTTTTCTAATTCCTGCTCTATTATCATCTCTATTTTACTTAAAATTTTCATACCTATAGGTAGTATGGCAAAAAGACCATTTGATTGTTGATGTATCATTGCAGCTCTTGTTAACAAACGTTGATTTACACTTAAATTACTAGCATCTTCCCTATAAGTTTTGAAATAAAGTTGTGAAGCCTTCATTATATTACCTCTCTTTCCAACAGATTCGATTATATTCTATAAATAACAATAATTCAATTGAAAAAAAGTTGTTTTTGTCTAATATCAAAATTATACTTCAATGTAACGAAAACAAAAAACCAGGAGAAGCTATGGTTTACATCTTTTTGCTGTTAATGTCATGCGGAGGATCATCTTCACTAACAGGAACAGCCACCAAATCAGTAGAAAGTACTAAAAAACAAAGGGTAAGAAAAATCGAAGAGAGAGCCCTTTACGAAGATGATGAGCTAAAATCAAAAAAAGAAAAGAATAAAAATTCTAGTTGGGATTCTGCTAAAGCGGCAGGTAAATGGGTAAGTGAAGCACTACCTTGGCAAGATATAGGAGAAGCGGCACTTAAAATAGGTACTGAAGTAGCAATAGCGGCGATTATTCTTTAAAAAAACTTGATTTTGACAAAAGGCAAGTTAAACTCAATATTAGAGGAGACCTGGAATGACTATTTTGTTTCTTTTGTTCACAAGCTGTGGAGGAGCTTCTCTAAGCAACACTTCAAGTAAAGATGCAACATCAAAGAGTAAAAAAGCAAGAAAAGCTACCTATCAAAGCTTTGATAGTGCTGCAGGTAGTGGCCTTGAGGAAAAGTCTGAAGATAGTTGGCTAGATTGGACATTTAATGGTATTTCAAGCTTTTTCAATAATGAAACAGTAAAAAACTCCACTGAAAAAATAATGGGAGCTGCAATTGATGTAGGAGTCAAAAAAGGTACAGAATATTTCACATCCTCTTCATCAAAATCTAAAAGTAAAGATAAAAAGAAGGAAGAGAGCAAAAAGAAAGAGACAAAAAATAAAAAAGAAGAATAAGGAGACAATCATGACATTACTTATGTTACTTCTATCATGTGGAGGGGGAAACAATATTTCAACAACAGGAACCAAAATATCTACCCCAATAAACAAGTATAGTAGCAATGAAGAGAAACAAACTATAACATTCAGCGACAAAGTAACTGAATCAGAACAAAAAGAGGCAAAGGACTTTTGGTCAAAATTCAGAACAGCTTTTGACGATGTAGTTGATTATGCTGGTGATAGAGCAATTAATGTTGCTTCTACGAAATCTAAAAGTCTAGTTGACTATATAGAAAAAGTGGCTTTAGATGATAAAGAGTTTAAAAAATTCAAAGAGTGGAGCTTTTCAATGTTTAGCAGTGAAGAGAATGTAGATAAAGCGTTTGCTAGCTGGAAAAAAGTAGTAGAAGCAAATAAAGACAACTCTTCATATCCAAAAATAGGAAAATTAGATGCAGATGTTGAAACATGGATAGCTTACATTAACTGGGCAAAAAAAGAACAAATAAATGATTCTGGAAAGCCTGAATTAGTCTATCTTTCAAAATTCGCCTCTTTCTTGGATAGTGAAATTGGTTATCCATGGAGTAGTGAAGAATTAGAAGAGCTATTTGAAGAGTAAAATAAGGGGGGATAAATGCTATTAACGTTATTACTTACAAGCTGCGGAGCAAATCTAGGAAATCAATCAACAAAAGCCATACCAAATGGAGCTATTGATAGTGGTCGTTCTAGACAGATACCAGATGACTTTATAATAGTGACATCAAGAAATTTAAGAGGCTATCAAGAACCAGAGGAAGAAGCAAAAAATCAGATAGCAGTAGAAGATATCGCAAAGGTAGCTATAAAACCTGTTAAGAAGATGTTCTCTTCCCTATCTCCAAAGAGTGTATCTAAATTTATAAACACCTCCTATAACAAATTTGCCAATAGAGATAAAAAGAAGGAAAAGGTAACAGAAGATAAAGTAGTTGAAACATCCGAAAAAGGATATATAAATTACGGTTTATGGAAAAACAGAGTAAGAAGAGCCCTATCAAGTACCCCTGACTATTTGAAAAAAGTTGCATCCACCTCATTAGGTGCCTGGGACAAATTTACAAACTGGTTGAGATCTTCTGGTAAGAGTGAAAAAGAGATAACACCGCAAGTCTTAACAGAGTATCATGGTCAGTTACCTGACTCAAATTGGGAATCAAGTAGTAATGATGCTGGTCCTGATTGGGATAGCGATTGGAATGACCCAGATGACAATGAAGAAGAGTATTTAGAAAATAACTTAGGTGAAGAGGTCGAAGAATTGATAAATAATTCTGATGATGCTTACCAATGGTTTGTAGAAGTAAAGAGAATTATACAGACAACTAATGACCCTAACATAGAGAGAGAAATTCTCCCATCAGTTAATGACTATAAACTATATCTACACTTTGCTGTAAAATCTGGGGCACCTGTAAGTAATGTTAGAGAAGAAGATTTACAAAATTTCTTGAAATGGAAAGATGATCAAGTAAGGTACTTACAAGATTTCATGTGGTACAAGTTAATGAGAGACTTTCTTGAAAACAACCCTGATTACAAGAAATTTGTGTCAGTAGATGAAGATACATTAAAGAGATATAGAGAATTTGAAGATGACGAAGGCATAGAGAGAAATAAGATAGACATCTATAATGTTCATGAATTCACAGAGTGGGAGTGGCTCAACTATGATGATGACACTGATGACGATGATGATGGATTTGATGACTAATAAAGTGAGGTATTAAAATGATCTTAGGCTTAATTACATTAATATCTTGTGGAGGCAATAATTTTGCTTCCTCAAGTAAGAAAACTAACATTCCACCCGTAGAGAAGGAAATCACTAAATCAGAAAGTTTAAGCTTAACAGAAGAAGATGATATAGAAGCAAAACAGGGTATGAGTGACTTTGAAAGAGAGATAATGGAAGCTAAAGATAATTTAAGACACTATTTCTCTTTTGGAGAGTGGAAAAGAGAGACAGACAAAATATTAGAAGACTATCCAATACTAGAGGACAGAGTTCAAACAAATTTGGATGAGTATCAAAAATTTACAGAGTGGCAAAAAGATAACAATATTAAAGAGATAACTTTTGAATCCACTTTTGATTTTATCAATTGGAAAGAGAGTCTAAATTAATCTAATTTAAGAACTGTTAAGAATGCTTCTTGAGGGATAGAGACACTACCGATAGATTTCATCTTTCTCTTCCCCTCTTTTTGCTTCTCTAAAAGCTTTCTCTTCCTAGTTATGTCACCACCATAACATTTAGAAAGAACATTCTTTCTCATAGCTTTTATTGTCTCTCTGGCAATTATCTTATTCCCTATTGAAGCCTGTATTGGGATATCAAACATATGCTTAGGTATAACTTCTCTTAATTTTTCTGTAAGTTCTCTACCTTTATAGTAAGAGCTATCTCTATGTGTAATTATAGAGAGAGCATCCACAATCTCACTATTTAGTAGAATATCTACTTTAACTAGATCTGCTTCTTCATATTTTAAAAATTCATAATCAAAAGATGCATAGCCTTTGGTACGTGACTTTAGCTTGTCATAAAAATCAAGAATTATCTCATTCATAGGTAATTCATAGCTTATCATAACTCTGTTATCGCTATGGCTCATATTTTTGAATTTACCTCTTTTTTTGTTACATAGCTGCATTACATCACCAACAAAATGTTCTGGCACAAAGATCGTACCTAACGCTATTGGTTCAAGAATCTTGCTTATTTCTTGACTAGGAGGCATTTCAGATGGGTTTGAAATCTCCATCTCTTTCCCGTTAATTGAAAAAACTCTGTATATAACACTTGGAGAACTAGTTATTAAACTTAAGTTATATTCTCTTTTCAATCTTTCAACTATAATCTCCATATGTAATAGTCCTAAAAAACCGACTCTAAATCCAAAACCTAGGGCAGCTGAACTATCAGGCTCATAGGATAGAGATGGATCATTAAGTCGCACTTTTTCTAAAGATTCTTTCAAATTTGTAAAATCATCATTATTTACAGGATAGATTCCAGCAAACACCATAGGCTTCACTTCTCTATACCCAGGCAGAGCTTCATCAGCAGGATCATTAAATAGAGTTATTGTATCACCTATCCTAGCATCACCAACTTCTTTTGCACCTGTAATTACGTAACCTACTTCTCCAGAAGATAGTGAATCTCTACATTCCATCTTTGGAGTAAGTACCCCTATATCTAAAATTTCTAACTTCTTACCGGTAGCCATAAAGAGCACTTTATCTCTCTTTTTTAGAACACCATCAAATACTCTTATAAAAGTTATAACCCCTCTAAATTCATCAAAACTTGAATCAAAAACCAAAGCTCTTGTCTTCTCTTTATCTCTATTTTGTGGCGCAGGTATGGTTGTAACTATTGCTTCAAGTAGTTCATCTACACCGATACCAGTCTTTGCACTTACACTGATAGCATTGAAAGTGTCTATGCCTATAGAGCTCTCTATGTCAAGTTTTACCCTATCTGGATCAGCATTTGGTAGATCAACCTTATTGATAACTGTAAGGAGTTCGAGATTATTCTCTAATGCAAGATAGACGTTTGCCAAAGTCTGAGCTTCAACACCTTGGGTTGAATCTACGACTAACAATGCCCCTTCACAAGCTTGAAGACTTCTAGACACCTCATAGCTAAAATCAACATGACCTGGAGTATCAATGAGATTAAAGATGTAATCTTCACCAGATTTAGACTTATACCTAAGGGTAACAGCTTGTGACTTTATAGTTATGCCTTTTTCTCTTTCTAAATCCATACTATCTAGCATTTGAGACTTCATTTCTCTATCGCTTACTGTTCCAGTTTTTTCTAGAATTCTATCTGCAAGTGTCGACTTACCGTGATCAATGTGGGCTATTATTGAGAAATTTCTTATCTTTTTCATAATACAATCCTATCAAAAAGGACGGAAAAATAGAACAAAAACTTCACAATAGAGAAACAATTTCTAGTTAAAAGTAGGTCAAAAATCATTAGATAAAGAATCACCCTGCTACACTAACACCTTCTAAAGCCACTGCTTTTGGACCTATGTAGTGATTAAACTTGGCCACCTCTTTTGAAAGGAATATTTCCTTGAAATCCCTCAAATTGCCAGAAAAAGATCCTCCCTTTAATGGAATCTGCTTACCATCCTTATTTAAATATGCCAACCTTATCTCAGCTGAAAAATCACCTGTTAACTCCCTAGGTGAAAAAGTACTTATTTTTGAAACAACTAATGTTCCTTCCTCCCTTATCATGTCATCATAGCTAAGCTTTCCGGGTTCAATAACAAAATTTCCTAACTCACCTGTAAAAGGAATTTGTAAATATTGAGAATATCTATTATTTGCAATTATATTTTTAAGCACACCGTTCTCTAGTACTACAAAATCTTTCATAGGATACCCTAGCAAATCAGCAGGCCTTGTATCTAGACCCTTTATAAAAGGTTGTGAATGAATTGTAAGGTCCATATCAGTTACCTTTTCATCTCTCTTGAATATAGAGGTCTTATTATAAAAATTTGAACCTAAAGCATGAAATCTAAAGAAATCAAAAAAATTCTCTAATACCTCTCCTGTAAACACCACCTTATACCTACCTGTAACAGGAAGAGTTGCTGCTAAGGAATCAACTGTAAATTTAGCTTGATTCTTTACTAATTCATCTATGTCAACATGATCTATATCAGCAAATTCAAGCATAAACTGAGACTCAACTTCGTGATCCTTGGATAAAAACACTTTATCCAAAATTATACTTCCTCTTTCTAACTCATAACTATTGCCAGCTGAATTGAAAAAAGTCTCTTTAAAATTATTTAAGAAATACTCAGATGAACTTAAGTCCACGCTGTTAGGCACTGTTATTATATCCCTTAGATGATTGATTGCACTAACATCTATAGAGTTGTTGACTGACTGGTACTTATACTTTTCTTGATCAATTCTATAGAAAGGATTTTTGATATGCTTAGCATTTTTAACGGATTTATCTATTAAAGCTTTTGCCTCTTCCCAACTACTTCTAAAAGGCAACTTGACACCAGAATTACCAGTATAATTATCGTGGTCAACAAAGACATTAATAACAAAAAAGGAATCCTTTACCTTTCTAATAGATTCTATTTCAGATCCTACAGTATAGATCTCATCTCTGCTCCCTTGCAGTTGAACAAGGGTCCAAAATTTCAAATTCAAACTATCTAAATAAGATTTTATTCTCTCTATCATGCTAATCTCGCTTTCAATTTAAGATGAGGACCACCTTCCGTAACCTTTACCCACTCTTTATGACCTTTACCACACATACCAAGAGTAGAAATTTCAAATGCACTTGATACATGAGTAACACTATTCAAAATATCTGGAACATAGCCAGTTAAAATAACAGGAGAATGCACTTTACCGGTTAGCTTACCATCCTTTATCTCTTCAGCATAAAGAGCCTCTATCTGCATACCCCACCCTTTAGGATCCTCCATGCCATTTGTTGCCTTCCCTATATAGTAGCCATGCTTCACTAACTTAATCATATCTTCAACATCAGACTCCCCAGGTTCAAAAAATGTGTTAGTCATTCTAGCATACACCTTATTTTTAAACGACTGAGCACGACTATTTGAGGTTAGATTTATACCTAACTTGGTAGCAGAGTACTTATCTGTCATTCCACTCAGCAAAATACCATCTGTCATTATCTGAGTTCTTGATGCAATAGTGCCTTCATGATCAAAGAAAAAAGATCCATTTGCATCAGGAATATGGTTCATATCAGCTGAATCCCACATGTTTACCAAAGGACTAGCAACTCTTTTGCCCATGTAAAATTGTCCTCTAGCTCTATTTTTTAGAAACATATCCGTCTCTGTACCATGTCCAAAAGCTTCGTGAGCTAGCATTCCTGAGACTGAAGGTGAGAGAACACAGTCATAAAATCCTGGTTGCTCTATTCTACTTGCACCTAAAATTTTGTTAGCCAATTCAACATTTTTTCTAACCTCGTCAAGATCTAAATCAGAGTGTTCAAATCCACCTATCCTTATGTTACCTCCGTATATTTCTTGCACATTTTCACCATCATTAAGTGCCACAAGGTAGACATTTTCAAATCTGCACAGATACTGATATAGCTCCTTGTTCCTATTTATGTAAACCTCTTCTTTGATTTTGTAAGAGAGAACAGAATGAACTAAAACTATTTTCGAGTCAATTTTCTCAATCTTGTTCCTTGCTTGTGTTGCTTTATCTAAATAGGTAGAATCTTCTATATTTTCAGGATCAACTTTACATTCTTGAAAAAAATCTTTGACGATCTTGTCACCAGGATCTATATCTAAATCTCCTCCCTCAATGTAATTTTCTAGTAAGTAGCTCACTCCTTCATCTATGCTCTCTTTGTTTAGAACAGAAGAAGAGTACTCTCTAAAGAATGATCCATTGAATGCTTTGATGCAGAACCCTTCAACCCTGGGTAGAGAAGTGATAGATTCCATGTTAGTAGAGGAAACTGCAGAAAAATCTTTTTCACTTTGAACAAGCACAGATGCGAAAGAGTATCTTTCCTCCAATTTTTTTACAGCATCCTTAAATTCAGAATTAAATCTTTTTATCTTCATAATTTACCTCACTAAAATCTTATCATCTTATATCTCTTTTTTGAAGGTACAACATTTCATCAGCCTCCTCCAAGGAATATAGTAAATTTATAGCATTTAAACTAATACCATATGAGGAAGATAGACCATCATAGAAAGTGGATAGCCTAGCATTTATACTACAAAATATCTCTTTAATTCTTTTTTCTGGCAATGAAGTCAAAATAACAAATTCATCACCCCCGTACCTAAATATGAACTTTTCATCAAAGAAACGTTTTAGTAGTGAACAAAACAACAATAGAGCCTTATCACCCTCTTTATGGCCTTTAACATCATTTATCGACTTAAAGTTGTTAAGATCTGTTAATATAAGCTTACCTTCTCTCTTTGTTCTTAACAGTGCAGATCTATTCTGTAAGGAAGTAAGAGGGTCTCGATCCATAATTGCTATAGAATTTAATTTTTCAATGGCTATTTCCCTATAAAAACTAAGCTCAAACTTTATTGAATTTGGTAAAAACAGTATAGCCAACCCCTCATTTTCAAAAAACAGAGCAAAATCAAAGTAAAATCCAAATATATCAAAAATAAAATCTAAATCTGTTATAACATTCGAATCATATTCAAAACATTTCAGTATTTTTAAGTTACCCGGAGCGCCTTTTGTCATAATTATACTAAAAGGGTTAGTGTAAAAAATTACAAAATGGTTCATCATGCTATAAATATTTTATCCTTAAATTTCTTTATTTTAGCAAAAGCAGTTGACCTTTTTACATTTAATATAGAGCAAATTTGGTCAACATTTAAAATGTAGCTCCTGTAAAGTCCAAAATAGGCCTCTATTATGACTTGATCCATTAAGCTTACCTTGGATATCTCTTTCCTTACTGCCTCCATAGAAGCCTCCCTCAAATCATCTTCCTTATCAGGTATCCTATCCAGTATCTCTTGTGAGTTAAGCTCTCTCTTTCTTGCATTATTCATTTTATAAAGCTTCTTGTTTAATTTTTTAAGAATAATGTTTGTTATTCTACTAATAACTTTAAAAAAGTCATAATGACTTGACATCAGTATTAGCTCTTCTCTGTTTTCATTTATTGATACAAACAAGAAATAGACAAAATCATCGAAAGAGAACCTATCTCTATAGATGCCATTCTTGGCTAGTAATTTCATAACTAAAGAGTATAGACCATTTTTGGGACCTATTAAAAAAGATAAGGCCTCTTCTGAGTGGTTAAGTATGTAGTCTTCTAAAGCTTCTTCTATGCTCATTTTCCCTCTCTTATCTTTTTGAATAAGACAATATCATCAGAATTAATGATATGCTTCTCTCCATTTTTATCAATAACAGCAAAGTCTGCAGTTTGAAAGACCACATTTGTTATTATGGTTAGATCCTTTGTACGAAGAAGGTACCTTCTTTTGAAACCCAATATTTTTTGATGAATAAAGCTAATATTGGTCTCTATCCTATCTATTTCCCTGGACAGAGCCTTTTTGTCCCCTTCAGATAGAACAGAAATAAGGTTGAAATCAAACAAAAATTCTTTATTCTCTTTCTCTAAACTTAAAAGCCTCTCCATGTAGATCCAATTGTTACATATAGGCTTTTTTGAGATGATAAGCTTAGAAAAATCATTTGGGGACAGGCCTATCTTGTTTATTAAAAAAATAGCATCTTTTATATTCTCTTTAGTAGTGCTCATCTTCTTATGAAGCACCTTTGCGTTAGGGTTATTAGCTATATATATTAGCTCAGATTTTGAAAATTTATTTCCCAAATTATCTACAAAAAAAGGATAGTTAATCCTTATGTTTTCGTTGTCCCAAAAACCACCTACACCTAAATATACCAAT
The DNA here is from genome assembly GCA_002313635.1 of Fusobacteriia bacterium UBA1095. GTDB lineage: Bacteria > Fusobacteriota > Fusobacteriia > Bac17 > UBA816 > UBA816. The sequence continues at coordinate 20,929 of DCBY01000024.1, forward strand.
TCATCCTCTACTATCTGAGGAGAACAGCAAAATATCAATGAAATCTCTTCTATACTTTTATTTTTGGACAATTGTATCAATTTTTTGGTATTCTGAGGATTATTCCTAAAAAGTCTTACGTTACTCGAAACTCTATCTATGGATATTTTAGTGAATTTATCTCTAAGATCTGCATGCAGACCCTCATTTAGAGCTATTACATTAAATATTTCAGGATATCTGTGAGAGTAGAAGTAAAGCATGTTAACAAGAGTGGACTCTTCTAATGAAAATGTCTTTAGTACGCTTTCAAAATTAACTTTATCTATGTTTTTGTATATGAAAGTTATTACCTCAGCTGGAAGGATGAATTTCTTCAAAAATATATTCTCACAATACTGACTTGCATTAGGATAGCCTCTTCCAAAAATATTCATGACCTCCAGCATATCATTTGGCTTAGCAGCAAGATAGGTTATGAGGTCAGGAAAGCTTAAGTATCGTTGCAAAGCTAACATGAAAATAATCTGTTTCGAATTCATATTAGTATCATTCATCACTTCTCCTTGATATTTTAAATTTATTCTCAGCCTCAATAAAATCAAGAAGCATTAACTTTGATTCAGATCTTTTTTTTAATTCCTGTATAGTATTTTCATTAAAACTCTGTAGTTTAGAAACAAAAGGTATTTTAAGGCTATTTAGAAGTAAAATAATACCATCTTCTAAGGGTAAAGAGTTTGTACAAAAAATATCTAATTTCATTCTAGAGATAGCATCAAAATTAAGATTCCTACTGAAAATTAAAGAATTAACTTCTGTAATCTCCCTTTCTAATTCAAAAAGCAGCAAGTCTTTCTCCTTTATCTCACCTAGGAAAGTTCTAAAAAATCCATAAGGGTTATCTTTTATAACTAAACTTCCACCGCTATTCACATGATTAAGCAAGATGGAAATATCATCCTTAGAAAGAACGTTTTTTTCTATCAATTCTGTAATATTAACTGCCCTCTGCCTACTTATATTTAAAATAGATAGACTTCCTGTGTTATGTGACTGCCTTACAATATCAACTCTTATACTTAAAAATGGAATTACAAAACTTGAATTCTCTATTAAGATTGGTCTTCTACAGAGCTTAGATACTTCCTGAATTATTTCCTTTTCTGAAAAAAATCTGTCTTCACTCCATTTATTGACACCAGAGTAGCATGTAACTTGTCCATTCACTATTTTTAGAAGATCTAAATCATTGTCTATTATCATCTTATAAAAGAGTCCAAAAGTTAAAAAATCCTTTATTATTTCATCAGCAAATAACTTAATGAATTTTTTAACTTTAGAAGGGCCATTGTTAGATAGTAGTGGCTTTAATAGCTCCTCTTCTAGAGTGGTAATAACTTTTCTCTTCAAGGATAGGAATATATCCCTTTTATTTTTAAGCTCATCATAATGTATTCCTAACAATCCATATTCTGAAAGAGCATATGAAATTGTTATCTGTGCAGACTTGTATGAACTCTCAAGTACAGAATTACTAACATCACTCATTTTTGGCTTTAGCATCCTATTACCAAATATAATTTCGTTACTATCTTCCAGAAAAATTTCTGAAAAAAGGTTTCTATTTTCAAGAATATCTTGCATCGCTGGTCTCCTTAACGCCTCTAATATCTACAAATTTAATTTTCGTAGTAACTATCTCCCGCAGAGTTTCAAAATCATGAATACTTATAAAAGGGTGCTTTATTCTCACGTAACACTTTTTGTAATTCTTCAAATCAGACAGATATTTGCTTGCACCCTTGACTAGAGACATATCTTTGAATTTCACTTCAGCAATAGAATACTTCGAACTAGATGTTAACTCTTCGGTCAGGTCATTGAAATACAGTCTCAACTTGCTTCCAGATATACAGGCTGTAACAAAATCTTGAATAATGTCAGAATATTTCTGAGAGATAAGATCAACTAGTTCAAGATCTTTGAATATGGCTTCATTTGAGTGGCCAGACCTTAATTTCTCTAGAATAAAGTCTATTACCTCTTCATCTCTGGTAAATTGAGATTTTTTCACAATATACTTAACGAAGTTAAAATTCAAAAGGTTTATTTCGTTAGATTTATAAAATGAGTCATGAGCCTGGCGTAAAATTTCAGCATTTATATTGAAAATGTCTGCAAAATTATCTATATCATTATCGCTTAGACTATAATTTGAAACAATCAATTTCAAAATATCTAAAAATACTGAATCTGCAATATTTTTGTACGCACCTTTAAGCAAGGTCCTTTTTAAAGTTTCTATTTCATCTGAATATTTTTTCAAAATTATCAAATCTGAAGTTGTCATCTTTCCTAACCCCTTAAATTATTTCTTAAAACTACAACTATGGGCGGAGCCAAAGAATACCTTGGGCTACTTTGCTATATCTTCGTTCAGATATTCTTCAGCTCCCTGTAGGGGTAGAACTTAATCTACCCCCGTTAAGATTCGCATTGCCAACTTGTACCTACTTCTTTTGAAGAGCAAAAATTTAGATTTATCCCTAAATTTTTTTTATGCCCTCCAATCTCTATTTAGAAAAAAGTGTGCTTTAGTCCAGAAAATTTTTAAAAAATTTTCTTTGTTGCATTGCAATCCTAGCTATAGCTCACAAAAGATAGAAAAAAATAATTCTATATTTCACTATAAAATTGAAGCAACAAATGAACCAACACAAAACAGCGAAACCATAATTGAAATAGTACGAAGTTAGAACAGATATAAAAATGAAATAAGAAAAATTCAGCAATCTTCTCATCAGACTACCATAGAGTGTGATTTCATGAGAAATCATAGCCTGTAGAGTAAAGATAGCCTCTTCCTTTTTCTTATCCAGCTCAAAATAGCTAGATACAAAATTAACCCTTTTAGTATTTTCCTCAAAAAACCTGTTCAAAAGCATTTTTGAAACAAAGCTCTTCTCACCAAAAAAGCTATTAGGTGCTAATTTCCTGCTATCCAAGCAAAGAGATAGAGACTCTTCAATTTTCAGAAGAGCACCCCTCTTTTTTATAAAACAATACGAATCTATACATATACAGAATACAGCATTTGCTATGAAAAAAGCAACCAAATTAATCTGGTTAAAATAAATTAATGTTCCGCAGGCCGCAATATTAAAGAGAATGAGACACAAAAATAATTTTAATATTTCTTTAAATTTTACAAAATCAAACACTATTTTAAGATCTCTTACAACCAATATAGATATAGATAATACTAGACAAAAAAAGTATATAGAATCATACATATACATAATTTACTCCTTAATCAATTCATTAAACAGAAACTCTTGAGAATCATCATTCATCAGATACTCTTCTGATAACTGTTCTAGTAAATTAACAAAAATAACTCTCTTATCCTTGAATATCTCTTTAGCAAAATCATTCTCTTTGTCAATAAACACACTTGTACTTTTGTTCAAGGTACCAAGATTATCTACTAACCTTTTACAGATTAAAGAGTCGCTCAGCTTTAACAAGAAATAATTTTCGTCTGATAGCTTCAATAGATATTCATTTAAAAGTGAAACAGATGCTGTAGTATCTAGTAGTATAAAATCATATCTTGATCTTAGATGCTTAAATAACGATTTTAACCAGAAAGGAGATGAAGCAAGCCTCTGGGCATTACAATACCTTAAGCAACAAGAGAGAAAATCAAATGATGTCGCACAGTTTTCAAAATAAGGCTTTTTCATAATTAACTTATCTACCTCACTGCTGGAGAAAATACCATAGTTATAGTAATTCTCTATTACCTCATCTAATGTTGATCCACCAAATGAAGTTTCTTCAAAAGATTGGCTTAAGCTCCTATTACTCAAACTCATATCTATTAAGAGAACTCTTTTATTTAACTTCTTCGAAATAAATTGAGAAAAATTTAATGCAAAACCAGATTTGCCAACTCCACCTGAAATAGATGCAACACAAAGCAATTTGCCCCCCTTCTCCTTTGAATTTCTTTTTTCATAAGATAGTATTCTTTTTATGTCACTAGGTTTTACACTATCCAAAGAGATATCGATAAAAGGAGAGCTACTTCCTGCAAGAGATACATTTATACCTCCTGATTTTCTATTCTGTTCAGCTACACTCTTGTAATCTTTAAAAAAATCATACTTTATAAAAAATATAAAAGAGGGAAAATCTCTAATTTTATCAAAATCACTGTATGAGAGTATATTGTCCTTAGATATTGATATATCATTCTCTATCAAATACCTCTCTATGCTTCCCTCTTTATCTTCAAATGGGGTTATTATATACCTGTTCATAATCCACCTATCAAATTCTCTATTTTTATATCTAAAAGATCATAAAAAGCATCTGAATTTTTATTGTCTTTTTCATAAGAAATAGCATTTGGTAAAAATATTATCTTCTTTTTGCTATTTTTTGATTCCATAAAGTACTGTTTGGCAACTTCAATTGGCATTACTACTATTAAAGAAGAGAGCTGTTTATCTTTATAGTAAAAATCTATTACAGGTACATTAGTGTATCTGAGTCTTATATTTTCATCGCTGTAAAACCAGAGTTCTATTCTGTCTCCCTTTCTTATACCTTTGGATAGTGCCCTATCTGATTCATCTACATCTATGTCAAAGGGAATTAGTTTGTCACTATCTGTCATGCCCTGAAGAGATGCAACAAGGTATTTGGCAGGCAGATAGGATTTTTTCCATAAAATGCTTCTCGTGAAAAAGTCTCCTGGTAACCTGGCTACTCTTGAATAGCTATTTATTATTATATTTTTGTTGATATCATTGGCTTTCAAGCACTCTAATCTATTTGCCAATGTTTCTGGTACAGCCTCTTTTGAAACATAGGTATCAAAGTTGTCCCCATTTAGTACAAAGTAGGGAGGAATAAATTTCTTTGTTATGTACACTTCAACACTTGATAGATAAGCATTCACAATAGTTCTAGCACTAATAACAAAAGCTACCGTAGCTATCATGATAACAGTAGCAGTCACTCTTTTTGTACTCAAATTAAATAACAAAATAGCCTCCTATTAGCAAAACTAGAGTTCCAAGGTCCAGGAAATTGAAAAGTAAATTTATCTTTGACTTAACTTTTCTGTTCCTAAATTTAAAAAAATCCCTGACAAATGATCTATCCATTTGGTAAATAGGCTTAAAGCTTTCATATTTGGACAGCAAAAAGGATAGGGAGTCCTCTAAAGAGTGATTTGACATTAAGAAGGCTTTCTTTACTTCTGACGATATATCCATCATTTTCAATTTTTCTAATACTGACTGCTTCCCTCTTTCTGTAAATATAAGTAGCAGAAGGTAAAAGCTATCATAAAAGATTGCACTTTTTTTACTAAAATGATGACTAAAAAGATTTTTTTTGAACGTCATCAAAAGTAGTGATGAAAAAGATAAAAAGATAAATCCAATTACTATCCCTTGATAAGCAGATAGAATTCCTGACAATATTATAAGAATAACATGTAATAAAACTGTTTTTTCATCTAAAAACTTCACACCGTTTCTTCTGCGTAAAAAAAATTCTAATATAGCAATATAGGTTAGCACACAAAATAGAAGAAAAGACAGCTCCACAAAAGATTTACTCATTTCATCTCTCCAAGAAAAATTTTCACTCACTCATTTGGAGATAGTATAGCATATCTTTTGTCAATCGTAAAGATAGTTATTAGAAACTATTTGTATTGTATAGCAGTCCTTGATCTACACTAGTCAAGATTTCAGATGTATGTCTAAATACTTTAAAAGGCATAGGTATATTAACTCCCCAATCATCAGAAGACTTCCCAACTTTATCCACCCTAATAGTAAAGTGATGCCAATCACCTATTAACCTAATTTCTTCCTCTTTGGTATTATGACCAAAATTAGAATGTGTAAACTTATAACTTTTACGGTCAAGAGTACTTTGAAGCACTCTATGTACCTTTATTTTAGGAGAGCCATATATTACAGGGGATTTCATAATTATACTATCCATACCTTGAGTACAGACATACATGCTCCATTCAATAGCATAATTCTGTTGAGAACTATTTCGTATACCATTAAAAGAACAGCCTTTGGAATCTATGAAATTTTCATCCCAATTAGATGAATCTTTTACGGAATTTGATGAATGTATGTAACTTTTAGTTCCAAAGAAAAGACCAAAGAGAGAGACAACCGTCTGTATCCAACCAGCAGCTTGCATTAAATTAGCAGCTCCTCCCAGCGCTATTGATCTGCCTAACTCTCTTTGTTTTCTATCAATCTCTAAATTAATAAGCTGATGGAAGTTTTGACCTATATCACCATTTTTCAATACATTATTTACAGATACTACAATACTATTATCACCACATGAATTTCTAACAAAATTCTCATAATAACTACCTATAGGTAGAAGCTTGTCTTTCTCACTATAGCTCATTTTCATGTTAAAAGTTTGAGAAGAAAATATAGGACGTACTAAGTCTGAATAGGCAAAAACACAGTGATTAACTCTATTTGCAACATTTATACGTGCTAAATCTACTTTATCACCTCTATCATCAATTACAGGCATTTCATTATCTAATTTAACCTTACCTAACGTAGAGACAGCAAATATTTCAATCAAGATAGTTCTATCTTTATCTATTTTTGAATAATCTTTACAACACCTAAATAGGTCTAAGGCAATCTTATCGCCAAATTTACTTATTGCTGAATCAGGATTAAATAATAGACCCTTAACCGGATGAAATGTTATATCAGCTCCAGGAAGTGATTTAAATGTATCTTTTTGATAGGGTCCTTTTACTTTAAATCTGATCACAAATTCATAAATATTAGGAATAAATGATTTAACTACATCAAAACAATTATCTAATTTTTGTTTATTTAAATCAACAAAAATTAGGCCATTAAGACTTATCATACCATTGTATAGGCTGGAAATAGTAAGATGATGAATACAAGAGGGCTTTGATGCTTGTTTATCTTTCAGAAAGAAAAGTCTCTGGTTTGTAATTCTCTCTTTACTATCTCTCTCTATTAAAAGTCCGTAAAATTTATCAATATAACCTATTATTTCTGAAGGAAAAAAGAATGGATTAGCAGAGTCTAATTTGCTCAATACATGATAATCGTTAGTAAAATCCTTCTTTAGAAGATATAGTTCATCACTGCTTCCCAGATTCATTATTATCCTACTTTTTATTCTTGAAGTCACATGTATGGAAAAATTAATAGCCTTGGCATGTAGCTCCACCTCCAAAGTAGACCCTAATTGTTCTGGAAGCAATCTAATTTGTTCAAAGGATGGGGAAGCTATACTAATGCTGCTATCTCCTAAAGCATGTATTAAAAGACAGCTACCTTTACAATAAAACTTAACTGAATTACTGGATAGAATATTAAAATTCAATCTTTTTGGTTCAAAAGGCATCTCCAATTTAGTTATAGAGTACCTAGTATCTAAACGAAATTTTAGATTAGCATTTTCTAGGTTCACCTTTTCAATAGATTCAAACTCACCTATTCTTAGCGACATCTCTGCTTTAAAATTAGATGCATTCGGATCACAACACACAGATATTTCTAAACCGTCATCACTTATATCAAATCCACTACCGATTATATCGTATTTATACTTATCAGGAACTAGAAAATCAACTTCTACATCTATAAGGTCTTTCCTAAGGTAATCTAGTATAGAAGGACTCAATTTAACATGTATTTTGCATTTTTTCCCCTTGCCGGATAGATGATTTACTCTTTTATGGTTGTTTTCAACTACTATCTCACCTTCACTCTCAAAAATATCCACTCTATCACCGCCGTTATAGAAAGTACCAAAATGCTCTTCCGTAATAGATATACAATTATCTTTAGCTTTGAAGCGGAAAGTTTTTGTATCAGAGATTAATTCTAGACTACTGGTACCTAGAAGAGGAAGCTTCTTCTCCAAAACCTTTTTCCTATTCAAAACAACTACCCTATTACCTTTAACGTAAGTATCACCATCATGCATTACTAAAAGAGTGGACACACTTTTTTCAAAGCCTTCCTTTTCCACAAATACGGTGTATGCAGCATCTGGAACATTAAAAAAATAAAAACCATCATCAGAGTAATAGGGTGAGTAGCTATTACTAGAAATTAACTTAACATCTGCATCTAACTTAAAGCCTTCTCTATCTTTCACTTCTAAAAATATAGTATCTACTCTATCAAAACCTTTTTTAAGTGAACTTTTGTCAAAACAAGAGAGGAAGAGTATTAGAAATAACATTGGTCCTCCTAATACTACTTTATTTAGATCTTTTTTAGAATAGTCTAAGGCTATCCAACCATGAAGACCCTTTCTTTCTTATTCTTTGAATTGCATTATCAACCGATTTAGGGCCTTTTTCAAGCTTTATAGCAATCTCCCTATACTCATACCCCTGTATTAGTAATTGATAGACAGAAAACTCAAATTTGCTTAGATTTTTATTCAAAAATGATGAAAGAGACTCATCAGCTTCTTTAGACAAAAAAATTCTTTCTGGATTCTCGCTTATAACTGCCTCTGTAACATCAGTAGTCTCAGCATTATTGGCAATATTATGCTTTTGAGCATTGGCCCTCTTAATAGCAGTTATTACTTGCCTTTGTATGCATAGATCAGCAAAAGCTCTAAAGGAGGACACTCTGTTTTCATCATAGTGCTTTATGGCTTTCATAAGGCCTATCATGCCCTCTTGAAATACATCCTCTCTGTCAGCACCAACTATGAACAAATGTCTAAACTTTATCCTTATTAAATCTTTATAAATGGATAATATGTGAGATATCGCATCTTCATCACCCTTTTTAGCTCTATCTAAAATTTCATCGTCTAATTTCATTACTACCTCAACTATTATATGCCTCACAGAGAAGTATAGAACAGGCATGAGAAACATTAAGAGAATCAATTCGTATTGGTATTGATACTAAAAAATCACAAGCCTCCTTAACCCTCTTTCTCATACCACTATTTTCACTTCCCATCACTATGCAACTTTTTTTATCAAAAGCACCCCTATAATTTTTGTCCCCAGAAGCATCACTTCCATATATCCAAAAATTGAGAGATTTTAGTCTTTCTATTACATCAACTAGGTTAGGAACTTCTATTATATTTAAATTAGCAGCTGATCCTGTAGAAATTTTCATAACTTTGTCTGTAATTTTCACACTACTTCTATTAGGTATTATAATCAGGTCAACACCAAAAGCATCTGAACTTCTGATTATGGCACCAAAATTACCTACATCCTGTATGTGATCTAAAACCACCACTGTAGCTTTATCTTTTCTTGATATCTCCTCTAAAATATTATCTATCTTTTTAATTTCAAAATTAACAAAACCCTCAACACTGTTCTCTGTACTTGACCACTCTATTTTGACACCACTTTTTATTATCTCTCTTACTTTACTGCTACCCTTTTTACTTGGATCTACTTTAGCATAGATGAGTCTATTCTTCTTTATAGCGTCAAAAACTGCTTTAAAACCTATTACTTTTTTCATGCTTTCTCCTAAATTAATTAACGAATAAGATTATATCACAGGTAAATTCTGTTAAAATAGATAAAAAGGAGAATAAAATGATTTTTTTGATATTTTGCCTAATTAGTATAACATCCTATTCAGATTTAACAATATATTACTCTACAAGCTTACAGGAGAGACCATTAGAAGACGGCAGAGGAGGACTCTCTTTAGCTGCTAGCAAGATAGATGAGCTTAAAAATAACAATGGTCAATCACTGTTTTTGCTTCTACCAAAAAAAGATAACTTTGCTAATGAAAAAGAGATGTTCAAAAAATTAAACATTCTAGAAAGAGTAAAGGTTTCAAGTATATTACCAACAGATAGCTTGCTGGCAAACATTCACCTATTTATAAGAGAAGAAAGAGAACTTCCATTTGTATGCTCTAATCTTTACAAAGAAGGAGCTATAGCACGCTTTACAAATCCTTGGCAAAATATCTTCAAAAACCCTCTTAAGATAGCTATTCTTAGTTTTGTAGAAGAAAAAAAAGTTAAGGAAGGATTTATCTCAAAATCTGAAGCTCCATTCCAGGCGAGAAGAACATTTAACAGAGTAAAGCACACACAATTAGAGACTAGAGATCCAAATGCACATTTAGAAGAGGTTATAAAGCTTACAAAAGCCAACTATGCACCAGACATAATAATAGTAATGACTGATGTTAAATTTAGTAAAACAAACATAGAAGTATTGCAAAGAGAGAATGCTATTCTTATATCCAATGTGGAACAACATAATACAGAAGATCTTATTAAAGCTAAAGATGTAAATGAAGATCAGTTAGGTATGATCAAACTATCTATAACTAACAAAAAAATTACAGACTTTGAAAACAGAGTCATCAATCTAAAGTTAAGAAACGAAGATGACGATATAAAAGAGGGAGAAATTGTAGATAGAATTAAGTCTTTAGAAAAAGAAGGGAAGAGTAGAGAGGCTAAAAAACTTAGTGAAGAGTTTAACAATGATTTGGATAGACCTGTAAGGGAGAGCAGAAAGATAGAGTTGTAAATTTTTATTACTAATTTAATTCCAGAGCTCTTCATACTTTGCTGGAGTCTGGTTTATAAGATCTTTTGCATCTACATCTGCACCTGCATCTAACAATATTTTTACAATTTTATGATTCTCAGATATGTAGGCAAGGTGCAGAGCAGTATACTTATATTGAAGAGTGAATGCATCAATCTTTTTGCACTTTTCTACCAATTTCTTAATACAATTTAAAAAACATCTATCCTCTTCTTCTGTTTTAGCCATTACTGAGATAGAGATCATGAAGTGCAGTATATTGTAATCATGGTTCAAAAAACCCCCTCTTATACCTCTAAAATTGGGATTAATTTCTTTATTATCAATATCTCTAAGCATATCTTCAATATGAAATACCACTGAAGGCCTGGATGAAGACATATCTTTAAGCATTGTATATAACGCCTTTATCTTATCCCAAAAAATCTCACTGTCTTCACTAAACACATCAAAGACATCGTCATTTTCATTGAAAATTAATCTACTAAAAGTACCTATATTGTCAGAATAATCTAACTTTTTCCCTTCAGAAACAAATCCTTTGATTTCTTCTCTATGTCTTTCAAATATAGCTGTTATTTTATTTGAATCATCATCAACAAAGTTTATTTTCATTATATCTTCTTTGACAACTGGGGGCTCTTTTACAGTAATCTCTTCAATAATTGACTCTTCAACATCTTTTTTATTTGCTTCTTCTTTTCTGGAACAAGAGAGCAGGGAGGTTAAAATTATAGTTAACAACATAAGCACCTCACTTTTATAAGAGCTGGGAAGGTCTTATTGCCCCAGCTGAGATGATAAGTTTAATAGCATCTTCAATTGAAATATCAAGCTCTCTAACTTTCTCTCTCTTCAGCATAACTAAAAATCCTGATGTTGGATTTGGAGATGTAGGTATAAATACAGTGACGAAGTTATCTTTATCCTCTTCATTTGTCATAAATCCTATGCTAAATAATCCTTCATTGGGATACTCTACCATAACCACTCTTTTATGAGGTGCATCCTCTTTAGATAAAAATATTTCACTAATCTGCTTTACAGTGCCGTATATAGTCCTAGAAAGGGGTATACGCGCAATTATTGCCTCAATGTTATTAATTAGTACCTTACCAAAATAATTCAAGGCTATGGCACCTATAAAAGTTATAGAAGCCAAAGAGAAAATTATAGATAATGAGTAACTAAGAAATCTAAAAAGTAAATTAACCATATAGTTATTACTATTTATCATGTAATAAGATCTAGGGATAAACAGATCTGATACAGATATAACATATCCAAATATTTTTACTGTTATGTAAATAGTTAAAAAGATTGGAAGAGTTGCTAACAGACCAGTTAAAAAATACTTCTTAATCTTCAACTTCTTGATCTTCTCCCTCAATGTTTTCAGCTTTAACCGTTGCATATTTTACAGCATGCTTATCAACATCCTTAACAAATATTTCTAAGTTACCCCAATGCAGAACCTCTCCTTTATTAGGAACTCTACCTATAAGGTAAGTTATAAAACCTCCAAGAGAATCATATTCTTCATTTTCTGGTATATTAAGTCCCGTTTTTTCATTTATTTCATCTATATCTAGGGAGGCCTTTATCAAAAATTTATTCTCTTCTAGCTGCTTTATGTTTATCTCTGATTTATCAAATTCATCATTAATATCACCAACTATCTGTTCCAATATATCTTCAATAGTTATTATTCCAACTGTTCCACCATACTCATCAACAACCGCGGCTATATGGACTTTTTGATCTTTGAATTCTTTCAAAAGAGAAAAAGCTGTCTTAGTCTCAGGAACAAAACTTATATCTCTCATAAATTCTGTAACTTCAGAATCTAACTTCCCATTCTTCAATGCAGGAATAAGATCTTTCATATAGAGAGCCCCTATAATGTTATCTATATTGTCTTTGTATATTGGAATTCTTGAAAAACCCTTTTCAACAATTTCAGTAAAGACATCACTTATCCTGTCTGTAGACTTAAGCATAAACACATTCTGCCTTGGAACTACTAAATCACTTACAGAGAGATCACTAAAATCTAAGATCCCATCAAGCATCTCTCTTCTCTCTTTTTCTATAACACCCTCTTCTCCACCTACAGATATAAGAGAACGTATATCCGTCTCTGTAACAGTTGCAATCTCTTTATCAACTATACTTAATCCAAAGATCCTAGCTACTATCTTGGAAGTTTGAGTAAGCATGAATACAAGAGGATATATTATCCTGCTTATATAAGTCAAGGGAGATATAACTAGTCTAGACACTTGAGAAGAATAGTTCTTAGCTATGAGTTTAGGTGTTATCTCTCCAAATATTAATATGGCTATAGTCACCAAAAAAGTTGATAATACAACCGCATTATCCTTAGCATAATAGTTAGCTATAAGATTTGTAGTCAAAGAAGAGACTAAGATATTAATAGCGTTATTAGCTATCAATATAGTAGAGAGGATTCCATTAGGGTTTTTTAACCAATACCTAAGGGCGTTATAAATCCTAGTCTTGCCAGCGCTTATCTTTTCAAGCTCAACATTCTTAAAAGAGAGCAAAGCCGTCTCAGATGCTGAAAAGACTCCTGATAAAACTAATAAACTTACTAAAGATACTATAATTACGTATACCGTACCCATTACCCTTCCCTAAAGAACAGAGCTATCTCTCTAGAGGCGCTTTGCTCTGAATCAGATGCATGAATTAAATTGGAGGCTATTGAATTACCAAAATCTCCTCTAATTGTCCCTGGCATTGATTCTGAAGGATCGGTGGATCCTATCATCTTTCTGGCAGCATTAACTACGTTATTACCCTCTAACTTCAAAACTATAGATGGACCTGAGGTAATAAAATCTACTAGCTCCCCAAAGAATGGCTTATCCTTATGCTCAACATAGTGCTGTTCTGCTATATTTTCTGATATCTCCATCATCTTAATGGTGGATATCTTGTAACCTTTCTGTTCAAATCTGTCAATTATCTTTCCAGACAACCCTCTCTCAACCGCATCTGGCTTTATTATTATTAAAGTATTACTATTCGACACTTTCTTTTCCTTCCTTTTTTTTATATTTTACCATATTATCAATCTAGATCAACAAGGGTATTCATCCATTTTTTAGAAATTAACCTCTTCCTTATGAAATAGGCTTTGATTCCTTCTTCTATGTATGTTGAGAAATAGACTATATAGGGAGATAGTCCAACAAGTGATGAAAAATATACTATAGGTATACCTATCATCCAGAGTGAACCTGTTTCAACAAAAAATAGAAAAATAGTATCTCCACCACTCTTCAAAACTCCAGCAAAAGATACTAAATTAAAAATTCTTACAAACATAAACATGCCTAATATCCTCAAGAAGTAAGACGCTTGTCTAAAAGCTTCTTGACTCAATAAAGATTTGTTTGATGACATTAAAGAGTATATAGATATCAAATGTTCTGAAAATATCGCTACAGGTATACCTATCAATAGAGCCAAAATAGGGCCTATGTAACTAAATCTAATGCCAATTTTGTAAGCTTTTTTATAATTTTGTGCCCCTAATTCTTTACCGGAAAGAGTCAAAGCTGCATTAGCCAATCCTGAAAAAGCACTTATTAACAGCTGCTCAAAAGGAGCTAGCATCCCGTATGCTGCCATAGCATCCGCATTCATACCACCTATCAATTTTTGATACAGCATCAGACCTAAAGACCATAAAACTTCATTTATTGCCAAAGGTGATACAACTCTAAGATACTTTTGTAAAAACTCTATAGAGAAACTCAAGAGTTCTCTCAATGTTGCAGCTACCTCGTACTTGAAAAAATATACTGCACTCAACATCAATGTTGTCTCAACAACTTTTGAAAAAACTGTAGCTATAGCAGCACCAGCTACTCCTAATGCTGGAAATCCCATATTACCAGTTATTAAAGCATAATTAAAAAAGATGTTAACTGCCTGTGCAAAAAACATTATATACATAGAGAGCTGAGCCTTCCCTAGCGATCTAAGAGGATAAGAGTAAGAGTAAGGTACTGCACTCAAGACAAAATAAGGAGCCATTGAGAAGAGATACATTTTAGCAATCTTAATTATCTCTTCATCATGCGTAAAAAATCTAACTATACCATCCGCATAAAAGAGAGCTAAAAAAGTAAACAAAATAGCAACAGCTAAATTCAAAAATAGTGTAACTCCTAATATTTTTTTTATTCCCCTACTATCATTTCTAGCAGCAAATTGAGAAGTAAAACTAGCACCTCCACTAGTAAGGCCATGAATAGAAAACCAAAACACTTGAATAAATTTGTTAATTGCACCAACAGCACCGATTGCCTTTGTGCCCAATCCTGCTACCATTAAGTTATCAATTATACCACCAGAAGAGCTAACTAACTGCTGTATAGTTATAGGCATAGCAAGAGAAACAACACTTCTTATAAACGAACTGCTCAATTTTTATAAGCTCCTTTAAATAAAACGGTTTATATTTAGGAGTATATCACTGTATATGAGCTAATTCAATAATTTATTCTCAAGTAATTGTTCTATTAAATCTATTTTGATATTCAAATTATATATTTCAGATTTAGCCTTATCTATATCTTCTAAAGCGTGTCTCTCTGTATAATCTTTAGATATTTTATATAACTCTTTGTCACTATCATCACAGTAGTCTTCTAACAGCGAAATTTCACCTAACCCATCTGACTCATAAATTAAGCTACTGTCTTTAATGTCAAAACTCATTTCATAACAAGAATTACCAAATGCATCTCTGAGCTCTTCTTCTCTTCTTTTCTTTTCTTCTAACTCTCCTTCTTCTATAAATGATCTGAAGAGATCATATCTCTCCTTATTAGGTTCAGTACCTTTAGCCTCAAGCAAATTATTCAAGAAGGCTACCTTTGCTTCTAGGAAAAGCTTTCTATTTTTCATGTTTGTTAGCAAACATATACAATTGACTCTAAGATTAAGATCTTCCTTTTCCTGATTACTAACCTTAGCGGCTCTTACACTTTTATCCCTACTATGACAACTAAAGAACAGAAATACAAAAGTGAAAATCAATTTTATTACTCCATTTTTTTATTTTCTGAACTCTTAGCTTTTATCTTCTTTAAAGATTCAAGAAATTTCTGTTTTTCTGATTCAATCTGCTTCTTTGTCTTGTAAAGATCAGATAGAACATACTTACTCTCTTTTTGATCTATTTCATCAATATCAACTTTAACTACATTGAAAAGTATATCGTAGTCCAAGCTTTCTTGAATTTTTTCATCTCCTCCAACGAGGTAAATAAGAGATCCTCTTGAAGCATAACCATTAAATCTATCGTTTAGAATTAGGTACTCTTTCAGAGGAACCCTAAGCTCAGAGGCCAAAATTTTCTCTATGTCCATATCCTCCACACCACCTACTACTAGAACAGCTTTATCCATGTATTTGTTGTAAGAGTTGTCAAATTTACTACTCCTTACTACCTTTATCTCTTTCACGGGGTAATGCTTTTTATATTCATACTCCTTGTGACTGTCTTTCCTATAGATAGAGTCTATCTTGACAAAGAGATGAATTAGACTTTGCTTAAATATCCCAACTATTCTATTTCTTATCCTTGATATGTCATCTACAAGTTTCCCTTTATATAGTTCTGTATACAACTTATCTCTATTAAATTCTTCACCTCTACCTAGAAGCGTAAGTAAGTATTTCACCTGTAAATTCAAAAGATTTTGAGGTTTTTCAGCTTTTTCGCCAGAGTACTTGAAAAGTGCACTCTTCTCTTCTGAAGATAACTGTGATGCTTCTCTTCTCAAAAAGCTCTCCTCTGGTAAAATACCAAACTTCTCTATGTGAATATGATCTTTAATAAATTCCTCACTAAGCAGAATAGCTAATCTTTTGCCAGATTTTATAATTTTAGTCAAACCATCTTCCAGCTTTTTCAAAAACAATTCCTTCTCTTCTAGACTATCAGGATACTCAAGTTCATATATATTGAATTGATACTGACCTTTTTCAATCTTGTAAGGAAGAGAAACTCCTTTTTTCCACACTATATTTTCACACGACAACAAGAACAAAAGTAGACAAATCACATCTCCTCCAAAGCGGATATCTTGAATATCTTAAACACCTCTTCCAAACATCTCTTTACTGACTTAGCAATAGCTATCTTAGAAACTTTAGCTTTAGGTTCAAGATTCATAATTTTTTCAGAATTATAGAAAGAGTGAAATAACGACGACAATTCTGTTGCATAGATAAAAAGTTTATGCGGCTCCAACTCTTCAGCACTCTTTTTGATTGCTTCCCTGAATTCAGAAAGTTTCTTTATCAATCTTTTATCTTCCTCTGAGGATATCACTTCACAGCAACCCTCCTCAGGAACTTTCTTCAAGAGTGAACATATTCTAGCATAAGCATACTGCATATAGAAAATAGGATTATCAAGTTTTTTCTCTTTAGCCTTATCTATATCAAACTCAATAGGAGTATCCATTTTTTTAGATATAAACATAACTCTGCAGGCGTCTCTGCCAACTTCGTCTATAAGATCTTGAAGAGTGAAAAAATTCCCTGCTCTTTTTGACATTCTAACTTTTTCACCAGACCTAAGGAAGCTAACTATTTGAGCAAGCTTTACTATAACCTCACCTTTAAAACCAGCTACACCAAAAGAGGCAACATACCTCTGCACGTAGCCATGATGATCAGCACCTAAAATTGTTATGATCTTCTCATAGCCCCTTGAAGATTTATGTTTACTGTAAAGAAGATCAGAGGCAAAGTATGACGGCATACCATCATTCTTTACCACAACCCTATCTTTTTCATCACCATATTTTGTAGTTCTTAACCACAATGCCCCTTCATTCTCATAAACTAAATCATCCTTTTTTAACTTTTCAATCAATTTGTTCAAGCTATCATTTTGATGTAGACTCTCTTCACTTACCCAAGAGTTGAAATTAACACCTAGATCCTGCAAAGTCTTTCTTATGTCTGATAAACACCAATTCAAGGCAAACGTCTTTAAGTCACCAGATCCACCGGAAACAAAATCTTGAGCCATCTCTTTAACGTACTCACCCTTGTATTGCTCTTCTAAATCTACTTCTTCTCCTAAAATCTTCTTCACATTAATTTTTAATGATTCTACAAGATTATCAACTTGAACTCCATAATCATTTATATAGTACTCTCTGGTCACTTCATAGCCATAGTATTCAAGTAGAGAACAGATCATATCACCAATCACTAAACCCAAACCATGTCCAACGTGCATTGGACCAGTAGGATTGGCACTACCAAATTCTACTAAAACTTCTCCTCTACCCTTGTTTTTGTTAAAGTCCATATCATTTAAAGCACTGATGTAGACTTCATCTTTGAGCCTTAAATTAATAAATCCATTAACAACTTCTACAGAGTCAAACATATCATAGCCACAAAGTCTATCTTTCAAACTATTTGCTATCTCTAGAGGATTTTTTTTTAACCTCCCTGCCAGTTTCATAGCAACATTTGTGGAGTAATCTCCAAAACTCTCATTTGGAATCTCTACAGAGTAAGGAACATCCTCTACTACTAGCTCATCTAGAATATCTCTTATTCTATCCTTTATCATTGTTTTTACCTATTTTCCTTATCCCAAGTTCAGTTAAATCCTCCGTTGACACGGAAGAAGGAGCATCTGTTGTTAAACATACGCCTCTCTGTGTTTTAGGAAAAGGCATAACATCTCTGATAGATTCATCCTCTGTTATCATAGATAAAATTCTAGAAAAACCAAAAGCTATACCTCCATGAGGTGGCGCACCGAACCTCAATGCATTGAGCAGGTGAGGAAACTGCTTTTCAGCTTCTTCTCTGCTAATACCTAAAGTATCAAAAACTTTAAGTTGTTCTTCTATGTTGTGGATTCTTATACTACCACCACCTATCTCTGATCCATTCATAACCAGATCATAGGCTTGTGAAACACCATTGGTACTTGCTGTAAATGGATGATGTACAGCTTTGTATCTATTACCTACCTTTTCAAACATAGGGAAATTAATAACCCAAAGTAGGTTAAATTCATTATTCCTCAAGTTATACATATCCGCTAGCTTAAGCCTCAAATGTCCTAAACTCTCACAAACGACTTTCTCATCATCTGCCACAAAAAAGAGTGTATCTCCTACAGTAGCATCAAATCTTGAAACTATATTGCTGAGCTCTTTTTGTGTGAAAAACTTTGTTATTACTGAAGATGGTCCCTCTGCTGTCATCTTTATCCAAGCAAGACCTTTAGCACCAAATTTCGCAACTTCTTGAGTTAGCATATCAATATCTTTCCTGGATACATCCTCATTCAGCACTATACCCCTTACTTTACCTCCTCCCCTAACAGTGTCACTAAAGACCTTAAATCCACAATCATCAGCTATATCAGATATGTCTTTTATTAACATACCAAAACTGATATCTGGTTTGTCACTACCATATCGACTCATAGCATCCTCGTAAGTAATTACAGGAACTTCACCTATTTCATAATTAATCAAATTTTTCAGAATAGATTTTATGAGCTCTTCTGAAAAGTTCATAACATCTCTTTGACTAACAAAAGACATCTCAGCATCAATTTGCAAAAATTCTGGTTGCCTATCCGCTCTTAAATCTTCATCTCTGAAGCATTTACACACTTGAAAGTATCTATCTATGCCACCTATCATCAAAAGTTGCTTGAATAGTTGTGGAGACTGCGGAAGTGCGTAAAATTTGCCTTCATTCATCCTGCTAGGAACCAAAAAATCTCTTGCACCCTCTGGGGTAGATTTAGTCAAAATTGGAGTATCTATTTCCAAAAAATTATTCCTATGAAAAAAGTCTTTAACAACTTTCATCATATTTGATCTCATTTTCATTCTTCTATAGTTACTCTGATTTCTTAAGCTCAGGTATCTATACTTGTACTTAAGAACTTCACCTACAGAATCATCATCTATTTCAAAAGGGAGAGGCAAGCTCTCATTTAGGACGACAACGTCAGCTAATTCAACCTCTATCTCCCCTGTAGGTATATTTGGATTTATGCTCTCTTTACTTCTTTTTCTAACTTCTCCTTTTATCTGTATGACAAATTCAGGCTTCAACTTTCTTGCTAAACTCTCCTTTTCAGGATGTATAACTATCTGCGTCTTCCCTGAATAATCTCTTAAATCGACAAAGATAAGGCCTCCGTGGTCTCTTATACTATCCACCCAACCCGAAAGGGTCACCTCTTGCCCTACATTATCTAAATTTAATTCACCTAAAAGATAATCTCTATACATTGTATCTCCTTAGTAATATATTTAATGATACCTTCTCTTGCCCACCTGAGTCCATATCTTTCAAAGTAAAGATTTTGTTCTCTATCTCTTCTTTACCCAGTATAACAGAGTACTTAGCTCTAGTTCTAGAGAGCTGCTTTCCTATTTTACATGAATCAAGAGAGAAATACGTAGATATTCCTTTACTTCTGAGTAAATTGGCAACTCTAAATGCTTCTCTTTTCTCATCCTCACTCACATATATAACAGCTATCTCTTCTCTACTTTTGTCTAAGTCTTCAAGAAGATCTATCATTCTCTCAATTCCAGCCCCAAAACCTACTGCCTTAACATCTTTGTTTGATATGTCCGAGTAGAGCAGATCATATCTACCGCCAGCAGCTATAGTTAGTTCATTAACAAATTCAAAAACAAAGCCTGTGTAATAGTCTAACCCTCTGACTATATTTTTCTTTTCATACTCAATCCCATTTTCCTGGAGTAGAGATAAAATTTTTTCATAGCTCTCTCTCTCTTTGGTATCTAGAAATTTTTCAATATCTTCATAGTTACGCTTACAAACTTTGCAATCTAAAACTCTCAGTATGTTTTGAGAAACTCTTCTTTTGCAATCATCACAAAGATCACTGCAACTTAGGGTCTCTGAGAGATATTTCTTGTATCTCTCTCTACCCTCCATACCTAAAAAGTTAACTTCCAACTTAGCATCAATGCCTAATTTTTTAAATATAGAGGATAAGATCAAAACTGACTCAACATCTGCGAACTCATCTTTATAGCCTACTATTTCAGCACCAACTTGGTGAAGCTGTCTATATCTACCTTTTTGGGGCCTGTCATATCTAAAAAAAGGTGAAATATAGTAATGCTTCGAAGGGTAGAGAGAAGCTCCAGAAACAGCTCTGGCAACAGGTGCAGTTCCTTCAGGAACAAGAGCTATCTCTCTCCCACCTCTGTCTGTAAATTGGTATAGTTCTTTGTTAACAATATCTGAGGAAGAGATAGTCCTTTTGAAAAGATCCGCACGTTCAATAAGTGGAAATCTAATTCTTTCAAAAGAAGAATCTTCTAAAATCCTCTTTGAAACAGACTCTACCCGGTCAAAAAGCCTACTTTTTGACCCATAAAAATCCTGTGTTCCTCTTAACTTCATGCAAAATAATGCATCCCCGCTATTATAAGAGCTAACATGGCTGCCAAAATAGCCGTTACTCTAGGTAGAGGACCGTTATCAACAGATAGCCCAAATATGGTGGACTCCGTTGAAGTTACTCCATCACTCTTATGAGGCTGAAGAAGAATAACAACAATTAGGAGTAGGGACGTTATATATAAAAGTATAGTCAATACAAGGGAAATCATATCTAATAACCTTTCATAAAATTAATCTTCATTTTAAATATATTAACATTTTATTTGAGATGATTGTTAAAAAAATATGAGAAAATCTTGTTTCTTGACCATAATAATATACTTTTGTATCTATACCTTAACCACTAAAACCGTTCTAAAATGGGGCATAAGGCTACAAAAACATTAATTAAAATTTGTTAATCAAATATGGGAACTAACTCTGCTATCCTGTTTATCTCTTTAAAATCTAAACTCAGTCGTCCAACAATTAGTCCGTCAACACCCGCTCTAATTAGATGACGAGCATTTTTTGAGCTCACACTTCCGCCGTATATAACCTTGTTACGGCATTTAGATTTTACATTTTCTACAATATGTTCTACCTTTTCAGGGCTCAAAGCAGAACCTGTTCCTATACTTTCAACAGGCTCATAAGCTAGAGTTATATTTTTACCCTTAGCAAATTGTATATCTTCTTCTATACTTTTTTCATCACAGCATAGAATAGGAATAATATCCAACTTAACCAGAGCAGCTGCTTTTTCATAACTCTCTTCTCTAGTTTCATTGAAATATTTTCTTCTCTCATAGTGTCCAATTATGCAGAAATTTAATCCCATATCCTTAAGAACTTCAAAATGTACTTCACCTGTTATACTTTTGCTAAGTGAGCAAGATTGAGCAGCTGCTGTATTATTTTTTATAAAAGGTATATGAGTCATAGGAGGAGCTATTATAATTCTCCTATCTACTTTTCGTAAATACTCATTTACATTCTTAGGAATAGTTGATTTCCAGTTAGCTATTAAAATCATAGTGGGTAGATTGTAACATTTAAATGCAAAAATTTTAATCATAAGATAAAAATAAGATAAGATTGATATTTGGAATTAAAAAAGGTAAAATTTGTTTGAGGAGTTTTAATGACAATAAATATAGCTATCGTGGATGACAACAAAAGCTTCAACGAAGTTCTAGGCCTCCTTTTGTCTCAAATTAGTTCTGAAAATATCTCTCTTAGCATAGATACTTTCATCTCACCTATGGATTACAAGGAGTCTGACAAGGAATACCACATTGTTATTTTAGATTGCATTTTCAAGGGGTACCCTGATGCGGTAAATGGAATAAAACTCGCAGAACACACGAAGTCTAAAAACAGAAGCACCAAAGTAATACTCACAAGCGAATTTGCCGATAGTCAATTTTTACCTATAGTTATGATGAAATCTAATAGTGTGGATTTTTACTCAGATAAAAATTTGAGTGAAAATAAAATTCTAGAAAAATTGAAAGAGTATATTGAAGAGATATTCAGTAGCACTAAAAGTAAGATAAAAGACCTTAAACTGAAACTTCATATATACAAGGTGGGTAAGGAGCTGTTCTCACTATCAGAGATAAACTATGCTAAGACTGAGAGTAGAGAAAAACATACAATACTTGTTAACACATCTCAAGGAGACATAGTATTGAGCATGACTCTAAATCAGTTTGTAAACAACATAAATAAGGCCATAGTAGACTCTGGGATAGATATGAGCCATAAAAAGACGAAACAGGATCTTTACATAAACCATCTAAACGTCAAAAATATGGAGAATGATGTTGTAAGCTTTGTGGATGGTAATTCACTTGTAATAAATTAAAGAATGGGGGGCAAATGGCATTAATTTTTGCACTAATCGTGTCTTGTTACTCAGACATTACTAAAAGGTCTAAAGATCAGATAGAATCTTCGCAGAATTATTCAGAATTGCTGGAAATTAAAGATACTTCATCCGAAGAGATAATAAAATCAGGAAGAGAGAACCTTCTGAAATTTATAGATGACGCTTCTAAGGTTATAAATAAGTATGCAGATAGTGAAGAAGAAGATACTAAAAATCTTTTAAAAATTATTAAAAAGAAGATCAAATCACTCAAAGCTACTGACGAATCTTATCTACAGAAAAGAGACGAAGGATCAACAGAAAAAGAGGCGAAAAGATATTTTAAACTAGATGTCTAGTTTAATTGTAACTATGGTATACTCTCCTTCTATTGAGTCTATATCCACACTACCACCTAGCTTTTCCGCTATGTATCTAGCTATCAACATGCCGTGACCAGAACCCTCTCTTTTACCGTAAGAGAATGTCTCATTAGATATAACTTTCTCTTTTATCTCAGGAGCTAATCCTATACCATTATCTCTAACTTGAACAACAAGCTTACCATCAGAGTCTCTGTAGTACTTTATCTTTATCTCTTTATTGCTCTTTGATATGTTCTCTAATGCTTCAACAGCATTTTTAACAACACTTCTTAGCATGTTCCTTAGTGATTTTTTTGGCCCTCTAATAGTTTCAAATATATTTATCTCTTCAACTATATTTATATTCTCCATATCAGCCAATTTCTTAAGATCTCTTAGCTCCTCTGAGAGATACTCTATATCAAAATCTTCATCTATTTCTGCTATCATGCTTATACTTTCTCTAACCTGCTCCATAGCAGATTCAACCGCCATATCCATCTCTTCCAAGTAGAGCATTAACTCTTTGTCTTCACTGTACTTTTTCATTATTAAAGAGATAGCCGCTTTTATCCCTCTTAGGGGAGCTTTTATGTCATGTGCAGTATCCCTTTGGAACATACGTATAGTCTCCTCAAATTGAGCTCTCTTATTGTAGAGATTAATGAGTTCTAGCTGTTTGTAATTATTTAATATGACTGATGCTTTGTACGCAAGTTCTTTACCAAAAATCAAAGCTTTCTTAGGGAAGGCTGACATTTTAGAACTTACAAATACTAATACTCCCATATATTTGGTCTCAAGAATAAGTGGCAGAGACATTATCGAAGAGTAGTAATTAGAAAGTCTCTTGCTTTTAAAATTACTATCTATCTTCGTATTGTCACATACAAAGCTTTTCTCTTTAGGGAGCACAGATAGAATATCTTCAATACACGAAGCTCCAGAAGATGAAGACTCAGGTACAGATGTGTAATAATTAAGTCCAGAATCACCCTCTAAGAAGATATGAACTGAATCAAATCTCATATCATCATTAGAATAGAGTATAAACTTAGACAGTGTATCCTTTAAATTATAGGAATTTTTGATAGCTCTAAATGCTATATCCGAATTTCTGCTCATAGCTATGTCAAATTTTCTATCTCTAACCATCTTTAATATAACAACCCCTGTTAAGACTAAATTCGGTATTAAGAACACTAATCTGTTGAATTCAAGGGATATTGGCATAGCTTCACCAAACCCTATCATCTCCAAAGACTTTTTAAGCATCAATAGAGAGAGTACTGCAAAACTCATTCCTAAGAATAGACTCTTTCTTCTTCCAACCCTATAAAAACTGAGAAAACTTACTGAGGTAAATAATACAACTATTATACTGCTTACCATATACGACATCTTATGCAATATTGTGTAGTAAGTCTCACCCAAAAATAGCAGAATAAACAGTCCCCAAAGTGCATATTGAGAACTTCTTAAAAGAAGTTTCAATCTCTCTGTATATTTATTACTGTAAAGAGAGTATGTCAATTGAACAAGCATTGAGTATTTCACTACTGAAAATAAATTCAAAATAATAACATGAAAATTATGACTAACAACACCTATCTCCACAAAGTAATGAGAAAATGCTTTACCTATTTCACAAGACAAGTAAAGCAATATGTAAAACATATTAGCTGGAACACCAAATATGAGCATCATACCCAAAATAACCGATATTAGGAATATCATAAAAAGTGCTACAGGAGAAAATATTAAATTTACCATCCCAGGAAGAGATAGATAAGAGTGCTTTGGAGATATCCTTAAAACACCATTGAAAGAGTAGGAGTTAGGAACTATATTTAATGCTACAATTCTCCTCTCACCTTTAGGAAGCCTGAATTTAAAATCAAAGGAGGGATATATATTCCCAGAATCATCTAAAATATAAAGTCCTCTGGTAGTACCTGGAAGCTCCGAAAAACTATCCTTCAAGCAGATGTCTTCTACATCACTCTCATTTTCTACACCAAAAAACAGCCAGTAACTATCCCCTATAGGTAGGGAAAGATTTGGTCCTTCTTCATAACAGGACCCTTGAGATAACAAAGAGATGGCCCCATCAAGAGAGAGATTCCTTTGGTTATCTCTAACTATCGACAACTTTTCTATCCTCTGCATTCTATTTTTGAAGGAATAATCCTCAATAGAGAATGCTTTCTGTGACAGAAAAATAAATACAAAAACTAGAGCAAGCATATTAATAAGAAAATATCATCCAAAGCCAGTATTGTCAATTGTGGCAATGTTATACCAAAATATTACACAAGGAATATAATGTTCTTTGTAAATTGTTTTACTAAGCTAAAGATTAGTTACAATAACATCTCTTCATGACTTCAACTTAAACCATATTATTTTCTGAAAAGTTATTAGAAAATTTTGTAAAAAATTATACAAATAAAAAGGGAGTAATAAAAATTATCCTTAACTGTGCGCCTAATTTAAATGTATTTAGCTGTTTCTTAACTGCATATATATCAAGAGTTACTTTCCTTACTAAAAATAAAATTCTGTTCATCAGTATGATTTTCATTGCTGTCATATAGAAAAGTAGGATTAATTTGTGAATAATTGTCTACAGCTCCTATTGATTCTACTTCATCGTAATTACTGTTAGCATTGTCTTGAAATCTTTCTATGCCTTCATCACAAACAGTGTCATAAATTACACCTTCATTGTTGTTTTCTTGGTTTAGTGATACACTTTTCGATCCAAATATCCATCTTCTAGCTTTATATGCTACTAAACCTAGTAGACCAACTCCTGCTGCTCCTCCTACACCTGCTCCAATGTAACTAGATGAGGATGTGCTAGATGATTGTGAAGTCACCGTTGACGGTGCAGTTGTTGTAGACAACTGTTCAGAACTACCTGTTGTAGAACTTCCTTCTATCGTGAAAGTAGTTGTTGTTGTAGATATAACTACAGGCGATACTGTAGAAGTTCCTAATTGAGTAGTTGAATCTGTTAACTTATCTGAAGAAGTTGTAATCTTCTGTGTTGTTGTACTTTCGCTAGTTGAAGTAGTAGATGTAGTTGACGACGTAGTAGTGGTTGTAGTTGTTGTTCTAGGTAAAGTGGAACTAGAAGTTGTGGTTGAGGTAGTAGAACTGGTAGTTGTTGTATCAGGTATAACTGTTATCTCCACCTTATCTCCTGTTCTTGTTACAATTATATCTGAAAACGCAAGTCTATATCCTATATCATCACCCCTTGTATACACAAATCTTATTTTACCCTTATTACTTTTATCCGGATCAGATAAGTAAATTATATCCCCTTTCTTTGCCATTTGTCCTGAACCCCTCCTACCAACATTGATAGGTATCAACAATATTAATTGTTCATTTTGGTCAACATAGCCAAGTCTTATCATAAAATCATCTTCTTGAGGATACTGAAATACAAACATGCCTAATTCTTCTATATATTCCATAGCCATATCATTTTTTATGAATTCCTTATTAGTCTTAGAAATTCTCACATTATCAAGGCTAAACAAATCACCATCCAACATCTTATAAAGCCTAGCAGCTGTCTCCCAGCTCTCA
Source organism: Fusobacteriia bacterium UBA1095 (assembly GCA_002313635.1). Lineage (GTDB taxonomy): Bacteria > Fusobacteriota > Fusobacteriia > Bac17 > UBA816 > UBA816. The sequence goes on from DCBY01000024.1 coordinate 47,849, forward strand.
TTTTCTGCGTCTTTGTTTACTATATCAAAATAATAGGCCAGAACATACTGCTCACTATTTTCAATAAAGCTGACTAACCCCTGAATGCCTTTAGGAAAATGTTGATTAGAAACAACGTTCACAGAAACTCTCATGAAAGTACCAGGTTGTCCTTCTTGAATTTTATACACATCTACTATAGCTTCTCTATCAAACCCACCGCCACGTAAATCGTAACCCAGTAAAAGACGTTCATCATAGGGTAACAATTCTATGAAGCTCATAGTTGCATAAAAACCCTCAGGGGGATCATTAGGTTGTAAAGGTTCTTCCCTGAATAAAGAAAAAAGATTAGGACCAAAACTATAGACATCTATTCTAGTATTCCTAGATATAAAAAATTTTCTCCAAACGCTACTATACTCGACGGAGAGGTAACTTCTAGCTCCTGTTTTAGCTTTGTAAGGCTTAAAGGCACTAACTATTTTGCCCATATCATCAAATAGGATCACATTTAGGGTGCTTTCAAGACCATTAACTTCATCTTCATTAACATTAAATACTCCATAGCTCAGACTAGAATTAAGTCTTCCCATGGCATTAGTCATGTAATCATCCGATCCATAAGAGAATAAAATATTATTTCTAAATTCGTTACCTTCATAATCCATACATATCATATTTATTCTACTTCCCACTAACAGCCAACTATGACAAGAAGACGAACCTGAACCAAAGGTTCCTAAATTAACAATATAGGGCTCGGAACTGAACATATCTGTTCCATTTATTGACACTTCAGTTTCTATTCCCTTGTTGATAACATTTACAAAATTGCTACCCATGCAAGAAGACAACAACAGCAAAGCAGAAAAAATCATTTTCTCTCCATAGTTTTTAATAAGTACACTAATTTTAGCAAATACAAAAAAAAGAAGGAAGAGATAACTCCCTCCTTCTTTGTCAAAATCAATAACTAAACATTTAATTATTAACTTGCTGGACTAACAGCTGTTACAGCAGCATCATATGCTGTCTTTAACTCTGTTTTAGCAGTAGCATTTGCTATTGCTCTGTAATCAACAACTGCTTCATAAAGTGCTTTTGTAGCTTCAAGCTGACTATCATCTGTTATATCCTCATCAGTGAAAGTTCCTGTTCTTGCTAAAATACCTTTAACAGTGTTAAGGTAATAAGTCAAAAATTTGGACTTAACATCATCATCACCATTAACAGCAGCACCTCTGTTTGTAGACAACACAATTGCATCGTCATTATCATCAGTAGCTATTGTACCATCTGCATTAAGTGCTAAAGAGCCATCAGCCAATATCTTACCCTTATCTTCATCTGTCAAATCGTCATTTCCAACA
>DCBY01000023.1:0-2079 GCA_002313635.1 Fusobacteriia bacterium UBA1095
AGTGTGTGAATTGCTAATAGAGAAAGGAGCAGATGTTAATTCTAAAAGGGTAAATGGAAGTACAGCCCTTATGGCTGCAGTGTTTAATAGACACAAAGAAGCGTGCCATTTGCTAATAGAGAAAGGAGCAGATGTTAATGCAAAAAAGCAAGATGGATGGACAGCACTTATGATTGCAGCATTTAATGGACATAAAGAAGTGTGCCATTTGCTAATAGAGAAAGGAGCAGATGTTAATGCAGTAAAGGAAGATGGATGGACAGCCCTTATGAGTGCAGCATTTAATGGACATAAAGAAGTGTGCCATTTGCTAATAGAGAAAGGAGCAGATGTTAATGCAGCAGAGGAAGATGGGAGAACAGCCCTTAAGGTTGCAGCAATGAATGGACATAAAGAAGTATGTGAACTTCTTATAGAGAAAGGCGTAGAGGTAAATTCAGTGTCACTTAGGGAAGCAGCGTTTAATGGACACAAAGAAGCGTGCCATTTGCTAATAGAGAAAGGAGCAGATGTTAATGCAGTAAATGAAGTTAGATGGACAGCACTTATGGTTGCAGCACAATATGGGCATAAAGAAGTGTGCGAATTGCTAATAGAGAAAGGAGCAGATGTTAATGCAGTAAGGGAAGATGGATGGACAGCACTTATGTATGCAGCACAAAATGGACACAAAGAAGCGTGCCATTTGCTAATAGAGAAAGGAGCAGATGTTAATGCAGTAAATGAAGATGGAAATACAGCACTTATGAGTACAGTAGATATTGGAGATAAACAAGTGTTCCAGCTGCTTATTGACAACGGTGCAATATTTAATAGATCTTCAGTTAAGTTGCTTAAAGACCAGATCAACCTATATCGAAAAAATGTTCTAGAAGCATCGTTGCTATGCGGTTATTTTGATAAATTTAACCTAGACTACTACAAAGTTGCCCAGCATCTAGATTTAGATTTCCTTTCTAGCAATCAAATTTCTAATATGAACAGAAAGGGCTATAGTTCTATTCATTTTGCCGCTATGAACTTTGATAGTTCTGTTTTGAAATGTTTGGTAGAAAATGAGAATTTTACTTGCTTTATTGACAGCAGTGACAACAGAGATAAGATTACTCCTTTAAGACTAGCGTTGAAGCATAGGCTCATAGATAACACTAAAATACTTCTTTCAAAAGGGGCATCCCCGTTTTACAAAACACTCTTTAGTAAAAGAAATGTTCTGGACAAAAATGAGGATTTGACAAATTATGTTAGCTCACAAATGTTATTAGAGCTTCTTGAAGATAGAGATATAGATAATGCACAAAAAAGGATTTATGGACCTAATAGTTATAAGTATTCAACTTTATATAAAAAGATGATAGATTTATCTTCTGTTAACGAAAGAGAAGGGAACGTATTCCACTGTCTAGCAAAATGTGTAGAGGACATAGCTACAAGTGAATTTTTAAATAGAGCAGTTGAACTAAAAAGCTTTAATAAAAAGCTATTAATAAAGGAAGATAAGGCAGGTATGAGGCCTATACATGTAGCTATTCTAAACTCTAATCCATATTTTATAGAGCATATATGTTCACTGGGAATACTTAAGAAGGAAGAATTGAATTTTGGTTACAGGGGCGAAAATATATTTGATTTGATGATGAAGAAAAATGTATCCAAAGAGACAAGGATAGCTGTAATAGATTTCATATTAAAATATTCAGATAAAGAAAAAGAAAAATTAATAGATGAAATAAATTCAGAAAAATCTGTATATCAAGGTGAAACTGGAAATAGAATATTGGATATTATAATATCGAAAGATATGTCAGATATATTGGAATATGTATTTAACAAGGGCAAAGTAAGAGATGTTGAAGAGTTGTTTGTAATGGCAAGTGATTTGTCAGCAGAAAAATGTATGGAACAAATGATAGAGAGAGTAGATAAAGATAAGATAAGAAGAGGAAAGGAAGAAAGCAAGCTTTTTAGGGGTAGAATCAAGAGGTACATAGATCTGCATGATCTATGTAAGAGTGGTAGATTAGGGCCACTGAGAGTAGTTATAAGCTTCATGAAAGAACAACTTATGGAAACAGATGA
>DCBY01000023.1:2424-3300 GCA_002313635.1 Fusobacteriia bacterium UBA1095
GCAGGAAGAGATGAAGTAGTTAACTTTCTACTAGGTTATGATTTAAAGAAAGACACAATGGAGCCTACTTACTTTATAGAGGAGGAACTAGAAAAGCTAAGAATACACACAGATGAGTTGGGTAAGAGCCTAATGCACTCAGCGGTATTGAATTTTAGTCCACATATAGTGAATTTATTTGGTAGATTGGGCTTCAGTTTGGATCTAAGAGATAAAAATGGAGATAGAGCACTAGATTACCTAATAAGGTTAAGGACAAGAAATAGTGAAGAGAGAGGGAAGAGAATGGGAACAATATATTCTCTACTATGTGCAATGTCAGAAAGAGAATATGATATAGAACACCTAGATGAATGTGTACATATGTCATTGTTGATGGGAGAGACTAAGCTATCAAAAGAGCTAATAGAGCATGGGTGTGCAAACTGTAAAGATAGGGAGGGAAATACTCCACTACATTTAGCAGTAGAGAGTGATAGTATGGACCAGCTAAAAATTCTAATAGGAGCTGGAATAGAGTATATAGTTAAGAATAAGAAAGGAGATACACCGTTACATTTAGTAAAATCAAGTAAAGTTATGAAGCTGATATTTGATAGAGCAATTGAGAGAGATTTAACGTCAAGATCACTGTTATCAGTAGAAAACTCTGAAGGTGAACCTGTGCTACACAGTTATGTGACAAGATCCAAAGAAGAAGAAGTAAAGGATATAGTTAAGTGTGCGATAGATAATGGTGCAGAGATAAAAGAGGTGTTGAGAAAAGGAAGACATGCAGGTAGTAATGCAGTAGATATAGCAAGAACAGTGGGTAATGAAGAGTTATTAAACTTTTTGGAAAGCTATGTGGCAGATACAAAAGAAATGGAAGCAAGA
>DCBY01000004.1 GCA_002313635.1 Fusobacteriia bacterium UBA1095
TCTATTTCTGCTCCCTTCTCTATCAGTAGCCTACACACTTCTACATGACCTGCCTGCGCTGCTAGCATCAATGCTCTTTCTCCAACTACATTTGCTGCATTTACTTCTGCTCCTTTCCCTATCAATAGCTCACATACTTCCTTGTGACCCTCCTCTGCTGCCATCATCAAGGCTCTTACTCCATATTTCATTGCCGCTTCTATTTCTGCTCCTTTCTCTATCAGTATCTCACACACTTCCCTATGCCCATTTCCTGCCGCAAACATCAATGCTCTAAATCCACTTTCCATTTCTGCTTCTATTTCTGCCCCTTTCTCTACCAATAGATCACAAACTTCTTTGTGGCCATTAATTGCTGATAGCATCAATGCTCTTATTTCACCTACACTTGCTGCTTCTATTTTTGCCCCTTTCTCTATTAGTAACTTAGCTATTATATCCCTGCCAAAAAGGCAAGCCATATGTAGCAGTGTAACTTTATTACTATCTTCTTTGTAGCCTATCATTTTGTCTTCTATAATTTCATTTTCTATTAAAGATTTAAAAAAGTTATTCTTGTTTGCTTTTATTGCTCTTACCAAAACAGTAAACATTATTTGCTTATCCTTTTCATCCTCCAATTTACTTCTTTTTGCATATCTATCAATAATATAACTTGCTGCCTCTGTACTGTTTTCTTCTATTTTCTTTTCTATCATCTTCTTTATACTTTCATCCATATCTGATGGAAACTTGTCTTCATACTCAAATACTTTTTCCATTACTATTCTTGAACCCAACTTTAGTCCCTCTTCTATTATTCCTATATAATCTATCTCCACTTTTTTATCTTCAAACAAACTCTCTGTACTAACACTTCGTCTCATCCCTTTTCTTGTTTCTTCTATCCCCATATCTAGTAACATTGCTATCACCGCATTCTTCTTGTTATTCACCGCCTCTATCATCATTTTATTCGCTTTTTCTTCAAATTTCTTTTCCCCTTTTATTTCTCTGTACCTTTCTAACATTAATTGTAAAACTTTAGAGTTATCCTCTTCTACTGCTATATATCTTGCCTTTAGACCATCTTTGTTCTTTTCTCCTCCCAAATCACAGTAAGACTTATTATCAAAAAGACCTATGCTTTTACCTTCTTTACTGTACTTTGCTACATAGTGCAAAAGATTGTTGCCAATTATATCTTTCTGCTTTTTATCAAATCCTTTCTTCTTGAATATATCCTTCAGATAGTCATGAAAGAAGTTTTCACCTTTCTCTATCATTAACATTTCTAGTGACTTTCCTTCTTTATCTCTAGATGTATAGTCATAATTTTCAAGCAGAAAACTCACAACTTCCTTTGAGTTATCCTCCAGTTCAGTCAAATCAGAAATATATTGCATTAACACATTTCTTCCTACTTCATTCTTACAACTACATACCTCCCAAAATTGATTTCCTAACAACTTTTCAGACTCTCTTAATATTCCAATACTCCTTGCATAGTGCAGAGGAGTATTTCCTTTTTCATCAACTTGTTTAATTGAATCACCTTTGTCTTCTACTTTTGCTTCACAATCCCATAGTCTTCTCAATATATTTGAGCAATTACTTTCAAAACATAAATGAAACGCTGTCTTTCCTTCTCCATCTTTTCTATTCAATAATTTCAAACGATCTCTTTTGCCTAAACTTTCAATCCTTTTTATTATTGAACTTACTAATGATTCATTTCCAAACATTACTGCATAGTGCAATATATTCCTGCTGTAATCCCCCTCTGTATTTTTCAATGACATATCACCTATATCTCGCAGGTCAGCTGCTTTGTATGACAAATCTGAAGTCATTGAACTTTTCAAGCATTCCCATAAATTGGTTATGAAACTACTGCTCTTCTCTTTACTTAATTCCTCCAAGAGTGACAGTAACTCTCCCCTTATTTTAGTGTGATATTTACATAAAAAGAACACTACTTCACTTTTAGACAGATTTAATGCCTTATCCAACCCAGCCATGACTAGTGGAGTTACATCACTTTTGTGTGCTTGAAATATATTCAAAATATTTTCAATAATCCTGAAGGAATTTGCTTCTATCCCTGAAGAGAAAGCCCTAACCAAAACATTTGAATCAAACTCCATAAATTCAAAAATACTCTTTCCATACTTTGACTTTATAGCACTAGATAGAGCTTTATACAACTTCTCATTCCACGACAATATTATGCACTCTATCGCCATATTCCCTTGACTATTTTCTCTTTTCAACAATTCTGCTATTTCCCCTGGAGTAAGCCCTATTCCCTCTAGCTTCTCTATCAAATCCCCAATAAATAAATCTCTTTGCTTAGTTTCTACACCTTCAATTTGCTTGATCTGCTCAGCCAAAGGCAAAATGTGGAATACATTGTTACGATCTCCCAAATTTTGTACTATTTCTTTTAATTCTTTGTTTTCTTCACTGCTATTACTAACTTTGCTTCCGTAAACCTTTCTCATAAAAGATTCTTTTACTTTTCCATTTCCTAATATTATCGATAAAATATATCCTTCATGACTTCTTACACCATAATCTAGGAGCTGATTTACAACATTTACTCTATCAAATACTGCCGCGTAAGCTAGGCTATTCATTCTTATGCTCTCTTCTTCATTTACATACTTAAAACAATCTATATTTTGTTCTGATAGCAAATTAATAAATTGCTCAGACCCTAATATACACGCCAAATGTACAGTATGCAGGCCTTCATTCTTGGCTGGCAAATTTTTAATTACCATCTTTAAAATTTCATTATCATGACACCCTTTGCACAATATCAAATTAGCATAACTCACCCTTGAACCACTGGATAGAGTTAACTCTTCGTTCAGGTTAATAAGCTCCTTTACAGGTTCCTCTTCTTCATTTTTTAGTAATCTTTTCATTGCTGCTATATTCTTACTCTTTATATATTTTAGTAGATCTTTTATTTTTTTACTTTTTCTCTTATTTGCTATCTTATTCTCTAAAATATCAAGTAATCTCTCATCCAATTCCTCATTAAACAGGTCAAACAGCAGCCTTATCGGCTTTAGGACAGGTCTTGTAACTGAGTCTATAGTCTTGCCAACTTCAGTACCATCGAAAATTTTAGAAATGAGAGGGTCTATGACCTTATCCATCTTCTCTTTCTTTTTGTAATTATAATCACCTAGACATGAACTCAATAGAATGAATGAAATTATTATATACATTTATCCCTCCCAGTTTTATTTTTTCTGCTATAGTTTTACCACAAATCAGAAAAAAAGTTAACTTTTTGCGCTTAATTTAATAACTTATCTATTTTTTAAATAATTTCCACACATTTATTTCTACTTTTCCTGTTATTTGTGTTATAATTATTCCTTTTTTCATGTTGTGATCAATTATTATTCTATTTAATAGATATTGACAAATATTTAATGTGAAAATCAATTGGTAATTTTAATAGTTTGACCCCATACACACCTGTAACACCTGAGCCTTTTTCTATGATTAACCTGCATACATCAAACCAAATCTACAGTCTTTACTACCTCAGCATTTTCGCCAAATGTAAATATCGCAGTACTGGCAAGAGCATTCAGTTTCTCTTCCTTTCTAAGATCTTGATCAGACATGAAGCAAAACGAATGAAATTGTGAAGCACAATTATCACTCCTAATTTTTAATTTTGCTATGTTTCTATCACAAATCAGAAAAAAAGTTAAATTTTACCTTTAAAATAATTGAATCACTTATTTACTATACATTAAATTCAATACTATATGTGTTGTCCTAGTAGGAACTTTCTAAATAAATTTTCTATTTACTCTGAGTCTATATATCCTTTTTTAATGCAATTTCCCTCTAAATATCTTCATTATAATCCTAAATATATTACAATTATATCTCTTCATTGTTATCTCCTTGTAAGTAAACACCCTCATTGATATTTTTAATAAGATTATCAAAGAGAATAAATATGCCTAAATTACTTAAACAAAAAACTTTAGCTAGAATGGATTAAACATTCCGTTTATTTCTAAAAAATAAATTAAGTAATCACAAAAATATCCATATCATTGCTAAAAACAGACAAATGTAAGTCGATATACAAAAAATCTTGCTGGCTGTCTTATCTTGCTGATTTGCCTCTTCACCTTTTATTAAATGAAAAAGCCCATTCTCACGAAGGTAATCCTTAGGAGTATTACCATTTTTATCTTTGATGTCGGTCTTAGCTTCCCTATCTATCAATAGCTTACACACATCCTCTTTACCATTCTTAGATGCAAGATGTAAAGGGGTCATATTCTCTTTATTTTGTAGATCTATAATAGCGCCTTTTTTTATTAACATCTCACATATATCTTTACTGCCGCTCTCTGATGAAAAATGCAGAGCTGTTGCTTCTTGGCTACCCTTAGCATTTACTGTTAATTTTTCACTAAGCAAAATACTACTACACACATCCTTATTCCTCTTTTTTACTGCTAGCATCAATGCAGTTAATCCTTTTGAATTTTTAGCATTTATATCTGCCCCATCGTCAATTAAAAGTTTACATACTTCATTATGACCTTCTTCCGCTGCCAGCATCAATGCTGTTGACCTTTCTAAATTTTTAGCATTTATATTTGCTTTATTCTCAATTAAAATTTCACACACTTCCTTGTGCCCCTCCTGAGCTGCCAGCATCAATGCTGTTAACCCTTTTGAATCTTCAGAATTTATTTTCGCCCCATTATCAATTAAAAACTTACATACTTCATTATGACCTTTTTCTGCCGCTAGCATTAATGCCGTCAACCTTCTGTTACCTTCAATATTTATTCCTGCCTTATTTTTAATTAAAATTTTACATACTTCCTTATCACCTTTTTCTGCTGATATCATTAACGCAGTTAATCCTTTTGAATTTTTAGCATTTACATCTGCTCCATTGTCAATTAAAATTTTACATAACCTTCTATACCCCTGATGTGCTACTAAATGTAGCACTGGTTCATTTTGGATTCTATTTGAATTTACGTCCGCACCACTTTGTATTAATAGTTCGACTAGGTCATTTCTTCCAAAATAACATGCGTCTCCCAGTAATCCAATTTTTTTATCATCCCTTTTATAGCTAATTAATTCATTTTTTATTGCCTCAACCCCTAATAGATCCCTAACAAAATCATCTTCATTTTTTTCTATAGCCTTTACTAACAAATCAAATACCACTATCTTGTTTGATTCTCTTGTCACCACTTTTTCTTTATAATTCCTAACAATTAAACTAGCTATTTCCATACTGCCTTTTTCCAATGCCCTAAACAATATACTTTTTAACTTACCATCTATGTCTGATGGAAGTTTACCTTTAATTTCCAGTAATTTTTTTATAGTCGGCACTTGATTACAATCAACCCCTGCTTCCATTACCCCCCAGTAATCCAGATTACTATTTTCAAAAAGTTCTTTAACTGAATTTACCCGACCTATATTTATCAATGCTGATATCACTGATTTTTTATTCTTGCTTTTAGCCCTGTCTATCAAACTACTTAACTTTTCTTTAAAATCCCTCTCCATTCTTCTTTTTCCTTTTATCTGTTCCACACCTCCTTTTTTCTCTAACATAGCTAACAATACTAGAGAGTTATCTTCATCTACTGCTAATTGTTCTGGAGTACAACCCTCTTTATTTTCTTTTTTTAGTAAATCAAAGTAGGTTTGCTTATTGCGAATAAGATCCAGGCAGGTACCTTTTTTACTGTGCTTTGCCACATAATGCAACAATTTATTTCCTGAATTATCTTGTCTACTCATGTCAAATTCTCTTTTTTCAAACATTGTTTTTAAACAAGGAGAGAAAAATTGATCATTACTCTCTATCATTAGCATTTCTAATGACTTTCCTTCTTTGTCTACAGAGCTATAATCATAATCTTTTAGCAGTAATTTCACTAGTTTCAATTTTTTTGCCCCCCTTGGATCTATATCTGATACATATTTCATTAAAACATTTTTACCATATTTATTTTTATGTCTGCAGGTCTTTATAAATTCATTATCTCCTAATAATTTCTTTACCTCAGTTAATAGGTCAATGCTCTTAACGTAATGAAGTGGGGAGTTACCTTTTTTATCTAAAAGCCTTGCTGACAATGCTGACTCATTACTTATACCCTTCTCCCTGCAACGAGCCAATAAATAATTCAGTATACTGATACAATTATTCTCACAAGATATGTGAAACACAGTTTTACCTATTACATCTTCTTGAAATAATATTTCCTCAAAAGAGTCTGAGTTCTCAATTTGAGTAATTATAGATTTAACCAAAGGCATATTGCCAAAATGTACAGCATGAAGCAAGATACTTCTTTTACAATATCCTCCCTCCATTTTTAGATCATTTATTCTACCTTTATAACTAATATCTTTCAGTGCTCTAAATGCAAAATCCTTTTCTGTCATATTTCTGGATCCCCGCTGCAAATGATTTAAGAAGTCGTCTCCCTCTATTTTCTCTAACAATTCTGGATTGATATTCTCACCTTTTTGCTCCATGAACCTATACAAAAGAAATAATATTTCATTCGCCCCTTCTTCTACAGCCTTACTGATAGCTTGTGTGACTACAGAAATTATAGAGGTATCCCCATCGACTAAGTTAGGCACCATTGAAAATATTTCTAAAATCCAGCCCACACCCTCAATATATCTTCTCTCTATACTCAAAGATAAAAAATTATCCAAAATACCCAGCATAGGTTTAGCTATTTCTAATATTTCTGGAGTATCTTCTTCTTTGGCTAATTGACAAGCCTCTTTAATAACCACCTTATATAAAATAAAAATAAGTTCCTCTTCACCACATAGCAATGCAATTTCTCCCACAGTTCTGCCATCACTATTCTTTTCTGCTAACAATTTCAAAATTTCTTCTTTCCCAAATCCCAACCATTCCAGTTCTCCTATAAGGTTACTAACAAGATACCCATTGTATTTTTCTTCTATTATCGGTATATTACCAATTTCACTAAGAGTAGGGTTTTGTTCAACACCTAAATTTGAATATGACTTTAAGTTTTTAATCTGGGGTAAAATATGAAATACATTATTTTTCATTCCCAAATCCCTAATTTTTTTACGTAAATTTTCTTTTTCTTTTTCTTTTTCTTTTTCTTCACCTGTTCCATAAAAAATTTTTTTAAACAGATCTCTAATATTGTTATTTGATAGCATTATTGAAATTATATACCCTTCATTAATTTCGGCTTTATCTTCGAGTATATTATTCTCAAAAAGGTGCAGTATTAGATTATAGCAATCAAACATTGCCGCATAAGCTAGACCATTCATTTTGATACCTTTAAGTTTGTCACTCACATATTTTAGACAATCCTTATCTTTTTCTATTAATTTTTCAACTAAATCCTTCAATCCGAAAATGCAACCTAAGTGTATAGGGTGCATTCCTTTTGAATTTTTAATAGGTAAACTTTCAATTATTTTATCCAAAATGAGATCATTGTAGCAGCCTCCCAACAATATCAGGTTAGCACAGGTTGTCTCTTCTTCATTGATAGGTATTGTCTTGTTTAGGTTAATAAGCGATTTCTCTTTATCTTTTTTATTAAGGGAGTTTAATATGGATTCTTTGTTAGACTCTTTTATCGCTTTTATCAAGTTTCTCAATTCTTTCCTTTCTTTAGTATCCTCTATTGCATCTTCTACGTGTCTGAAAAATCTCTCATCTAGTTTTGTAGCGGCCCATTCATATGACAACTTTAATAGTTTCGACTTATCATCTATAAATTTTTTTACCTCAGGCTGCTTACAAACAGCAGATATAGCAGATATAGCAGCTACTGCTCCCATCACTTCCATTTTTTCTTTCTCTTTGAATCTATCCTTAGCCAAGCATGAAACTAAAAAAATGAATAAAAAAATAAAACGCATCTCTATCCCCTTTACTTTTTGAATATTATTTATCGTAATTTCTTAAAAATATAAACCAACTTCTATTAGACTTTGTTTTGTCAAACAAGTCCTGATTCATGATTATATAATCCTCAGCTTCAAAAAATCTTCAAATAGGATCATAGTAGCCCACAATTTCCTTCATAACCACCACTTATTAATGCAACCCCACTGCCCCAACTACCTTCTCTATTGTCCACTTCTGCTCCCATTTCTATTAACAATTCGCATACTTCTTTATGTTCATTCTTCTTTGCCAACATTAATGAATTCTCTCCATCTTTATTTAGTAATTCTAATTCTGCTCCCATTTCTATTAAAAACTCACACACTTCTTTATGTCCGTGCTTTGCTGCTATCATTAATGAATTTTCTCTATTTTTATTTAGTGATTCTACTTTCGCTCCCATTTCTATTAAAAACTCACACACTTCTTTATGTCCGTGCTTTGCTGCTATCATTAATGAATTTTCTCCATCTTTATTTGATGCTTCTATTTCTGCTCCCTTCTCTATCAATAGCTCACACACTTCTTTGTAGCCTTCACCTGCTGCCAGCATCAATGCTCTTACTCCCTCTTTGCTTGCTGCTTCTATTTCTGCTCCTTTCTCTATTAAAAATTCACATAATCTTTTATAACCACCCTCTGATGCAAACATTAGCGCTCTAAACCCACCTTCGTCTGCTTCATCAACTTCTAACCCTTTTTCCAGCATTAGCTCACACACTTCCTTATGTCCATGCTTTGCTGCTAACACTAGCAGACTTTTCCTCCGATCTCTATTTCCTAACTTCGCTCCTTCCTCTAGAAGTAGCTCACACACTTCTCTGTATCCGCACTTTGCTGCTATCATTAATGGACTCTCCCCGTCTTTATTCAAAGATTCTAACTCTGCTCCTTCTTTTATAAACAAATGGCATACTTCTCTGTATCCGTACTTTGCTGCTATCATTAATGGACTCTCCCTATCTTTATTCAAAGCCCCTAACTTGGCACCTTTTTTCAATAGTAATTCACATACTTCTCTATGCCCACCCTCTGCTGCTAACATCAATGCTGTAAACTCTTCTTCATCTACTTCATCAACTTTAGCTCCTCTTTTCAATAATAGCTCACACACTTCCTTATGCCCATTGCCTGCTGCGTACATCAAAGAACTAATACCGTTATTATTTGATACATTTACTTTTGCCCCTCTCTCTATCAGTAACTGGCATACAATCTTGTGTCCATTTTGGGCTGCCAACATTAACGCACTCCATCCATTCTTCATTTTTTTATCTACTTCTGCTCCATTGCTTAAAAATAATTCACATAACTCTTTATAACCATTGATTGCTGCTATTATTAGTGCCGTAGATCCGTTGTTCTTCTCTGAATTAACATTTGCTCCTCTTTCTAGTAAGAGCTCACACACTTTCTTGTGTCTATTTGATGCCCCTAACATCAATGCTGTACATCCATTATTTTTTCCCGCTTCTATCTCTGCTCCTTTCTCTATCAGTAACTCACATATCTCTTTATAACCATTGCTTGCTGCATACATAAGAGCTCTCCATCCATTTGCTCTCTCTGCATTAACATCTGCTCCCCTTTCTATTAACAATTCACACACTTCTTTATAGCCATTGCATGCTGCATACATCAAGGTTTTCCATCCATCATTCTCACTTGCATCAACTTCTGCTCCTCTTTCCAGTAAAAGCTGGCATATTTCCTTATGTCCATTGCCTGCTGCATACATCAAAGACCTCCATCCTGTAATACTTTCTGCATCAATATCTACCCCTTTTTCTAGCAAAAGCTGGCATACTTTCTTATGTCCATTGCCTGCTGCATACATCAAAGCTCTAAATCCACCTTCATCTGATGCATCAACATCTGCTTTATTTTTAATAAGTAGCTTACATATCTCATTATGCCCACACTGCGACGCTAGCATAAGTGCTCTATTTCCATCTTCCATTACCACATCAACTTCTGCTCCTTTTTTTATTAACAAATTGACTATTTCAATTTTGCCAAGGTAACAAGCAATGCCCAACAAAGTTACTCCTAACTCTTCACTTACATAATTCAATATTCTCTGCTTTACTACTTTCTTTTCTATCAAGGATTCTAAAATACTATTCTTCTCTTTCAACAAGGATCTTACCAGTAGGGCAAATATTATTTCTCTACCCTTGCCATTTTTTAGCCCCTTTTTTCCTAAGTAATTATTCGCAACATGACTTATAACCTCTTTAATGTTATTTTTTGTTGCTTTCTCAAATTTAATGTTTAATTTAAAGTCTGAATCTAATAGAAACCTATTTTCATATTCATTAATTTTGTCAATTAGCATTTTTGAACTCAAACCTTGGCCTTCAGTTGTCATTTCTGTATTTTCATTTTCAAAACAGATCCCTGTACTAGAACTCCTCTTCATACCCATTTGTTTATCTGTTACGCCCATATCTTTTAACATTGCTACCACTGATTGCTGCTTATTATTACGGGACTTTGACATCATTTCCTTTGCCTTTTCCTCAAAGCTCTTCTCCCCCCCCATTTCTCTATCTTTTTCTAATATTAACTTCAAAACCTTAGTATTACCTTTATTTATCCCCAAATCACTCGCATTCAATCCATCTTCATTCTTTTCTTCGTCCAACCTATGGTAATCAAAAAGCTTTAAGCAACTGCCTTTCCTGCTATATTCTGCTGCGTAATGTAAAAGATTATTCCCTATGTCATCTTTTTGAGCTTTATCCCCCCCTTTTACGTTTAATATTTCATACAAGTGGTCAAAGAAGAAGTCATCATCTTTTTCTATCATAAGCATCTCCAATGACTTTCCTCTTTCATCTCTTAGTCTGTAGTTATAGCCTCCAAGCAATAAATTCACCACTTCCTTTGAGTCATTGTTAATTGAGGCTAAATCTCCAACATACTTCATCAATACATTCCTTCCCATTCCATTTCGACAATTGCACACCTTTGTAAACTTCTTTTTTCCTAAAATTCTTTTAGTCTCTTCTAAAAACCTAACATTTTTAAGATAGTGAAGGGGGGTATTTCCTTTTTTATCAATCGCTTCAATCAAGCTACTCTTTCCGCCTACTTTCTTCATACTATGATCTAATAGCTTTCTTAATATGCTGAGACAGCTGTACTCAAAACACAAATGAAATACTGTTTTACCTTCTAAATCTTTTTCCCCTAAAACTTCACAGTATTTTTCCACTCCTAAATTACCAACTTTTTTTAATATAGAATCAACTAAGGCTTCATTCCCAAAAATTACAGCATAATGCAGGATATTTCTGTCATAATCACCCTCTGTATCTTCTAATTTGGATATTTCGTAATCAAAATTGTCTAAATAGATCGCCTGACTTGACAAATTTTTACGTTCAGGATTTTTTAATTCATTCAACAGTGATATCAGGTAAACATTGTCACTTTTTTTACTATTTCTCAATAATTTCTTCAAAATCTTTGACTTACCTTCTTCAGCGAGGTACCTGGCCAAAATCAGCACCACTTCATTCTTATTTAACTCTATTGCTTTATCCAATGCAGCCTTGACTATTTCGGTAACTTTATCACCTTGCTCCCCTCTAAGTAAGCCTAGGCATTCATGGACAGCTACTGATAGCCCATTTTCCACACTAGATATAAGAACTTTATTCAAAAATCTAAAATCTGGTTTTACTACTTCCAAATCGCTCCTATTCTCCAGATTAAATCCTCTTTTTATCGTATCCAATAAGGCACTATACAACTTCTCATCTCCCGATAATACTACTTGCTCTAACGGTAACTTGCCTCTATCATTTTTACTCTTCAGTAGTTCAATTACATCCTCTTCTGTAAATGTCATCCATTCTAACTTTTTCATAAGATTGACTAACAATCGGGACTCCCCTTTGCTTTGCATAAAGTTTCCTTTTATGAAACTATCTTCCCTAGCCATCACTTCCACAAAATATTTGAAATACTTGATAAAAGGAAGTATATGAAATATGTTGTTCCCTCCACCCAAATTTTTCACCTTTTTTTTCAATTCAATCTTCTCTTTATCATTCTTACTATAGATTTTTTTTATAAATAAACTCTCTACTTCATCATTGTCTAATATAGCTGATAACAAGAATCCTTCGTGACTTTTTGTTCCAAGATTTATAAGGTAACTCACTAAATGCCGATGATTTAACATTGAAGCATATGATAAACTGTTCATCAGCATACCGCTATCTTCACTAGCACGCCATAAACACTCTTTATCCTTTTTGCTTATCAATTCAACAAAAGACTCTATTCCTAGCACACATGCTAGTTGCATAGAATATAATCGTCCTTTTTTTGTTAAACTTCTAGTTATTATCTCTAAAACACCCTTATCGTAGCATCCCTTGCAGAGTATAAAGTCAACATAAGTTACTCTAATACGACTATTTAGAGGTACTTCTTCATCAAGTTTAATCAGCCTGCTTTTATAATCTAACTTTTCCTCATCCCAAAGCAAACTAAAAAGTGCTGAAGAATTTTTATGATGTATATATTGCATTACATCCCTTATTTTCCTTTTTTTATTATGATCTTTTACCCTACCCAATAAATCACTAACCAACTTATCATCAATTTTCATATTTGCTAACTCGAGAGATAAAATCAAAGGCCTAAACTTAAACTCCATAATTAAATCCGGTGTCTCTTCAACTTCAGGATTATCATTAAACTTAGAGGTAGCAGCACCAACATCAGCCTCCATTTTTTCTTTCTTATCAAAAGTGTAATTGTTAAGACATGAGCTCAGTATAATGAGTGAAATTGTAAAATACATTTCTCCCCCTATTTATAATTTTTTTTTGCAATGCTATAGTTCTATCATAAACCAAAGAAAAAGTTAACACTTAGTCTTAAAATTGTTGAATTATCAATTTTTTTCCATTGTTTTTCTTGTTTACTAGATATTTTCTAATATTTGTGTTATAATACTTCGCTATAGATTCTGTCAAAACTTAAAATGGCAAGTTTAATATAAACTTCTTACTAATATAATGTAAATATCACTAACCAATTTTATCCATATCCTTTAATACTTTACAGAACCTTCAGAATTAGCAACGTGCCCTCCACGAATTTATTACGACAAGTCTTTCTTATTTCTTCATGATTATCACTTAATCTACTTAGTTTGAAGTGAACTTGTTAGTTTAGATCTTATTACTAAAATATATTGAACTTCAAGTAAACATCCCTTGTCTCAGCATATTTGATATCAGTTCCACTACTTTTTTATGAACCACTAATACTTCTTTATTTAGCAATAGTATACATTTTGAGATACTCCCCCTTATTTTAGTTATTTATTCTGTTCTTTTTCTAGCAATATCTTATAAACCTCACTATTTTTTGGAGCATAAAACAGAGGAGTATCTCCATCCTCATCTTCAGCGGTTACATCTGCTCTTTTTTCTATCAACATTTCACAAATCTCTTCTTTACCATTTTGGGCTGCAATGTGTAACACTGTTCGTCCTTTACTACCTTTTTCGTTTACTTCTGATCCTCTTTCTATCAATAGTCTGCATATTTCTTTATTACCATTTGCCACAGCATAAAACAGAGGGGTATCTCCATCCTCATCTTCAGCATTTAATTCTGCTCCTTTTTCTATCAACATTTCACAAATCTCTTCTTTACCATTTTGGGCTGCAATGTGTAACACTGCTCGTCCTTTACTACCTTTTTTGTTCACTTCTACTCCTCTTTCTATCAATAGTTTGCATATTTCTTTGTCACCATTTGATACAGCATAAAACATAGGAGTATCTCCATTCTCATCTTCAGCATTTACTTCCGCTCCTTTTTCTATTAGTAATTCACATATTTCTCTATAGCCATTATCAATTGCTAATTTTAATAATTTGGCTCCTTCCATAACTGTAACATTCGTTCCTTTTTCTATAAGCAATCTACATACATTTAAATGTCCTTTTTTTACTCCTATTTCTAGTGGTGTATCACCATTATTATTTTCAGTATCAAGGCTAGCTCCTTTTCCTACCAGTATTCCACAAATTTCAGTAAATCCTCCTATAGCAGCACAGTGCAAAGGAGTATCTCCATCATTATCTTTAGCATTTGTATCACTTCCTTTTTCTATCAAAAGCTTGCAAATATCCAAATGACCTCTCTGCGCTGTACTATGTAATGGAATATTTTGCCAATTGTTCCTTAAGTTAACATTTGCACCCTTATCTATCAATAGCCCACACACTTCTTTGTGGCCTTCCTG
>DCBY01000012.1:0-73097 GCA_002313635.1 Fusobacteriia bacterium UBA1095
GCATTGATGCTTGCAGCTGAAAAGGGGCATCACAGAGTGTGTGATTTATTGTGTTATCTATTGATGAGAAGGGGAGTAAAGATAGATTTAGTTGATAACAATGGAAAGACAGCATTGATACTTGCAGCTGAAAAGGGGCATCACAGAGTGTGCAATCTATTAATAAGAAGAGGAGCAAAGATAGATTTAGCAGATAAAGATAGAAAGACGGCATTGATGCTTGCAGCTGAAAAGGGGCATCACAGAGTGTGTGATTTATTGTGTTATCTATTGATGAGAAGGGAAGTAAAGATAGATTTAGTTGACAACAATGGAAAGACAGCATTGATGCTTGCAGCTGAAAAGGGGCATCACAGAGTGTGTAATCTATTAATAAGAAGAGGAGCAAAGATAGATTTAGCAGATAAAGATAGAAAGACGGCATTGATGCTCGCAGTTGAAAGTGGGTATGACGAAGTGTATAGATTATTGAAAGGAGAGGGAACAGTAATTAACCGATACAGCAAAAAAGCGTTACTTCGTCCCTCACCTATTAGTATTAGCGATCGTCGTAGTGCTACTGAATCGAGCCCCTTGGCAAGGAATAGCTCTGTTTCTGAGGTAAAAAAATCACCTACCTGAAGATTTAGTTGGCAAGAATAAAGACAAAGGTGTTAGCAGAGCGAAATAGGAGTAAAGGTGCCTATGTTTTAGAAAGAGGATAGGGTACCGTCTTCAAGATTTGTTGAAACAACACTTTTTTCATAGGTGAAAGAAGTGGATATAAAATATTTTATATCCTACCGCATCGTAGCCATTTATTCAGCTATATTTTAAGTATTAAAAAAAAGGTGCTGATGTAAATTATAAAAGATAAAAATAAAATCACCTCCCTTCATACTACCACTAAAAATGGGAACTATGATATCTGTATCAATTGCATAGACCAACATTATCTCTTTTATCTCTAAATTTAATAAAGTTTTCAAAATCATAAAATACAAAAAAATGCATATGAGTCCAAATCTCAAAGTCTACATCATCGAGATATAGCCAAATACAAAAGAAACCCATCGGTGTACTCAGCAAAGTGTTAGTAAGCATACAATTTAATTAATGACAATATTTAGGTATATCTTCAATGAATAAGATTCATGCATAGCAAGATAACAGAGAGATTTTGTTGTTTTGAAACAGGCAAATAACAAATCTAATAGATAAACTTTCTCACTAATTGTAGGGAGCTTAGCCAAAAGTAAAGAAGAGATTTTAACAATGGGAGCAACGCGAGGGAAGAAATGAAAATTCTAACAATAGCAGGAATGCGTTGTAATATTAAGGTCATAGAGGTGCTATTATCACTTGGATTTACCTTCCCTAAGGTTGAAAGTAATTTAAAAGCTTTCATCAAAGATTTTTTACCACCTGCAGCTGCAAGTCTAGCTAAGTTAGGTTTAGTTGCAGCAGACATATCTGTGTCACCTTTTGGAGTTCCGCCAATTTTCACAGCCACATTATCCCCTATGTGTGACGATACCCTAAAAAGATACTTCTCAAAGAGGGAAATAGAAAAAAAAGAAGAGGACAAAATTAGAATGGCTCTGAAGAATATTGAGTCAGTAGAGGTAAATTTAGGGTGGTTAGGAATAAGAGAAATAGAATATGGGGAGAAAGACAAAAAATTCTTTGATAACCTCGGAGATTTGTTGAAAGATAAATTAAAGATATTCAAAAAAGAATTTAAAAGTTTTACTGAAGATGCTAAAAAGGTACTCTCCTCTGAGTGTGGCGATAACTTGATGAGCGCAAATAACAAATTACAGGAAAATCTTGACAAGATCTTAAGAAATTGCAAAAATCTCCGTACGAAAACGCTAGCCAAGAAAAAACTAGAATGTTCAAAAAATTTCTTTACGAAACTGCTAACCAAGAAAAGAGATAGGCAGTACAATAATTTAGTTAATCCTATTGAAATAACAGAAAGGGATATTGGTAGGGATGTAGAAAATTATAACAAGCAACTGGATGTTGCAATGAAGTGCTACAAGGAAGCGGAAAATAATTTGGCCGAAGCAAATAGAAACAAAGATGAAGATGATTTATTTAAACAAATAGAAAGCAAAATTAAAGAGACCCTCTCTAAACTAGAGGAATTAGAAAGTAACTTTAGTTGGAAAGTACATTTAGAAAGCTAGGAGGTTAAGATGATTTTATTTTTCACTTGTATTATTGGGTGTTCTTTTAGTAATCTTAGGATAAAACAGAAAGGTCTAGAAGGGGATTTCATAAAGAGAGCGATAGCAGATGACTATAGCTTCCTAAATGAAGTAAAGGAAGAGGATCTAGACAGTCTGGTCAATGAAACTTATAATGACGTATATGAAGAGGGGATTCACACTGTATCATTACTAAATGTACTTGCAAGGTGGGATGAGAAAAAAAGCATTTCTAAATTTGTTGATACGATAGATAGGGTATGTAAGGAAGATTCTGAAAAGAAAAATGAAATTGCAATTAAGTGCTTGGAAAAAGCTTTCTTGTACAAGTCCATTAATTTCATAGAAGGTTCCTTTAGGCTTGTGGAAGCAACAAATATTTCTAAGGAGCAGGCTTCTGGCTTCTTGGTTTTGTGCTTAAATACAGAAGATGAAAGAAAGCTTAAAATTCGCAAAAAATTTCATCAATTAGAAGAAGACTTATATGAATCTCTTGATTTTGCTCTAACGATGATATCAAATAATGATTACTCAAGTGATATATTAACTGATGAAATAGTAACAAAAATACTTCTCCTAGACTATATAGATGTGGACACTGAGCTTGGAACTTTAGATCTTATAGTAAAATATAAACAATCAAAAGAGTTTGATGCTAAGTGGATTGAAAATAAAAAGCTGACAAATTTGATAATGGACCACAATTTAATAATAACAGCAGCTAATCTTATAGAAATAGCTGATAGAAATAAAGATTCCCCTATCAATAAGGTGTTGAATGAAAGTGGTTTCACAACATTTTTGAAAAAGATGAAGATGGAATGGGGAGAAGAAAGTACACCAGAATCTACCAAAGTAACTTTAACTCTAGGAGATCCCCGAATACCTCCCCTTTGGATAGCTGCACAGAATGGAGATGTACAAACATGTGAAATGTTGATAAAAAGAGGTGCAGATATAGAGGCTTCTGATCATAGTCTTGACACTACTCCTTTATGGATAGCTGCACAAAACGGACATGTAGATGTATGCAAACTTTTAATAAAAGGAAAAGCAAATATTGAATCCAATGGAATTAGGGGAAGAGGTGCAACACCATTATTTATTGCAGCTATGAATGGACATAAGGAAGTATGCAACCTACTGTTAAAGAAAGGTGCAAATATAAATCATAAACTCAACGGTGGGGTTACCCCACTATTTATGGCTGCACAAAATGGCTACAATGATATTTGTGAATTTTTAATAGGTAAAGGAGCAAATAAAGAGGATTATGAGCACAGTCTTAACACTACTCCTTTGGGGGTGGCTGCACAAAATGGACACGCAAGTATTTGTAAAATTTTATTAGACAATGGAGCAAAAGTTGACAAAACAAATAAACAGGAGGCAACACCATTATTTATTGCAGCTATGAATGGCCATAAAGAAGTATGCAAAATACTGTTAGAGAAAGGTGCAGATATAAATTATAAAGCTGGCACTATCAAAGCTACTCCCCTTTTAATAGCTGCAGAAGAAGGGCACATAAATGTATGCAATTTCTTGTTAACAAAAGGCGCAGGTACTGAATATGAAAATAACCAAGGTGTCACACCACTATTCGCCGCAGCTATGAATGGCAATATTCATGTATGTAATCTATTAATAGAAAGAGGAGCAAACATAAATCATAAAAGCAAAAATAAACTCTCTTCACTTTGGGTAGCAGCCATGAGTGGACAAACAGGTATTTGCAAATTGCTTTTGAGTGAGAAGCTAATGGCACAAAAAGCAGACATTGAATTAAGAGAGCCCTTCTTAAAAGTTACTCCAATATGGATAGCAGCACAAGAGGGCCAAACAGATGTTTGTGAACTGTTGTTAGATAAAGGAGCAAATATTGAAGTTGAAAATCGGGAGGGTGTGACACCTCTATTAATCGCAGTTAAAGAAAAGAAAGAAGAAACATGTAAATTATTAATAGAAAGAGGAGCAAATATAAACCATCAAAATAAAAATGGGTTTACTTCACTGTGGGTAGCAGCACAATATGGTTTTGTGGCAATTTGCGAAATTTTACTAAAGGAAGGAGCAAATCCGAAAATTGCTGAATATACTGACAATATAACCCCCTTGTGGATAGCTGCACAAAATGGACATGCAGATGTTTGCAAGCTTCTATTAAAAAATAGAGCAGAAGTCGATTCTATCTGTAGTGAAATGAGTATGACTCCTCTTTTAATAGCTGCACGGAACGGACATACAGATGTCTGCAATCTACTGCTAGACAATAGTGCGAACATTGAAGCCACAAATAAACAGGACGAAACACCTCTGTTCATGGCTGCAAGGCATAACCACCCAAAAGTGTGTAAATTGCTGTTAGATAGTGGAGCGAATGCAAACCATGGGGTAAAATTTAGAATTACTCCACTAAGAATAGCTGCAGAACGTGGATATTTGGATGTTTGTACCATTCTTCTAGACAAGAAATACGGTGTAAATATTAACTCCGCTGAAGAAAAGTGTAATACCACCCCTTTATGGATAGCCACTGAAAAAGAACATATAAATATTTGTAGACTTTTGCTGAATAAAGGAGCAGACCGAGATCATCCAAGATGTGATGGAAAAAAGCCTCTTCATGTTGCTCTTGAAACTCGAAATGAACATTTGATTGCGCTATTCTTAGAAAAAGAGGGGCATACAACAAGCAAGAATGTAATTGAAGGTATTGAAGGTGAAGATGAAAGTATAGACAAAGATTTTGCAAAATTAGGAGTCAACCAATCGGCAAAAAATGTTGATAACCACCAACCTAGTAGTCGAAAATACCCATTTAATGAATGGAAGAAAGAGAATGTTGGAATACTGACAAACACCTCTAATTCTACTCTATGGCAAGGGGTACGTGTGCCAAATTTAGTGTATTGAATTATTATACTTCACAAGTAAAGTTACAAACCCTAGATAGTATGAAAAAATATAAAATAATTAGTACTTTGTTATCAAAATTGATAAAAATTATTGGGCTTATATTTAACACTCATTATAAAATAAAGACAAATAAATTTTTGATCAGACCTAAAGATTGAAATATAAAAGACCAATATCAACAACTAATATGCACTAAGATAAAAGATCCCAAACGAAGTATTTAAGGAATATAGTGGCAGAGATTGTTTCAACATATAATAAAATCAAAAACCTATTAAGGGTAACAAAAGTATACAAAAATAAAGGGAGAACCTCTCTTTTTATTAGATTAGCTATAATAATAAAATAGATAAAATAATAGCTTGTTTACATCTTGTGGAGCAAGAAATTAATTCACTATCAAACAGATGGAGTACTATCCTGTATGACGAGTCTAGCGATGAGCTAGGCAAATGTGAGAAAAAAATGGAAAAAATATTTAAAGATCACTTTCCTATGGGAATAGAGAGTTAGGAGGTGAAATGATTTTATTTTTATTTTTTATTAACAGCTGTTCTTTTTATAGCCTTTCGCTTAAACAAAAGGGGCTAGAAAAAGACTTCATACAAAAGGCTATAGTTAACAATTATCAATTTTTGGACGAAGTAACTGAAGAAGATTTAGACAAACTAGTTAATGAAGAGTATAAAGACAAGTACTGGGATGGACCTCACACTATAACTCTATTAAATGTAATTGCTAGATGGGACGACCCAAAAAGCGTACATAAATTTTTTAATGCAGTAACTAAGGCTTGTGATCAAGATTTAAAAAAAATGAGACAAATTGCAATGAAGTGCATGGAGAAAGCATTCCTATACAAATCAGTAAATTTTATCAAAGAGTCTTTTAAATTTGTAGATGGAAAGGATATCTCTGAGGAAGAGGCCTCTTCCCTCTTAAATTTATGTTTAAACACGGAAGATGAAAGGAAGATAAAGCTACACAAAGGATACCAAAGGTTGGAAGAAGATATATATAAATCTATTGATATACTCCTTGCAAAAATTTCTTTAAACAATTATATAAGTAGAATTCTGACTGACAAAATAATAAAAAAAATCATATGTCTAGACTATTTAGATCTAGATACAGGATTTGGAACCTTAGATCTAGTGGTAAATTATAAAGAGGCAGAAGAGCTTAACAAAAATTGGCTGGAAAATGGAAGATTAGCTAATTTAATGCTTGAAAAAAGTTTGTCAACTACAGCAGTCAACCTAATAGAAATTGCTGAAAGGTTCAAAGAGCTCCCAGAAAACAAAGTGAAAATTTATGAACCCTTTAGCTATAAGAATTTTGTACAATTTTTGAAAGAAATGGACATGGAGTGGGATGAAGAAATTGAGTTTCTTGGTAAACTCAATAGAGCTAGTGCTTTGAAACAGAACAATGAGGGATTACTAAAAGTAGAAGTAGCTATTAGAAAGCGCTACTCAAAAGCCATTGTAGCATTATTGAGCATTAAAGGCTGTGAATATCCGCGTAGAGTATACAAAAGCATAATAGAAAGTAATGATGTAGCGCTATTTAATCTAATTCCTCTACACTCCTTAGACTATAGGCTATTGGTAGAAATAAAGGAAAGCCAGAATAGAGAATTAGAAATTGCATTCATGAACAGAATAAAAGAAACTGAATTAGAAAAACTTTTGATTGAAGGCAGAGATAAAGGACTAAAAGAATGGATAATTAATAATTATGAAAATGATAATAGCCCACAAAGAAAAATCAATGCAACAGAGATGGTATGTATATATGGAGATAAGGAAGTTGTAGATGCAATAGCAGAAAAGAAAGACATCAATGAACATTTACTCCTCACGGCTTCAAAGCTAGGCAGAGGTAAATTAGTGGAATATCTGTTGGAAAAATATCCTTATTGGGATATTGAAAGCAAGCCAGAAGGTGAATACAATGCCTTGATGCTAGCTTCCCTATACGGCTACAAGGAAGTATGCGAACTTCTAATAGAGAAAGGGGCGAGTGTTCATACAGAAGATGGGAATGGAAATACAGCCTTGACTTTAGCAGCAAAAGAGGGGCATAGAGAAGTGTGTAAGCTACTGCTAGACAAAGGAGCAAAAGTAGATGCAGCAAATAAGGATAGAAGAACAGCCTTGGCTTTAGCAGCAGAAAAAGGCCATACAGACATATGTAAGCTATTACTAGAAAAAGAAGCGGATATTGATATACCAGATAAGGATAAAAAGACAGCCTTAGCTTTAGCAGCAGAAAAAGGCCATAAAGAAGTATGTAAGCTAATGCTAGACAGAGGAGCAAATATTGATATACCAGATAAGGGCGGAAGGACAGCCTTAGCTTTAGCAGCAGATAAGGGCCATAAAGAAGTATGTGAACTTCTAATAGAAAAAGGGGCAAATTTTGATGTAATAGCCAACAACAACTACACACCTCTAGTAGCTGCAACTGTCAGGAGGCATGGACAAATATGTGATTTACTGTTGCAAGTAGGTGCAAATATCAATGTTTTAGTAAATGAGGAATGGCCTTTACTAACTATTGCAGCATTTACGGGACAAGTAAGGGTATGCGAACTCTTGTTAAACAAGGGAGCTGATGTAGATACAATAGACATTAAGGGCCTTACAGCACTTATGTACGCAGCAAAAAAGGGACATAAACAGGTATGCGAACTGTTAATAGGAAAAGGAGCAGATATTAATACAAAAGATAGTGAGGGCTGCACAGCACTTATGTACGCAACAATAAGTGGATACAAGCAAATATGTGAACTACTATTAATAAAAGGAGCAAAAGTAGATGAAATTAATAATGATGGATGGTCAGCATTAACATTTGCCGCAAAAGAAGGCCATACAGACATATGTAATTTTCTAGTAACCGTTGGAGCAAAAATTGATTTAGATGGCTTAATACCTCCTATTGTAGTTGCTGTTGCTGCAGGACATGCAGGAATATGCAGAATACTTATAGAAGATGAATCAAAAATTTATTCTTTACTTTATGAAGATATAACATTATTAATGATTGCAGCGGCCATGGGACAGGTACAAGTTTGTAACCTTTTATTAGAAAGAGGGGCGGATATAAATTTTCAAAATAATAGAGGGTATACTGCACTTATGTTTGCAGCAGCAATGAATAAAGTTGAAATTTGTAAACTTTTATTAGAAAAAGGAGACGATGTAGATTGCCAAGATAATAAAGGTAACACAGCACTTATATATGCAGCAGAAATGAATAAAGTTGAAGTTTGCAATCTATTATTAACAAGAAGAATAAATGTAAATGCTAAAAATAATCAAAAAAGAAGCGCATTAATGCTTGCAGCACAAAAAGGACACAAAAAGGTATGTGAACTACTATTAAAAAATGGAGCAGATATTAACGCTATAGAAAACAATGGGGCTACAGCGTTAACTTTTGCCGCCTGCATGGGAAACAAAGAAGTTTGTGAATTTTTACTAGAAAAAGGAGCAGATATAAACTATAGCAACAGCTTCTCTCCTTTGATAGCTGCAATAGCTTCAAGCCACATAGATATATGCGAATTTTTAATAGATAGGGCGGCAAATGTAAATGTTGCTTTAGAGGGTACGGGATGGACTCCTTTAATGGTTTCATCAGCTAAAGGACAAGTGGAGATATGTCAACTTTTACTAAAAAAGGGTGCAAAGCTAGACAAAAAAGACCACAAAGGCTATACAGCACTTATGCATGCAGCAGAGAATGGACAAAAAATGACCTGTGAAATGATTTTAAAAGAAGATAAATTATCCGTTGCTGATATCAAAGATGCTTTGATATCAGCAGAATCAAATAATCATGAAAATATTGTTAAACTTCTTTCGGATACAATATCAAAAATGGATGATCAAAACTCTGAGGAAGAGGAAGAAAAAAATATACCAAAAGAGGCATCTAATGGGGGTGTGTCTAATATTATTAGTATCAATGACAAATTTGAACAAGATCAAGGTATTGAAATACCAAATATGCCCATTTTAGAATCTGCTTCCAACCCCTCTTCAACTCCTGCAGAGTCAGATGAATTAGCAAATTTGACTCATAAGATACCGTCAACATAATTAGGTGAAACGTTATTCTATAGAAAAGGTTTGATGAGGAATAGAAGTAAATAAAATACATTTCAAGTAGGGTAAGTTCGTGCCTTGTCCTGATTGGTCTTATTTTCAATAAGCTTTACTATTTATTTAGTTTAGTTAGGGATGAAATCTTCTTGTCATATTTCCGCTGTACTTAACTTGTTCTAATAAAAGATTATATACTTCTTGATGGGAACCATTCATAGCAATAGTCAAAGCTGTCTCACCTTTTATATTCTCTGCATCAATAGCAGCTCCTCTTTCTATTAATAATTCACATACTTCTTTATGCCCTCTCTCTGCTGCCCGCATTAACGCTCTTCTACCAAAATTATCTTTTGTGTCTACTTTTGCACCTTTTTCTATGAGAATCTTGCACAACTCCTTATGTCCACTACATGCTGCTAGCATCAGTGCAGTGCTACCAATGTTACTTGCAGTGTCTATAACTGCACCTTTACTTAATAGCAGATTACATATATCTTCATACCCCCAAACTGCTGCCCACATAAGTGAAGTCCACCCATCTTTGTCCCCTACATTCACTTCTATGCTTCTTTTCAGTAGAAGCTCACAGACACCTTTATGTCCATTTTTGGCAGCTATCATTAGTAAAGTGGTTCCATTCTTTTTTGTAGAATTAATTTCACCTCCTCTATTTAACAAAAGCTCACAAACTTCTTCCCTTCCACTCTCTACTGCTAATATCAAAGCTGTATTACCTTCATAATCTTCAGTATTAACATTCACTCCTTTGTCTAAAAGGAGCCCACATATCTCTTTATTTCCCTGAACTGCTGCCACCATCAACACAGTAGGTCCACCATTGTATGAAGGTGAATCAGACTCATAATAAATTTCTCTTATGTAATGGCTTATATCTCTTTTAGAACGAAAATTAACATTAGCACCTTTACACAGTAAAACTTTACACACTTCTACATGATTATTCAAAATAGCTAAAATCAGGCTTGTTTCCCCACTAATGTCTGCAGCATCCACTTCTGCTCCTCTTTCTAGTAATAGCTTACAAATCTCCTTATACCCATTTTGTGCTGCTAATATCAATGCTCTTCGCCCAAGCTCATCTTCTGAATTAACTTCTACTCCTTCATCTAATAAAAGCTTACATACTTCCTTATGTCCATTTTGTGCTGCTGCTATTAATGCTCCTCCTACCTTGGTAACATTTATCCCCTTCTTTAATAATAGTTCAGATATTTCTATATTTCCAGAAGACGCTACTAAAATCAATGCTCTGCTACCAAATTCATCTGACACATCTAATTTTATATCTTTTTCTAGAAGCAACTTACATACTTCCATACAACCATTTTCTGATGCTAGCATTAAAACTCTTGATAAATCAATATTTGATCCTTTATCTATTAGTAACCTACACACCTCCTGATGACCATTTGTCACTGCTATCATCAGTGCTGTCCACCCACTTTTGCTCACTGCATCCACTTTTGCTTTACTATCTATTAATAACTTACATACTTCCTTATGTCCATTCTGTGCTGCAAGCATCAATGCTGTCAACCCATCAATAGACGATGTATTAACTTTCGCTCCTTTTTCTATCAATAGCATACACAACTCCTCATTTCCATCTTCTGAAGCAAACATCAGTGCGCTCCATCCTATCTTATTAATTGCGTCTACTACTGCCCTTCTTTCTAATAATAAATCACACACTTCTTTTTTCCTATTCATTGCTGCCAACATTAATGCTGTCCATCCTTCATTACCTACTGCATTAACTTCTGCCCCCCTTTCTATCAATAGCTCACACACTCTCCTATGTCCATTCTGGGCTGCTAGCATTAAAGCTCTCCACCCCTTCTTATTCACCGCATTTATTTCTGTTCCTACATCCAAAAGCAAACTGCAAGTCTCTTTATGACCACTATGTGCTGCAAACATTAATGCTCTCCATCCATCTTTATTTACTGCATTTACCCCTGCACCATTATTTAGCAACAGCTTACACATCTCTTCATGTCCATTTTGTGCTGCTGGCATCAGTGCTCTAATGCCATCCTTTGTTGCTGCATCTATTTCTGCCCCTTTTGCTAATAACAACTTGCACAACTCTTTATGATCATTTTGGGCTGCTAATATTAGTGTTCTTATCCCATTTTTATCCAACTCTGTATTTACATCAATACCCTCTTTTAACAACCATTTCACTATTTCTATTTTGCCAAATTTTGACGCTGTAAGTAACATATATTCTTTTATATCTTTTTTATATTTTTCTAACTCTTTCAAAATTTCTATAGCCAATTCTTCCCTGTATATAAAGAGTATTTCTGTCGTATTTATTCTTCTATCATAGATTATTCCTCTATCATCTTTGTAATTCTCTATTATCCATTCAATACCTTTCTCTTTTATCTTTTCAAGTTTGCCATATATTATTAATCTTTCTAACTCTGTTGCTCCTATTCTTGTTAAAAACTGTGCTTCTAATTTTTTGTCTTCTTTTTCTTTCACTTTAAGTAAAAGTTTATAAGTTAAATATTCTTCTGGTATCAAATTAAGAATTTCAATACTTATATTATCCACCATTTTCTCGTATACGCTGGCTGGATATTGGCAATCTTCTATATTGATTAATAATTTAACAGCTTCTGTATTACCTACTTCTAATGCCTCTTCTATGGGAAATAGGCTACTACTACCTTTAGATAACGCTGTGTACTTATCTACACTCTTCAACAAGATTTTGCTATTCTCATCGTCAAAATGGTGTATAGCTCTGCTAAAACTCTCTCTTTTGCCTTTATCTTTCATCTCAGCACTCTTGAATGCACAACTTAACACCAATATTAAAAATATCATATTTTCTCCTTATATACGAAAACTAAGAACCTAAATCAAAATTTTAATTCTGATTAGAGACAAGGAATATTTCTTTTAGTCTAGCTTAAAATATGAAAATTAAATTTTCTTACTTATTTTATCATAACTATCTAAAGCCCACAGAAAAGAAGAAGGAACAAAAATGAATCAAAATTTTCTAATACCTAAACAGAGGATACCTCATGCTTTTTCCACTTCATACCAATTCGGCCTAAATAATCTGTAAGAGGAGCATACTCAAATACCTGACTAACATCAATTTTGGCATTTTTGTAAATTTCAATTAAGTTTCTAGCTAACATCACTAATCTGTTATCTACTATTAGCTTAGCCAACTTATCATTGTCAAGCCACTCTTTTTTCAGGTAATCCTCACCTTTATAACTTAAAATCAAGTCAAAAGGGCCTTTCATATTTTCTGAATCCCAGTATTCCAGGCAAAAAATCTTTTCTACCATATCATTCTCTAAAAACTCAGACCTGCCTCTATTCTCTTCGAATAGATATTCAAGACTTTCATAAATATCAGCTTCAACTGCATGGTAATCAAAATATATCTTTTTCTTGCCTTTTTCTACCTTAAAGCAAGTTTTTAATAGTAACTTGAACTCTTCATTAGAAATACTTCCTAATGCCTCAAAACTAGCTTTAATAAAGTTAATGGACTTATACAGAAAAGCTACCTTCAAGCACTTAATAAAAATCTCTCTTTTTTTATCTTCATCACCGGAAGAAGCTCCAATAATAGCTTGTACGAACTTAGATATGACATCTTTTTTGTCCCAAATAGCTATTATATCTAAAAGGGTATCCCCATCATACTCTTCTTTTATTAACCTATCTAAGTCTGAATACTCTAAACTATCTAAAAAGCTAAAATCATCCTCTAATGCATTTTCAACAAAGTGCTCATTTAAAATTTTTTCTTTAGCACTAAAGTCAAATTTGCTACATCCAAAAGTTAAAAAACAAAACAGAATCATATTCTCTCCTAAATTAGTCTTATCGACAAGGAAGTTAATTTTTATTACTACTAATATAATACCATTATTTATGCAATTTGTAATAGTATCATATGCATATTATATATTTCTATAAAAGGATGTTTAAGAAAAAGGGAAACTAATTGAAGTTTCCCTTTGATATGTATTATTTTGCTAATCAAGTTCCAAATTTAAACTACAGAAATCTTAATCTGTTTTTTTAAGCCAATCCTAGTTAGGTATCTTGCAAGCTTTTCATTTTGAAGTACCTTATCAACATTAATTTTAGAGCTCTTCTGGATATTAAGCAAATTTCTAGCAAGAATAACTAACCTTTTCTCTACTATTAGCTCAGCTAACTTATCACTATCAATCCACTTTTCTTTCAGATATTCCTCACCCTTATATTCTATGATCATATCCAAAAATCCTTTTTTAGTATCTGAATCCCAATATTCTAAATAAAGTATCTTCTCTACTATCTCATCGCTTACAAGGTCTTTTTTCTTTTTGTTTTTATCCTTGTTAAACAACAATTGAAGACTTTCATAAATATCAGCTTCAACTGTACGGTAGTCAAAGTGTATCTTCTGTCTTCCTTTCTCTACTCTTAAGCAGTTGTCTAGCAATAACTTAAATTCGTCATCAGAAATCTCATCTACCTTATCAAGGATAGATTTAATAAGATTAACAGACTTGTATAGAAAAGCTTTCTCTAGGCACTCCATGAAAATTGCTCTTTTCTTGTCTTCCTCCTTAGATGAAGCTTTATCCAAAGTCTCCACAAAATGGGATACAGTATCTTCATAGTCCCAAGTAGCAATAATATCCACTAAGGTGTCCTCTTCATCGTTTTCATCCTTTTCCTGTATCAACCTATCAAGATCTTCACTTTCCACATCATCTAGAAAATCAAATTCATCTTCTGTTGCTTTTTCAATAAAGTCTTTTTGTAAAGATTTTTCCTTAGTACTAAGTTCTGGACTTTCACAGCCAATAGTTAAAAGATAAAATAAAATCATTGCTCCTCCTATTTACTATACACTAGATTGCAAAGGATCTAGTTGTTGATTCATATTCCTTATAATTCTAACCACCTGGTCATTAATTGAATCAGCACCTCTTTCCAAAATGCTAAGTTGTCGCTTTATATTTTCTATAGAGTCCTCTATTATCCCCATTTTCTTAGATAAATTAATTAAATTTATTCCTAGCCTTTCTTTGTCAATGATACCCATGATACTACATAAATTAGACTGCTGTTTATCAATTCTGTCATATACATCCTTAATTGCAGGAACAGCTCCCTTTTTAAAGCGTTTTGTAATTGCTTTTTCGAGATTTTGTCCATTTTTCTTTAAATTTTCGATTCTTTCTTTTAGCAGGCCAAAGACACTGTCAAAAAATCCCTTCTCTTTTTTATCAAATTTGACTCTCTCCAGCCAGGCACACTCCATTTCAATTCCTCTAATGTATTTAAATAATTTTACTATAATATCTTTTTGTTTTTGATCAACTTTAAATTTCTTCAAAATACCCTCTGCACCGGTAGTTAATAACTCACTAAAACCAGGTTTGATTCCAGTCGATACAAAAGTAGCTGCGTCAGCTGATAATCCTACTAATTTAACAATAGATTTAAAGGTAACGATCCCTGCTTTCGTTAATTTATCAAGCATAATGTTCCTTTTTTTCAAATTATTTCCTAAAAGCAGAAATACTTCAATGACTTCTTTATTCTTTTTTAATGCAGCTATCATCATAGCATTGAGCTCTTTATTATCATTCATATATACTTCCTGATTTGCTCCCTGCACTAACAACCGTTCACAATAATATGCTCCTTCTCTTACATCCAAAGCTGATTGAATTAGTGGGTTAATATTGTCATTATTAGAAAATTCGAGCATTTTAACTGACAAGCTATCATAAGGTTCTTTGCTAGCAAGAAGAGAGAGAACCCCGTCAAATACAACTCTTCTATTTTGTTTTACACTGTAAAGAAGCATATTATCACCAGAGGAGTTTATCTTTTTTGTTCCCAGATCGTTATACCAGTCCAATAAGGTTACAGCAAAGTCACTATTACCATCTATAAGGAGTGAAAGTGGGGAATTTCCCTCATCATTAACATAAGTAAGCTCATCTACGATAACTCGGTCCATCTTTTCAAAATAATCTCTTAATTTTTTTAATTCGTTTCTTTCATCTAGAGAAAGATTCGATACATCTTGTTCTTTCAAACTTAAAAATCTATCCCTAGGAATAATAGTATCAAGAAATTGTCTGTTATTTATCTTAACAGCATAGTGAAAGCAATTATTATTGTCTTTATCTTTAAGGGATAGTTCCCCAACAAAGTTATCTTCATGCATAAGTGAAAGTACCTTATTAATTGCAACCTCATTATCCGTATCTAAGGCCACCATAATAAGGCTTCTGTAATTAGGATCTTCTATCTGAGATTTGTTACCTAACATACTTAAATCTACCTTACCCTGATCCTCGGTCAAGCTTTTCTTTATAACATCCATCTTAACTTTGTCCTTGGAACTAAAGCTATCTGGCAAACAGGAAATAAGGGACAACAAATAAAAAATACCCAACATTTTATTACCATCCTTTTCTTATTTTAATTAAATTAATCTATCACAATCCAATCTTAGATATTACATTATAAAATATAAATGATGTCTTAGCAAATAAAATGAAAGAAAGTAGGTAATAATATCTATTATTTTAATGTTGACAATAAATGCACACTTTTCCATAATAAATGTCCCCTATGCACTATCTAAATTTTTTATTGCTACCAATCAACATTTCATTCCTATCATCACGTTTTAGTACTATCTTGGCTTTTTGCCATCTCCTATTCTAAATTTCTCGATAGTATGTTAGAATCCTAAGGAATTCAATTTTATGTTCGGAAACTAGGTTTAAGTATTATTTTGTTCAGCAATTTACTATTGAAGGCTGGTTTTTTTCACAGATAGGGGGAGACTGTGCTATTCTTAATCTTAATGTCAAGCTGCATATCTAACAATTTTACAACAAGAAATAAAGGAAAAAGAGAGGATATAAGTAAAGCTATACAGAATCCTACTTCTAAAGATAGTAAAATTATATTTGAAAATATAGATGCAAAAACAGCTTTACAGAAAAACGATGAAGGTCTACTGCCCATAGAAGAAGCAATAAAAGCAAGAAACATAGAAGCAACAAGCTTGCTGATGTCCGTGAAGGATTGCAGATACCCTATCTATATATATGACAAAATATTGAACGAGGGGAGGGTAGATATTTTCAAATTAATTCCAGAAAAGCATTTAAGCTACAAGCTACTAAACAAACTAAAGAAAAGAGCAAACAAAGATTTAGAAAAGGAATTTTTAAAGAGAATAGAAGCAACAGAATTGGAAAGATTAATAATAGAGGGTAGAGCTCATGAGATAAGGAGTCAAAGTAAGGAGTGGGTAATAGCTAACTACAGAGACAAAAGAGGATCTATTGATAAAAGAAAAATAAATACAACAGAAATATTGTGCATATACGGAGACAAATTAGCAAAAGAATTAATAGAAAAACTAAAAGATGATAAAAAAGACATAAAAGAATATTTGCTGTTTGTAGCATCAAAACTAGGGAATAGAAGCATGGTCAAGTGGCTACTAAAAAGCAATTTAGATATAAACAGTAGACCAGATAACAATGACGGGAGAACAGCATTAGCAGGGGCAGCTTTTAATGGACACAAAGAAGTTTGTGAGCTCTTGTTAGATAGAGGAGCAGAATTAAACACATCGGGTGAAGATGAATGGGAAGTATTAGTATTAGCAGCACAAGGCGGGCATAAGGATGTATGTGAACTTTTGCTTAACAGAGGAGCAAAAGTAAATTCAATAAGAGGAAATAAAATCAGTGCCCTGATGTTAGCAGCACAGAACGGATACAAAGAAGTTTGTGAACTGCTTTTAAAGAATGGAGCAGAAGTTAATGCAATAAATGAAGGTGGATGGAGAGCATTGATGCTTGCAGCAAAGAATGGACACGAAAAAGTTTGTGAATTGCTGTTAAAGAATGGAGCAGAAGTCAATGCAATAAATGAAGATAGATGGAGAGCATTGATGCTTGCAGCACAAGGTGGATATATAAAGGTATGTGAGTTATTATTGGATAAGGGAGCAGAGGTTGACTTATCAGATAAAGACGGTTGGAAAGCATTAATACTTGCAGCACAATACGGACATAAAGAAGTGTGTAAGCTATTGATAGAAAGAGGAGCAGAAGCCTATGCTGCAAAGAAGGGTGG
The DNA here is from genome assembly GCA_002313635.1 of Fusobacteriia bacterium UBA1095. Classification (GTDB taxonomy): domain Bacteria; phylum Fusobacteriota; class Fusobacteriia; order Bac17; family UBA816; genus UBA816. Next base: position 17,411 of record DCBY01000012.1, read on the forward strand.
GATGACAGCACTGGTTTTAGCAGCACAAAATGGGCATAAAGAGGTATGTGAGTTGTTGCTCGATAAGGGAGGGGAAGTTAACGCAGTAGAGAGAAGTAAAATTATGGCACTGATGTTTGCAGCAGAAAATGGACATAAGGAAATATGTGAACTATTGCTGGATAGGGAAACAGAACCCGATACAATAAGTGAAGATGGATGGAGAGCATTAATGTTCGCAGCAAAGAATGGACACAGATTAATTTGTGAATTACTACTGAATAAGGGAGCAAAAGTTGATGCAGTAGGAAGGAGCAGGGCTAGGGCATTAAATTTTGCTGTAGAAAGTGGGCATGATCAAGTTTACAGATTGTTGTTGGAGATAGGAACAGAAGTTGACTTAATAAATGGAGATGGATGTGAGGCTTTGATGTTAGCAGCCCAAAATGGCCACAAAGAAGTTTGTGAATTATTGCTGGAAAGAGGAGCAGAATCTGATGCAGTTGAGAAGAATAAGGCTAGAGCATTGGCATTGGCAGCACAAAATGGGCATAAAGAGGTATGCAAATTGCTGTTATTAGATAAGTAAAGAGCAGATGTAAAGAGCTTTATAAACTCTTTTTAAAAGGATAACTATTGGAAAATTACACCAATGGTTTAGGGGGTTATTGAAGTGGAAGAACAATAAAGTATACAGATTCTAATTTTGTAAGGAGAGAGAGAATATCAGGACATTTTGAATGAATTTCTAAATATTAGGTAAGCATTTGCACAATTTGATGTTATAAAGATTAGGTAGTAAAATATGTTTGCTATGAAATGTAAATTTGCTTTTGGCACTTCCAATTTTAAAGAAATTATAGAAAATAACAACTTCTTTGTTGATAAGTCTCTTTTTATAAAAAAAGTCATAAAAGATACAAAAGTAGCATTAATAACCAGACCTAGGAGATTCGGTAAAAGCCTCAACTTTTCTATGCTTAGATACTTTTTTGATATAAATGAAGACTCATCTAGCTTGTTTAAAGGCCTAAATATAAGCAAAGAAAAAGATTGTTTAGAACATATGAATAAATATCCGGTTGTAGAATTGGACTTTAAAGCAATTCTTGGTAATAATTGGCATGACATTTATAACGGAATCAAACGTAGAATTGGTACAGTTTATAAAAAGCATCAAAATTCTGTCTGGGACATATTATCAACGGTTGAAAAAAAAGAATACTTACAAATAATAGATGGAAAAGAAGATTTTAGTGGGTTATCAGAAAGTATTCTTAATTTAACCAGATACCTAGAAGCAAAATACAAAGAGAAGGTAGTAGTGCTTATAGATGAGTATGATGCTGTAATGGCCCATATGTACAACAAGCCTAAATTTGATAATTGTATGAGTATATTTAGAGGCATATATGAAAATGCCCTTAAGGGGAATACTTCTATACATCAGGCATTGATAACTGGAATAATGAGGTTTGATAAAGAGGGTCTCTTCTCTGGCTTAAACAATGTTGCAGTTTATGGACCCACCCACGAGAGATATGGTAAATATTTTGGTTTTACAGAAGAGGAAATTAAACCAATAATAATTGACTCTGGACTAGAATATGAAAAAGCTAAAGAATATTACAATGGTTACAATTTTGGAGGATCACTAGTTTACAACCCTTGGTCTGTACTTAACTACATACATGACAGAAAGGTGGACTATTTTTGGAGGAATACCACTTGCAGCACTTTAATCAGAGAAATTATCAAAAAAGGTGGACCAGAAGTTAAATATGCACTTGAAAGAATGCTTAATGGTGAAAGTGTGGAGATAGAGTTGGAAGAAAATGTAAATTTAAGAGAATTAGATGAAAAAGATATTTATTCTCTCTTGTTTCAATCTGGTTATTTAACTTATGAAGAGATCAATAAAGTGAGAAGGTATAAACTTCCTAACAAGGAAGTCAGTAACTTCATATCTTCCCTTGTAAAAAATATGGAACAAGAAATGAAAATTTCTAGTACTATTGAGAGACTATTTCTAACAAAAGATTGGAAAGTCTTAGAAGAAGTCCTTCAATCCAGTGTTATGGAGATAATGAGCTATTTTGATGTACCTAAGAAAAAAGAGACTGAGGCCATGTACCACATGCTATTGTTAGGTCTTTTAGCTAAATTCCATTCTTATAGCATAAGATCTAATATTGAAACTGGGCTAGGCAGAGCTGACATACTAATGAAAAGAAAAGATAAAAAAGAGTATATAGTTATTGAATTAAAAGCAGGAAACAGGTTTAGTAAACTACACAATGTGGTAAAAGAGGCATTAGACCAGATAATAGATAAAAAATATGGGCAAGATCTAGATGGTGAAATTATAAAGATGGGTATAGGATTTGTTGGCAAAAATCTGAAACTAGAAGTAATTCAATAAAATATCTACCTTAGTTGATTCTTATTTTGAATCTGTCAATAACTGGCAGAGTTGAATATAAAAGAAATATGAAATGAGAAGGACAAAAAGGGCTGTAGAAGACAAAACTAAAAAAGTATTTAATTAACAATAGGGAAGAGCTACATAAAGCTTTCTAAAAAGTATACAATGAGCAGATGGCAGAATAGTAACAGGGCTATGGATAACACATACTATTCCGAAAACAGAGACACTATATAATATAAGCCCTCTGGATTCAGAGGGCTATTTTTAAAATTCTAATTTGTTTCTTCTCTAATAAAGAAATTACACAGGAACCTAAATTTTTTAATACATGGATATAATCTCCATCCATTTTTCTATCTGATCATTAAGCTTCAGGTATGTTTAACTTATATCCTATCCTAGTTAAATAATCTTTCAATTCAGGATGCTCAATTGCTTTTTTAACATCCACATCCGAGCTTGTATGGAAATCAATTAAGTTCCCTCCTAAGATAACCAGTCTTTTCTCTACTATCAATTTGGCCAATCTATCATTATTGATCCAATGTTCTTGCAAATACTCTTTACCCTTGCAAGTTAATATAAGGTCTAAAGGTCCTTGACAGCTTCCTGGTTTTTCATATTCTAAGCAGAGAATTTGCTTCACTATCTCATCACTTATTAGACTTGCCTTCTCTTTATTTTTCTCAAAAAGGTACTCAAGAGCCTCATAGATATCACCTTCTATCATATGGTACACAAAATGTACTTTCTCTTTGCCTTCTTCCACTCTTAAGCAATTATGCAAAAGTGATTCAAACTCCTCATTAGAAAGACTTTTCACCACTTCAAAGCTAGCCCTGATAAAGTTAATGGATTTGTGCAAGCACGCTTTCTTTAAGCACTCAATGAATATTTTCCTTTTCTTATTTGAGGCCGCCCTCCTGATTTTCTCATCTATTCTATCGTAAAATCCATCTATATCTATTCTGTTAACAGCTCTATTTATGCTTTCAATAAATTTCGATACTACCTCATTATCATCCCAAGTAGCGATCACATCTATAAGAGTATCACCGCTATCGTCACCTTCATACTCTTCCTCAATTAACCTATCTAAATCTGAATAATCTACCTTGTCTAGGAAACTAAAGTCGTTAGTTATTGCTTTATCAATAAAATCTTTCTTTAAAGACTTCTCCTTAATATTAATATTAGTTCCGCTACACGCAACAGTTAACAAATAAATAAAAATCATTTTTCCTCCTAATTGATCTACTCTCTGGTAGATAGCAAAGGTTCTAATACTTTGTTCATCTCTCCTATAATACCATTCATCCGACTGTTTAGGTCAAGTTTTTCGTCTAAAATATTTAGTTGATGACGTAACTTGTCCAGAGAGCTTTCTATAAGCTCCATCTTTTTAGCAAAATTAATAAACCTTTTCCCTATAACTTCTTTACTATTTTTAATTTCTAAATTCTTGTTTAAAGAACGCATTTCACTTGCTAACTGACGCTGAACAATATCAGCAGCATCATTCAGTGAACCAACTATATTCTTGGTATCTGACAACTTATCTGTTTTCTTAATGCCACTTTCAAATTTTTCTATTCTCTTTCTAAGCAGGGATTCTCTCTTTTGTAAAGCTGTAATTATATCTGAATAAAATTGATCTTTCATTTTTGGAAAATCTACTCTATCTAACCAGTGGCATTTCATTTCAACTTCAGTAATGTATCTCAATGAAGTTGTTATCATTTTTTCTTCTTCCTCTCCAGCTTTAAGTGATCTCAATATATTGTTAGCAAAGCTGGATCCCAACTGTGTAAAACCTGGCTTTACTCCTATTGTTGACAGGGCAACCAAATCCCCTGATAGTCCCAAGGCCTTAACAAAAATGAATAGCGAGGTAACTCCAATTTTCTTCAGTAAAGAGAGGATCTTTTTCTCTCTTTCTAAACCATTACCTAAAAATAGAAATACTTCAACAACTTCCTTATTTTGCTTAAATGCAGCTACCAACATGGCATTAAAATTATCTTTATAATCAACTTCGGCTCCCTTTGTTAGTAACCCCTCACAATAATGAGCTCCCTCTTTCTTATCCATAGATGCTTGAATTAAAGGAGTTACACCTCTATCATTTACGAAATTTAGCATATCAATTGGTAATTTATCGAAATGACTAACCCCACTAAAAAGGGAGATAATCTCATCAAATATACCTCTTCTGCCTCTCTTCACAACATAAAGCATTATGTTATCACCATCAATATTAAGTCTTTTTCTACCTAAATCAGGGTACCAACTTAACAATTGTGATACAAAGCTACTACCACCATCTATTAGAAGTGAAAGCGGTGAATACCCTTCATCATTGATGGCAGTAAGTTCTTTAACTACAACCTCATCAACATCATTGAAATATTTCTTTAAATTACTCTCTTCGTGCTTTTCCAAGTCAGTACAATCAACTTTATTTTCCAAATAAGAAAGCCTGTCACGGGGAATAATAGAATCAAAAAATATTTTTCTATTCAATCTGGCAGCATAGTGAAAACAGTTACTATTGAACTTATCTTTTAAGGATAGCTCTTTTACAAAATCGCTTTCATACTTTAATGATGTTACTCTACTAATTGAAATTTGATTATTCATATCCAAAGCTATCATAGTAAGGCTTCTGTAATTAGGGTCCTCTATCTGAGATTTGTCACCCAAAATAGATAAATCTAACCTGCCTTGAGGGTCATTCAATCCCCTCTCTACGGCTTTAACTTCTATCTTGTTATTGATTTTGAATCTATTTTGATGACAAGAAAACAGAAGGCAGAGATAAAAAATAGCTAGCATACGTCAAATCTCCTTAATACTTATGAATTAGCTTCTTTACTTTTAAGCATTTTATGTAAAATTATATTATATCAATAAAGTCCTTCAACGTAAAATATAGAAAGTAGGCTATAGATGTCCTGAATTAATTAAAGAGTAGAGCTCCTTTTCATTCAATATCTTCAATTCAATACCCTTTTCAGCAAGTTTAAGAGCTTTACCATACTTGCTACCAGGTTTCTCACCAACTATTAAATAATCAAGTCTTTTGGAGACATTTGAGAGCATTGAGCCTCCATTCAGTTCTATCTCTCTCTTAATTTCGTCTCTTGGCTTAGAAAGAGCTCCTGTTATCAAGAATGTTTGACCCTTCAGAGATCCTTTCCTCTCTTTCACATCAAAATTAAGTCCTAGTTCTCTAAGGCATGAAATTCTATCAGAATTCTCTTTATTACTAAAAAAGGCCACTACTGACTCTGCTGTTTTTTCACCTATTCCATCTATATTGGCAATCTCTTCCTTACTCATATTCAAAAGAGAGTCAATACTAATTCTTGATAGTGACTTAGCAGAATATTTACCCAAATGTCTAATTCCTAAAGAAAAGAGTAACTTAGAATAATCATTTTTCTTGCTTCTCTCTATGCTATTCAGCAAGTTTGAAATAGCCTTATCTCCAAAACCCTCTATCCCTTTTATATCTTCTGCTCTTATATTGTATATATCTTCAGGATATTTTATTATCCCTAAGTCAAAAAATTTAGAGGATATAGCTGGGCCAAAGCCCTCTATGTTCATACCCTCTTTTGATACAAAAAGAGCTAACTTCTTTTTAAGTTGAGCTTCACAATGATCATTTTTACAAACCAGAAAAGCACCATCTTCTTCTAACAAACTCTTGCAAGATGGACACTCTTCAGGAACAACAATTTCTTCAACTTCAGATCTTCTGCTCTCTATAACTTTAACTACCTTGGGAATTACATCTCCGCCTTTTTCTAGGAATACGTAATCTCCTTTTCGAATATCTTTCCTTCTAATCTCATTAACATTGTGAAGAGTAGCTCTTGATATTGTAGACCCATCAAGAAGCACAGGTTCAAGGTGAGCAACAGGGGTTACAATACCTGTTCTTCCTATTTGAAATACAACATCTTCTACCTTAGTAACAACTTGAACACCTGGGTACTTGAAGGCTATTGCCCATCTTGGACTCTTGTTAGTAAGTCCTAATCTATTTTGGTCTACATATGAATTAACTTTAACTACAACACCATCTATCTGGTAAGGAAGCTGAGATTTTTTCTCTTTCAATTGCTCTATAAAGTCTATAACTTCATCTATACTCTTGCATTCTCTAACCTCTTCTGAGACAGTAAAGCCTAACTCTTTAAGTAAATTAAGTGAATCTATCTGATTATGTTTACCAACCATTTGGTATACAAAACACTCTAAATTTCTCTCTTTTACTTTGTTACTATCTAGCTGTCTTATAGTACCAGCAGCTGCATTTCGAGGATTGGCAAACTTTTTTTCAGAGATAGAATTCAACTTATTGAATGACTTGATGGACATTAAAATCTCACCTCTAACCTCTAAGTTCCCCTGCTTATTAATTTTCTTAGGCACATTCTCTATCTCATACACATTAGAAGTAACGTCTTCTCCTATATTTCCATCTCCTCTTGTTAGAGCTTTGGTCAAAACTCCATCACTATAGATTAAAGATATAGAGAACCCATCAAGTTTTGCTTCTGCTACATAGCTAGAATTACTAACTTTCTTAACTCTCTCATCAAATTTTCTTAATTCATCAAAATTGTAACTGTTAGACAGACTTAACATTGGAACTGTATGAGCCACCTTTTTGAAGGAAGAGGAGAGAGAGGAGCCAAAAGTTATTGTATCTATGCCCAATTTTCTCTCTATCTTCTCCGCTTTTTTGACAAGCATGTCATAATCTTCATCGGAAATTTCAGGCTCTTGCAGGACATAGTATAGGTAGTTGTGCCTCTCTATCTCTTTCTTCAAAAGCTCTAACTCTTTTTCTAATTCCAAGTGTTATGACTCCATTTTACTTATGATAATTCTGTTTACCAAGGCGGGATTAGCACGCCCTTTTGTCTCTTTCATAACCTGGCCAACAAGGAAACCTAAAACTTTTGTAATTCCACTTCTATATTGAGCTATAGATTCTGGATTTTTAGATATAATAGCTTCCACTATTCTCTCAATTTCAGACTCATTTGTTATCTGTATTAAGCCTTTTTCTTCAACTATTTGTAGTGGATCCCTTTTATCTTCTAGCATTATTTCAAAGACTTCTTTTGCTATCTTTCCACTTATAATATCATCGTCTATCATCTTTATCATCTTACCGAGATGTGATGCATCTACAACATAGTACTCACCTTTAGCAACTCTAAGTATATCTGTTATAACCCAGTTACTTGAACTTTTAGGATTACCAGAGTACTTGACTACTTCTTCAAAGTAGTCTGCTAAGCTCTTCTCAGAGACTAACACCCTAGCATTGTATTCTGGTAGGCCGTATTGAGATACAAACCTGGCAGATCTCTCTTCTGGAAACTCTGGAAGATCATTCTTAGCTCTTGTTATTCTCTCTTCACCTACTAAAACTTTAGGAAGATCAGGATCAGGGAAATATCTGTAATCTTCAGCATTTTCCTTTAGTCTCATACATTTTGTAGTCATGCTAGATTCATCCCAAAGTCTGGTCTCACAAAAAATTTCTCCTCCCTCCGATATTACTGATATCTGCCTTGAAGCTTCATACTCTATCGCCTTGGCAACAGCTTTGAAAGAATTCAAATTTTTTATCTCAACCCTTGTACCCAACTTCTCATCATTTTCCCTCTTTACAGAGACGTTAGCATCACACCTAAGGGAGCCCAACTCCATACTCACATCACTTATACCTGTATACTTCAATATTGTCTTGATCTTCTCCAAAAACTCTTGTGCCTCTTCAGGAGATGATATATCAGGCTCAGTAACTATCTCTATTAGAGGAATAGAGCTTCTATTGTAGTCGACATAGCTCTCCATTTTGGCCTCATTATGTATAAGTTTTCCGGCATCTTCTTCTATGTGTATTCTTGTTATTCTAACTCTCTTATTTGATATGTCTATAAAGCCATTTTCAGCATAAGGGTGATAAAACTGAGAAATCTGATATCCCTTAGGAAGATCAGGGTAGAAATAATTTTTTCTATCAAACATAGATAGCTTATTTATTCTACAGTTAAGAGCCAGAGCAGCTTTTAAAGCATAATCCAAAGCTTTCTCGTTTAAAACAGGCAAAGCCCCTAAGTGGCCTGTACAAACAGGACATATATTCTTATTCTCTTCCGTGGTGAAGGCTGTGCTACAGCCACAGAACAGCTTGGTGTCAGTAGCAAGCTGAACATGTATTTCTAAACCTACGACCGTATTATACATCCATCCTCCTGAATTTTGGTAGAGATACTCTCTTTTCAAATTGTGAAACTATATTTAGAAGAAGTGCTTCATCAAAGCTTCTTCCAATAAGCTGCATACCTACGGGTAGATTATCATGAAAATCTACAGGAAAGGAGAGTGCAGGTATTCCAGCCAAGTTGGCAGGGGTAGTGTAAAGATCTGACAAATACATCTTAACAGGATCCCCAGTGTTCTCTCCTATTTTGAATGCCGTTGTAGGACTAGTAGGCAGAAGTACTACGTCTACATCCTCGAAAGCTGCTTTGAATTCATCAAATATAATTCTTCTAACTTGGTAGGCTTTCTTGTAATGACTATCATAATGTCCTGCGCTTAAAACGTAGTTACCTATCATAACTCTTCTTTTCACCTCATCTCCCATATGTTCTCTAGAATTAAGATATATATCTTCTACAGACTTAGGGGATCCTACCTTTGCTCCATACTTCAAGCCATCAAACCTTGATAAGTTTGAGCTGACCTCTGCAGGAGATATTACATAGTAAGCTTCCAGAGATGATAGAGATATATTATTTAAACAGACCTTCTTAAAAACTGCTCCCATATCTTTCAATATCTCTTTTGTCTTGTTTAAGGCAGATACTATTGAAGAGTCTGTACCGTCTAACATATGATCTTCAAGTAATCCAACTCTTAGGCCTTTGATATCGTTATCTAGAGAGAGAGTGAAATCTGAAACACCTGTCTTAGCAGAGGTAGAATCTTTTTGGTCATACCCTGATATTACGTTCATAGCCAAAGCTGTATCTCTTGCATTTCTACCAATAGGTCCTATTTGATCTAAGGAAGATCCAAAGCTAACTAGACCATACCTTGAAACACGACCATATGTAGGCTTCAATCCCACAACTCCACAGAAAGCAGATGGCTGCCTGATACTTCCACCAGTATCTGAACCTAAAGACAATGGGGACATAAGAGCTGCAACTGAAGCAGCACTTCCACCACTAGATCCACCTGGTACTCTTGAAAAATCCCAAGGATTTTTAGTCATTCTAAATGCTGAATTTTCAGTAGAAGATCCCATAGCAAACTCATCCATATTAGCTTTACCAAATGGTATACCATCTGCACTTCTTATCTTTTTTACTACTGTTGCATCATATATAGCCTTGTATCCTAACATCATCTTGGAGGAGCAGGTAACTGGTTCCCCTTCAGACATAATGTTGTCCTTAATAATAAAGGGTACTCCAGCAAGTTCACCTAGCTCTTCGCCTCTATCCCTTTTCTTGTCTACCTCTATAGCCGCCTTAATTATCCTCTCTTCGTCTAAAGAGTTAAATGCCTCTACCTTTTTGTCAGCACTTTTAACATAATTCAAAAATTTCCTAGCCACATCTTCCGCTTTTATCTCACCATTTTTTACAGCATTAGCAATAGCAAAAGCATCCTTTTCTATTATCATCCTACCACCTTAGGGGTAACTATAACATTACCTCTGGAATATTCACTGCTTTTTATTATATCTTCGCTAATTTCACAATCTTTTACAACATCCTGCCTAAAGTGATTTGAAACCTCTAAGGGGGAGTAAAGAGGTTCAACATCCTTTGTATTTATAGATTTAAGTTGTTCCACTACTTTAATAATGTTGTTTAGCTGTTCTCTAAACATCTCTATCTCTTCTTCTTTAAGCTTGAACTTAGATAGCCTAGCTACTTTTAATACATCTTCTTTTGTAATCATTATTCCTCCATTGAAACATTATAGCATTATTTTATAAATAGCTAAAAAACATGAACTACTACCTTAGGCAACTCATACATATTCCTTAAGGTTAGTACTTAGACCTAATTCCTCCATTTTCCTAATCTCTTTCCTAACTCTATAGTTGTTTAAATCAAGTGTTTGCAGAGCTTCTTCTACCTCTTTTCGTGTTGAATCAGAAAAATCAAAATTCAAAATAGCCCTAAATCTTATAGCTCTTACCACTCTAGAAGGATCATCTTCAAAGCTAGCTACTCTTCTTATTATTCCATTGCGTAGATCCCTCATTCCGCTGAGATAATCTATATACTTGTGCTTATTTATGTCAAACATTATGGTATTTATAGTAAAATCCCTCCTATTAGCATCTTCCTCTAAGGTGGCTCTCTCACAGTGGAAAGGATTGTAAAAATCTTTCCTAGCGTTAGTTATAGTAAAATCAAAACCCCTGTAGCTGAAAGAGATAGAAAGATAGTTAGGATTATCTTTTACATTTACCAAACTAAAAGAGGAGCACAATTTACTTCTCAGGGAAGAGATATCTGCACAATATATGAGATCTATGTCTTTAGTTGGAAGTGAAAGAATGTAATCTCTAACCACTCCGCCCACAGCTATAAAATTTTCTGAATTTAATATCTCTTCTATCTCTTTAGCAAACTCCATCGCTTAACCTACTTAACATATCATAGTTAGTTCTGTCGGTATGAATAGGAGTAATTGAGACATAACCATTCAGCAGAGCCTTTAGGTCGTCACAATTTTTCATCTCAGACTCTTTCACCTCACTCTTTTGCCAGTAATAGACATGGCCTCTTGGGTTTACTCTCTCTTCGAAACTATCTATATATCTCATACCACCTTGCTTTGTATATTTAAACCCCTTGATTTCCTCATATTCTAAATTAGGAATATTTATATTTAAAATAGTACCTTTAGGAAGATCTATCTTTTCTAGTACACCCAAATAGTTTGAAATAAATTTAGCAGCACTTCTTACTTTAGTCGCAGGCTCACGGAGTGATATGGCAATAGATTTTTTGCCCAAGAGAGAAGCCTCAGTTGCAGCAGATATAGTACCTGAATATATAGCATTAATACCGAGATTGTTCCCGATATTTATACCTGAAATAACATAATCAAATTTAACATCTTTAAAAATGGCATGCATAGCCATCTTCACACAATCAGCAGGTGTTCCGTCAACATAGTAACAGTCAGGTATATCTAGATACTTCTTATAGGTAAGAGGCCTATGCATGGTCATAGCATTACCTACTCCGCTCTGCTGCTCTTTCGGAGCTACTACAAAAATATTAGCAACTCCTCTTAATTCTTCTGCTAGAGTCTTTATCCCTTCGGAAGATACTCCATCATCATTAACTAAAAGTATATTCATTATAAGTCACTCTCACAAATCTTTATTAAATCTATTTTTTTACACTTACCATCTTCCAGTTCTGAGGAAATACCGTGTAGCATAACACTCTCATTACATGGTTGGAACCTATGAGGCATTGACGTCAAAAATCTAGAGATAACTGCACCCTTGTCAACCCCTATAATTCCTGAGTGAGGTCCTGTCATCCCAATATCTGTGCAGTATCCAGTTCCTAAAGGAAGTATCTGGGCATCATTGGTCTGAACATGAGTATGAGTCCCATAAAATATAGATATCTTACCATCTAAAAATTTGGCTAGTGCCATCTTTTCTGAAGTAGCTTCAGCATGGAAATCTAAGATAACATTCTTGCAGCCCATCTCCGCTATGATATCCTCTGCTACTCTAAAAGGAGGATCCACAGTTTGGTTCATAAATACAGTCCCTTGTAGATTTAAGACTAACACGCTCTCTCCATTAATCTCTAACTTAACATAACCCTTTCCAGGATTTTGTTCAGGGAAGTTGTGCGGTCTCAGTATCCTGGAATTACTATCCAAATAAGGATATATGTCTCTTTTGTCCCATATATGATTTCCTGAGGTTATGACATCAACACCAACATCAAATAGAGAATCAGCTGCTTTGGGTTTAATTCCAAAACCTGAAGAGGCATTCTCTCCATTAGCTACTATCAAATCATAGTCTTGTCTTACTTTTTCAACAAATTTTATAGTAATCTCGACACCTTCACTAGAATAAATGTCTCCTATGCATAAAACTTTCATTTTACCTCCAGTGAGATTATAACATCTAAAGCTATTGACTCAATTCCCACTTTATGTGATTATATTTTGTATTCAAAATTATCATAAAGGGGGGAACATGTTCCTAATAATTATTGCGTTACTAAATAGCTGTATCGGATGGAGTAGCAAAAGGCAGTGTAGATCAAAGGTTATAACAAGAGAACAATCAGGTTTTGCTAAAGAACTGGAAGAGAGTGTAAGAGGAAAGTACAACTCCTATAGAGAAGATGAGCCAGTTGAAGAAACCAATTTTGAAGATATCAGAAGCATAGTAAGAAAATTAAAAAATTCCGAAGATGGCATAGCCCTCATATGCTTAAAAGCTTCTACTAGTGCCGATAACTTCAATTTAGAAATTTTCAAGAAAGTAATCAAAATAGCTATCGAAGAGAAAAAGGATTTTGACACAATTTGCCAAAGAAGCTTTTTGTCTAAGTTAAGTAAAGAAAAAATTAGAGTTAAAAAAAGTGACAAATTTAAAGTAATAGAGTTTCTATTTGATGAAGAAGATTGGGCAATAAGACTTTTGGGAGATAAAGATGACCAAGAAAAAATGTCAGAATTCTTTGTCGAACTTATTCCTAGAAAGGAAAACAATCTAAAGGAGGAAGCAAAAAATTTCTTTACAAACCTTTTAAATTCTACAAATCAAGATTTGGTAGGTGTAGCTGAAACTTTGGTCAGTAATCTAAAGAAATGCTCAGATAGTACCATCAGCAAAATTGCACTTCTGGCACTATCTGAGTGGAAAAATGACTTTGACCTGCAAGCATTTAATAAGGAAACAGAAAAAGAAGGAAGAAAAATGCCTCCCCGCTCTGAATATGTTGAAGTAGTTGAGAGAAAGAGTAAAATAAAAATAGATGGTACAAAAGAAGTTGTTGTGCTTTCCGGTGTATGTTCAAAAATAACTAATAAAAAGAGCATAGGATCAATAATATCGGATATGGAGGAATCAAGAGGAAAGTTAGAAGGTGCAACAATGATTCAGCTAAACGATTATTACAGAAACTGGAGCGATGATTCAGATTCTGAACTTGAAGAGGAAGATATTGAAAGAATAAAAAACAGCCAGAGTACGACAGCAAATTCAGGAGATAAGATTCATATTCAAAAGTCAGTACACAGAAGAAAATGGCTAAGGGGTAACAAAAGAACGGAAAAAAAAGACTTAAACCAGATTTACAAAAAAATAAAGTCAACTGATAAGGATAAAAAAAGCAAATTTAGAAAAATTGTCAGAAGTAGTACAGTCTCCAATTATCCATTTGGTAAAATGAGAAATTTGCTACTGCAAGACGTATATTATATTGGAAAAGAGTTTAATCCCAAAATTCTATATTACCATTCTAACGACGCGGACTATGTCAATTTAAACACAAAACCTATTTTCTATCAAAAGATTAAAACTAAATCAGAAATAGGTAAACAACTGAAAGAGAAAGTAGAAAAGTGCGAAGAAGAGAGACCCATTTGTGAAAGAATGATAGAAGGAATTAAAGCTCACAAAGCAAAAACTAACGTAAATCCACAATTTTATGGGGGCGCATATGTTTTTGAAATAGGTGAGGAGGGCATAGGTGAAATAATCAATAAAAGAATTATAAAAGAAGAAAAAACATTAGTAGCTATACAAGCTTTTACTAGGTTTGCCTCTGAGGTGAGTAACGCTTTTGACTATATAATAAGCAAAGAAAACCCCTATGGTGTCTATTTTAGCGAGGCAAACACCCTTATAAAAATAGATAATAAAGAGATACAATTTGGCGAAATAGCAGAAATGCAAGGGGCTATAGATGAATACTTTGGAAGAAATGGAAAAGAAGACCCCCGTGAAATTATGGTTTATGACCCCATAAACGTAATAGCAACTTCACAAAAAAGAGCTGGTAACCAACTGTACACAATCTGCACAAGAAGTTATCCAAAAACTAAAATAAGGTGGGATGCCAAAAATAAAAAATTCTCTGATTTTGATAGCAAAGATTTGAGCAGTATTGATAGCTTGAAACAGAGTCCCCTTTCTTCCAGTCAAGTTGGATGGCCAAAGAGTATAAACAGAATATTTACAAGAAAAGTGATCAGCGCAAAATCAAGTATTGTGGAAATATTAGGAAGTGTAAAAAAATCCTACGACCCTCATGATATTGCTAAGAATCAATCATCCTATGAGGGGAAGAAAGTAAATGAGGAAAATTACAAAGAGAATTTAAAAAAATTACTAAACCATGAAAATTTGAAAAAATATTGGGAAAAAAAGGAAACAGATAAAGAAAATATGGAAAAGTTAAAAAACATGTATGATGAAGAATCAGCAAGAAAAATAATAAACATAGCAAAAGAGTGTGCTGAAATCAAAAGAGCAATGCTGGAGGCGCACCTACAATTTTAATTTTTAACCTTAACTTGTTGATAATTAGTCCAACTCATGATATATTCGGAAGCGGAGGGAAAGAAAATGTTTAAATTACCAGAATTAGAATACAGCTATGATGCACTAGAACCATTCATAGATAGAGAGACTATGGAACTTCACCATTCCAAGCACCATGCAGGCTATATTGCAAAACTAAACAAAGCTCTTGAGGGCTTTGAGCTAGACAAGGGTGCAAGTATAGAGAAAATAATAATCAATCTGAAAAAAGATATCCCGATTGATATATACTGGGATATTAGAAATAATGGTGGTGGACACTTGAACCACTCTCTTTTCTTCAAAATGATGTCACCTAAAGCAAGCAGAGAACCAAAAGGTCATCTGCTAGATTTAATTAAAAAAGTCTTTGGTGGATTTGAAGGTTTTAAAGAGAGATTCAAATCATCCGCACTGTCAAGGTTTGGTAGTGGTTGGGCATGGCTGCTTCTAGACGAACAAAATAAGATATTTATAAAGTCTACTCCGAACCAAGACTGCCCGGTGTCTGACGACAAAAAAGTGCTCCTGTGCTTAGATTTGTGGGAACATGCTTACTATCTAAATTACAGAAACAGAAGAGGCGAATATATAGACAAATGGTGGAACGTTGTCAATTGGGACTACGTTACAGATAGGTTTGAAGAATTTAAAAACTAGCTTTTTTATTCATTCTCTTTATGTACTTGGCACAAGCCCTTATCTTCACCTTTTCTCCATCGATGGTTATAACTTTGGTTTGAAGATTGGGCTTCCATATTCTCTTTGTACTTTTCTTAGAGTGACTCACGTTGTTGCCATGCATTGTCTTCTTACCGCTTATATCACAAATTCTCATTAATACTCCTAATCCTTTTTTGTTATATTTTAACACAGGGTAATTAAAATCTCCAATATCAGTTTGATTGACTCTTAAGAACATTTAGATTAAAATCTATTTATACCAATAATTAAGGGGGAATAGTGCTTTTAAACAGAATATTAGTATCTATCATTGCTATTCCTTTACTTTTATTTATCGTTATGTGTGGAGAGATCTCCTCTTTCGTAGTCTTAGAGGCATCCATAGTGATAATGATGAATGAATTTTATAGCATGCTTAAAAGAAACAAAGTAAAAGTAAGTGCAAAGACTGGAATAGTCATAGGAATCTTGATACCTTTGATATGCCATTTTTCAGGAAAGAGCTATCCAGATTCTATATCACTCTTGTTAGCCTCTTCTGTTATCTTGTTTATAACTAGAAGAGTATCGCAAGAGAGTATAAGAGAGTCTATAGACAGCATATCTTATACCCTATTTGGAATTTTATACATACCTTACTTGTTCAATTATGCTCTTTTGTTAAGAATGGAGTTTGGATCAGCAATTACATTTTTAGGCATTAACATTACAAATGGAAGATTTTGGCTACTAGTTATGTTTGGTATATCTTTCGGTTCAGACATAGCATCATTCGCTGCTGGCAAATTATTTGGTAGAAACAGATTAACAACTATAAGCCCCAATAAAACTATAGAAGGCCTAATTGGAGCAGTATTATTTGGCTTTGCTTTAGGATTATACCTAAACAGAATAATTGACATAAGTATATACAAATCTCTAGCATTGACAGTTATAGGTGTAATTTTAGCTCAACTTGGAGATTTGGGATCATCTCTATTCAAAAGAGAGTTTGGGATAAAGGATTATAGCTCTATAATGATGTCTCATGGGGGATTGTTAGATAGATGTGATAGTGTGTTATTTACAGCACCTTTCGTCTTCTACTTTGTTAAATTTCTAATTTAGAGGTATTTATATGTTTATAACTTTTGAAGGAATCGATGGGGCGGGTAAAACCACCCAGATAAAGAGTCTAGCTAATCTTTTTACAGAATTAGGCAGAGAATACATAGTCACTAGAGAACCTGGAGGTACTGAGCTAGGTGAGCAAATAAGGGATATCTTGAAAAAATACCAATTGGACCCTAAAAACGAAACATTGCTTCTCTATGCTAATAGACTAGATCACGTAGAAAAACTAATAAAGCCTAGTATAAAACAGGGGAAAATAGTGATATCGGATAGATTTGATGACTCAACTGTAGCCTATCAGCACTTTGGTAGAGGCATTCCAATTGAAGATATTGATAAAATAAGATCATTTACCATAGGAACTTTTGAGCCTGACCTAACCTTTTTCTTAGATTTAGATTTAGAAGAGAAATATGACAGAATGAGTAGTAGAAAGTTAGACACAATAGAGAAGAGTGGCACAGAATTTTTTAGTAGAGTAGTTGATGGATATAGAAAAATGGCATCAAACACTCCTAGAATAGTAAGGATAGATGGATCGCAAAGACAAGAAAAGGTATTTGAAGACATAAAGTCTATTCTTTTGGAGAAGATAAATCTATGAAGTTCATGATTGCAATAGCGGCATTTAGCCTGATAGTATTGGTTCATGAACTAGGCCATTTTCTAGCTGCAAGATATTTCAAAGTAAAAGTTAAGAATTTTTCCGTGGGACTAGGCCCCATATTACTATCATTCTCAAGTGGGGATACACTTTTTTGTTTGAGAGCAGTACCATTGGGAGGATTTGTAGACATAGATGGAATGGAGGAAGATTCAAGATTCGGATTTAATATAAGGCCATACTACCAGAAGGTGCTAATATTGTTTGCTGGGGTCTTTATGAACATTATCCTATCTTTTGTAGCAATGTTCAGTATATCCATGTATCTAGGTCATATAGACGAAACGTCCAATATTATAACCAGATCGCTATCTTCAGAAGCAATTCTCAAAGTTGATGATAAAGTTGTGGAAGTTAATGGCAAAAAAATAGATAATTGGAGAGAATTTGAAGATAAAATAGGGGATTCAGAGCAAAAATTCGTTGTTAAAGTGATTAGAGAAGGAAAAGAAAAAGAGATAGAGATAAAACCAGAAGAGAGAGTTAATTTGCTATTTTTCTCCGTACCTGCCAAAAGATCTATATATCTTTCGCTTAAAAAAGCCTCAAAAGCTATTGTAATGGGGTTTATTAGAAGTTCAAATGTAATAACTAGGGTATTACAGAAAAAGATAAGAGTAGAAGAGCTGTCTGGACCTATAGGAATAATGAAGACAATGGCAGATTCTTCATCTCAAAGTATGATTAATATATTTATATTAATTTCCATGATATCCATAGGAATCGCATTTTTCAACCTTCTACCAATTCCTCCTCTGGATGGAGGAAAAATATTCCTTGTTACTTTAGATAGGTTAGGTATAAAATTGAGTAAGAAGCTAAAAGATTTAATTTCTGCAATAGGTGTTATACTATTTTTAGTTTTAACTATCATTGTAGGTAAGAGTGATATAAATAAGATAAGGAAGGAAAGTGCCAATAGTAGTAGTAAAAGATAAAAAAAGACTTAGTAGCCGGGATTCAGAAAAAGACGTATACTCCATAATACTGCATAATGAAGGTTTGGAGTATGAGGTTGGGGATGTTTTGAAGATATATCCTCAAAACAGCAATGAGCTTTTAGATGAAATGAAGAAATTTTACAAAGACATTGACTTCACTAACTATGACCTAAGATTAACATCAACCAAAATGTTGAAAGTCATTGCTGATAGATCTGAGCATATTAAAGAACTTTTGAAGCCAATGAATTTTGTAAAGCGACAAGAGTTTATGCTAAACAACAGCATACCAGAAGTGATAAGGGGATTTGGCCAACTAGATGAAGAGGTTCTACTCAATAATTTGTTAAAAATGAGACCTAGATCTTATTCAATAGCGTCTTCAATGAAAGAGCATCCTAATGAGATTCATCTATTAGTCTCCTTAACCAAATTTAAAACAAAAAGAGGTGAAGAAAAGGGAACAGCATCTTCCTTTCTGATAGATACAATGGATGTAGGTAGCAGCTTTAGAGCAGAGGTAGGGAAAAAGGAACACTTTAGACCACCTTCTGATGAAAAAGATATTATAATGATAGGTCCTGGAACAGGAATAGCTCCTTTTATAGGGTTTTTGATGGAAAGAAAAAATTCCAAGGGATTAAATTGGCTATTTTTTGGAGAGAGAAGCAGAAAAAATGAATTTTACTATGAAGATCTTCTTACAGATCTTCAACGAGAAGGTAAATTAAGGCTTGATTTGGCATTTTCTAGAGATCAAGAAGAGAAAGTATACGTACAGCACAAAATTAAGGAAAATGAGGGCGAAATTAGAGAAATAATAGCTAAGGGAGGACACATATATCTATGTGGTGATGCTAAAAAAATGGCAAAGAGTGTAGAGAGCGTTTTAAAAGAAATATTGAATAAAAAAGCTAGCTCAGAGTGCGAGCTAGCTAAAATGAAAATGGAAAAGAGATATTTGACAGATGTATACTAGTTACTTCTTGTACTCTTCAGGCTTTTTTCCATTGCTATCTTCTTTATCCCTACCAAAACCTAAGCTTATAGCCCTGTCTGCTAAATCATTTTGTCCATAGTAGTAAAGGGCATGTAACACGTATGTCCTCTCATCATTGTCTAATTCAACAATAGACGATTGGCAACCCAGGATTCTTGGAAAACTGAAGTTCCTCTTATCTTTTTTCTGCCTCTCTAGTATATCTAAGCACTTACCAAATACATCCCATTTTTGCATTTGAACCGATAAGCTCACAAGATTATGAACTACTTCAGCATCATTTCGAGCTCTTCCTGCCATATCAACTCGAACATCTTTATCCATTTTGTTAAGCACACTCATAACCTGCTTGTCTGCACCTTTACGCAACATTCTAACCAAAAATATTTCATCATAAGGCTCAGCTATATTTACACCATACTTTCTATGATCTTTGCCTTTCTTGTTCAGTTCATGGTCCACAAAATCCACAACTAAGTCAAATAAATTGTTGTCAACCGCTATGTGAAGTGGAGAGTAACCTCTGCTATTACCTCCTCCGTTCCTATCAGGAAGTGGATCATAAGGAATTGTAAGATTTTTCTCTGATAATTTCCTGAAAGCATACTCCCAAAATTCAGATTTACTCTGAAGCTTAGCTACATAATTTTCTTTACCCTCTTCCCTACTATTTTCATCCAATACTGAAAGTCCTGAATTACCAAAATTATCAACATAAAAATCAAAAGCACACTTGAAAGACTCTATGCTATAACCCAGACAGTGAGCTACCAAAGTCACATCATTAATTTTTTTATATTGTTCTTTAGAATCTCCAATAGTGTTAAGTAGATATTTGAAAATTTCGGATGAGTTAGCGGCAGCATATAGCAGTGGGTGACTGTCTTCCCCTATAGCCCAATCAAACCCATCTTGGATAAGAAAATCTATCATCTTTCTATTTTCAATCTTTTCATCTATACAAAATTGAATTAAGTTTTTACCTTCACTTCTAGCATCTTGATATTTAAAAGGTATCTCTTTTAACAGATCTTCATAACCATTTTTCAATGCAAAAGTGAAAAGAGGCCAGGAATTGTATGAAGAGTACCCCTTGAACATCTCATCATATTCAGAGAGGTCATATAGAACTTGTAATCTATTCTCTTCATCTTGTCCAGCTAATTTAGCTAGTACAAAATCTTTTACATCTGGCTTAAGAGAGGAGATGACATCTTTAGGGATAGAGGTAGTATCAATAAAACTCCAAACTTCTCTTACGACAGATTCATCCGTATTATTACTTTGCAAAATAGAACAAATACGTTTATTCACAAATTTCAAAGTCCCTTCCTTGTCTTCAGATAGCGCTAACTTAAAGGCTTTAACAAAGGCTTCAGGTCCTTCCTTCAGGGATTTATCTAAATCTACAGATTCACTGGGTTCTTCAACATCATCTACTAATTGTACATCTTCAACCTCTTTTTTATTAGGAGAACCCTTAAATGAGCACTCACATAAAAAAAGTAATAACAAAACAAACATCTTACCTCACTTCGATGCTACTTAGAGTATCTCTCTTTTGTTTCAAGATAGCATCTAAATTTCTTAATTCTATTTGCAATGCCTCACGTGAATCAAAGATTTTCAATATCTCTTCAGCATCCTTAGGATCCTTTGCAAATCTCTCAGTTCCCTTTATAATTTCATCAGAAAGGTAGTTAACCTTCCCCTCTAGGAATGACTCCAAATCCTTAATTCCGAACTGCTCAAAAAGAAGACTGTTTAACTTAGATGCTCTATCTGATATCCTAGCTATTACCTCATCTATCTTTTTCTTTATACTGTCAATTTCATCCTCTATTTTAGCAACAAACTGAGTATGATCTCTTTTGCTCATCTTTCGTGAAATAATTTTACCTTTACGGGGCGTTGCTTTTGAGGCCAAACCATCAATAAGTTTTACTGACTCTGAAGCTCTCCAGGTAACGTCATCTTCTGAGACTACTTTCTCGTATAAATAGGATGGTAATTCAAAAATATCCGGGATATCCAGAAGAATATTTAGAATAGATGCTATCTTGTCCTCTTCAGATTTAAGTTCGGTCTTACATACCTCTCTTATCATCATCTCTCTCTTTTTATCACCTAGTCCTAGTTTTGAAGCTCTCTGCCTTATCTCCCTTATAGAACTAACTCTTATCTTACATACATCCACAAACAGGTGCAGAGGATTGTCTATCAATATATCTTCTACACATTCGTAAGCCTGTTTTTTTCGCCCCAACTCTATCTCAGGTAGACTAAGGGTAGAAACAATTAAATCTTTATCAAACAGAGCACGGAACAGGCCTGACTTAACAAGAAAGCTTAATATGTTCACAGACTTTTCATTGAAAATAGCCTTGTATATCTGTGAATTGTGGCTTTCATCTAAATCGCCATCTTTGTAAGAAAGAATTAAATTTTTTATAACATCTTCTTGACTCCTAGCAATCTTAACTCTGAAAGCTATAACATCATCATTTTCACAAATTCTAAAAGAAAAATTCAGATCAGCTGAATCTCCGTAATTATCCCTAAAGGTGTCCAGAAGACTTTTATGACTCTTGATGTCCACCTCAAAAGACCTGGAAAGGAATTTTTTGTAAGTATCTAAAGAATATCTTCCTTTGCTGTCTTTATTTTGTTCTTCAATAGCATTTTTGATATGTAGAAAAAGATCTTGATCCTCTTTTCCTAGAGAGTTGAATTCTTTGTCATAAACTTTATGCTTAACCCTGAAATTATATTTACCACAAGACCCCAAAAACAGTAGGCTAGAGAGAACCAAAGACCTCTTATCCATTTTTTCTCCTTAATTGGTATGATAATTGGATACTATCACAGTTCTCTATTATGTGCAATATTTTATTATATTATTGACCATTTTTTGAATATTTTCTTATATTCTTACATTTAGGGTAGGAAGAGCATGATAAAAATATTCCCCACTTGCCTTCTCTAACCATCATCTTACTCTCACATTTCTCACAAGGAGCAGCCTTTTTCTCTATAGCTTCTCTCTCCTTTTTTATGATATCTAGCTTAGCAGCAAGCTCCACAAAATTAGAATTCAAATCTAACTTCAGATTTTTTGGTATAGATTGTCTTACCTTTTTTCCATCTATTTCTGCCTCTAAGTAGTGTCCATAAGGACCTTGCTTCAATACTGCATCTTTACCAGATATCTTTACGTCAGTTTTTACACCTTCTTTTCTTTTTTGCTCTTTTTTTACACTGTTGGCAAGATGCACAAAACCCTCTTTCTCTTCTTCTAAACTAACAGCTTCTGATGGCACTGATTTTTTGTGCTTATTCTCGCACTCAACATAAGGACCAAACCTTCCTCTTTTCAGCTGCATAGTTAGACCGCAATCTTCACACTTAAGATCTGTATCAATTTTTCTACTCAAGTCTTCTTGTAATTTATTTTTGAATTTCTCTAAATTTTGCTCAAATCCTTTATAGAACTCTTTTAAAATTGATAGCCATTCTTTTTTGTCTTCCTCTATATCGTCTAAGTTACTCTCCATATCTGAGGTAAATTTAACATTCATTATATTTGGAAAATTTTCATCTAATATATCTTTAACAGCATAACCCAAAGGGGTAGGCTGAAACTTCTTCTCTTCTAAGCTCACATAATCTCTACTTTTTAATGTTTCAACAATAGTAGTAAAGGTGGATGGTCTTCCTATACCTTCCTTTTCAAGCTTTTTGATTAAAGATGCCTCTGTAAATCTAGCAGGAGGTTTTGTCTGGTTCTCCTTTATCTCTAGCTCATCTAGTGCAAGACTACTCTTTATTTTGGGAAACTCACTCAAATAGTCTTCTTTTGACTTAGGATAGATTTTGAAATATCCATCAAAGGTGATCTTATTGAAAAGTGACTTGAATGCAAAGCCTTCTCTATCAGCAATTACCTCTAGCTGGTCATACTTCATGTCTGACATCTGGGATGCCAAAAACCTATTGTATATTAATTTATAAAGTTTATACTCTTCACTCTTTAGGAAACTTCTTATAGAATCTGGACTTCTAGAAAGAGTTGTAGGCCTTATAGCTTCATGGGCATCCTGAGCCTTTTTGTCTTTTTTATCGCCTCTCCTCTGATGATAATTCTTACCAAACTCTTTTGTTATAAATGATCTTGCCTCTTCTCTAGCATCATCAGAGATTCTAGTAGAATCAGTTCTCATATAGGTTATAAGACCTGTCATACTACCATTTATATCTATTCCTGAATATAAATTTTGCGCTATTCTCATAGTCCTAGATGGTGAAAAGCTAAGCTCTGTTGATGCTGTCTGTTGCAAGGTACTTGTCTTGAACGGTAGAGAAGGACTACTCAACTTTTTCTTTATAGAGGAGGATGTGGCAAAAATCTCCCCTTTCATCTCTTCAAGCTTTGAAAGGGACTTCCTATCACTTACTCTATCAGCCTTTTTATCATTTATCTTAAATAGGGACAATTTGATACCTTCGAAAAATCCATCTGCTGTCCAATATTTCTCCGGAACAAATTTCTTTATCTCATCTTCAAGCTTACATATAAGCTTTAGAGCCACAGATTGAACTCTACCAGCACTTGTACTATATCCTAATTTTTTCCATAAAAGAGGACTTATACTGTAACCTACCAGCCTATCTAAAATTCTTCTTGTCTGCTGTGCATTCACTTTTTTCATATCAATCTCTCTAGGAGATGATATTGCATTCTTAACTGCTTTAGAAGTAATCTCGTTAAACTCTATTCTTGTTTTCCCTGAATTAATTCCTAACAGGTCTGATAAGAAAAAAGAGATAGCTTCACCCTCTCTATCAGGGTCAGAAGCCAGGTAGACTTCAGAAGCTTTCTTTACTCTATCTTTCAAGTCTTTAACTATTTTTGATTTATTTTTATCTATAACGTATTCTGTTTTAAAATCATTCTCTATATCTACACCCATTTTTGTTTTTGGAAGATCTATTACATGACCGTTAGATGCAACAACATCATATCCGTCACCCAGTATCTTTCTAATAGTTTTTGCTTTGGATGAAGACTCTACAATTACAAGTTTTGACATTTAATTCCTAATTTATTATTTTATTTTGCCCAATACCCCTATATTCTAAAAGATCTTCAAGGCACTCTAAATCTAGGATACCAAAAATTGATGAAATGTCTACCAATATATTCTCAAAACACTCTTCACTTATCGAAAAACTCTGCTTTAAATTGATTAAATGAGCTAATGCATCCTCCGTTAAATTTTCCACCTCCATAGGGTTAATAATCCTAAAAGAGAAGTTATCACTTTCGTTCAAAAGTGAGTTAACATTGTTGTCTGTATTTTTGAAAACCGGAGTAGATAAAATTGATTGCATAGCCTCTCCTTGATATTTAATATTTCCAAACGAAGTTTAATACCATAAAATGAAAAAATCAAAAATTTTATGCCACTTTCCCCAGATAAGCCGGCTAAGTGCTATTTTTTAGCTATTACCTTACTTCTCACTACACCATCCGTAAGTCTTGTCTCTATTTCATCGTTGATTTCAATCTGTTTCATACTAGAAATATTACTACCTTTCAGAAAAGTTAATGAGTATCCTCTAGATAGTATGTCTAGAGGATTAAGGCAGTTAACAAGGTTAACTTTAGGCAAAAAACTACTCTTTAAATTCTCTAGTTTTGCACTAATTTTACTATTAAGGTCCTTCAATCTATCATCTACTGCTATGAAATTACTCTCTACCCTATCAGGGAAGTTCTTAAAGGTATATGAGGATACCCTGTTATCCAACGATCTCGATACATCTTTCAGAAGATTTTGCATAGAAGAGTGCATAACAGACTCTTTTGAAGCCAGTTTTGTAAAGTTACTCTCTACGCAGAAGAGCAAATTTCTATTTAAGAGGTTAAATCTGCTATTCAAATTATTTATAATCTCTTTTTCATTAAGAACTGCTATAACAGCAGCTTGGGTAGGTGTAGCAGCTCTAGCATCAGCTACAAAATCAGAAATAACATAATCTGTTTCATGCCCAACTGCTGAAATTATTGGTTTTTTTGATTCAAATATAGCTTCTGCAAGAGATTCAGAATTGAATAGATTTAAATCTTCAAAGCTTCCTCCACCTCTTCCTATTATGATTATATCTACACTATCAAATGAGTTAAAAAACTCTATTCCTTTAATAATGTCCTCTACAGAATCTCCTTGAACCTGAGCAGGATATAAAAAGATATTTACACCCTTTGAACGTGATATAGCAGTGCTAACTATATCCCTTATCACAGCTCCTTTTTCTGAAGTAACAACTCCTACGTTCAACGAAGGTACTATCTCTTTCTTAAATTTGGAGTCAAAGTAGCCCTTTTCAGATAACTTCTCTTTAAGCGCTAAATACTTCTTATATAGGTCACCATGATCCTTCTTTTTTTCAATAAAGTTACATAGAATTTGATACTGCCCTGAAGCTTCATATATAGTTAGCCTTCCATATAATCTCACAGAGTCACCATGCTTCAAACTACTATCTACACCTTTACTTTTATATGAAAATACTACTGCTTTTAAGTTAGCCCTACTATCCTTCACTGTAAAGTAGAGATGTCCACTAACATGATAAGTAATGTTAGAAAGCTCTCCCTCCACCGCTATCATGTTAGGACTATTTTTTTCTAATATATTTTTAGCTACTCTGTTAGCTTCAGATACTGTTAATATTTCGTTAAACATTTACTTTCATCCAATCAAAAATAGTTTCATAAACTTTATCTCTGACATCTCTCCTAGAAAGGAATAGATCATGTATACCATCTTTTATAGGGATGTAAGTAACGTCTCTTCCTAAAAGCTTAGACCTATTCTTTATATCCTCAACATTCAAAAGAATATCTGAATCTTGTTTATATTTTTTCAAATTAGATTCACTCTTATCTGAAGATAGTACTAGTACAGGCTTAACTATTCCTAAACCCTCTTCTAGCTCTTTTATTCCATCTATCATAGCTCTGAACCACCCCATATATAATGGTATGTTTTTGTGAATAACCAGATCTTCATTGTCTATGTTAAGCCTGGTAATATAATCCTTATACTTATCAGTATTGACATTATATTTTATAAAGGGAAATACTTTTGCTATTCCCATTGCTATAGGTCTCAAAATATAATCTCTAAGAGTATTGTCACTAAATTTGAAAAGAGGGCTTATCAATATAAGAGCAGATATGTGATCTCTGTAAAAACCTCTTTTCATGTACAAGGAAGAAATCAGGCCACCCATAGAAAAACCTTTCAATATTATCTTATTGTGCCTCCTCAAAATTTCATATATTGCTATATCAATCTCATTGAAATATTCTTCTATTCTCTCTATATAAAATTTCTCTTCTTCACTAGTTATAGACCTACCGTGTTCTCTAAGGTCTAGCCCATAAAAAGAGTATCCATTCTTAATATAACTTTGAGCCTCTTCAGGATTGTGGACACAGTCAGCAAATCCATGTATGTATAGTACAGCTTCATTAGATTTTTGGTCACTGTAAACAAGAGTAGCTCTCTTGTTTTTGCTCAAAGTTATACTTCTCTTTTTGAATCCACTCAGAATATTATCTTTTTCAGGATCATTTATTTTTCCTTTTAAAGTTCCTGCTATTTCCCTACTCATATCTTCTCCCCAAACTTTATTTCATTATATACTTTTTTTAATCTATCTTTAGATATATGGGTATATATCTCTGTAGTAGACACACTGCTGTGACCTAAAATTTCTTGAACGTGCCTGATATTAGCTCCATTGTTCAACATTATTGTAGCAAAAGAGTGCCTAAATATGTGAGGATATATTTTTTTATCTACCCCAGCCTTAAGGGCATATTTTTTTAGTCTACTCCAATACAAATTTCTAGAAATATTAGGAAACAAAAGTTCTGTTCTGCCTTTGGTAAAAAGTTCTCTAAAATCTTTTATGTAGCTTGCTAAAGAGTCTGCTACACCCTCTTGTATAGGAACTATTCTAACTTTATCTCCTTTACCTAAAATCCTCAAAGTTCTATTCTCTAAGTCAACATCGTGCAATTTTAAATTCACAACTTCACTTATCCTAGATCCAGTATAGACTAGAATATCAAATATCATTCTATCTCTAACGCCCTTATAATCACCTGTAAAGGTTTGTGCAATTGCTTTTATCTCTTCACCGGAGAGGTATGACGGTATTTTTTGATCCATTTTTATACCTTTTATGTTTTCCATAGGGGAAAACTCTACATAATTATTAGAGAGTAAAAATCTATAGAGAGACTTCAAAGAAGAGATCTTTCTCACTAAACTTCTAGTGGAGCACTCCATAGACAAAAGATAATCTCTCACTTGGTCCTCTGAGACAACAAAAGTACCAAAAAAATCAAAAAAATCCTCTATATCTCTCTTGTAAGAAGAGAGTGTATTCTTGGAGAGACCCCTCTCCAAAATAATATAATCATAAAAAAGATTCTGTAACATTAGTAAAACTGCTTTAATAACCTAAGATCATTCTCATATAGAAGACGTATGTCTTTTATCCCATATTTTATCATTACAAGCCTCTCTATGCCCATACCAAAAGCAAAACCCCTAATATCACTCAAGGTATACCCAAAATGCTTCAAAACTTCAGGTGATATCATGCCACAACCCAAAATTTCTATCCAACCACTCTTTTTACATACATTGCACCCCATACCACTGCATGAAGGGCAAGACATATCTAACTCAGCTGAAGGCTCTGTAAAGGGGAAAAAGTGTGGTCTAAACCTTGTTTTAGCATCAGGAAATAGGGATACTATAAATTCATTCAAAATTGCCTTCAAATTAGCAAAAGTAGCACCTTTAACTAAAAATATCCCATCCATCTGGTGGAACATAGGGGTATGAGTAGCATCATAGTCAGGTCTGTACACTTTACCAGCTGATATAGCAACTATTGGTGGTTTTTCCCTCTCTAAGCACCTTATTTGTACCGTGGTAGTGTGTGTTCTTAACAACCTATTATCATGGAAATAGAAAGTATCACTTAAGTTCCTTGATGGATGTGAAGGGGGAACATTTAAAGCGTCAAAATTTCTAAAAACACTCTCTATCTCAGGGCCCTCTACAATATTGAATCCTAATCTAGAAAAAGCAGATCTTATTTCATTAATCATGCTAGTTATAGGATGTAATGTACCAGAAGGGATTTCTCTACCTGGGATAGTCCTATCTATGCTTTCTGACTTTAATTTTTGGGCCATTGCCTTCTTATTTAACACAGACAGCTGTTTGTTATATATCTCTTCAAGCTCTCTCTTCGTTTGATTTATTATTTTACCTCTCTCAGCTTTTTCGCTAGCATCTAGGTGTTTAAGCTCTTTAGTCTGTTCTGCTATTATCCCAGATTTACCGAATATCTTTACCCTTAATCTTTCAAGCTCATCCAAACTTTTAGCAACTAAGAGTTGTTCTTTTATTTCCAAAATTATCTCTCCTTCTTAAAATAGTCTACACTTATCAGGGGTATAAAAAATATCATAGCAAAAAAACCAGAAATAATTAAGGACAAGAAGAAACTTGATGATGATAAACGGGGAGTTATAAAATAGGCAAAAGATATGGATATGTATGACCATAACCCTGCAAAACCTGTAGAAGTTGAGACTGCGTCTCTATTTGACACCTCCGCTATAGATAGCCCTATTAGCATTTGAGGACCATATACAAAAAATCCTGTTAAAAATATAAATAGTAGCTCTAAGTAGAAAAAGTCAGTAAACACCCAAGAAAGGTAAGAAAAAATAGCTATCCCGATACTAAATAATATATTGACTAAAGATCTTTTGCCATCAAAGAGCCTATCTGAAGCAAATCCAGATAAAAAACTACCTAGCATTCCACCAAATTCAAAAAAAGATCTAATCAAAATAGACTGAGAGTAGCTGTAACCTCTCTCTACTAAAAAAATTGTTAAAAATGCTGAGATAGACCCCCTAACGAAGTATATAAAAACAGAGGAGATTATCAGAGTCCACACGTAAGCATTGGTAAACACGTGAGAAAAGAGTTTATGCAGAAGGAAGCCCTTTTTTTTCTTAAAACTTTCACTACTATCATGCATCTCAACTATAGGTTCAAGTTCTACCTCTTCAGGTGAAGATCTAAGGCCAAAAAACAGGGCAAAGCTAAACAATACAGAGATAAATCCTGGAAGGTAAAAACCCATCAACCAATTATTAGCTAAAAAGGCATAGATTAAATTAAGGAAGAATTCACTTATGTTATGAGAGGTACTCCATAACCCCCACCAACTACCTCTCTCTTTTTGAGTAAACCAGTTAGTTAACATCTTTGCAACTGGTGGCCAACCGCAGCCTTGGAATATTCCATTAAAAATCCATAAAATCAATATTAGATAAAAGGATCTACTTTGAACTACAAGTAAATTTAAAACACCACTTACAAGAAGTCCTATGGACATCAATACACGTGGACTTGTTAAATCGGTTAAAACTCCCATAAAAAATTTACTAAAAGCATAGGCTAGAGAAGATAAGCTCAACACCAAACCTAATTCGTATTTAGTCAATATTCCATCATTGATAAAAAATAGCCCTGATATTTTTAAGCTACTTCTAGTAAAATAATAAAAAATATAGCCGAAATACATGGACAAAAATATTCTACTTCTCCAATAGACATATTTTTCATTTAAGTTACCTCTACTAAAAAGTCTATATAAAAAATTCACCCTATAAAACCCCTATATCTTTGGAAAGGTAGATATCGTGCACTAAATTCATTAATTTAACGCTTTCATCAAGATTTTTTCTAAAAATCTTCCTTCCAGGAATAACGCCAGATCCACCAGCAGCCTTGTTAACTAAACACGTTAAAGCAAGATCCTTAAGGTCATTTCCGTGGGATGCACCACCAGAGCTTAGCAGAGGAACTCTACCAGATAGGCAACCCAAAAGTTGAAATCTTAGCATATCAACTGGATGATCAGTTAAATAAGTGGAATCCTTCATTTTAGGATTGATATCTTGGAACCCTTCAGGAACAGTTGGAAATTTCTGTTTAACTATATCTGCTTCTATTGCAGATGCCAGGTAGTTGGCCTGAGCAGTCATATCCGCTGCTGAATGGTAATCTCTCTCTCTTTTAAAGGATTCATTTCGTAAGTACGCCCAAACTATAGTAAACATACCTTTTTCATGTGCATATTTAAAACACTTGGATACCCTAGATATCTGGTCTTTAGTGTCATTAGCTCCTAAATATAGGGTAGCAGCTACCCCTGAAGCTCCCATATCAAAAGCCTGATCAATCTCAGCAAAAAAAGATTGCTTAGGAGATTCATTAGAAAAAATATCATTGTGATTTACTTTAAGTATAATAGGAATTTTATGAA
Organism: Fusobacteriia bacterium UBA1095; assembly: GCA_002313635.1. Taxonomy (GTDB): domain Bacteria; phylum Fusobacteriota; class Fusobacteriia; order Bac17; family UBA816; genus UBA816. The sequence continues at coordinate 48,290 of DCBY01000012.1, forward strand.
CATATTTTCTACAGACACTACCTAGGTTTCCTAAAGAGGATGCAACTGCAGAGACCTCTGTTTTTAATGCAAGTTCAAAGATATTAACTGGATCAAACATTCCAATGTTAGAGGAAAAAGAGACAGCAGCACCATGCTCTATACCATGATCCAATGGAAGAATCGATAAATAACCTGTTCCAGAGAGCCTTCCACTATTGAAAAGATGTCCCAAATTTTTCAACACATTAGGGTTTCTATCACTGTTCAGATATGTTCTATCTATGAAATCAACCCCTGGCAGACTCAATAGGGACTTATCTATCTTAGGGGTATAGTCTAAAACATTTTTTAAACTATCAACACCGATTATATCCTCTAATAGCTTTAACATTTAACATCCTCCAATAGATCAAAATAAGGGGTGAAGAAAACACCCTTCACCCCTCTCATGCAGATATATGAAAAACAATTAGTTACTTAGACTCACCTGAAATCTTTTTAAATTCCACATCAAGTCTAGAAACAGCGTAAATCCATATAAGAAGTGCTCCTCCTATTATAAACAGAAGGTAAGGTATAACAGCCTCTATCTTACCTCCAAACAGAGGCAGAAGGAACATAGACAGCAAAGAAGCACCTAAGCTCTTTCCTAACCTACCTCCAGCACCGTCAACAGCAGCTTTACCCTTAATCTTTGTCTCTTGATCTAAAGGAATATATACAGCTTCCTTTGTAGGATCAAATAGAGTATATTTAAAGGCTTTTATGAACACAACCTGCAACATTCCAACCATAACAGCCAAGAATAGTGAAGACACTCCAAATGTTGTCTCAAATATAGCCAAATCTCGTCCAAAAAGCATAAAAGTAAAGAAGATCGCACCCAAAATAGAAGCTATCAAAGGTGTCAAAAGCGCTGCAAGCTTCCAACTCTTTCTTATTATCCATGAGGATGCAAAAAGTATAAGTATTATAGAAGTTATACCTATCAAGAAAACCTCTGCAGAGTATATGTTTGAAAGAGTTTGGAAGTCACCACCAGAAGCTTTTTGTAAAGCTTTAACCTGACTCTTCCAAACAGCCTCTATAAGACTTATAACAAAACCGTAAGAAAACACAAGTACAGCTATCAATCCTAAATATTTTGATCTAGCCAAAAACATGAAAGATTCCACAAGCCCTAGTTTTGGCTTCTTTTTCTTGTCTTTCTTTTCTTCTATCTGATAGGCATCAGGATCAGCTGCAATTTTGTCAGTAAACCATTTGTATATAAACATAATAGCCGCACCAGAGACTAAAACTATGTATACAAGGTATAACATTGTCTCTCTGCTACCAAACATTCTCAAGAATGCTGCTGAAAAAAGAAGAGCAACATTAGGGCCCAATGCCAAGAAACTGTAAAATCTCTTAGATTGTGCAACACTAGTTATCTCATTTATAAATGTCCATATAGCAATAGACATGCCAAATGTTCCCCAAAGCTCAGCGTGTATGTAAAACAGTGAAAAGAACCAATATCTTATAGCCCCCCACAAACCAAATAAATTTGGTGCAACTGAAATAGCGTAATCAAAAAATGAGTGTAGAGCTAAGTAATTGCGAGCTGGATAAAGAACAAAGGCAAACAGGGCAAAGAAAGCCACAAAATAAGATATGACTATGTAGAATAGCCCGTGTCTACCAAATACGTTACTCAAAGAGTTATACACCAAAGTATATATGATAACCATCGGAGTAACACCAAAAGTCTTTACATAGTAAAGAGTCTCAGCACCAGCGCTGTCCAAAATGAATATGTCCTTCATATTTCTTAGCATTGAATAATTCAAGCTAACTAAAAGGAAAAGAATAGTCAAAGGTAAAAATTTCTTTAACTCATATCCGTGTATAGGCCATATAACCGACCTAATAGGACCAAACTTTTTTTGTTCTTGCATAATTTCTCCTTCTTAAATTTAGAAAATTACAGCTTAAGTATACCAATATAACAATGAGCATGTCAATTGACACTAAGGTTCAAAAAGTGATAATATCTCTTGTAGTGCCGCGGTGGCGGAATGGTAGACGCACAGGACTTAAAATCCTGAGGGCTTTTTGCCCGTGCCGGTTCAAGTCCGGCTCGCGGTACCAGAGTATAGGCGCGGGATAGAGCAGTCCGGTAGCTCGTTGGGCTCATAACCCAAAGGTCGTAGGTTCAAATCCTACTCCCGCAACCAAGTGACACTCTGATCCAATTTTTATTGACGCGGGATAGAGCAGTCTGGTAGCTCGTTGGGCTCATAACCCAAAGGTCGTAGGTTCAAATCCTACTCCCGCAACCAAGAGGCGATGTAGCTCAGTTGGTAAGAGCGTGCGGTTCATACCCGCAAGGTCGGTGGTTCAAATCCACTCATCGCTACCAGAGTTTTGCTGCGCCTGAACTAGGTACCTTACCTATGCACTTATTTTCCCTTATATTTAGACAAGCTATGAAGTTTGTTACTGATTTTTTTCAAAATTTTTCTGAAATTAATATGTCATCAAAAGTTCCCTTATCACCCCAAAAATTCAGAACTCATACCTAAACTAAGTATCTTGCCCATATGTAGAAAGCACTAACAGCTGTAGTAGCTATGGAGAATACAATTCCGTACTTAGTAAACTCCATAAAACTTATCTTATATCCGCTCTTCTTTGAAATATCCGAAGCTAGTATATTAGCAGATGCCCCTATAAGGGTTCCATTACCCCCTAGACAAGCTCCTAAAGATAGAGCCCACCACATAGCTCCCTTTATTACAGAAAGTGGAATGTCACCATAAATATGGGAAATTTCAGGTATCACCGAATTTTTTATCATAGGAGCTATAGTAGCTGTAAAAGGTATGTTATCTAACAAGGATGAGACAATACTTGAGACCCACAATACCATCATAGAAGTAAGAGCAAGGCTACCTCCTGTTATTACTAATACAAATTCTCCTATCATCTTAAGTAGTCCTACTTTATTCAAACCACCAACTAACACAAAAAGCCCAGCAAAGAAGAGAATAGTGTTCCATTCAACTTTATGGAGGATTTTTTCAGGATTTTTACCTGTAACTATAACCATGAAAGCAGCTCCTAGAAGAGAAGATACAGCAGGACTTAGATTTAGAACTCTGTGAAGAAGAAAACTAAGCAAAACTAGAGAAAAGATAGATAGAGACCTCTTAAGAGCAACAAACTTACCTATAGCTCTTGTAGGATCCATATCCATAAGCTGAGCTCTTCTATATCTTGTTACTTTAAGTCTTTTTCTAAAAAATAACCAAGATATCAGACAGAAGACTACCATATTCATTATAGAAATAGGCACAAGGTTGAACAAGAAATCATTAAAAGTGTATCCAGAGTAAGCTGCCACTATTAAGTTAGGTGGATCACCTATCAAAGTTGAGGCTCCACCTATATTTGAAGCTATAGCTTGAGATATAACAAAAGGAACAGGTGTTATATCCAACTGCTTAGCTAACAGAATAGTAATAGGTGTTAAAACCATTATCGTAGTAACATTGTCTAGAAAAGCAGACAGAAATGCCGTCATTAAACTTAAAACAATTAGTAGAGGGAAAGGAAAACCCTTAACCAATTGAGCTATCTTTATAGCTATCCATTCAAAAATACCCGTCTCAGCTATAACAGCTACCATTATCATCATTCCCAGTAAAAGAGCCAATATCTCAAAATCTATGGCTGCTAAGGCCTCTTCACTACTTAAAACCCCCGTAGCTATCATCAAAGTGGAACCAAGAACAACCACCATGGAAGAAGGCAACTTTTCTGTGGCTATTGCTAAATAACTAAATAAAAAAATAGAAACCGCAATTAAAAACTTTAGCATGTGTATCTCCTATAAGTGCAGTACTTTTTTTACTATATCTTCGGCAGATATCCTGCCGATGTACTTCCCCCTCTCAACAACATAAACTGTATTAACCTTTTTCTTTACCATCAAAAAGGCAACCTCTAAGACAGATGCTTTTCTGTCCACTACCAGTGCCTTTTTACAAATATCCCCTACTTTGAGCTTTTTTTCCATCTTGAAGTAATCCTCAAAGGGTTCAGAGCTTCTTAAAAACCCTAAATTACTTAGAGAGAGTGCCTCTTTTGGCATACCTATCTTTATAAGTTCTATACTGCCAACTTTCCCAATAAATTTCCCATTATCAACTACAGGTAGCTCAAAATATCCTTCACAAATAAGCTTGGAAGCTAACTCATGAAGGGCAGAATTAGCATTTACAGATGGTACTGCCTCTAAAATATGTTCCGCGTTTATTTGATCATCGAATTGAGGTTGGTTATCAGTTATAAAATCAACTATCTCTTTTGTGGTTTTTGCATTACGTAAAATATCGAAGGCTAAGCCTTCAGATGCCATCTGACTTATTGCCCCCATAACCGAGAGAAGTATTCTATTTTGAAATTCAGGGACAACTACTAGGAATATTATTTTTATTTCTTCTAGTTCACCAGAAAGAGATTTGACAGAGACTCTTTTTTTAGGTATCCCCACAGCTAGCATAACGTCCTTGTAATCAGGAGATCTAGTGTGGGGTAAAAAAATACCCTCTCCTATTGCCGTAGGGAGGGTTTGCTCTCTATTTAATAAATCTTCTTTTATAGCTTTTTTATATCTTTTAAAATATTTATCTTTTGAAGAGACACTGTCTACCATAGCACCTATAAGCTGCTCGGCACTCTCCCCTTCTACTTCCAAAAAGATAAAATTGTTATCTAAATAATTCGACAGCTTCATAATTTCACCTAGTACATCCTATCACAAAACAGTCAGCCTAGACAAAAATCTTCTCTCAGAGATCTTTTTCAGGACCTTCTCTGCATGGCCTAACACTTCAAAATTGCGCCATATAAACTCAACATTCCCATTAGGGTTTATTAAGTAAGTGGTCCTAGGAATAGATCTTATTTCTCTATCTAATACCTGCTTTGTAACCTTAGGACTATACAATTTAGTTATAGAAGACTCTGAATCACTTAAAAAGGAGAATTGTGCATTAATTTTATTGATAAAATTAAGATTGCTATCAACAGATGAGTTAGAAACTCCCACTACAATAGCACCAAGAGAATCAAATTTCTTTATAAGCTTGTTGAAATCACTTGCTAATTTCAGTGAATTTGGATTAAAGTTTTTGGAAACGAAGTAAACAACTACCCATTTACCTTTGAAATCACTTAACTTAAAATCATTGTTATTTTGATCCCTCAGCAAAAAGTCAGGGGCTTTGTCCCCTACTAATAACTTCTGCATCTAAGTCCCCTTTTTTCTTTATTTTGACTTCAGATATTCTAACAAAAGCTATTAATTTTGTAAATATTTTAATTTGAATATGATTTCTTAATTACCTATATTTGAGCTCTTTAAAAGGGGAATATCTAGTTAAAAAGGTATCTTAAAGAAAACATTAAATGTGCATCATGAAGGCCGTCATCTATAAAAAGTCTGTCTAAAAACAGTGTTCCATGTATCTCAAAAGAGACGTTATCACTTATCATTTTTCTTATGCTTGCATTCACTCCCCATAGATAAGTCGCACCCAAAGTAATCAGGGTCTCATCCTTAAATTTGTATCCCACATATACATAGATAACAGGGATAACTAAAAGAAAAGTTTTTGGGAACAAGAATCGTCCAAAAACAGGCTGAGACATAATTTGGCCTCCACTAAACATCTGATCATAATATGGAAATCCTAATTCAACAGAGAGATAGTAATTTTCTGGTATAAAGTCAAAAGCATACTCTAAACCAAATCCTGCAAGTACACCCATTCCCTTCTCTGAATCATTTATTCCTAATTCCTCATTCACCATCTTTCTCCACTTTGCATGAACACCTGATATGCTTCTTAGAGATAGACCTCTCCAATCCGCAAAAGAGGAGATACTAAAGGCAGAAAATATAATAAAGGATAAAAATTTTTTATTCATAATATCTTAATTATACCATTTTATTTAATAAAAGCGAAGCGAAAATCAGGCCCTGACGCTCCACTAACTATTTTTACACCTTTAATTGAGTCCTTTATTAAATAAAAAGATTTGGGGAAAAATAGAGGAATAACAGGAAGAGATTGTAAAATTTCTTCCTCAGCTTTTGAGAGCAGATCTCTTTTTTCACCTGTACTATATGAAGAGTAAGCTTTTCTAACTAAAATATCAAAGTCATGACTAATAAATTTGAAATAATTATCTTTTGATCCTGAAACAAAAATAGATAAAAAATCAAAGGGTAAGGATAGGTTATCAACAGCCCAAATAGATAGATAAAGATCAAAATCACCAGAAGCTAGTTTTCTATTTTTTACAAAGATCGGAAGAGTAACAATTTCAATATCTAGACCTATTTTTGAAAGAGATGATTTTAGGTATCTTGCAACTGTTAAACTAATAGTACCTCTAGAGCACAGAAGTCTGAGCTTTCTACTTTTTTGAACACTTTCACCTTTTTTTTCCATATTTATACGATTATTAAATCCTTGATACTCTTTGGGGACAAAGGAATAGGCGGGCTGATACCCATACCCTATCAAATTACATACCTCTTCTCTATCCACACTAGAAGATATTAGTTGCCTTAACTCTTGGGAAACAGTAGAGGTATTTACCCCTACAAAAAATGTTTTAAAATTCGTACTATACTCTCTATAGTTTAAATCTTCTATCGGCAAAAGATTTAATACAACATCTAGCTCTCCATTTCTGAACATATTCACCGCCACAAAGCTATCTTTAACTGATATAAACTCTATTTCATCTATCTGTGTTGCTTCATAAAATGGATTTTTCTTCAGCATTATACTATCTTCTGCTACACTATCTGGAATAAAAGGACCATTGTATTTACCATTAACAAAAGGTACAAAAAGCGGAAAAGAGAAGAGTGAGCCATAGACTAGGATAGGGTCTTCAACTTCATATTTTAAGATTATCGTTAACTCTCTACCTTTTGTTCTAACCCCTACTCTGTCAAAGGGCACTTTGCCTTTAGAGTAGAGCTCTGCATTCTCTATCAAGAAATATTTTTCAGCAAAATTGGACTCTTCTAATATCAGCTTAAGAGAATCAGCAAAATCTTTAGCTTCCACATTAGATCCGTCATTAAATTTACTGTCTATGTAGAATATTATCTTTCTACCCTCACACCTTATATGACTGGCAGCACACTTAACAAAATGGCCTTCTTCATCAATCCTCAGCAGAGGGTCATAGATACTGGAAAAAATTGAAGATGCTGAAGAGTTAAAAAATAAGGGGTTAATTCCTCCTAAATTTTTTACCCTAACCTTTATACTGTTCTTCGACAAAGAAACAAGAGATAGGGCACAAAATAGCGCAAAACGGCCTAATAGTTTCATATTACCCTTTGTAGACTATGTCAAAACTAAAAGAGACTTTAGTAAATAGGTTTGGAGAAGAGTTAATATTTATATCTCCTCCTAACTTGTTTATTATAGCCTTACATATCATCAAGCCTTGCCCAGAACTAAGCATTTTACCCTCAGTATAGAGCTTAAACAGATTACGTTTAGCCTCTTCACTCATACCATAGCCATTATCTATTATAGTTATTAGCAACTTTCCATCTTCAATGATGAAGTCCATCTTTATTATCTTTTTTCTGTTCAACTTTGTCTTTTCAAGAGCTTCAATTGCATTCTTAAATATCATGTTAACTACATTTTTGATGGATTTTTTTGGACCAAACAATTCTGTATCAAGGGGCAAAAGGTAATCTTCTTCTAACCTTATATCTAGAAAGTGGCATAGCTTTCTTAAGCTAGACATATTATCTTTGATATAGGAGACATCAAAAACCACACTCTCTTCTTCTCCAACCATGGATAGGCTCTCTTCTATCTGGTCCATAGATGATTCTAATGACTCTTCTATGCTATCTAGGTATTGAACTATGTCTTCTCTCTCATTCTTGTAGTATGATCCATAAATATTTTTAAGCTGTGTTAGAGAGTCAGACAGAGAAAAAAGAGGTATTTTTATCTCATGAACACTATTCTTATGGAATAGCCCCATATTTTGATATATCTCTATAGCTTTCTCTTTCTCATTTAGAGCCTGCACATTTTTGAAATGCTCTATAACAAACGCAGCTTTACTAGCAAAATCTTTAACCAGGTCTAGCTCTATTCCCTCATAAAATTCATTTTCTTTACTTATCAAAATAACATAACCTAACATGTTGTCTTGTATGCTAATAGGAATGATAAGCGATGAATTAGCATTTTTGAAAAATTTAGACATTCCACTCTTGTTAAACATAGAGAAGTAATTCTTCTCTATCTCTTCTTTGTTAGCAATTATGAAGTTAAAAATATCTTCCTCTTTGTCCTGCAAACTAGGTATTGAGGTCAAAAGCACCATCCCTATATCATTTAAAATGAAGTAAGCTCTGTCATAGTATATATATGATTTAAGTGACAGGAGGGCTTTAGAGAATATTTCATCTTTTCTCTCTGAAGTGCCAAGAGCAAACACGAATCTTTCTGAATTCTTATCAATAGCACTTTCAACTCTTGCAACATGCATTCTATCCAAAATAAGGGCAAAAACAATTAAAACATCAGATGCTATATCGTAAGATCCAAAGAAGTGTGGAGATAGCCCTACTGTAAAAATACCTAAAATCTGTTCCATAACAAAACGAGATATGGAAGATAAAATACCAAACATGTGAACAACAAAAAACAGAGTAGCATATCTGTACCTTATCTTGAACAAAATCATGAAAAAGAGCTGTGTAACAGCAAGGAAAACAAAGAAAGACAGGTAGTGAAAATAGTAAAAAATACTGTTTCCTGTAACTAACTTAAGCAGGGTTAAAAGGTTAAAGAAAGTTATTAAGATAAAGCTATTTCTGAAAAAGGAATCTATTTTTCTAGCTTTTATATAAAATCTTCTCCTTAAAAACTCAAGTGCAAATTTGAAAAAAGAGTAGACTTGAAGTGTCTTCAATGAGTACCACAGAATAAGGAAATAAAAGAAGCTAGGAAAAATATTTGGATTAGTCCACAGCCATAACAGAAGTAAGTTGATAAAGCTGTATATCCCAAAGTATAGGAAGTACACGTACTTAGTGTAGAAACCAACTATAAAAAGGAATATAAATGATAAAACAGAAAATAAAACTGTCAGCGTGTAGTAACTAGAGGAGTCATAAGAGAACTTCAAGTGTGTATATATATCAACAGCATATAGGTTAGTTTTTATATTGTGCCCTTGGGTAGGCAATTCAATTACAACTCTAACATTGGATTTAGGTCTTATCTTTATAAAATGACCTTTATCTAGCTTTTGAGACTTCTTTCTTTCAAAATCTTTCTTTGAATCCTCATTATTGTATCTTTTATCAAAAACGTCATCTATGTACACATAAAATACAAGGTCTGATCCAACTAACTTATTTTGAAACCAACCACCTAAGAATACTTCATTTTCTTCACTATCATTGAAAAATTCTGATATTATCCAATACTTTCTATTGGTTTTGCTGAAAAGATGTGAATTCCTCTCAAAATTCTTCCACTCTTTTCTTAGAGATAGAACTTCATCTAAAGAAAGGTCCCCATCTACATCTTCTATATAGTAGGAACTTTTCATAAGATCCATGAATCCAGATTTAAATCTTCCATCATTATCGGTCCTAATCGAATATGAGAAAGAATTAAGAAGAAATAATAAAATTGGAAAAAGTGCTTTCATGAAATTAGGATACCGAATTTACAAATCTATTTCAAGACAAAAATAAAATAATTTTAAAATTTATCTTTTTTAGTCCAATTTTTATTTTCTTTTGCATTTATTCAGCATATTTGGTAGATTGTTTTCGCGTTGAAGGCTGCTTTGCAATTCTAGTTAAGGGGGGATTTTTTACTAATATCTATTCTTCACAATTTTTATCACTGAGAAAAACTGCGAGCAATTCCATTTACAAACCTACTTATTACAGCCTACAATAACATTATCTTTCATTTAGTTTTCAAGTAAGGAAAAATCACCAAATCATTAGGCGAATCTTTTTCCCAAAAATATCATAAAATTTACGGAAGTATATTCTAACATATTCTCATTTTCACGGCAACGTTTTCGTGTGAAATGAAAAAAATACATTCTTCACGTAAAAAATAGTGAAATTTCTTCTTTGTCCCCATAGCGGCTTCTTTTAGGAAGCATCTCTTTTACCAAGTATCCATTAACACTACAGCCATAGTGTTAATTTTTGCTAATATGCCTAAACAAAAATACAGAGTAAAATTAAAAAAATATTTTCATAAAATTAAAGTGCGCAAATTATAAGATAATCTTTGAAAAATAAGGGATCAGAAAACAGAATAATTATTTTAAAGAAATAATTTTTTGAAAATAACAATATTTTTCTTTGCATTTATTTAATATATTTGATAGATTAATTGTGCGTTATAGGTTGCTTTGCAATTCTAAACTAAAGGAGGAGTTTATTATGAACATTCCAGTTTTCAAGCCTTTACTAAAAGGACCATTTAGCGTTGATATCGCTTGGTAGTATTAAGGCGAATTTTAGTTAATATAAAAAAGAGGGAGGTTTTTGACCTCTCTCTTTTTTTGTCTTGTATTAATATTTATATGCAACAAGGACTAATAGAAATTGGATTCTAGTTTCAGCTCGAATCTATTTTCCTTTTCAATATTAAATTTCATACCACTTTTAGGAAAGGAAGTTAAGAAATTCTCCGTAGTAATCACATCTCTATTTCCACTTAATCTTCCTAAATTAAATTCAAAGAAAGAGTTAGCAGCAATTAAGTACCTAATATTGAAAGCAATCCCGAATAGCGATTCTGATGACTCATAACCATAGACAAAATTAAAGCTAGAAGAGAGCCTTTCTGTAAATAAATTATACTTAAATAGAGAACAATGCAGGTGAAAAACAATATCTCCATCATATAAAATTTTCCCCTTTTTCTGAATATCCATCCCTAGTTCAACAAAATCACTATCATCAAAAACAAAATATTGAACAAGCTTTCCTATACCAAAATTTGAATAAAGTACAGACAAAGTTATCCCCTTATCTTCCATCATCTCTAATCCTAGTACGGACGCTTTTATATAATTAAAGTCAAGAAAGCCTACTTCATAATCAAAAAATGAACCAAAAATAGATATATGGTCACTAAACTTAACCAAACTTTTGAAGTTAAAGTCGTACAAGCTACCATACCCTTCTACTTTGTAAGAGTCTTGCATTATACCAAAGCTCAAATACAAATTGGCAAGCATAATTCGAAAATGTGAACTTAGAGAAATTAAGTATTTACTATCTTTTAAGTTATTAGTATAGGATATCTTAGGAGAAACATACTTCCCTTCAAACATAGAGGCTTCTATAAACGACGCAGCACTCTTTTTCTTATACTTAATGAAAGAGTTGGCAAACACCTCTTTCTCATTGCTCTTACTATCATTGAAATACTGTCCAGCCTCAAATATTCCTGCTCTGATCCGGAAAATATCCAAATCTACATCGGTGTAAAGAAGTATGGCATCGGTAGGTGCTAGTCTTAAAATAGGTACAGTAGACATATTACCTGAAGCTCCATAGGTGGCATTTTCCATGCTATTTACAGAGGTAAGGTAGCTCAATCTAACAAAACTTAAGTTGGGAAAAGAAGTTTTAAAGAAAATACTTGAATCCAAGGAGAGGATCCCAGAACTAGATAACCTATCTTCTAAAGATATTTCAGTTCTTGAACTAGCTACAATCTCATCAAAATAGTTTATGTTGAAGTTGAAATCTACACCATTATCCAAGCTAAATTTGTTGTCTAATGTAAGTAAGACATCGCTTTTAAATACGTTCTGTTCTGAATCGTCTGATCCTAACAAAAATACAATATTTGATCTATAAATTTTATGTGCAAAAGAGTAATTTATCAAAAAGCCTTCTCTAGGTTTAGCAACAGGAGAGTAGTAAGAAACTAAAAAATCAGATGAAGATGGAAGTTGTGCATCACCTGAGAAAAAAGAGATACTAGCTCTGTTAATTTTAAATAAAAGATTAAACCTGTAAAGGGGTAAATTTGTCATAGACACTTCTAAGTTAGAGACCATATTTTCTAAACATAGATTGGCCCTTAATCCCACTAAGGGCTTTGAAGAACCAAGAGTAGCACACGGAAAGTATGCTAAATACTCATTACTGTTTTCATTCGAAAGAAAAGAGCCTTTAAAATTTATATTATTGAAGATGGACAATCTCAGTTGTTCTTCCTTTTCACTAACTGCTTCTAAATTCTTTACCTGCTCTAATTCCTCATATATATTAGATATTTTATATTCATGTTCTGAGGAGAGTGATGCAACTTCTGACAAAACACTCTTAATAGGCGCAACATCAGGATTTTCCAACAAAATCTCTTTGTCTTTAATTGGCACACTAGCCTTACTATCATCCTCACTTCTCTCACAAGATACAAAAAGAATCAAAAATAAAAGTATCATCTTACCTCACTCTATATCCTAAGTTTGGCCATATCCACAACAGTCTCTTCTTCTCTCAGCTTCATTATTCTAACACCCTGGGTAGCTCTACCAGTAGTAGAAATGTTTTTAGATATAGTCCTTATTATGGAACCCTTTGAAGTTATCAATATAACCTCATCCTCTGGAGATACATCCTCAGTAGTTATAACCCTACCTGTTTTTTCTGTAACTCTCATGTTGATAACTCCCTTTCCACCTCTGGAAATTATCCTATAATTAGATATTTTACTCTTCTTACCATAACCTTTTTCAGAAATAGTTAGCACTTGAGTTTCAGGAGAAGATACGGCTACTCCAGCTACTACCTTATCCTCTGATCTAAGGTTAATTCCCTTCACACCGAATGAGTTTCTACCAGAACCTCTTACATCTGCAGACTTAAATCTAATAGAATAACCATTTCTGGTTGCCATTAATATGTTATCGTCCTCATTCACCAACAGGGTATTTATCAAATCATCACTAGGCCTCAATTTTATAGCTATAATTCCAGACTTATTAATGTTTTTAAACAGATTTAGACTTGTCTTCTTGACTATACCGGCCGTTGTTACAAAAATTAAGTTCTTATCCTCACTCATATCTCTTGTCTTTATAATGGACTTAACTCTCTCTCCTACACTTAGAGGAACTATATTAGAGAAGAGTCTTCCCTTTGAAGAACGGCTCAGTTCAGGAATATCATAAACCTTTATGCTGTAAACTTTTCCTCTATTTGTAAATAGTAGAAGGGTATCTAAATTTTTGGCATAAGTTGCACTTCTTAGGAAGTCTTCATCTGAAAGATTTTGACCTATATAACCCTTACCTCCTCTATTCTGTGTCTTATAGTTGTCAAGATTTATTCTCTTAACATAACCTCTATTTGTTATAGTTATCAAGACATGATCATCACTTATCATATCTTCTATAGAGATGTTATCTATGTCTCCAACTATCTCACTTCTTCTTTTGTCACCATAGTTATCCTTTATCTCTCTAAGTTCTTTCTTTATTATGTCATAAATCCTAGACTCATCTTGCAATATTGCTTTTAGTTCTTTTATACTTTCCTCTAAAGATGCTATCTCTTCATCCAACTTTTCAACTTCTAAGCTGGTAAGTTTTTGAAGTCTCATCTCCAATATTGCTTTTGCTTGTACTTCACTCAAGTCAAATCTTACCATTAAAGTACCATGAGCTTCTTTAACATCTTTAGAAGATTTAATTATCCTTACAACTTCATCAATATTGGATATAGCTATTTTAAATCCTAAAAGTATATGGTATCTTCTCTCAGCTTTATCCAACTCAAATTGTGTTCTTCTAGTTACAACTTCAAACCTATGAGATGTATGAAGACCAATTATCTCCTTTAGATTAAGGACTTTTGGGATATTTTTGTCTAAGGCAAGCATAATAGCACCAAAGGTTACCTCTAAGTTAGTGAATTTATAGATTTTATTTAAAACTATATCTGCATCCTCTCCCTTTTTAACCTCTATATATATTCTTATCCCATTCCTATCTGATTCATCTCTCAAATCAGAGATACCTTCTAATTTTTTTTCTCTAGCTAAATCAGCTATTTGCTCTACAAGTTTGGACTTGTTTACCTGATAGGGAAGCTCTGTTATTATTATTGACTCTACTCCAGATTTGCTCTCCTCTATATGAGCTCTTCCTCTAACCTTCATTTTTCCTCTACCCTTAGTATAGGTATCTATAAGTCCTTGCTTTCCATATACTATCCCAGCTGTAGGAAAGTCAGGTCCTTTTACATACTCCATAAGTTCTAAAGCTGTTATCTCCATATTATCTATATAAGCTAAAGTTGCATCAATAACTTCAGAAAGGTTGTGTGGAGGAATGTTGGTAGCCATACCTACAGCTATACCTGAAGATCCATTCAGAAGAAGGTTAGGAACTTTAGCAGGAAGAACTTCTGGCTCATACAGTGTCTCATCAAAATTCTTTCTAAAAGGAACAGTGTTTTTGTCAATGTCAACGATAAGTTCATTAGTAATTTTAGTCATTCTAACTTCTGTATATCTTAGAGATGCTGCAGAGTCACCATCTACAGATCCAAAATTACCTTGACCATCAATTAGAAGATGTCTTGTATTAAAGTTTTGTGCCATTCTAACCATAGAATTATAAACAGCTTGGTCACCATGAGGGTGATACTTAGCAAGTACATCCCCAACTACTCTTGCGGATTTTTTGTAAGGCCTGTTGTAGTTCATACCATTTTCATTCATTGAAAATAGTATTCTTCTATGAACAGGTTTTAACCCATCTCTGACATCTGGCAGTGCTCTACCTACAATGACACTCATCGAGTAATCTAAATAAGATTTCTTTATTTCATTCTCTATAAATACTTTAATATCTTCTGACATTTTTCTCCTTTTAAATATCTAAATTTTCTACATAAAGAGCGTTCTTCTCAATAAACTCTCTTCTGTCACTCACTTCATCTCCCATGAGCATTGTGAATAGTCTATCAGCTTCTACAGCATCTTCAACTGTAACTTGAAATAACCTTCTATTCTCTTTATTCATAGTAGTCTCCCAAAGCTGGTCAGTATTCATTTCACCCAGACCCTTGTATCTCTGTATGTCAAAGGAGTCTTTACCGTTTGTCTTTTCACGAAGATCTTCTTCATCGTAGCAATAAATTATCTTTTTACCCCTCTTAATTCCATATAGGGGTGGATTAGCCTTGTAGACATTACCATTAGTTATAAGCTCTGACATGAATCTATAGAAGAATGTAAGAAGAAGAGTTGCTATATGAGCTCCGTCAACGTCAGCATCCGTCATTATTATTATTTTTGAATATCTAAGCTTATCAATATTAAATTCATCACCTATACCTGCACCAAACGCAGTTATCATATTTCTTATTTCTTCGTTAGAAAGGGCCTTGGCAAGACCAGATTTCTCAACATTTAGAACCTTACCTTTTAAAGGAAGTACAGCTTGTGTCTTCCTATCTCTAGCATTTTTTGTAGTTCCTCCCGCTGATTCACCCTCTACCAGGTATATCTCACTTTCAAAAGGATCTTTTGATGAACAATCGTACAACTTTCCAGGAAGTGTAGAGACCTCAAGAGGATTCTTTCTAAGAACCATCTCTCTTGCTTTCTTCGCAGCTTCTCTTGCTTTCTTAGATAACAACATCCTATCAACCAATACTTTTGGAACCTTAGGTTTATCTAAAAAATAATCTTTTAGCTTTTCAAGCATCATTGCAGAAACTATACCTGATACCTTAGAATTTCCTAGCTTTGTCTTAGTTTGTCCTTCAAATTGAGGTTCAGGAATTTTTACACTTACTATTGCAACTATTCCTTCTCTAACATCGCTACCAACAAATCCATCTTTACTATTCTTGAAGTAACCTAACTCTTTAGCAGCATCATTGAAGACTCTAGTAAGCGAAGACTTAAATCCACTAACGTGAGTTCCTCCCTCATGCGTATTTATGTTGTTAACAAAAGAGAATATACTCTCCTTTTGTCTGTTGTTATAGACAATAGCTACCTCGATTGATGCATCCTTTGATTCAGATTTCATGTAAATAGGTTCAATTAAATTCTCTTGATCTCTAGTTATGTCCTTAACAAAGTCAACTATACCTCCCTCAAAGTAGAAATCATTTTTTAATATATTTTCATAATCTCTCTCATCACTTACCAAAATTCTTAGTCCCTTGTTAAGATAAGCAAGTTCCTTACACCTCTTAGATATTGTCTCAAAAGAGAAGTCAACAGTCTCAAAAATGGTAGGTTCAGCTTTGAACCTAACGGTAGTCCCTGTATTTTCTGCATCACCAATAATTTTTATCTCTTCTTCAGGAACTCCAAGATTGTACTTTTGATAATGAACTTTGCCATCTCTCTTAATTTCTGCTTCAAGCCAGGTAGATAGGGCATTCACAACAGAGACACCCACACCATGAAGTCCTCCTGATATCTTATACCCTTTGTTCTCAAACTTACCTCCAGCATGAAGAACAGTCATAACAATCTCTAATGCTGATTTATTATGCTTAGAATTTTTTTCTACAGGAATACCTCTACCATTGTCTGATATTTCAATAATATTGTCTGGTAAAATTCTAACATTTATAACATCACAATAACCTGCTAAAGCCTCGTCAACACTGTTGTCAACTACTTCATAAACAAGATGGTGTAATCCTCTCTCTGAGGTAGATCCAATATACATACCCGGTCTTTTACGGACAGCATCCAGTCCCTCCAGGACGGTTATATCATTAGCACCATATTCTTCTCTTTTTTTCAAACTTCCTCCGATCTCATTCTGGTTAAAGAGTAAGAAGATATACTCTCCAATCTCTCTCTTAAATCCCTATCTTTTATCCTAGAAAATAGATTCTTGGTATTAAAGAGCTTTTCTCCTACATATTTTACATTCTGGTTATAAAAAGCTAAGTTCTCTGATGAAGACCTACTGTAAGACGTATTTAGGATTTTTACTCTCTTAATCTGTACGCCCATTTTTTCTCTGATATTTTTCATTATATCATGTCTTAGAGCATTTATGTGATGAGACCAAGAAGGAGATAAAACGTATATAAAAAGCACTCCTCTTTCTATTTTCTGAGGAGAACACTTTTCAGAAAGCCTCTCACCCACTATTGATCTCCATAGTACCCCTATGTTGCACTTACCTAAACATTGATCTGTATCCGATATTTTCTTCAAAGATATCATTTTAATATATTCTGCCTTATTTGATCTATCTCAAATTTGAGTGATTTATCAAATGCTACTTCTGAATCTATCTTATTAACACTGTGCATAACAGTCGTGTGATCTCTTCCACCAAAAGAGTCTCCTATAGATGAGAAAGGTAAATTTAACATGTCCCTTAAAAGGTACATAGATATTTGCCTCGCTTTTGCTATCTCTTTTTTTCTTTTGTTTGACTCAATATCCGATATAGGCACACCAAAGAATTCTGACACAGTTTTTATTATTTTACCTTTGTTTATTTTTTTGGCTCTGTCTTCCATAAAGCCTTTAAAAACTTCTTTTATCATATCAAAGTCTACGTCTCTACCTAGAAGGGAGGCTTTTGCTACAACCCTATTTAAAGAGCCTTCTAATTCTCTTATGTTTGATTTGATAGCTTCAGCAATATAGTTTATTGCATCTTCTGGGATGGTTATCCCCTCTGCCTCCGCCTTATTTTTCAAAATGGCTACTCTAGTCTCATAATCAGGCGCTTTGATATCTGCCACTAATCCCCAAGTAAAACGAGAAACCAAACGCTCCTCAATGTTTTTTATCTCTTGGGGAGGTCTGTCACTAGATACTACTATCTGTCTGGAGTACTGATGAAGAGAATTAAAAGTATGGAAGAACTCTTCTTGTGTACTCTCCTTCCCAGCTATGAATTGTATGTCATCTATCAGTAGTGCATCTAATTTTCTATACTTCTCCCTGAACTGTGCCATTCTGTCCTTTTTTAGAGAGTTTATAAGATCATTGGTAAATTGCTCCGATGAACAGTAATAAACTTTTGCCTCTGGATTTTGAGAAGTTATGTAGTTACCTATTGAGTGCATAAGGTGAGTTTTTCCTAGTCCTACCCCTCCATATATGAAAAGCGGATTGTAGACCTTACCAGGGGATATTGCAACTGCTCTGGAAGCAGCATGTGCAAACTCATTACTCTTTCCAACAATAAAATTTGAAAAGTTATATTTAGAGTCGGGTAGGTTATTCTTTTTAGTGTTGGCATTGAAACCTCTCTCTCTTGTTTCAACTAACCTCTCCTCGTTCAATTTTTTATTTGGGGATACAACTACTTCCACATCTTTGCCATCGCCATCTATGAATAGCTCTCTTATACTCTCTTTTATTGCATCTCTGTACTCTTTGTTTATCTTCTCTTTAGTGAACTCATTATCTACAGCTATAACTAATTTGTCATCTTCAAAACTCATAGGGCTAGCTGAAGAGAACCAAGTTTTAAATTCGCTCTTGCTGAGCTTGAGTTCCAGATTCTTTTTTATACTTTCCCAAGCTCTATTGGCCTGCATTCTTCCTCCTAAATTTTAAGAAGATTATATCATCTAATTCTTAATAAATTTAGTGTTTTTTAACAAATTACCTCTCAAACTTTGTTTTTGTTAACTTATCTTCATTTTCCACTTTTTAACATTGTTTTCAACATATTGTTTTTATTCACTTTAACTTTTTTCAAAAATTTTAAAGCTAGAATTTATCTTCCTTTCTAAGTACATTACTTTATGTTGAAAATTGTGTTGAAAACTTTTTATTAAAATTCTGTTTTTTAGTTTTCTCCATCTTTTCATATAATTTTAAACGTTATTTTTAACATACTTTTTAACAATTGAAATTCAGTATTAATAGAGTATAGCGTACTGTTTCAACAAATTAACATCCCCTAATACTATAACTACTTAACATTTTAGTAGTTAAGAGTCTCTTAATAGGGATTGTTTAAAACTTTTGTATTTGACAGTATCCGCTAAATTTTGTAGAATTTCTAGAGTAGAAAAACCAAAAAATAAAATTGAGAGATTAGGTGAGAAATTGAAACGAACTTATCAACCCAACAAATCGAAGAGAAAGAAAAATCACGGATTTAGAGCTAGAACTAGAAAGAGTTCGGGCAGTGTTTTGAAAAGCAGAAGAGCCAAAGGTAGAAAAGTTTTGTCAGCTTGAATACACTGAAGACTTCTAAAGACTTTTCAAATGTGTTTGATGGAGGTAAAAAATTTATTACAGCGACCTCTATATTCTTTTATTTAAAAACTTCTTCAGGTGACGGGAGGTTAGGTATATCCGTGAGTAGAAGAGTGGGAAATGCTGTTCAGAGGAATAAGATCAAGAGAATAGTTAGAAATATCTTTAGATTCTTTTCCCCGAAAGGTTTTGATGTTGTAGTCTTGTGTAGAAGAGGCGAGGTATTTAACATGTCTACTTTTGCCAGAGACTTTCTAAAATTTTGGAAGAAGGTGTACTAAAATGTTCAAAAGTTTTTTTAATTTTGTTTTTCAATCTTTTTTAAATCTATTTATCTTTATAGATGGCTATGTTGGGAATAAGTCTATAACTATAATTATAGTAGCCATACTGCTGAGGTTAATTCTTTTTCCTTTCAGTGCTAACTATACTAAATTTACGACTTCAGTTAAAAAATTAGATCCTGAAATAAAGAGAATTAGAGAACAAGAAAAAGATTTGGCTAAAGCTGAAATGAAAATTTCTGAAATTTACAAAAGAGAGGGAGTTAGTCCTTTTTCTGGACTTCTGTATATCGCACTTCAAATATTTTTGATGATTTCCTCTATCTCCGTAATTAGAAGTCAAAGCTTTGTTGGTGCTGATGATCTCCTTTTTGGATTTAAATTAGTTGAGAGAGATCCATACTACATACTACCTATCATCTCTACGTTGGTATTTTTTGTAAATATGCCTAGGTCAAATCCATCAAAGGGAATTTCTGAATATGCCCTAGTTGGAATTATGTTTTTTGTAAATATGAGATGGTCAATTGCCTTGTTGTTATTTTTTACAACTACTTCTGTTGTATCATTAGCTCAAGATTTTTTAATAAAGAGATTTTCTTTAAACTCTTAAGGAGTACAAATTGGACGATACCATAGTAGGAATATCTTCTTCTGGAGCCATTTCTATATTAAGACTCTCAGGAAGTAAGAGTTTAGAAATAGTCTCTGAGTTACTCTCTTCTAAAAATAAGTTGAAGGATAGGGAGATATGTTATGGAAAGATTGTTGACAAAGGTGTAGAGATAGACGAGGTCTTGGTTGCTTTTATGAAATCTCCAAAATCATATACCAAAGAAGATGTTGTCGAGATTTATTGTCATGGTAATAGAATAATAGCTCAAAAGATAATGAATTCTCTAGTAGATAGGGGTGCTAAGATAGCAGACAGAGGGGAATTTACTAAAAGAGCTTTCCTAAATGGAAGAATAGATTTGACTCAAGCTGAGTCTGTATATGACCTGATTAATGCCAATTCTGAAAAGAGTATAGAAAATTCATTAAGGAATTTAAATGGATTTTTAAGAAAAAAAGTACAAAAAATGAGAGAGGTCATATTAAATTCCTTGGCCAATATAAATGTTGTCTCAGATTACCCTGAAGAGGTAGAGGATGAATTTTTTCATAGAAAAGAGATAGAGAGTCTCTTAACTGAGATTGACTCTCTAATTTCATCTTACTCTACAGGAAGAATTTTAAGGGAGGGTATAAAAGTTGTTATAGTTGGTAGACCTAATGTAGGTAAGTCTAGCCTCATGAATAGACTTTTGAAGAGCGATAGAGCAATAGTTAGTGACGTAAAAGGAACTACGAGAGATATTATAGAAGAGAGAATTAGAATAAAGGATATACCTATAACTATCCTGGATACTGCTGGTATAAGAGATAGCCAAGATAAGGTAGAGAAAATAGGGATAGATCTTTCCAAAAAGAGTATTGAAGATGCAGATATCATACTTTTTGTTCTGGATTCTAGTGAAGGTTTTACTGAAGAAGATAGAAAAATAATGGAAATAGTTAAGCATAAAAAATACATTTTAATAAAAAATAAGAGAGATTTAGCTTACTTAGATCAGATAGATGGTCTGAATTTCTCTGCTACAGAGGATGAGATAGAGATAATAGAAAATAGAATAGAAAAATTGGCATTAGATTGTGATGTATCACAAGAAGCTATAGTAGATAACTTGAGGCATAAAAATCTCTTTGTCAAAACCAAAAAATCTCTAGAAGAATTTTTGCAAAGTGATGCTCCACTTGATATAGCTTCTATTCATTTGTCCCAGGCTATAAACAGCTTAGGTGAAATAATAGGAGAGGTCACAACTGAAGACTTGCTTGACAACATATTTCAAAATTTTTGTGTAGGAAAATAATATAAAAGTACTAAAGAAATTGACCAATAGCACATAAAATTGTTAGAATAACTCTGTGTTGGGCTGTAGCCAAGCGGTAAGGCACGGGACTTTGACTCCCGCATGCGATGGTTCGAATCCATCCAGCCCAGCCATGATTAGGTGTAATTATGTTAATTTTTATTTTCTTTTTTAGTTTTTTGAATGCATTTTCTGTTTCAAAAGAGCTGAGTAATCTAGATAAGCATCTTGAGTATCTATCGGAGAGAGGTGTTATAGATTCAACACATGTTTCCTTTATAAAGAACAACAATTTAACAAAAAAAGATAGCATATTCTATTTTTATAAAGTGCTGAAGGTTGTAGACAGAGATAAAGCTACCAAGGAAGATTTAGAAGTTTTAGAGAGTATAGTAGCGGATATATCAGAGTATATAAATGAGTTTAAATTAGAATTAGAGAGTAATGACAGTAAGTTTAAATCCTACTCAAGACAATTCGAAGATACTTTAGATAAAGTAGAAGAGTACGAAAAGACACTTCATGATCTGGAAGAAGAACTTTCAAAATTGAGAGAAGTAGTGGAGAAAAGCATAGATTATGACAAAAATAACTTAAGGAAATTTTTGAAAAAAGTTGACGTCTCTTTAGGCCTTAAAGGTGCTTTTGGTAAATCTAAACTCTCTTCAAAGTATGTTTATGAAATAGACCTTAATATGAAAATAGATGGAGATTTTAAGGTCAGAGCCTATAACTCTAATTTTCAATCCTTTACCAGTCTCTACACCTTTACTTCTACAACTGAGTTAGGTAACCTAAATTTCCATTCTCCTAAATATAAGAAAGCGTTTGTATCTCCTACAAAAGAGATTTTTCTAGAAATATTTGACAAATTTGGTCTGGGTTTTTACAATGATTCATTTCAGTCCTATGTACTTTTTCCATCAGAAGGAAGTGATGAAGATATAAACTTCATCTTTAATTTAGATACGTCCATATTAGGTCTGTCACTGCTTGTAGATCCTTTTAGGGTAGATAATAGTATTTTAAGTTATGTTCCTTTTGCTGAATTATCCCTGAATATACCTGTATCTAGCTCATTTTTCTTTGGACCTGGTTTGGAAAAAGGGAATGACAAATATATGGCTCTATTGTTTTTAGGGTTTGAAGGATATGGCATAGATCTGAATTTGAAATACAAGCATGAGCTGCTTGGTGAGAAAGATATGGTTTTAGTCCCAAGATTTGCTTATAGGTTCAATGATAAAAATAAAATAGGTGCCCTCATTGATTGGTCCCTACTAGAAAAAGAGGATTTTATAAACAGATTTAAGATAGTACTTGACAGTTTTATATCCAGTCATTTTGAAATGAGACTAATTTTTGGTATGAAAAAGGAGAATGGCTATTCAGTGAACTTTTTAGCAGGTAGAGTGAATTATAGTAGCGAAGATATCAACTTTTTCTTGGGAGCCTTTTTAAAAGATCTGAATGAGAGAAAATTGGCTCTAGCAGTAAATGTAGATTTTCCAACTGAATTTTACAAAATTTTTGTAAGGTACATATACAGTAACTTTTTGGAATGCTATAAGGATTTAAATTTTGATTTTGAAGGAAATCATGTCTCCACTACCTCTCAGGTTGGGTGCCTAGAGTGCACCGGTTCAAACAGAAATTTTGGAGAACTGTTTATAGGTTTAGAAATAGATATATGATAAAGATAGAAAATATAAAAATAAGAGATGAAGAGATATTAAAAGTTCAAGATATGTTTGACAAATCTCTCTCCTTGGATGGATCTATATGGATGGATCAAAACATATACAAAATAAAAAAAATTAATTTAGACTCTGATTTCTTAGTTATTATTGGAGCAGGAGGCTCTTATCTGGGTATAGAGGCTGCTATAAATTTCCTGGGAAAGAACGAAAAAGTAATATTTATAGGGAATAATTTTGATGCAGAAGACATTTTAAGAGAACTTTCTAAAATAAAAGGAAAAAGTATAATTGTCAATGTGATATCAAGATCTTCTAATACTTTAGAGCCAATTCTGTCCTTAAAAATCTTAGAGAAATTTATTGAAGAAAATAGTATAGAGTGTAAAGATATATACTTAACTACTGCAAGTGAGGGATCCCTATATAAAACTGCAGAAAAAAATGGATACAAAATAATAAAGATGCCAGAAAAATTGGTGGGAAGATACTCTTGCCTCTTTGTTGGGAAACTGGCGTTTGATTTTCTAGGATATGATTTTGAAGAAATTATAAAAGGCTCACAACAAGCTTTAAAAGATAATTCTTCTATAATATATTCCATTATTAGAAACCATGAATATAGATCCGGAAACGAATTAGAGATATTTCAATACTATGAAAAGTCACTTTCTAGCCTAGCTGATTGGTGGAAACAACTCTTTGGAGAGAGTGAAGGTAAGAATGGTAAAGGTATTTACCCCTCTTCACTTTTTTTTAGTAGAGATCTTCACTCTATTGGCCAGTATTTGCAAGAGGGTACAGAGAATTTTTTTCAGACAACACTCTTTGTAAATGAAGGTGAAGATTTTATTGTCGATGGCTTGTCAATGAGAAAAGTAAATAGGGCTGTGTTTGAGTCTAGCTATGAATCTCATAAGGGTAGATCTACAAATATAGTGATTGATGTTGAAAGAAGGAATGAGTATAATTTAGGATACCTTATTTTTTTCTTTCAAAAGTCAGCTTTATTGAGTTCTCTTCTGTTAGAAGTAAACCCCTACGATAATGAAGGGGTAAAAATTTATAAAAGTCATCTTATCAAGAAAATAGAAGATTTCACAACAATATCACAATAAAATTACAAAAAAGTGTTGACCACCATAAAATAGCATGCTACAATTAAAGATGTGGACTTTAACAATTTAGTATGCTTGTAAAGGTGTTTGTTATTATTGAGAGGTTGATCCTGCCTCAGGATGAACGCTGGCGGCATGCCTAACACATGCAAGTCTACTCGACGAAAAAAGTTTCTTCGGAAACTTTTGGAGTTGGGTGGCGGACGGGTGAGTAACACGTGAATAACCTGCCCTCAAGACTGGAATAACTTCTCGAAAGGGAAGCTAATACCGGATGGTCTTATTTTCTTAATTAGATTTTAAGTAAAGCTATATGCGCTTGAGGAGGGGTTCGCGGCCCATTAGCTAGTTGGTAAGGTAAAAGCTTACCAAGGCGACGATGGGTAGCCGGCCTGAGAGGGTGAACGGCCACAATGGAACTGAGAACGGTCCTTACTCCTACGGGAGGCAGCAGTGAGGAATATTGCGCAATGGGCGAAAGCCTGACGCAGC
>DCBY01000012.1:73405-73568 GCA_002313635.1 Fusobacteriia bacterium UBA1095
AGCCTGACGCAGCAATGCCGCGTGGATGAAGAAGGCCTTCGGGTTGTAAAGTCCTTTTAGTGGGGAAGAAAAAAATGACTGTACCCACAGAAAAAGCCACGGCTAACTACGTGCCAGCAGCCGCGGTAAGACGTAGGTGGCAAGCGTTATCCGGAATTATTGG
>DCBY01000012.1:73880-74105 GCA_002313635.1 Fusobacteriia bacterium UBA1095
TATTGGGCGTAAAGGGCGTGTAGGTGGCGGAGTAAGTCATAAGTTAAATTACTGGGCTCAACCCAGATACTGCTTTTGAAACTGCTTTGCTAGAGTTCGGGAGAAGAAGGTGGAATTATCAGAGTAGCGGTGGAATGCGTAGATACTGATAGGAAGGCCAAAGACGAAGGTAGCCTTCTGGACCGACACTGACACTGAGGCGCGAAAGCTAGGGGAGCAAACAGG
>DCBY01000025.1 GCA_002313635.1 Fusobacteriia bacterium UBA1095
TGGTAAATTCTCTGTTATTATCCTCAAAATTCCTTCATTGTAGCAACCTTTACACAATATTAAACAAGCATAAGTTGTTGTAGAGCCACTAGATATTGCTACCTCTTCATTTAAGTTAATTAATTTGTCTCTCCATTCTAACTTTTCTTCCTCTTCAAGCATACTTAACATTGCCGATATATTCCTTCTCTTCACATACTTCATTAATTGGGTTATCTTTGCTCTTTTTTGTTTATTCTTTACCTTGCTCTCTAGACTATTAAAAAATCTTTCATCTAATTCTTCATTAACTAAATCAAGTACTAACCTAACAGGCTTTATTGTAAATCGTGCTACTGAATCTATTGCTCTTCCTACCTCAACGTTCTCATTTAATTTAAACACTGCAGCACTGGCAAGATCATTCATCTTCTCTTTCTTTTTAAAATTGTAGTTACTCAAACATGAATTTAGCAAGATTAATGAAATTGTGAAACACATTTATCCCTCCTAATTTTAATTACGCTACAGTTCTATCACAAATCAGAAAAAAAGTTAACTTTTTACACTTAATTTAATGAATTATCTATTTTTAATAATTTTTGCTACATTTTTTTCTGAACAAATTTCAAGGGAAGCTGTAAAATTTTTATACTGAATAGAGAAATGAAATCGAAACAGGTTACATACAGTTAATACAAATAGCTAACCTTTTGAATTTTCATCTCCAATATTTAATTGCCTCCTCCTTTTAGTAAGAGATCCTTTATCTCTGTATTACCACTATCAATTGCTACTTGTATCAGTTGTTCTCTTTGCACACCTGTAGTATTTGATCCTTTTTCCACAAGTAATCTACACACATCTAAGTGTCCTTCCTTTACTCCTACAGCTAATGGTACATCACCTTTATTATTTTCAGCATCAAGGCTGGCTCCTCTTTCTATCAGCATTTCACAAATTTCAGCAAATCCTCCTACAGCAGCACAATGCAAAGGAGTATCACCATTATCGTCCTTGATGGTAATATCAGCTCCTTTTTGTAATAATAGCTCGCAAATATCTAAATACCCCCTATGGGATGCGGCATGCAAAGGCACTCTTCCATCTCTATCCTTGTGGTTTGCTCCTGCTCCCCCTTCCAACATTAAATTAACTAACTCAATTCTACCAAAATAACAAGCAGCACCTAGCAAAGTACTACTACTTCTACTTTCATAGTTGATCATTTTCTCTCCTATTACTTCATTCATCATTAAAGAACCAAAAAACTTAACCTTATTCTTTTGTACAGTTTCCAATAGCACAGTAAATACTATTTCCTTATCCCTTTCATCTTGTAACTCTACCTTTGATGCAAACTTGTCTACAACGTAACTTAATGCTTCTGTACTATTTTCTCCTACCCCTCCCTCTAATGTCTCTCTCAGCCTGTCCATATCCAATGCAAACTTATCTTCATATCCCCAAACCTTTTCAACTACCACTTTTGAACCCAATTTGAGCCCCTCCTTCATTATGCCTATATAGTCTATTTCTAATCTTCTGTCTTCGAATATACTCTCCACTGCTTTTTCACTTTTCATTTCTATTAACATTGCTATCACTGAATTCTGCTTCTTATCCGCTGCTCTTATCATCATTTTATCTAATTTTTTCTCAAACTGCTTTCTCTTCTTTTTTATCTCTTGGTATCGCTCTAGCATTGCCCTCAAAGCTATAGTATTTCCAAAATCAACTGCTAGGTACCTGGCTTTCAAATCATTTTTATTCTTTTTCCCTCCAAGGTTACAATAAGTTGAATCATCAATTAGGCCTAAGAACTTGCTCTTTTTACTAAACCTTGCTATATAGTGTAAAAGGTTATTACCTGCATTATCTTTTTGATTTTTGTTGAATCTTTTTTCCTTAACTATTGATTTCAGACAGTCATAGAAGAATTCGTCATCTTTTTCTACCATAAGCATCTCTAGTGATTTGCCCTCGCTATCTCTAGATGTATAATCATAACTTTCAAGAAGAAACTTCACTACTTCCTTTGATTTATCATTCATTAAAATCAGCTCACTAACATATTGCATCAAGACATTCCTTCCTAGCTTATTCTTATAGTTGCATACCTTCACGAATTGCCCTCCCAAAAATCTTTCCGCTTCTCTTAATAAATCGATATTCTTTACGTAGTGTAAAGGAGTATTTCCCTTTTTGTCATCTTTTTCAATAAAGTCACACTTATCACCTATTTTTGTAACGCAATTTAAAAGCCTTTTTAATATGCTAGTGCATTCATATTCAAAGCAAAGATGAAACACCGTTTTACCTTCTGTGTCCTTTTTATTCACCAGTTTACGGATTTGTTCCCTATCTAAAAATTCAATATTTTTCACTATTGAACTGACTAACTCTTCATTACCAAACATTACAGCATAGTGAAATATGTTCCTATTGTAATCCCCCTCTGTACGTTCCAGTGACATACCATAAGGTAGACTTCTTAGATCAACTGCTTTATATGATAAATCTGTATGAACAGAGCTTTCTAGCTTTGGTAGTAGTGAAATTAAGAAAATATTATTGTCTTCTTTACCTTTTTCATTTAGTTTGCTTAAGACCTCTAATTTCCTTCCCTCAACAAGGTGCTTACATATCAAAAACACTATCTCATTTTTGCGCATATCCACGGCTTTATACAATGAAAGCTCAGCAACTTTATAAATGTTATAAACAGCATTATTGCCCTGAAGTCGAGATAAATTTAAAATTTCTTCTATAACTTTTGGGCACCCCACCTCTGCACTAGACAAAATCATCGCACTCAACAATTCTTGATCTGGTTCTACTATCTCTAAGTTTTTATCACTTGGCACTTCAAACTCTTTTTTTATAGCATCGAACAATGCACTGTAAAGCTCTTCATCTCCTGACATTATTATGTACTCCAATGCTGTCTTATTCTGATCATTTTTACTCTTTAACATCCCTGCTATATCTTCTATTGTAAAATCCATCCATCTCAACCTCCCTACTAGATTACACAACAATATTTCTTCTTTCTTGCCTTGCATAAAATTCAATTTTGTACCCTCTTGCTCTGTTTCTATATCACCAAATTTTCTAAGATACTCTATTAAAGGCAATATATGAAATACATTGTTCCCTCTACCTAAGTCTTTTGTTACTTCTTTCAAATTAGCTATATTTTCCCTTGCCCCTCCATAAACCTTTTCCATAAATAGCTCTTCTATTCTTTTGTTACCTAGTATTACTGACAATATGTACCCTTCATGGCTCCTTATCCCAAGCTCCAGTAGTTTTTTTACCAAATTCTCATGATTAAACATCGATGCATATGCCAGGCTATTCATTCTTATACCCTCTTCCTTACTTACATAGCCTAAACAGTCTTTGTCTTTTTCCATTAAAATTTTAACAAAATCTTCTGACCCTAACATACAAGCCAGGTGTATTGGATATAGTCCTTGATTCCTTTTCGGAAAATTCCCTGTTATTATCTCCAAAACCTCTTCGTTATAGCACCCTTTGCACAGTATCAAACATGCATAAGTTGTTGTAGAACCACTAGTTAATTCTATCTCTTCATTTAGATTAATAAGTTTGTCTTGCCACTCTGCTCTCTCTTCCTCTTTAAGCATGCTAGACATTACTGATATATTTCTATCCTTCACATACCTCATCAATTCTGATCTTTTATCTCTTTTTTGTTTATCTTTTACTTTACTCTCTAGACTGTTAAAAAACCTTTCATCAAGCTCTTGATTAATTAGATCAAGTACCAGCCTCACAGGTCTTATTGTAAATCGTGCTACCGAATCTATGGCTTTGCTTACCTCAGCATTCTCACTAAATTTAAATACTGCAGCACTGGCAAGAGCCTCCATCTTCTCTTTCTTTTTAAAATTTTGATTACTAAGACATGAACTCAATAAAATGAATGAAATTGTGAAACACATTTATCCCTCCTAATTTTAATTCTGATACAGTTCTATCACAAATCAGAAAAAAAGTTAACTTTTTACACTTAATTTAATAAATTGTCTACTTTTATTTATTTTTTATAATTTTTTCTAAACACGCTCCAAGAAAAGTTAGTGCATCTCTTGCAATAAATAAAGAAATGAAATCATAGCAGGCTGCATCCAGTTAATCTATATAAATACCCCTTTGCATCTTCGTCTTCACTACTTAAAACAGCTCCTTTTTCTATCAAAAGATCCTTTATCTCTGTATTACCCTTATCAATTGCTAATTGTAGCAATTGGGCCCCTTGCATACCCGTAACATCCGATCCCTTCTCTATAAACAATCTACATACATCCAAATGCCC
>DCBY01000005.1:0-51012 GCA_002313635.1 Fusobacteriia bacterium UBA1095
TGCTGCAAGCTGTAGAGGAATTTTACCATCTTCATTCCTATCCATTAATTTATTTTTCATAAACTTCAAGGCTATTTCCAAAGATTTCAATTTCCCACCTTTACACAAATTGTGTAAGCTTATCCTTTTACTTAAGCTCTCTTTACTTACTTTCTTTTCCATATGCTCTAACTTTTCCATATACTCTAAACATTTGATAGATGAGAAATTAAGTGCTATCATAAAAAGGTTTTCCAAGTTAGTTACTTTATCGGCCACATGTTTCAATCCTTCAACAAAATCAAATTTGATAATATGATCTATTACTCTTTTACCTGTGGTACCTACATATATATCTTCATTAACCTCTCTTAGACATTTTATCAATGAGGCTTCCTTTACTTCTTTGGTAGCTTTGTCAGATGAGAGGACAAATTCTAAGTCACCGCCTTCTTCATCATATCCACATATATACTTGATAACATCATAGATTGTCTCTTTGTTAACTTCATTTTTAACTATTAAGTCAAAAATAGATTCACTATCATCATACTTTGTTAAGTCAAGCTCTTCTTTGCTAAGTATTTCTAGAGAAACTAAATGCTTTATGAAGTATGGATTAGATTTTAAAATAGCAATGTGTAATGGCCTATCTCCATTAGAATCTGCTTGTACTAATAGATTTTTATTAAAACTTTTTAGGCTAATTGATTTGTTTAAAAATTCTGAAGTAGCTATATCTTCATCTGTACACTCTGCCAAGTAATGAAATACATTTTTGTTATTTTCATCAACGGATGTTAGGTCTATGATGTTTTTGTAGGCATACATATATTTGTCTTGTTCTAAATCTAGGCTATCATCTTTCCTATTAGCTAATCTAGCTTCTTGCTTCCTTTGCCTCAATATAGGTAAAGAAGGGCCGTAAATCCTCTCTTGAGCATTTTGTACATCTTTTTCTCTAAGAAGGTCTAATAGCATTTGAGAGGAAACATAATCTTTTAGTTCTTTCTCATGGTTTAGTATATTTATTTTTTTAAGGGTACTTTGTTTATTTTCACCAAAAATTTCTTTTATTTTTTGAAAAAACATTTCTTTAACAGAAGATGACTGGTTATAAAAAGGGGAAGCCCCTTTGGAAATTAGAATTCTTACATTATTCATCAAACCTTCTCTCAAAGCTAGCCTTAAAGGAGATATACCCTCTGCATTTTCTGAATTATCTACAAAGGAAGAAAAATTACTATTTTGTAGAAGAGATTTAATAACAGAACAATCTCTATTCATAGCTGCAAAGTGAAGTGAGGTGTAATTTCGTTTATTAACATTTACTATTTTAGAAGAAATTTCTGAAAGAAAGTTTGCACTCAAATATTGAGAGGACTCAAGATAATCTAAATCAAATTCATCAAAGTAGTTAAGCGAAAAAAGCTTCTCCATAATGGGCACATTATAAAAGTGATTAGTTTTCAGGTGTTGTTTGATAAAATTGACAAGACCGTATTCCAATGATTTTATTACAAGCAAATTGACAATTTCATTATTATTATTTTCTAGTGCCAATTTCAAAGATGTAATGCCTCTTTTACTTTTTATATCAATTTGTGCTTCATTGTCAATAAGGATTTGGCACACTTCTTTATGTCCATTTGCTGCTGCAACCATAAGTACTGTAGCTCCACTTTGATTTTTAGCATTAACATCAGCCCCATTGTCAATAAGCAACTGGCACACTTCTTTATGTCCATTTCTTGCTGCAATCATAAGTGCTGTCCACCCATCTTGCTTTTTAGCATTAACTTCAGCACCTTTGTCAATAAGTAACTGGCACACTTCTTTATGTTCATTTTCTGCTGCAACCATAAGTGCTGTCCACCCGTCTTCATCTACTGTATTAACATCAGCCCCATTGTCAATAAGGAATTGGCACACTTCTTTATGTCCATTTCGTGCTGCAATCATAAGTGCTGTACACTCACCATCTAATTTCTGATTAACATCTATTCCCAGACCTAATGAATATTTTATTGCTTCCTTCTTCCCTAACTTTGATACAGTAAAAAACAAATATTCTTTTATGTCTTTAATATCTTTTTCTAATATTTTTATTATATCTTTTATAAAATCTATTTCACAATATATACATAATATCTCCGTCGTGTTTATTCTTCTTTGTTTAACATATCCCCTATCATCTTTATAATTATCCAAGAACCATCCCTTACTTTTCTTTTTTATTTCTTCTATTTTTCCACTCACGATCAATTTTTCTAATTCTGTTGCTTCTATTCTCTTTAAAAATTCTCTCTCCAATTCTCCATCTTTATTTTCCTTCATCCTGGACAACAGTCTGTACTCTAGATTTTCTTGAGGTATTAGGTTGAATAGATCTATATTCCTCTTATTAACAATTCTTTCATAAACTTTGTAAGGATATTCACCTTTTTTGATCAATAACTGAACCGCTTCTATATTTTCAACTTCTATTGCTTCTTCTATTGGTAGTTTTCCATTTTCATCCTTATGAAAAGCAGTATACTTATTAACTTTTTCTAATATATCTTTGCTATTCTCATCATCTGGATTCCGTATCGCTTTACTTATATTTTCTCTTCTACATTTTTCTTTTATCTTTAAATTGTTAAATGTACAGCTAAACATAAATATCAAAAATAACATGGTATTTACCCCTTATCCCAATACTCTCTGATTTTCTATAGAGAGATGAATTTTTTGAATATATCCAGTCACGATTTTAACATAATGTCACTGTAGTTTAAGCTTTTTTAATAAAAAAAGTTGGAGCTATAGATTTATAGATATCTATATAGCTATTTATTGGAATTAATTATCAATATTTATGGAATTATAATTATATAAGAGTTGATTTGATAAATAAATTAAGGGTAGACAAACAATAAAAAATATGCTTTCTTTTTTTAATGCTTTTTGAATGAAGTTTAATTTGGTGATTTTAACTGTTTACTTGGACCGTATAACTACAAACTGGTACCGAGGGTGGGACTCGAACCCACACGAAGTTGCCTTCATCGGATTTTGAGTCCGACGCGTCTACCATTCCGCCACCACGGCATATAATCTATTCTATCATAATTATTATTTTTGTTTTGAAATTTTGGTGATCTTTTTTATATATTTATAGCCTCTCTTAACATTTATCCAATCATTGCTAAAATTCTTTTTAGCAACTGTTTATAATGTAAAAATTGTTATGTTGTATTTCAACATGTTAAGCTGCACTATGACCGTAGTTCTTAAGAGGGTATCTCTCTTTTTTCTTGTACCCTTCAACTCTTGTTGTCAATTGATCTCTTTTATCTATTATTCCTTTGTATAATTTTTTTAATTCATTTTCTAGCCCTTTATTCCAGGCTATCTCTCCATCTAAAACTTTCTCTGCTTTTTCTTTTATAAATGTTTTATATCTGCTGTATATATCGTTGTATTCTCCCAACTCTGTTAAAACGTTTTTTAGTTCACTCTCTAGAATTCTGTTGTATTCTTTCATATCTTTGTCACTTAGCAGCTTTGCTTTTTGCCCCTCTAGCATTAGTTTTGTTATTGTTAAATTTTCTATCATTCCAAGCTCTTCTCTCACTTGTGAACGCACTTTGTTTTTCATCCGCTTCCATTTGTTTTCCATACCTTCTTGTAATTCTTTTACTGTCATCTCTTTGAATGATTCTAAACTTTCTACATAGTATTTCAGCAATTGTACATCCATCGGTATTTTTAGTTGAAGCACCCATTTTCCTTCTCTGTATACTTTATTTATATATATTATCTCTTCGTCACCCTCCCTTCTCTGTTTTGGTCTAACCATATTTACAAAAATATCTACCACCCAATCTGAACCACCTAATTTTGATATTGGCCCAGATAGCTTTAGAAAGTTTGCCAGCCTTTCTCGCCACTTGTCTATTGCTAAATCTTTTTTTGTTACAAATTTCACAAAACTCCTTAACAATGCTTCTACAAGATCTCTATCCCTTTTCTTTGCTCCTAGATATATTAGGTCACTCATAATTTTTTCTGATGAATTACTTCCACATTTCTCCAGTCCCATTAGCAAATTTTTTATTTTGCCACTCTCTATCATTTTTTCTGTTTTCTTCTTTATTTCTTCACGTAGCTTTTCTGTGTAGCTGTTTGATCTGCCATCTTTGATGTTATCTATTACTTTTATTACTTCTTCTAAATATTCCCCCCCTTTTTTCATCAGTATCTCACTTAGACATGAATTTCCATCTTCATTTTTTTCAAACACTTCTCCTATATCTCTCGTGTTTAGAGCCTTTCTTAACACGCCTACACTTCCTCCTACATTTACTAGTTCTAATGGCAATAATATTGTTCTACCTTCCACGTCAATTTTGTATCTGCCTATGTTATCTATCAATTGTTCTGCTTTATCTATGAAATGTCTTTCATTGGCAGCCTTTTTTATTAATATCTTTAGTGCTTTCATTATATAAGCTGCTCTATTTTCTTTGTGTTTAGAATTAGAAAGTGCTCTTATTACCATATCTGAGCATTCACCTCCTTTTGTTATTCCTATCTCTAAAACACTTTCTGTTTGACTATCTACGTCTAATACATCTCCTAAGCTAAGCAAACAGGATAAAGAGTCTAGGTCGCCCTCTTTTATAGCTAGTCTATAGCTATTTATTTTATCAGGGCCTTCAACGTTCAATTCTGCACCTATTTCTACTAATTTTCTTATTAACCCTACTTCACTTCTCTCTACCGCTAAGTGAATTGCATATCTTCCACTGCCAGATAAAGCCTTATTCACAGGTTTGCTTCCTTTTGCTATTATTTCTTGTAAATCCTTTTCATCTTTTATGGCTTTTTCATCTATTTCTCTGTCTTTTCTTCTTTTTTCTTCTCTCTCGTCCATCTCTTTTGTATCTATTTTATAATTAGTTAATAATGTTACTAATTCTTCATTACCTATTTTTCTTGCTATGCCTATTGCATTACATTGTTCATAATTACCCATACGTAATACCCATTGTTTATCAGCACCATTATCTAGAGCATACTTTATGAGGCTTTCTAAATTTTCTTCTTTACTTCTAGCCACGTATCTATGTAATACAGGCTCTTCCTCTTTATTTGTTAATGATAGTAACAATGTTGATGTTATATCTCTTTTTATGGCATTTGTAAGTATTAATCTCACAATCCCTACTGATTTTGCCAAATGTAGAGGGGTATCTCCTTTATTATTTCTTGTTGTATACTTAACTTTGTTCCCCAAAAGTATCTTAAGTTGCTCAATGTTATCTTTCTCTACAACTAAATGTAGAGGAGTGTTTCCATCTCTATCTTTGCAATTTACCATTCCACTTGCTATCAATTCTTTGACAAGCTTATTTTCATTCATCATTAATGACATATGTATGCATTCGTCTGCAAAGTCTGCATCATATTCTCTTTTACATAATGCACATAGTAGTGAATATATGGTCCCCAATTTTTTTGCTCTTTCTTCATCATTTTTGGGATGTAAATTCATTAAATAGTCTATTGCCCTATTGTTACTCAAGTCCCTTAAATCTAATTGACATCCTAACCTACTAAATAAATCTACTATGTGAGGACTTAGGCTGAATACTGCCGAGTGCATCAAGCTTTTTCCCAAATTGTCTGCATGCACTTGCATTTTCTTTATTTCACCCTCTTTGAAGTAAATAGGATTTATCGTGTCTTTTCTAAAGTCATAGCCTAATAATAGGGATACTACATCATCTTTGCCCAATTCTGACGCTACTTGTAGTGGTAGCTTTCCTTTCTCATCTATGTCCATTAGTTGGTCTTTTACAAAATCTAATACTATTCTTAAAGAGGGTACTGCTCCAATTTTACATAGGTCATGTAAATCTATGTAATTTTTTGTTGCACCTTCTTTGGAAGCTTTTTTCAGGTCTGTTTTGCTCTCTTTTGCCTTTTTCTTCCCATTTATTATCTCCTCCTTATCTGCATCATTCAATTTCTTAATTAAGTACTCCATGCATTTTTGTGATGATGGTAAGTAACTTGCCATTATAAATAGCTTTTTTACATCTTTTACTTTGCCTAAGTTGAATATATAGAATAATACTTCCACTAAATCTTCTGTTATTGTGATGTCCATTATGCTATTGCCATTCTCACCTTCATATACACTTTTTCCTGAATTGATTTTATCTATAAGATCTTTTTCACTAGAATTAGAATATTTCAATATGTAATTAATTACAGCTATTTTTGTCTCCTTAGAGATTACTTCCTCCATAATTAGATTGAATATAGTTCTGTTTCCACATTGAAAATTTAATTCGTCTATTGTGAGTATATTAGAGGAGTTCACGTGCTGTATAAAGTATGGATTGGAGTTCAGAATAGCTACGTGTATTGGCCTCATTCCATTGCTATCTTCTTGTATCAATAGCTTTACATCAAAACTGCTTAGACTCATCGCTCTGTTTAGAAACTCACTTGTAGGTATATCCTCTATACACTTAGCCAAGTGATGAAATACATTCTTGCCCATATCATCAACAGTAGAAAGAACAATGATATCTTTGTATAGTTCTGAATGCTGCAGATCACTAGGACCGTATATTCTTTTTTGTGCATTTTCAAGATCTTCACTCCTAAGTAGATCAAGTAGCATTTGTGAAGAAATATAAGTTGTGAGTTCTTTATTACCATCCAAAATATTTCTGACTCCTCCTAGGAAGGTTTTATATAAAGGAGAAGCACCTTTTGAGAGAAGTATTTTGGCATTATCAACAAGGTCATGCTTTAGTGCTAATCTCAATGCAGTAATTTTATTCCTGTTTTCATTATTATCAATAAAGAGTGCAAATTTATCATTTTCAACTATAGATTTAAGAATACTAGAGTCTTCAATCATAGATGCAAAATGAAGGGAAGTGTACCCTTTATTATTCTTATTTGAAATTTCAAAAAAGTTATTAGAAAGAAAGTCTAAACTTAGGCACTGAGAAGCTTTATAATAATCCAAGTGAAGTGTGTCGAAGTTATCGGCTAATATTATGGAAGGAATCAAATCTTCTTTATAGGGGTCCGCCAATGCTTGCTTAACAAATTTTTTGGAGTGTTTGTCAATAGTTGCTCCATGCTTAATAAAAAGTTCAATTTTTTTATTATCGTTATGGTCATAATCTCTATGGTCATAATCTCTATATGTCGTATTTACTGCATATGACAAAGCTGTCCACCCTTTGTTATCTACTGAATTAACTTCTGCTCCATTCTCTAATAAGAATTTACAAGTCTCTACATACCCATTTTCCATTGCTATAATTAATGCTGTTTGCTTTTCATTATTTAAAGCATCCACTTCTGCTCCCTTCTTAAGCAACAATCTGCATGCCTCTTCATGTCCACCTTTTGCAGCATACATCAGGGCTGTCCAACCATCTTCATCTGATATGTTAACCTTTGCTTCCTTTTCTAATAACAATTTATATATATTTTCACGATCGGTTGTATTTATTTCTGCCTCTTTTAAAGCTATTTCCCCCATATTCTCTCTCTTCATTTTTCTCCATGACTGATCAAACAACATTAGGTCTAAAGAGTTTTGAGTATAGTTTAATGCATGTATTAATGCCGTCTTTCCAGTTCTATCTTTTATATCAATGTCTGCACCATTATTTATTAATAGCTTACATATTTGTTTTCGCCCATAATTTACTGCGTACATTAATGCAGTCTGACCACTTTCACTAATTACTGCATTAACTTTTGCACCATTTACTAATAGTAGTTTACATAAGTAATATTTACCTTGTTCAGTTGCTATCATTAATGCTGTCTTATCAAATGCAAAAATTGACTCCTCTCTATCATAAACTGTTTTATTTACATTTGCCCCTTTTGATAATAATAGTTTACAGACATCTTCATTCCCATATTTTACCGCACACGTTAGTGCCGCCCATTTCTCGTCATATTCTTCTGATTCAATATTTGCACCGTTCTCTAATAGTAGTTCACATACATCCTTGAATCCATTTATTGCAGTGAGTATCAATGCTGTCCATCCTTTATTATCTACTGAATTAACTTCTGCTCCATTCTCTAACAACAATTTACACACATCTTCATGACCATTTTCTGCTGCATATATTAATGCTGTTCTACCACTTTTATCCTTTGTATTGGCCTTACCTCCATTCTCTAACAACAATTTACACACATCTTCATGACCATTTTCTGCTGCGTGTATTAATACTGTTTTTTCTAAAGGTTCTTCCCCTATCAAAAATGAATAAGTTACTATTCCATCTGACATTTCTTCTATGGAATTAGGATCTAAGGTATCATTTTTTTTTAGCAGTAGTTCACAAACCTCTTTATGACCTCTTGCAGCAGCCATCGTAAATGCTATTTTGTCTGTGGCTTTCTCATACTCTGTTGCTTCATGAACTCCTTCTCTCTCCTTCAAAAATAGATCACATACCTCCTTGAATCCATTTCTTGCTGCTAATATTAATGGAGTCCAACCTAGATAGTTTTGAATATCTATTTTTGCTCCTTTTGCTAAAAGTAGCTTACATACCTTTTCTTGTCCATTTTTTGCTGCAAACATTAGTGCTGTATGCTGTTTGGTATTATCTTTAGCATTTACGTCTGCGCCCTTACTTAATAACAAAGTACATATATCTTCATGACCATTTTCTGCTGCACACATTAGCCCTGTTCTATCAGTTCCCCACCTGCACTTTACGGATGTCTCTACTCCATTTGGTAGTAATGCTTGACATGTCTGTAGTAGGTACTGTACTAACTTTTTGTCTCCTATTGCTGATGCTGTAACTAGAACATACTCTGCTATATCCTTTTTCCTTGATTTTGCCATTTTCATTATTTTTTCTATTACTGACTCTTCTCCGTAAATACATAAAATTTCTGCTGTAGATATTTCTCTGTCACGTAATTCTGCCTTCTCTTTGTAATGTTCTTCTATCCACTTTTCATCCTGTTTCTCTATTTCAGCAATATTTCCTTCCACTATTAATCTTTCTAGCTCTGTTGCACTTATCCTTTTCATGAATTCATTTTCTAAATTTTTATATTTACATTCTTTTATTTTTAATAGTAATTTATAATCAAGATCACCTAACGATATTAGATTGAACATTTCTACATTTTGTGTTTCTAATATTTTTTTGTATATCTGTTCGTCTATCTCTTTTTCACTTATCTCTGAATGATAATATAAATCGTCTATGTTCATTAATGCTTCAACTATTTTTACATTTTTTGCTACTATCGCTTCTTCTATAGGCAGCAACCCTTGCTCGTTTCTAATTAGAGCATTGTACCGATTTATCCGCGCTAGTATATATTTACTACTGTTATCATCAGGATTTTGTATCGCCTTACTTATTTCTTCTCTTCGTACTTTTTCTTTTACCTTGAAATTTGGAAAAGTACAACCCAACATTAAAATACAAAAGAACAAGATTCCTCCCCTTTATGCGAAATATTCAATATGAAATCTATCAATTAAGCAATTGTTACAGCTTGCCTAAGAATAATTACGAAGATAAAAATTGCTGAGACTTTACCCTGGGCTTTTGTGATAATTCTATCATATATTTTTGTTATTTTAGCTTTTGCTGTGAAATACAAGTAAATAAAATGTTTGTTTTAATAGAGTCAAATATAGGAGTTTGTATGAATAATTTGAATAGATTATGCTTTGATATCAATAACTAAGATTTCACCTTAATGTTATTTACTGCTTATGAATTTAAGTAAAAATCTTCTACTTTTTTAGCAATCTCTTTTATGTTTTTGTCTGTGTGATTGTATCCCTCTTTTATAATGTCTTCCGGGTTACCACCAGCTACCTTGTTTAAATTAGGACTTATAAGGATATCAGTATCTTTTTTACCCCTTTCCAAAATTCCTTCATTATGCATTTTAAAATAGTGTCTTATCATCTTTTTATCTATGTTGAGTAAAGATATTACCTTATCAAAATATGGAAATTCCAAAATTCTTTTGAAATATTTGAATATTCCATTATCAAGCTTGCTAAGAGTTAAATGTTTGAGCTCCTTGAATGAAAAATCTCCTTTCATGTTTGCCAAAGGTACCTTCTTTCTTTCAAAAGTTATCCCTATAACTTTATCTGCTCCTAAATTCTTAGCTATCTTACTAGGTAAAGGATTTGATACTGCACCATCTATTAAAAATTTGCCATTGAATAGAAATGGCTTGAATAGTAAAGGAATGCTTGAGCTAGCTCTCATTGCTTCAGCTATACCACCCTTTTTTAATATGATACCCTTCGATGTCTCAGAGTTCACTGCGTTAAAAGCAACAGGTACTTTCAAATCACTAAATTTTTTGCTGTTAGTCTTTTCTTGTAGCATTCTAAGTAATTTTTCTCCCTTTATAGGGCCAAAACCATTTCTGTTCATTCCTAGTATAGTGTAATCTGAAAATATCTCTGATATTGTGTTACCTAATGATATATCTATTATCTCATTTAATGACACACCTGATGCATATAGTCCACCAACTATTGCTCCAGCACTACTTCCTGCTATAACATCAGGCTTTATACCTTCCTCTTCTAATCTTTTTAATACACCAAGATGAGCTATACCCATTGGTCCACCACTTGATAAAACAAAACCTAATCTCATCTTGACTCCTTAATAAAATTGTATCAATATAAGTATGCTTTATAATGTTGCTTAAAGCAAGAAAAAATGAGTGATTGAACGTTGAATTTGATGAAATTTTTTGATGATTTAAATGAGTTAAATTGGTGGAGGTGACGGGAGTCGAACCCGTGTCCATAATGCCTCACTTAAAACCTTCTACAAGCTTATTCTATTTTTGTTTGTTTTGATATTAACTAAATAGACAAAAAGCCAATACCAAATTTCCCTACTTTACCTTCTAACTTCTGGGGGATAGAAGTCAGATTCGCCCACTAGATGACACTAGGCATGCTTGTGGGGAAGCATACTTCGTGAGCAGCTTGTTATACTTAAGCTACTGCTAATGCAAAATTGTTTGCAAATATTTTATGTTTTTTACAGTAACAAAACTGGCTTGCTAATTTTAAGCTAAACAAGATGTCAAAACCTAGACACCCCCATACAGATAGGATACTACTTTTTAGTGTCAAAATCAAACCTTACCTACATTAATACTTTGTCTAAAACATCTTTAATATAGTATTCTGCAAAGTGGATCTTAACCTCTTTTTTTATCTCCTTAGGAAGATAATCTGCATCTGCTTTGTTACCCACTGGTAGTATTACCTCTTTAATACCAGCTCTTAGTGCTCCTATTATCTTCTCTTTTACCCCACCTATAGGTAAAACTTCTCCAGTAATTGTAACTTCTCCAGTCATTGCTACACTCTGCCTAACCTCTCTTTTTGTCAATGCAGATATGATTGCAGTGACAATAGCTATACCAGCTGAAGGACCATCTTTAGGGGTTGCACCTGCTGGGAAATGTATATGAATGTGCTCTTTGTTAAATTTGCTGCTACTTATGTTTAATTTTGGTGAAATAGATTCAACGAAACTAAGTGCAACTAGTGCAGACTCTTTCATTACTTCTCCAAGAGTACCAGTTGTTATTAATTTTCCTTTGCCGGGTGCAGTTACAGCTTGAACAACTAAAGCTTTACCTCCAACCGCTGTCCAGGCAAGACCATTAACAACACCGACCTTCCCTTCTTTGTTGTGCACCTTGTCATCAAGGTATTTTGGTTTACCAAGATATTTTTCTAAAATTTTATCTCTGACTTCAATTTTAGATATTTTTTTCTTTATGCTCTTCTTTGCTATTTTTCTAAATATTTTATCTAAAGTTCTTTTTAGATTTCTAACACCAGCTTCACTAGTGTATTCATTAATTATTTTCAAAAGTGCTTTATTGCCAATTCTTACTTTGAATTTCTTCAATCCATTCTCGATTTTAGACTTTTCTATCAGATACAATTTGGCAATATTCATTTTCTCTATATCCGTGTAACTGCTCAGGTTAATTATTTCTAATCTATCTCTTAAAGCACAAGGTATCTGAGAAATATCATTAGCTGTTGCTATGAAAAACACTTTGGAAAGATCAAAAGGTAGATTCAGATAATGATCCAAAAATTCTCTATTCTGCTCAGGATCCAACACCTCTAGTAGGGCTGATGCAGGATCACCCCTAAAGTCTTGAGCCATTTTATCTATCTCATCTAACAAAATAACAGGATTGTTGGAATCAACGTACTTCAATTCCTTTATTATTCTTCCTGGCATAGCACCAACATAAGTTCTTCTATGACCTCTTATCTCAGCTTCATCTTTTATTCCGCCAAGAGATATTCTAGCAAACCTTCTTTTCAAAGATTCTGCTATGGATTTGGCAATAGATGTTTTCCCTACCCCTGGTGGCCCTACTAGGCATAAAACTGTGCCACCTAAATTTTTATTCAACTGCTTCACAGCTAGGAACTCTAAAATTCTCTCTTTGACTTCTTTCAAGCCATAGTGCTGTTCCTCTAGAATTTTTTCTGCTCTCTTTATGTCTAATATATCTTTAGTTGACTTTAACCAAGGCAGTTCAAGGACCGTGTCTATGTAATTTCTAACAACAGAGAACTCTGAAGAATAAGGAGGCATTTTGAGAAGTTTTGATGCCTCATTTTCAAGTTTCTCTCTTATATTGTCAGGTATTCTAGCTTTTTCTATTGCTTCTCTTACCTCGTCTGCTTCATCTACAAAACTACCATCTTCACCTAATTCTTCTTTTATGGCTTTTATCTTCTCTTTTAGGTAGTAGTTTCTTTGAAGTGATGTCATCTGGTCTTTAACTTTGCTATCTATTCTTTTTTCAAGATCCATTACTTGAATTTCTTCTTCTAAAATACCTAAAATTTTGTAAGCTCTCTCTTGTGTTGATCCTGTTTCAAGAAGCTCTTGTTTCTGCTCTATATTTATATTTGTATTAGATGCTATTAAGTCAATTAATTTGTTTATACTTCTTATGCTTCTTATACTCAGAACTAATTCAGGAGATATCTTATTTGATGATCTTAGATACTCTTCAAATTTTTCTAAAATTTTTCTCTTGATAGCCTCTTCTTCACTATCGTTATTCTCTCTTAACTCTACTTCTTCGTATTCTGCTTCATAGAAATCTTTTTGTTCAGTGATATCAAGTAGTTTTACTCTTTTTTCTGACTCAAGTAAAACTCTTACTATTCCATCAGGGAGTTTTGTGCTCTGTATTATATTTACTAAAACTCCCATTCTCTCTATTCCAGAAGGTATGGAAGGATTATCTTCTTCTATGTCCCTTTGAAGGAAGAGCATCAGCTTGTTGTCTTTAAGAAGAGCAGCCTCAAGAGATTTAATACTCTGATCTCTTCCTACAAATATTGTTGTTATTACCCCAGGAAATATGACTTCTTTTATTGGTATGAATGCAGCTTTGTTATTCATGACACGCTCCTAATTAACTTTATCTCATTTGTATCTTCAATACTTTTTTCAGTTATAATAACCTTCTTTATATCTTTATCTGAAGGTACTTTAAACATTACATCTAACATTATATTCTCTACTATTGCTCTTAGCCCCCTAGCTCCAGTCTTTCTTTCTAAAGCTTTGTCAGCGATTCCTTCTAATGCTTTTGGATCAAAAGAGAGCTCTACCCCATCCATTGATAGTAGCTCTTTGTACTGGGATATTAAGGAATTTTTGGGTTGAGTCAAAATTTTTATTAACATATCTCTATCTACCTCTTCAAGAGGACTAATTATAGGGGTTCTACCCACAAGTTCTGGAATTATACCAAATTTTATTAAATCTTGAGGTATTACCTCTTTTAGAATAGCATCTCTCTTTTTTTCTGTTTTAGAAAATCCAATTGACTTCCTGTTAACTCTTCTTTCAATTATCTTTTCTATTCCCTCAAAAGCACCACCTAAAATAAATAAAATATTTGATGTGTCTATCTCTAAACACTCTTGTCCTGGATATTTCCTACCTCCATTTGGTGGAACTGAAATTACAGATCCTTCAACTATTTTTAGTAAGGCTTGTTGGACTCCCTCTCCTGATACG
Source organism: Fusobacteriia bacterium UBA1095 (assembly GCA_002313635.1). GTDB lineage: Bacteria > Fusobacteriota > Fusobacteriia > Bac17 > UBA816 > UBA816. Next base: position 14,115 of record DCBY01000005.1, read on the forward strand.
TCTCTTGTTATTGATACATTTTCAGACTTACGAGCTATTTTATCTATTTCATCTATATAGACTATACCTATTTCTGCAAGATCAATGTTCATATTAGCAGATTGTATAAGCCTTAGGAGAACGTTTTCAACATCATCTCCAACATAACCTGACTCTGTCAAGGTAGTAGCATCTGTTATTGCTATGGGTAGGTTCAAAACTTTAGATAAAGTTTGAGCAAGAAGTGTTTTTCCTGACCCTGTAGGTCCTATCATCATTATATTACTCTTTTGAATTTCTGTTGGAGAGCTATCCTTATGAATAATTCTTTTGTAGTGGTTATACACACTAACTGATAGTATCTTTTTGGCTCTCTCCTGTCCTACAATGTATTTATCTAATTTTTCTTTTAGTTCAATAGGAGTTATAGGAGATCTGAAATTTGATTTGTAATTTGCAAATTGTTTCTCTGTCATATCTTTAAATTCCCCCTTTCTCAAATTATATCGTCTATCAATCCGTAATCTATACACTCTTTTGCAGACATAAATTTATCTCTTTCTAAATCTCTGGATATGATACTTTTGTCCTGACCAGTATGAAATGCCAGTATATCTTCCAAGATTCCCCTATTTTTCAATATTTCCATAGCATGTATATGTATATCAGAAGCTTGTCCCCTTGCACCTCCATGTGGTTGATGTATCATTATTCTTGAATGTTTCAATGAAAACCTCTTTCCTTTTGTTCCTGCAGCTAAAAGAAGAGCTCCCATACTAGCTGCCTGACCTATACATATTGTTGAAACATCTGGCTTTATGTACTGGATGGTGTCGTAGATTGCAAACCCACTAGTCACTACTCCACCAGGACTGTTTATATAGAAAGTTATATCTTTACTAGGGTCAACAGATTCCAAATGTAACATTTGGGCTATTATTGAATTAGCCACCTTATCATCTATTTCACTACCTAAAAATATTATTCTATCTTTCAAGAGCCTTGAATATATATCATAGGATCTTTCAGATCTTCCTTCATTCTCTACAACAACAGGAATATACAAAATCGCCTCCTTGATCTATGTGTTGTTACTAATTATAAATTTTTTCAATTTATCTATCTTCAAATTAGACTCTATCTCAGCAATAAATCTAGAACTATTTTCAGATGAGACAACATCCTCATACTTCATATTGAAATTTTCTGCTATATGAGCCTTAACTTCATCTAGGGTTGCTTCTATGTTCTCTTTTTTTAATATTTCTCTCATAACTAGCATCTCTTTAAGCTCAGCTATAACATTACTTCTAATCAACTTAGCTTCTTCTTCATTTGGCTCCCTTTTGTACTTTTTACTGAATTGCTCTAGCTTATTTTTCATCTCCCTCTCTATTAGTATATCAGGTGCTTCAACCTTGGAATTAGAAGCTATCTTTTCTATTATTTGGTTAAAAAGTCTTTCGTTTACATCTCTCTCTCTTCCTTCAGTGAGTTTTTTAGATATATAAGTCTTAAGCTCATCTAGATTGGTAAAGCCTTCACTTTTTGCTAAATCATCATCTATTTCAGGGGCCATTATATCTTGTATATGCTTTAATTTTACTTTAAAAGTAGCTTTTGCCCCTTTTAGACTAGCTTCTGCATAATCTTCAGGGAAAGAGACGTTTACTTCAAATTCATCTCCCTTTTTATGTCCAACTATCTGTTCTTCAAAGGTGTCTATGAAGCTGTTGCTCCCCAACCTTAATTGATAGTCCTCACTACTACCACCTGGAAACTCTTTCTCACCAATAAAGCCTTTGAAGTCTATGGATACCAAATCTCCCATTTGTGCTTCTCTATCATCAGCACTTTTCACCTTAGAATGTTTATTTGCTATGTATAAGAGAGCGTTGCTGATATCTTCATCTGATATCTCGTAATCCTCTTTAGTAAAGCCAAGGCCTTTGTATTTCTTTATCTCTACTTCAGGAAATACTGGAACACTTAGCTTTACAGATATCTTTCCTTCTTGTTCCTTTATATCAGTCACTGTAGGCTGTGCTAAAACATTTAAATCTTCTTTATTAATTATTTCAGGGTATTTATCTAAAATAAATTTATCTAATACCTTGTTTGAAATTGTTCTTGCAAACTTACTTTTTAAAATATCTTCCGGAATATGACCTTTTCTAAACCCAGGTAGCTCCGCAGACAATTTCACTTCATCTATAGCCTGTTTTTCGTATTTGGACCACTCCCCTTCTATCAATATTTCAACAGTTTGGTTATCTATTTTATCAACCTTGTAATTCATTTGTCCTCCTTTAGTTCTTTAAATATTCCGGTGATTTTTTGACTGTACTGAATAGTGTCATCCAGTATCAAAATTATGTTAGGTGCTCTCCTTATTCCCAGACCTTTGGCTACAGCACTTCGTATTTTACTTTTTTGCTTTTGTATACTTTTAAATAATGATCCTCTCTTATTGTCGAATATACTTAAAAACACATTTGCATTTTTTATGCCATCAGTCATATCTACTTTTACAATTGATATAAGTTTGTTTGGGAAAAGTCTGTGAATCTCTCTCATCACATATTTGCTAACTTCACCACTTATTTTGCTCTGTCTAATCTTAAGCTCCAAATTTTAATATTTTTGTATTCTTTCTCAAGCAAACAACACTAAATTTTATAGAGAAACTAACATAAAAGTCAAATCTTCTTTTCAATGTAAGTCTCTATAATGTCCCCTTCTTGGAAATCATTGAAATTTTCAATGCTAATCCCACATTCTTGCCCTGCATCTGCACGAGCAATGAAGTCTTTTAGCCTTTTTAGGGCTAATATTTTTGCTTCTTTTACTGTTTCATTATTCCTAATTACTTTTAGATAAGATTTATTATCTATGTAACCATTTTTAACTACACAACCAGCTATGGTTCCCACTTTAGGTATTTTAAATATTTTCAATACATCTACCGTTCCAGTTTTGATGTATTCGTACTTAGGAGCCATCATTAATTTCATTTTCTCTTCAACATATTCCATTAATTCATAGATAATAGAGAAATTTTTCACTTCTATGCCTAAAACATCTGCTTCCTTCTTTAATGATGGATTAACCGGTATATCAAAAGATATTATCGATGATCCTGATGCCTTAGCAAGTTTTAGGTCACTGGAAGTTAGATTACCGGTTGACAGGTTGATAAGCGCTAATCTTATTTCTTCATTTTCTATCTTAAGTAAAGAATTTTTAACCGCTTCTAATGCTCCTCTAGATCCTGCCTTTACTATTATATGAAGTTCCTTTTCTGTATCTGAAGAGAGATTTGTAGTGTATACTTCATTTCCTGTTTTCTCTTCCATTTTCTTGATTGAAGCTATCTTTTTAGCCTCTCTATCACTCTTTCTTACCTCTAGTATGTCACCTGCATCAGGAACAGAGCTGAACCCAGCTATTTTTACTGGCATACTCATGGAAGCTTCTTTAGTCTTTTTACCGTTATCATCAATCATGTATCTTATTTTACCGAAAGATATACCAGCTGTAAAAGGATCTCCAACTCTTAATGTTCCATCTTGAACTATTATGTCTGCCAACGGACCTGAATGCTGATCTAGCTTAGATTCAATGACTATAGCTCTTCCTCTTCCCTTAGGATCACTTTTTAGGTCAAGAACTTCAGCTTGAATTATTATTGTTTCTAGAAGAGAATCGATGCCTTTACCAGTTAGAGCAGAGACCTCTATCATTTCATTATCTCCACCCCACTCGGGACCCATTATTCCCTGTTCTGCTAACTCTTGCTTAACCCTAGCAATATTAGATTCAGGCTTATCTATTTTGTTTATAGCTACTATTATAGGGACTTTAGTGAATTTGGCATGTGAAATAGCCTCTTTTGTCTGAGGCATTACGCCATCATCAGCAGCTACCACAAGAACAGCTATGTCAGTAACACTTGCGCCTCTAGCACGCATGTCCATGAATGCCTCATGACCAGGTGTATCAATAAAGGTTATTTTCTTACCCCCTTTTTCTACCTGGTATGCACCAACTTTTTGTGTTATTCCTCCTGCTTCACTTTCTGTTACTTTTGTAGACCTTATTCTGTCTAAAAGTGAGGTTTTACCATGGTCAACATGTCCCATTACGGTTACCACGGGTGGTCTATTTATTCCTTCTGTAACCTCATGCTTCACATCTATATACTTTTCTATCTCTTTTTCTGGTTCAATCAACACATTATAATTTTCAGCTACCTCTTCTGCCAGGCTAAAAGGTATAAAGCTGTTAACATTGTGCATCTTTCCTTGCATAAACAGAAATTTAACTATCTCAGTTGGGTTTATCCCCATTTTGTCAGCTAACTCTTTAACTGTCACTTCTTTTCTACACTTTATAATTCTCTCTTCTCTTATAGCTTGCTCTACTTTTTGCTGCTCTTGTAAAAAGGCCTCTTTCTTCTTCCTCTTATTGTCTCTTCTAGATTTTATTTTTGAAGATCTAGCACTTATAATTTTACTTAAAATTTTATCTTCTTCTTTCTCTTTTTTATTTTTTCTATTTTGCTGACTATTTTGTGGAGCAGTAAATTTTTTTGCCTTCTCTTTTTTTACTGGCTCTTTACTCTCTGTACTCTTATTGGATTTTACAGTAAAGGCATGCTTCACCTCTTTTTTGCCTTTTTCAGTTACATTTTGTCTCTCTTCTTTTTTCTTTACAACTTGTACTTTCTCTTTAGGCTTTTGATCAGCTACTGTTTCCTTAGTTTCTTTAACTTCAGTAATTTTCTTCTTTCTTAAGATAGCCTTAGGTTTTGCCTCGTCAACTACCCTAAACATTTTGTCAATTTTTTCAACTAACTCAGGATTGACAGGAGCTAAGTGAGATTTGGCTTTAGCACCTAACTTCTCTAATATTTCAATTATGTCTTTGTTAGTTTTATTATATTTTTTAGCTAATTCGTGAACTCTAAATTTCAAATTAAACCCCTATATTACTTCTATGTTTATTTTACACTCTGTAAGTCTTGCTGCCAACCTTGCATTCTGCCCTTTTCTTCCTATAGCTAAGGCAAGTTGGTCCTCTTTTACTTTAACATTGGCTACATGGAACTCCCCTTTATCTTCAAGTGTTATCTCTGTTATTTCAGATGGCTTGATAGCATTAGATATAAATTTGGATAGATCTGGATCCCAAATTATAATGTCAATTTTCTCACCATTCAATTCATCTGTTATAGATTTAATTCTCGAGCTTTTGTTACCAACACATGCTCCTACAGGATCTATTGCTTCACTGTCAGAGTAGACTGCGACTTTAGTCCTTGATCCAGCATCTCTAGCAACTGATTTTACGCTGATTATACCCTCAGAAACCTCTGGAACCTCAAAAGCAAAAAGTTCCTTCACGAACCTAGCGTCTCTTCTAGATACGTGTATTCTTGTCGATTTAGAATTGGTCACTACATCTACTATATAAACTTTTACACTGTTACCTACTTTGTAGATATCTGTAGGACTTTGATCTCTTGTTGTTAATATAGTCTCTATTCCATCTAGGTCTATGAAAACATTTCCGCTATGATCTATTCTTCTTATAATTCCAATTGCAATTCTATTTTTCTTATCTTGAAACTTAGATAGGATATTATTTTTTTCAGCTTCTCTTATTCTTTGAATAACCAGTTGCTTAGCATTTTGTACAGCATTTCTTCTGAAATCATCTTCTCTCTCTTCTAACATAATTTCATCTTCTAATGCAGCATCTTCACTTATTTTCTTGGCATCCTCTAGAGATATTTCTCTCTCTGCGTCTTCTACCTTTTCAACTATCTTCTTTACCCTATATATTGATATTCTAAAATCATCATCAATGTCTACTTCTATTTCAGAATCAAGACCATAGGTCTTAGAGTAAGCAGAAGCTATTCCCTCTTTAAGTGAATCTATTATAAATTTTTTCTCTATACCTCTATATTTCTCTAAGAATTCTAGAGACTCTCTAAATGAATCCAAATCCTTTATATACATTTAATCTCCTGACTTTGCATAAAAAAAAGTGGGAAAGGTGCCCACTCTTAAATTTAGTGTCTTAGCCTAATTATAAAATTTTCCCCAACAAAAGTCAACTTTTCTGAAATTTCATCTTGATATCTATAACTTGACTCTCAACAGAGTAGTTTGGATATATGTCCTGAATAGCACTTTTATAGTTTGATATCTGTTCTTCTTCATGAGAACCCGTTTTGTAATCTATGACCCTTATATGTTTTTTATTTCTATTCATTATTAATCTATCTATCCTATACTCTCTATTTTTGTAAACAACAGTAGATTCATTGAATATTTCATCTTCTTTATCAACTTGAAAAGCAAAGCTATTTTTCAATATCTCTTTAGAAGATGTTATTACTTTTTCTATTTTCTCTCTACTCATTTTATTGAAGAAAATATTTATTGTTTTCTTTTCAGCTTCCTCTATCTCTCTCTCTTCTCCCTTTTTAATTAATGATAGAAAATAGTGAGCTACGATACCTTCTCTCATCTTTTTCACTGCTTTTTCTCTATGCTTAACTATTTCAGCTTCATTGTCTGGCCTATTTATTTTTCTATCTTCTTCATAGAAAATTTTTATATCTTCGGTTACTTTGTTTGATGTCTCTTTATGGTGCTTATCACTTTTTTGTTCTATCTTACCTAAGGTGATGGGATCAACAAAAAGTGAAGTTATATTCTCCCTGCCTGCTGTTTTAAGTAGGGCGTTTTTTACCCTATTGACATAGGCATCATTTTCATTTTTCACCTTTTTCTCATTAATGCCCTCCAGTAACTTAAGACTTTTATCAAAACTTGCCAATAGTATTAAATTCTTCTTAGCCCTAGTTGTAGCAACGTAAAGGTTGTTAAGTTCTTCTGCTACCTCTTTTTCTCTGTCAATTTTTTCATAATTCTTACCATAATATTTAAGAATATTACTCATTTCACTGGAGGTAAAACAAAAATCACTAACCTCTTCAAATTTACTATTAAATTCTAAATTAAGGTGGAGCTTATTCCTAGTATTGCTAAATCTTGAAGAGAAATTCCATGCTAAGAACACTGTTTCAAACTCTAAACCTTTTGATTTATGGATAGTCATTAGCTTTATAGAGTTGTCCTCTTCAATTCCAACCTGCCTCATTGTTTCACTCTTTATGTTTTCTTGTGCAAACTCAATAAAGGAGGTTATGTCAGTGAATTTTCTGCTTATTTCATAGAATTTAGTTAAATTTTTCAAGTCACTAGCTGAATAAAAAACTTTTGTGAACCCAAACTCTTCTATCATGATTTTTATATCATAGTTGCCTTCATTTTTAATTTGCTTTATTCTAGACAGCACTTCTACAACATTATCTTCAAGTTCCAATTTATCATGAACATTATCAAAATACATTTCTACACTGTGTTTTATCTTGGTTATTTTCTTCATGCTCTTGCTTGGTATGTTCACGACATCACTTCTCAAAAAGGCAATCAAATCATATATTTCAGATTTAGAGACAAATTTCATCAAGTAAAATAGAGGCCTTATTGCTTTGTGATCCAATAGAGATAATGAGCTCTCTTTTACATGAGGTATCTTGTACTCATTTAAGTACATAGATATCTCTTCTAAGTCAGCATTGGTTCTAGCTAATATAGCAGTGTTTTTAAATGAAATTTTCCTCTTTATTATGGTCTCTACCAAATTTTTCTTTAAGTCTTTCTTCTCAGATAGTGAAAATTCTACATATCCTCTTTTTTTGGTTGGTAGATATTTAACAGCATTTTCTATAACTCCTAAATTAGAGAATAAGTTATTAGTAAATTTAATGATCTCTTTCTGACTTCTGTAACATGTCTCTAGATAATTTGTTTTGCACTTTAAAATATCACCTAATCTGACAAATAGCTCTTTTTCACCGCCTCGCCATCTGTATATTGACTGCTTTTCATCACCAACAGCGATAAACTGTCTAGCCTCTTTAGCCAAAAGCTTTACTATAAACCATTGCATGCAGCTAGTATCTTGGAATTCGTCAATCAAAATGTAGGTCTTGTTGTAGTCTATTACATCTTTAAACACTTCCTTGCTATGGTCACTGAATTGATATATAAACTTGAATGTATAGATTAAAATGTCATCATGAGTGAACTCTTTTTTTGTAAATTTTATTTTGTCATACTCTTTAAATATGATTTCTGAAATTTTTATTATCTCTTTTTCTAAAGGTATAAGTTTGTTATTAAATATAAATGAAGAGAGATTTTTCTTAAATTGATTATATCTGTCTGTTAATATTTTGTATTCTTTAAAGTTTTCTTTATTTCTTCTCAACTTTACTCTATCCCAAAATCCATTCTCCCCAATGTGATTAAGGAATATAGAAAAATTTTTCTCAAGGTAACTTTTAAAGTTTTTGTTTGCTAGTCGTAAAGATACTACCTCTTTGAAGTCATCTTTTACATACTCTGACAATTTTTTACCGTTACCTTTACTACCAACTAGCTCTTCTAATTGATCTACTACTAATTTAAAGCTCTCTTCTATATCTAAGCTTTTTTTATATGACCTTCTTTTTTTGTCTACTAGTAAAAATTTCCACCTATTGTTTACAAACTCTGAAATCCATTTTAGATAATTAGTTACATCTTTTTCCATGAAGACTGAGAAAAACTTTTCAACTTCAGTAAATTTCTTCTCAGACTGTATGAGATTTTCTAAAGTCTCTTCTATAATGTCTAAATTTCTTTCTGAAGTTACCATCTTGTAGCCATATAAGTTGAAATAAGGAACAACAAATTTATTAAAAATACTGTTAATAAATCCATCTATGGTACTAATTCTAATGTTGCTTTTGTTAAATAGGAGATTTTTTTTAATCTCTCTTACTTCGTCGTAGTCAATTTTTTCTATCCCAAGATAGGCAAGATCTCTGGCTAGTGATTTGCTGCCTTTTAGTAGATAATCAAGATGTTGAAATATCCTATCTTTTATCTCTTGAGTTGCTTTTCTAGTAAAGGTAGTTATTAGAATGTTTTCATAATTCACACCTTTTAAAAGTAATTTTATGTAGTGTAACGATAGTCTGTATGTTTTACCAGTACCAGCACTAGCCTTTATAACTATATTTTTCATTCTATATTCCTCTCACTTTGCAAATATCCACAAACTCACAATACCTACACATATTCTTATTTTCAGTCCTAGGAAAATATTTAGAGGCTGCTAATTTATGAATTGTAGCACTTACCTCTTCTTCAAAAATAGCAACATTGGTCTCTTCTTTTAGGGATTCGTCAAAGAATTTGTAAAACCACTTTACCACGTTATCTTTCTCATTATAGTAAAGAATATGGTAAAAATCTAATTGCTTAGAATCAGTATGACCTGTCTTGTAGTCTATTATGTAGTTATTTTTAGTTGTCTCTATTCTTAAATCAGCTTTACCTTTTATAGTAAAGGTCTCCTTTCCTTTTTTGAACAATCCTTTTTTCTCAGATACCTCTATCAAGAAATCTTTGATTTTTTCATTCTTTAATCTTAAATTTAGTGCTTTATAGAACGATATAACACTCTTGATTATAAATGGGTATAATATCTTTTCGTAGTATCTTTTGTAATTAGTAGATATTTTAAATTTTTCTTCATCTATAATTTTATCAAGCTTCTCTTTCACATCATCATATGAGATATTAAAATTATTTTTCATTATCTCACTTTTTCTAGCAAAAGCTATTTCATTTAAAACAGAATGTATTATATTACCTAATAAATTTGGATCAATTCTATACACTATTTTATTTTGGCTTGTGCCTAATTTTGCAATAGATTTTAGATAGTATCTGTATGTGCATTTATTTAGATCATTGTAGTCATAAAAACCTATAGAGAATTCATTATTTTCATTTATGAGGTCACTCTTATCCAGAGGTAATCCATCCATAGCATCATTGTTATCTTCAATTCTACAGCTTTTCTTGTCTTTAAATATTAGACCAGCAATACTGCTGTAGTCACTGCTATTCAGGGATGACTTTTCTACGGGCATTTTAAATTTCACTCTTACTTCTTCAATTATTGAGCTCATTTCTGATGCCGTATTCGCATCTTTTTTGAAGTAGATGAAGCATTTTTTTGCAGAAAAAATAGCTCTAATGTACCTATACTTATTTTCAAGATATATTGTTTCTTTGCTTTTTAAATTAAGTCTTTTTTTCTGTTCGTTGGTTAGGAAAAAATTTATTTTTGATTGAGGTGACAAGGATTTTTCATCACAGTTTAGTAAGAATAAATTTTTCCAAGGATTTACTTTTTTTATTGACTCTTTGGTGTATCTATATTGTGAAGTATCTAACTGTACTCTTTTACGCTTTAGGCTGTTTAATAAAAATTTAAATAGGCTATTACATAACTTACGTTTAGAGAATATATTCTTCCATCTATTTTTCAAAAGATTTTTGTTTATCGCTTCCATTTCTATCAGTGATTCATAGAATGTTTCAAATAAATTTGAGTATTCAGAGTTGTTGAATATGGAAAAATCTTTCTTAGAAAAATATCTAAAAAACTCCTCAAAGCTATCTATTTTGAATAATTTATATATGTCTTCATAAAGCTTTTCGCATATTGCAAATCCTTTAGGTATATACTTGTATCCACTACGAGCTAGGAAAATTATAGATCTTTTATCTTTTGGAGTAATCTCATAGTATTTGAAAAAGTAGATAGAACCTTGAATCTTCATCAGGTCTGAAATTTTTAAAGACAGTTGATTATCTATAATTTCTGTATTTTCAACTAAATTATATAGGTCACTTAAAAAGGAAAAAAACATGGTGTTGCTAAAGAAGTCTTTTTTGTTTGACACTGTCCCAGATAGATAGCTATTTTGATCGTTTCTTGAATCTATAATAGTTGCCTTATCAAGACCTTTCATGTCTTTTAGTAAACTTAGTGATTGTACGCAATTATCAGAACATTCTCTAATTTTTACATCTATCTTCGTATTAGGAATTGTAACTTTTTTCATTCTTAAATTTTTTAAATCAAAATCTTCAGGATCCATCTGTAGGAATAATTCTATATCAGTATCAATGCTACTAAATGAATCTATTATATGTTTTTCTAACCTGGAAAAGTAAAGAGTATTTACAAAGATTACTTTTTTGACTTGCTTGAATTTAGTCAGGTCAACTCTAGCAGGATTATATACAAAGATTCTATCTTCAAGATTATTTTGAATTACGTACTCTTTATAGTCATTTTTAACATTTTCAAGTTGTTTAAAGATCTCTTTCTGCCACTCATATAGGTTGTCTTCTTTGATTTTCCTCTCTTCTATCAACTCTTCGTATAGATTAAAAAATAATTTTCCAAATTCTATGCAATCAAATATATTTTTTATACCAAACCTTGATTTATTTTCATTTGTCAAAGATTTAAAGAAAGAGACTAATCTAAAATCTCCTTCTATTATGGGTTTTTCTTTGAAAAATATCTCTGACTTTAATTGATCTTTGGTGGTAACTATAGCTCTGTTTATACCAAACGTTTCAAATAATTTATTTCTACATGAAGTCACATCCTCAAGACTATCCAGAACAAAAATGCATTCATTTGGGTTCTGAACATGCCCGAAGATCTGGTCAAATATTGGTTGACCGTAGCCAACGAATCGACACAGCATACAGCCTCCTACAGCTGCACAAAAAAATTTTTATAATTTCTTATGCTATTTAAAAGTTATTCTAAGTGAGATGATAACATTTTTTGAATGTGAAAGCAATTTTTATTCACACTCTTCTACCCTTAATTTTATGATAGAAGATAAATCGATTTTTTTAAATGATTCTAGCATGCTTTTTCTGTCTTTCATATTAGAGTTGATAATAATAGAGTATAGTATTTTAGCAGTTATAAACCCTTCTAAACCAGACTCACCTACCTCAAAATCAGGTTCATACTTTCTAGAACATTTTACATAATCTTTTACTGTTTTATTGTTTGAATTGATATTGGGGAATATTTTCCCTGAATAGACTTTTACACCATATTTCTTTATCTTTTTATTGACTTCAGAGTTAGATAGATAAAAAGGTAGGATAAATGTACTATCTACCCCGTTAAATTTTGCCCTTTTGATAAAGCTAATTGCTCCTTTTTGTTCTCCAAGTATTATTATGTGGCTAGGTTTAAGTTGCTTTATATCCATCAAGGCTTCATTCATAGATAGAGGATCTTTAATGTATGAAAAGACAGAAGGAACTATTTTTGTTAATTCACTAATGTACTCTTTTTGCCATTCTTCTTCCTTTTCAAATACAATAGCCAATTTTTGTACATCGTGTCTGTTTACAAAATCAGCTAAAGCTTCTAAATCTTTTTCTATGGATGGCCTTAGATAGAAGATATCTTCACTGTTTTCATCTATATCTTTTTGAGATAGACTAACGAAAGGAAAGGCCATTACAACATCTTTTTTCTTTGCTTCTTCTATGGATTTTAGCACCCCTTCCATATTTGAGTATCCCATTAGTACGGAAGCTTTATCAGAAAAAATTAATCTCCTTGTGTTAGACAGGTCTCTAGTAGGTCTATTTCCATTATCATAAAAAATTGCTTTAGGAATAATATTAGGATCACTGTCTATTACTTTATTTAAATAACATATAGCTCCCCTGACATATTCTGCATTTTTACCCTCTTCTTTCTCTTTAAAGATAGATCCACCTATAATTACATCTGCTTTTTTCTCTTCAGAAAAGGATGTTTGGCTTAAAGCAAGAAACATTAAAAATATCATCATAAATTCCCCAAATAAATTTTTATTCTATTTATAATTTTATCTGAACTTTCACTTATTGAAAACCCTGCCGCTTTTTTATGACCACCACCACCAAATATAGAAGCCAACTTATTAACATCTACATTGTTCGATCTTAAACTACCTTTAAATTCACTTCTATGCTCTTTTAAAAGTAGAAATATGTCATATCCTTCTAACGTTTTCATTAATTCTATTATCCCTTCACAGTCTTCATATTTAGCATCAAGCGTCTCAAGTACATCCTTATTCATTACAAAATAGCAGAATTTTAATCTTTCAATTAATATGAAGTTTTGTAAAACATATCCCATTAATCTTAAATTTTTGATCTTTCTTCTGCCAAATAGGTTTTTTGATACTAGTTCATGATCTACGCCATAAAGCTTTAATTTTGCTAACTTGTTAAGCGTTGTACTATTTACTTTACCCCATGATAAATTGCCAGTGTCGCTCATAAATCCGTAATATAGACACAAAGCTATTTCAGAGTTAATTTTGAAATTATTATTTTCAAATATATCAAATAAGATTTCAGCAGTTGAGCATGCCTCAGTATTTATAAAGTTACTAATTCCAAAATCATTCTTACTTACATGGTGATCAATATTGATTAAATCTTTGTAAACAATTCCTTCTTTTGCTACCCTATCAATGCTTCCACAGTCAACTGATATTAGGAGATCAACATCATAGCAGTTATCAGCATCTGATATTGTGATTTCATTGACATCGAAGAAATTAAAATAATCTGTCAAAGGCTCATTAATGAAAAAATTAACTTCTGTATTGAAATTTAAATTAATTGTTTTCATCAGCGCCAATCCAGATCCTATTGCATCTGGATCTGGATTAATATGGGTAACTATACCTATTTTTTTGTAATTACCTAAAATGTCTAACAATCTATTTTACCCCTTAGTATTTTGCCTGTTAAATCAACTACAATACCGGTAGATATAGCCGATACTATAGAAGCAATAACATTTTCAACTGGGAATACAAGGCTAGAACTTAGGACTATTAGTATTTTATTCAAAGATACTGCAGAGCCTATGCTTAGCTTACCATACCAGTGGTTCATTATCTTAGCTAAGATGTCCACTCCTCCACTGGAACCAGACATTAAATTAGCCCCACATATTCCGATTCCGCTTGTTATACCAGCAAGAATTGCAGCTGTCCATATAGACATTTCTGGAATATCTATAGGCAACAGTAGAAATAGGCTTGAAATGAGAATAGTAAAAAATGGTAATACCAGTGTACTATATAGCGATTTTAGAATAAATTCCATACCAAATATTTTGTACGAAAGAAGTAATAAAGGGCAATTGATAATAACATATATGATAGGTACTAAGATACCCTCATCACCTGATAAATTCATCAGGTGATAGAGTACCATAGATATGCTCATAAACCCACCAGAAACAACCTTGTTAGGGATTAAAAAGATAGCATGTGAAATCCCAACTAATAATATGAATAGATTAAATAATAAAAAAGATTTAAAGCTCTTTTTTACTATCTTCGATTTCATTACTTTTTGCCCACCAACAACTTAAGAGTAAGATCTAAAGAGTATGCAACAATAATTACTACAGCTATGCCATATAGGGTACCAGATGCTCCCAATATAAATAGAGAAGCAGCTAATATAATTAAGTTAAATAGTCCTATTGAAAGACCTAAACTTATTCTAGGTACATACTTATTTAGTACTTGACCTAATATGTCAGTTCCACCTGTATTTGCTCCAGAATATATTGTTAAAGCTACTCCCACTCCCATAACTACTCCTCCAAGTAATATAGCTGTGTACAAGCTAGGTACATAATTAGCTACCACTGAGGCGAATAAGAAATTTATAACCATTATGTATATTGGATAAGCGAAACTAGCATATACAACTTTTAGTAGATACTCTAAACCGAAGACGTAATATGCAGCTACGAGTAGAGGTATGTTGTACATAATAGCTATAGAGCTTATTAAGTTGTTTGCATCACCACACAGGCCTAAAGCATTGTACGTTAGTAAAGCAACACTATATAGTCCTCCAGGTGGTATGTTAACTTTAGAAAAGAAGAATACAGCAGGAATTGCTGCAATTATGCATCCTAAGTTAAGTATTAAAAAATTCTTCATCATACTGTTATTATTCATTTTGTTTTTTTCCATAAAAAACCTCCTTAGTTAAACAGTTTACTCCATGTCTACTGCTCTTTTATTGAAGCCGTACCATAAAGTTACATCTATAAACCAACCCGTTAAGATTATTGATATAACAGAAGCAATAGCTCTGTCTATACCAAACATTATTGCTGAGACAAGAGTTAAAGCTAAATTAGTCAATGTCACACCAAGTCCCAAACTTATTTTTGGGTAGTATCTATTTATTATCTTTGCTACAGTGTCTGCACCCCCAGTACTTCCACCTAGACCCATTATTATTCCTATACCTACACCTGGAATTAAGCTTCCTAATATAGTTGCTACAAATATGTTGCTTTCAACTATGCTGTAGTTTATATATTTCAAAAAAGCCCCCATTAGTAGCATGTACAGAGGTAGAGTAGCTGTTGCATAGAATGTCTTATTGAAATACTCTTTGCTAAAGTAAAGAAAAGAATATAAAAACAGAGGAGCATTCAGCAAGAAGGCTATTATAGGCACAT
This sequence comes from Fusobacteriia bacterium UBA1095, assembly GCA_002313635.1. GTDB lineage: Bacteria > Fusobacteriota > Fusobacteriia > Bac17 > UBA816 > UBA816. The sequence continues at coordinate 29,616 of DCBY01000005.1, forward strand.
ATATACTGCCATCATCCTTTAGCCCAAATAGGTGAGTTAACACTATGGCAATACCATAAAGCCCACCTGATGTAATTGTTGAAGGTATCAGATAAAAAATATCTGCTATTGGCATTAAGGCCAAAGTTAAGTTAATTATTAAAAAATTTAAAAGCTTCTTTTTTCTATCCATATTAAATCTCCTTAGTTAGATTTGCTAAAATTCCATTTACGAACCTGAAAGAATCATCGGTTCCATAAATCTTGGCCAATTCTATAGCTTCATTTATGGCTATCCTGTGATTTAGTTCATCATACTTTATCTCATAAACAGCCAAAATTAACAAGCTTTTTTCAATGTCACCTATCTCTCTAAAGTCCCATCTTGAAGTGTTACGCTTTATAATCTCTATTATACTGTCCAAATTTTGCTTGATATTATTTATACCCTTTTCCACATATTCGGTCTTAGGAGTACCAGGATTACAATTTGGATTAGATAGTAATTGGAAAATTAGTTTAAATAGTTCTTCTCTCTCTTTTTTTCTAGACATTTACTTAATCTCTGGATATCCATTCTGATATTTTTTCTCTATTTACTATGAACAACATCATAGTACCCAAAACAACAACAGTACTTACAACACCTTGAGTTACTATTAGAATTCCCACAATGAACCCAGCTAGTCCAAATACAACAACTTTCTTGTTTATTTCATCTATGAAGTTCATTCCTATTTCTCCTTTTTACCTTTCTCTCCATCAGAAGGAGCACCTTCTTCAGAAGGCTCTATCCTCACTTTGTCAACATAGACGTTGACAGAGTGAATTTTAATGTCAAGCATATCTTTTATGTCTTTCTTAACATTGTGCTGAATCTTTCTGGCAACTTCACCCACTTTATAGCCATGTTTCACTGCTATGTTTATATCAATTACCCTATGCTTGTCATCATCAATCTTGACATAGATACCTTTTTGAAATTGCTTTTTACCTAGCATTTCACTTATTCCTTCAACAACACCACCTGAAAGCTCGTAAACTCCGTCCACCCTCATGGTTGCAGCACCGGCTATACTTGATACAACATCATTGGTTATTTTTATTTCACCAGTATTTGACATAAAAATATGATTTCCTTTCTTGTATTAATCAAGATTCTACCACAGCACATATTTGTTTGTAAATCAGTATATAGGCACAAATGCAATTATATTCTGAGGTAGCAAAGTTATATTTTGGTATGCTATTTTAAAGGATAGCTTATCTATTTGTGAATTATTATTTATAAGTACAGGTATTTCACTACCCTTTGCATTAATTAATTTTTCCTTTAGCTCAACTTTCTCCTCATTGCTCAATTTAGAAACATCAATTAAAATTCCAAAATTGTAACTTTTACTAAACAGCTTTTGACTCTCTTTAATTAGGGAGAAATATTTTTTAACTAATATTTTCTCTTCTGCTGTTAATTTTAGTCTGGTTTCAATGTCTTTTATACCCAAAAATGGTCCCTTTTCTCGCTCTCTAATTATCTGTTCTGCTAGTCCTTCTACCATGACAGATTTAAGCCCTTTAACAAGAAGGTTATTTTTTACAGAGTAACCTTTGTCTGACCAATTTATGTCAGGCTCTAGCATTTTACTTTCAAATGAAGTTACTAAGTTGAACTCTTTTTTGAAATTGGCTTTAAAGTATGCCATATAATAAGTGAGATAGGCATATGCTATCGCATGTGACTTTGGGAATGAATAATCTTTGAATTTCATTATTAAATTTAAGTCAGACTTGTCTATCGGTATCTTTTCTAAGTCATCATTCCTTCCCTTTCTTAATGCTCTGATAATCATTTCTGAATCTTCAATATTAATTCCCTTTTTAGTTAAGAGTTCAATTAGTTGTTCTTGATATACTATAGAGTTTTTTGAACATATATCTTCAATGTTTTGAAGAGCTGCTGGTCTATTGATAGCTAAAACTCTTGCAAGATCTTCTATGCTATTAGGTTTTATATGTTTTATTATATCTCTTGCTGTAATTGATTCTAACTGAAATATGTTCTGTGTATCTAAAGAGTTTATAATTTTGTAAGCTTTACTGTTATTTAATTCCAGTTCAGCAAGATTAGTATTTGTTATCTCTAAAAGCATCTTTAGTAAAGTTAATGTTTTCAAGGGAAGTATATCAATTTTTATTCCTTTTAGCTCCTCTATCTCTTCTAAATCTAAATCAATAATTCCATCATTTACTGTAGCAATCTTAGTTATATTATTTGAAATTATTATTCCCACAGGGTGTTTTATTTTATTGCATATTAAATTAGATATTTTTGGGGAGAGTTCTTCAATTGATTTAATATCTTTTACAACTCTGCTCAGGGCTATTTGAGCTGACTTTAAAGTGAATTTGGAATAAGCTGATATCTCCCAAGCGTTATATTTCTTTTTTATATTTTCTATCAATTTGCCTCTTTTATTATGTTCTACATCTATATCAATGTCTGGTAAGCTAGCTCTCTTTCTATTCAAAAATCTTTCGAACATCAAATTATACTTCAGCGGATTAAATGCTGTTATTCCCAACGAATATGCTACATAACTTGATGTTGCTGATCCCCTACCTGGACCTACCATAATGTCTAAGCTTTTAGCTAAATTTACGATATCAGAGACAGCCAAGAAGTATGAGCATAATTTCTTGTCATTTATTACCTTTAACTCTCTATTTATATCTTTTTCATTGTCTGCTGATAGTAATTTTTGTTCTAAAATACTCTCATCATTTTGTATGCTGTAATTTTCTATCTCAGGAAAGGAGATGTTTACCATAGATACTATTTTTTCCATATTCTCTATAGCTTTCTTAGATACGTTCTCTTGAGTTAGATGATAATCATTTTTGTCCTTACATATTTTCCCTTTGATGGCTGAAGTGTAGGCTAAATATGTCTTTTTATCCTCTTTGTTCAAGTATTTAATATAAGGAGTAAAGACCTCTTTTTCATGTTTTCCTTCTACAGATGAGTGATAAAATACTTGTTCTCCCTTAATTATTTCATCATTCATTATTATCTTAATTATCTCTTCATCGTTTACTACATTATCAAGATTGTTATTTATTATCTCAGAATATTTATTGAAGTTAGTAGGTATCAAAAGCATTAGTGTGTTGCCTAACTGTTTCTCAAAAACAAATATAGGCTTGATATTTTTCTTTTTAGCTAATTTGTAAAAATTTACAACTCCACTACTGCTATTACCGAAATTGACACCAACTGCCCTTTTACTAATTGATGTTATTTCATCTAAGGTTAGTATACTGTCTAAACTAAAGTCAGATTTGCAATTTAGGAAAATCATACTACAATTGTATCATCTATTCCTTTAGGAAAATATTAAATAGGATAAGAAGAGATTAACTACTATTATAGCGACTATGGAATAAGCAACAGAATCTGTTGTCGCTCTGCTAACTTCTGTACTACTACCTCTTAGAAAAATTCCTTTGTAACAAGATATAAATGAGATTACAAAACCAAAGGCAATAGTTTTTGATACTCCTCCAATAACATCCATTTGTCTAAACATTTCAGAAGCTTTTTCTAAATATGCTCCATATGATATATCATAGAAGAATACCGCCATTATGTAGCTACCTAATCCACCTGCAAAAATAGATATCATAGTTAAAAATGGTAGCATTATTATGCTAGATAAAACTTTTGGAGCAACTAAATATCTAATTGGATTTACTGCCATTAATTTTAAAGAGTCAATCTGATTAGTTATATTCATACTTCCTAACTCTGCAGCCATTGCTGATCCCATTCTTCCAGCGATCATTATTGATATAACAACTGGTGATACTTCTCTTGCTAGTGAAACCATTACCATACCACCAGTTAGTGTTTCAGCACCAAATCTTCCCAATTCTGGTACAAACTGTAAAGTTAGTACTAGCCCTAAAAAGAAAGATACAACTAAAACCATAGATAGTGAAAGGGCTCCAAAAAAATAGATCTGATTTACAAACATTGACCTTTTGTATCCCTTTTTGTCTGTAATTATTTCGTAACATCCTATAAAAATATCTTTTGTATACTCTACTATTCTACTCAAGTCTAACCCCTTAAAATTTTGTCTATATTACCCACTTTGTTTATAAGGTTTACTAGATAACAAAGCAAAGATAATCTATTATTCATTGTTTTTTCATCTTCAGACATTACAATTATATTATCAAAAAAATTAGATAAATACACATCCAACCTGCTTATGCCTTTCATTAAATCTTTATATTTATTTATCTGGTTAAGTTGTTCAATTTGTTCATAAAGCTCTTTTTCTTCTTTCTTCTTTAACAGTGCTTTTTCAACTGAAGGAGATTGAGCAAGCTTTTTCGCTAAATTGAAAGCTCTTAAATATAGCTCTTTTAATGAAGCAATATCTGCATGTCTTATAGCTTCTGCTCTAGAAATTAGATCAGGAATATTATCCCAATACTCAATTACTGCATTTACTATATTTTTATCAAATCTCTCTAGCATGTAGCTCTCTACTCTACTTACCATGAAATGTTCTAGATTGGATATGCTTATACTGCCAGAAGATTTTGAGACATCTGTCAGTAGCTGTTTTACGCTAAGATTTATGTCAAATTTATCTAAAATTTCTATTATCCCTATTGCCTCTCTTCTTAAGAAAAAAGGGTCTTTAGCTCCTTTAGGTAACTTGCCTAATATATCAAATTGTGCAAGGTTATCTGCCTTATCTAATATGCTTAAGATAGCTCCTTCTGTTGAAGAAGGTAGTTTGTCTCCTCTAAATCTAGGTAAGTAGTGTTCAAAAATTAGTTTAGAAACATTTTCATCAACTTTTCTATCAACAGCATATATGTATCCAATATAGCCTCGTAAAGTAGCATACTCTTTTTCCTTAACTACTGATGTAGCCAAATCAAATTTGCTGATCTGAGCAGCATTAACTATTGATTCATCAAGTGAAAATAAATTTTTATAAATCTTTGCTAAACCTACTAATCTGCTTTGCTTATCCATCATATTACCTGCACCTTGGAATAGAGATATATTAGGTAATTCTTCAATAAAGTCTTCTATCCTCTTTTTACTATCTTCTTCTACAAAATTCTTTGCATCATGGAGTCTCGATCTAACAACTTGCTCATTCCCCATTCTTACCAAATTATCATCATTATTACTTTCAGCAATTACAAAAAAATTATTGCCTCCAGACATAATACCAGATTGGTGGACTGCTATAGTTTTATTAATTATTTCATAGGGTAATTCTAAAAAAGTTTTATCAAAACTGCACATAACTGCTTTAGGGTTTTCTGTATTGTTAATTGCTTCGTAAAATACACTGTTCCTTTCAACTGTGGGGTCTACACTTTTATCCCTGGCTTCTTCTGTTATTTTTATTTGTGAAATTGTAGAATAATAATCAGCATAACTATTTACTTTAATATCTCTATTATTGACTTTTATTTTATCTGATGATTCTATATTTCCTACTTTAACTTTGATAATTTTGTTGTCATTGAATGCAACTATATATCTAATAGGTCTAAGAAAGTGAATTCCTTCCCATGACATTTTAACTGGGAAATCTATAGAGGTTAAAGACTTCTCTAAAGCATCTGATAGCTTGTTCTCTAAAGAAATTTTTTCTACTTTATTTACACCTATATATTTTTTTTCTCCTTTAATGTCAGTAAAAATGTCTTCTTGTTTGCAACTATTTTTCAATAAAAATTTTTCGCCAACGTGATTTAATTTTCCCTCTATAAAGCATAGATCATATGGAGGGCCTACTACTTTGGTAGTGATTTCTTCTTTGAAATCAACCTCTTTAAGATCTACTATAAATCTTCTATAAGTACCTTTAACACTTATCTTTTTAGAAAATGAAAAATTACATAGCATATTTTTTTCTAAACTATCAAGTGTGGATTTAAGGCTTTTCGATGGGAAATTTTCTATGCCCAGTTCGATAACAATATTCAATTTGCTTCTCCCATATAACTAGGCATTAACTTTATTATTACTTCTCTATCTAAGTTATTCTCAGGTACAATTTCTATCTCCTCTTCTATTTGTAATTCTCTTCTTACTTTGTACAGTATGTCTAATACCATCTGCCCTTCTGCACTTCTAAGATTTAGATTTGAAAGTGAAACAGAACTTTTTTTAACATTCTTTTCTGCAACCTCATCTTTTTTATTTAAGTTTAGGCTGGTAGTTATAGTTGACCCTTTTAAATAAATTTTATCTTCTACTACTGAGACATTTAAAAACACTACCTTTGATTTTGTTATTTTTTTGCTACTCTCTTTCTCAGGTACTTTAATTAATTCTCTAACTAGCTCAAGAGAGCCTTTGCCCTCTTTTGAAGGAGAAAAGCCGCCTTCTTTTACAGCATAATAGTACATACAGTCTAAGGCTTTTTGTGGATTATTAATGCCTTTCAACACAACTACCTTAAATTCTGTTGAGCATGAAAACAAAAATGCAAATAACATAAATAACATATTAAACTCTCTTTTTTCTGATTATATCATAATCACTCTTAGTCTTAACGTACGATTCACAACAAAGTTTAGCTAATCTACTCACTGTCTGTATGAAATTTTGTCTCTTTTTAGGAGATATAACTTTTTGAGCATCTAGCACATTAAAGGCATGAGATGCTTTCAATACCATGTCATATGCTGGAAACACAAGATCATCTTCTAGACATTTTTTGGCCTCTTCTACGTATATGTTGAAAAGGTTCAAATAATTATCTGGATTAGCTACCTCAAAAGAGTATTTAGAGTATTCGAATTCTCTTCTTCCAAATACTTCCTTATATTTTTTATTGCCATCCCAATCTAGCTCAAGTATGTTGTCCTTATTTTGAACAGCAAGAGCTAACCTCTCCACACCGATTGCTATCTCTATCGGAGTATGAATTAGGTTTATGTTACCAACTTGATTGAAATAAGTGAATTGAGTTACTTCTCTACCATTTATTCTAACTTCTGAGCCTAGTCCCCATGCACCTAAAGTCGGCTGTTCCCAATTATCTTCGATAAATCTAACATCATTTTTCTCTAAATCTATTCCTATATGCTCCAAGCTCTTTAAATAGATTTCTTCTATATTTGAGGGTGATGGTTTCAAAAATACTTGAAATTGATGGTGTTGATACAGCCTATTAGGGTTTATTCCATATCTGCCATCTTGTGGTCTCCTACACTGCTCAATATAAGCTATTTTTTCTAAACTGTCACCTAATGATCTTAAAAAAGTATTGGGACTGGAAGTAGCAGCCCCTTTTTCAACATCATAAGAATACTCTATTGTGACACCCTGATCAAGCCAAAAATTTTCAAGAGCTTTTAGCATACTCTTTATGTTCATTTATCCTCGCTGATATAACTGTCAATTAATAACAAAATTATTGCTATGTTTATAAAGGCATCTGCCCCGTTGAATATAAATGTCCATATCCCATTAAAGTCAATGAAATCTATTACAAAATTTCTGAAAAGCCTATCGTAACTATTACCTAGTGCTCCTCCAAAAATTAATCCATAAGCGACAAGTTTTAACATGCTAAATTCGTTTATTCTTTTGTAAATATAGTAAAGTATGTAAAATGTCACACCTACACCTAATGCACTGACTAACCAAAATACAAACTGATTGTCTAGAAATAGTCCAAATACTATACCAGTATTTCTGACGTAGGTAATTCTTAAGAAATTCCCTATAACTTCTATAGATTGATGTGGAATCATATACAGGTCAACCAATATTTTTGAAATTTGGTCAGCTGCAAATGAAAATAGTGAAATGAATGATAATATTAAATATCTTCTAGTACTTTTCTGCATTTTTCACAAACCTCTCCTTCTTTTATATAATTAAAGTATAACCAACACCTATCACATTTTATACCATTAAATTTGTTGACTACAACTTTATTTTCATCTGCCATAGTAATATTTACTTCGGCAACCTTGAATATCTCTTTAAGTTCATCTTCATTAAAGAAATTCAAATTTGTAAAAAGATCTACGGATACTTGAGAAGATTTTTTTACAATATCGTTTTCTATTAACTTCTCTATTTCTGTATTAACTTTGCTTCTCAATAAAAGAACTTTTTCCCAAATATCTAAATTCAATTTTGGGTTTAAAGACTCTATTTCAGATAGAAATACAGAGTTATCACTCAAGTAGGACCAAACTTCCTCTGAAGTGAAAGATAAAACCGGAGATATAAATTTACTAATTTGTTGGCAAATTTTCTTTAAAACTATTTGGCAAGATATCCTCTCTTTACTCTTTGGTAAAGAGGTGTAGAGCCTATCTTTAACTATGTCAAAATAAAAAGAGCTCATTTCAGTTAAGAAACTTACTATCTCTAACATTCCGTTATGAAACTGGTACCTATCAAACAGATTTGTCGCTTTGTTAATAGTATCATCTAGCTTAGTGATTGCCAGTTCATCTATTTTCATTAATTGCGCATCACTGTCTTCGCTTAAATCATGAATATTTCCTAAAATGAATCTGAAAGCATTTCTTATTTTTCTATAACTCTCTATGTTTTGTTTTAGAATGTCTTCAGAAATTCTAACATCACCCATAAAATCTACTGATGCTGTCCACAATCTAAGTATATCTGCTCCATATTTAGAGACTATATCTTGAGGTAATACAACATTACCTAGCGACTTACTCATTTTTATTCCATTGCCATCCATCACAAATCCGTGAGTTACTAAACTTTTGTAAGGTGCTTTTTCTCTTGAACCTACACTAGTTAGTAAAGATGTTTGAAACCAGCCTCTATGTTGGTCACTGCCCTCAAGATATAGATCCGCTATGTTGTCTTTTAAAACTGTAGAGTATGTTGTCCCAGAGTCAAACCAGACATCAAATATATCCTCACCTTTCCTAAAATCACTATCTTCACAGCATTTATATCTTGATTTGAGGAAATATTCTGCATCTTTGCTAACAAATATATTGGACCCATTTATTTTAACTTCCTCAGCTATCTCTCTTATTAACTTACTATCTAACAGAGGTTTATTACATTTGTTACAAAAAAATACAGGTATAGGAACACCCCATACTCTCTGCCTAGAGATACACCAGTCAGGTCGATTTTCCATCATGGATCTGAGTCTATGCTCGCCTTCTGAAGGAAGAAAAGATACATTCTCAATCTCTTTTAGGCATTTCTCTCTTAATCCAGAATTTACATCTATAAACCACTGTTTTGTTGCCCGAAATATTATTGGTTTTTTTCCTCTTTCTGAGTAAGGATAGGAGTGCTTAATCTTTTCATGCAAAAGTAAATTTGAGCCTAGTGCTTCAATTATTTTCATATTTGCATCTTCGTAAAATAGCCCTTCAAAATTGTCTGCTTCTTTTGTCATAACTCCCTTTTCATCTACGGGGCAGAGTATTTCTAGTCCATACTTTGTGCCTAGAATGTAGTCATCCATACCATGACCTGGTGCAGTGTGAACGCAACCAGTACCTGATTCGGGAGTTACGTGATGACCCAACACTATCTTACCTTCCCTTTTTATAAATGGATGCTCATAGCTGTAGTTTTCAATTTCATGTCCCTTGAACTCTCTTAAAATTTTGCCTAGGGATAGCTTTTCTTTCAGTGTTTCATATAATTCCTTAGCTACTATAATATTCTTTCCTTTTTCTTCAGTAACTACGTAGTCAAGATCAGGATTAAGCGCAACAGCAAGGTTAGCTGGTAGCGTCCAGGGTGTTGTTGTCCAAACAGCTAGGTATAAATTTGAAGCATCTAGCTTGGTTTCTAGCTCTTTTGAAGATTTCATTAAGAAATATATGGAGTTAGATTCTTTCTCCTTGTAAACAATCTCTGCTTCAGCTAATGCAGTTCTGGTTGTCACACACCAATAAACAGGTTTGAGAGAATTGTATACGTATCCTTTTTCAACCAGTGTTGCAAATACTCTTAACTGTTCAGCTTCAAATTTGGGATCCATTGTAATATAAGGATTTTCCCAGTCAGCTAATATACCTAATCGTTTGAAATCCTTTTTATGCCTCTTTATAAATTTAAGAGCATGATTTCTAAATTTATTTCTAAGAGATATTTTGTCTCCATCTAAGTCTCCTTTGCTCATTACTGCTAATTCTATGGGAAGCCCATGAGTATCCCATCCTGGTATGAATTCAGCTTTAAACCCTTTTATTCTTTTGTATTTCAAGACAATGTCTTTTAAAATTTTATTAAAAGATGTCCCAACATGTATATCTCCATTAGCGTAAGGCGGACCATCATGGAAAACAAATGTTTTGTTTCCTTTTGATAGAAGCTGTTCGTATATTTTTTCATCTTCCCATTTTTTCAAAATTGATGGTTCTTTCTCAGGAAGGTTAGCCTTCATACTGAATGCTGTTTTTGGTAAATTAAGTGTATCAGAATAATTTTTCATTTTTTAACTCCAACTATATTTTTTTTATTAAATCTATTATATCGTCAAAATCTTTATCATTTGTAATTTGATAATTTTCTACAATAGCCGCTATTGTTCTTCCTACTGCAAGCCCAGATCCATTCAATAAGTGTGCATATTCATTCTTTTTTCCTCTTCTGAATTTTATAGAAGACCTTCTAGACTGAAAATCTCTTGTGTTACTACAAGAAGATATCTCTCTAAATTTGTTTTGTGAAGGCATCCAAACTTCTAAATCAAAAGTCTTTGATGCAGTGAAACCTGTATCTCCTCTGCATTTCAATACAACTCTGTATGGTAGCTTTAATTTTTGAAGTATACTCTCTGCATCAGCAACTAAGCTATCTAGTTCATTGTCAGACTCTTCTGGTTTTACTATTTTAACTAGCTCCACTTTACTAAATTGATGTAGTCTGATTAGGCCTTTTGTGTCTTTACCATAGGATCCTGATTCCTTTCTAAAACAAGGTGAATAGCAGACTAACTTTTTGCTTAACATTTTTTCATCTAAAATTTCATTTGAATACAAATTTACTAAAGACACCTCACCGGTAGGAATTAAATAGAAGGCATCAAAAGAGTATGCATCTTCCTTAAATTTAGGAAGCTGTCCACTATTAAACATAGCTTTTTCTTTAACCAAAAAAGGAATTGAAATTTCTTCATACCCTTTTGAAATATGCTCTCTTATCATGAAATTAGCTAACTCTCTCTCTAAAGTAGCTGCCCTATTTCTAAGAACGGCAAAACGAGCTCCACTAATTTTAGCAGCTCTTTCACTGTCTAAATAGTTTGTTTTTAGTAATTCATCATGACTTTTACCATCTTTTTTGATAAGCTCATCTCCCCACATCTTTACAACCACGTTAGATGATTCATCTTCTCCTAAAGGCACATCTTCATCACAAATGTTAGGTATTTGATCTATTAGTTGTTTATACTCTGAATTAATCTCTGAAAGATTATGTTCCATTGAGCTTATTTCCTTGGCAAAAGAAGCTGCTTTCATTAGCAATTCGTCTGCTTTTTGATTTGTAGACCTAGCTATTCCTATTTTTTTTGATATTTCATTTCTCTTATTTTTAAGTTCTTCTGACTCTCTAGTTAAGTTAGATCTTTTGCTGACTAACTCTGACAAATAGTCTAAATCTACACTACTGTGTCTAAATTTTAGCTTAGACTTAAGGGATTCTAAATCTCCTTTTAAAAGACCAGTATCAATCATTGATTCTCTCAGATGTCTTGACTATACCATAATTAGCAGCTATTCGATGTGTTTCTTTATCTATATCTTTAGCTTCTATTACAATTATAGTATCATCAAAAAGTTTTATTATATGTTGTACAGTATCTTTTTTAAAGGCATTTTCTACATCTTTGAGAGTCTTTATTGGCTCATCATTTATTGTTGAAACTATATTTCTTGACACTTGGTACCCAGAGGTGTTTTCATCTTCTAAAACCCTATTAACTATTATGAAGTCTTCTTTCTCTTCTTCTCTAAGCTTTCCAACAACTTGGTCAATGTGTTTATTTCCTATTCCAAATATTGAATCACAAACTATGTTGCAGACCAGAGGTTGAAAAATAACCCCTCCTTTTATTGTAAATGCAGGAGAAGTATCATATTCTGTCTCACTAGCATATCGTACATCATTAATAGCAGTAGAGAGTTTAAGATTTTTCTCCATTATGTTACCTTTTCTGAATATTCTAATTTTAATTTCATCTCCTAAATTTTTTCTCTTGTAGGCATAACTAGCAGAAGTTCTTTCATTTCTTCTGAATTCTACCGTTAAATTTTCTGCTATTTCAAAGTCATCTATTTTCAATATCACGTCACCCTCTTCAATGATACCTTTAGCGGGTGAAAGGTCCCCTACTTTGGTTACTAGAATTCCACCTTCTAGTTTGTCTATGCCTAACCATTTTCGAAGATTTTTGTTTTCAGTAGCCTGAAATTCTATTCCTATATCCGGTACTCTGTAAACTAAGCCTTTTTTGTAGAGACTTAAGACTTTTTTCAATACTTCAGCTGATATCATGTATCCACCCTCTTTAAAGAAAGATCCCTGGAATGACACTCCCACAACTTTGTCATCTTTTATGACCGGACCTCCACTACTTCCGGGCGCTATAGATGTATCCATATCACAGCCTAACAATTGTGAACGACTGTGAATAGATCTAGTCATTTCTACTCTAGAAACAACCCCTTTAGTTAGGGACATCTCATCCCCGCCTATTGGAAATCCGTATGCTTTAACTTCATCACCCACTCTAGGTGTATCGCCTATCTCCAAAGCAGAGGTTCCTTTAAAGAAATCACCGTCCTCAACTTCCAAAATAGCTAAGTCTACATCATGTGCAACTTTGCTTATTTTAGCAGCATATTTTCTAAAGTCACCTGCTTTTCTCACTTGGATAAAGGTTGAATCTGCAACTACGTGAGCATTAGTGACTATTTTCTTATCTTCAACTATAAATCCTGAACCGCTTGCTTCTGATTGAACTGGTGATGCCCACGGTCTAAAATAGTCATATGATACCTTTTGAACAAAGACTTTAACTATTCCATTTGGAACGTTGGATACCTTTGCTAAGGTGTTGAAAGAGATTATAAAAAATAAAAATATTTTGAAAAGCATTTATCCTCCTGATTTTTTCTAATTATAACATTAGAAAAATTATATTAAAATCTTTATTTGATGTGCCTAATTAATTTTGGTCCATAAACTTTTATACCCTTTTCCTTGAATGTCTTTTTGATTTTGGAGTTAACATAATCCTTTGTTATGAAAGATTTAGATATATCTCTCACCCAAAATGTCATAAGAAGTTTAATTGAATTTTGACCATAATCTACAAAATATATTCTAGGATTTGGTACCTTAAGTATTTCATCACTTTCACTTAAAATTTCATACAGCAATTCTTTGGCTTCATCTATATCTGCTTTATCATCTATGAACAGCGGATATCTTATTTTAAATCTACTACCATATTTTCTGTAGCTTGTAACAGCTTTTTCAGTAAATTGAGAGTTGGGAACTGTGACGATGCAGTTCTCTAAAGTCTTTATTTTTGTTGTTCTTATACCTATCTCTTCTACATCTCCATACACTTCATTTATTCTTATTCTGTCACCTATAACAAAGGGAGCATCTGTAATTATAAATATACCTGACATAAAGTTAGCTATGGTATCTTTAGCAATAAATGAAAGACCAACCCCAAGAATACCTATACTTTGTATCAAGGCAGGTAAGCTAGCTAAAAATGACACTGCTGTATAGTCAAAAAGGTTCAATATGGAGAGAAAAAAGAGAATAAAGATAAATATTGTCCCTAAGTTCTTAACAAGTGGAATGAAGAATAAGTAATTTTTCACAATTTCATTCTCTGACTCTTTTATCTGTGCGCTCAATTTATCTAAAAAAATTAAAGTTAGCCTTCTAAATATTACAATTGCATATAGCAGCATAGAGAAGTCTATTAGTTTGAACACGTATTTTAGATATACGCTCATGCTCTGTATGCTAGAGATGTAGGGAATGGTAGCAAATATTTCCAGTCCTATCTTTGCAACAATTATTGATGCCAATACTTTGATATCCGCAAAAATAGTGTTGAAGTTGTTATTTGAACCTCCCATACCTAGTTTCTTTAGATAATTTTCACTACTTTTAGCTATATCCGATTTAAAGAAGAATATATTCCATACTATACTGAAAATAAGAGTGAATGAGATAACTATCTTAAACTCTCTTAGTAAAAACGATAATCCGTAAAAAGATATTACTAACCCCAGTAAAAGAAAGATGATAGATAACAGATCAAAAGCTACGTTTAAGAAGTATGGTAACTTTTTCATGTTTTCCATCTGCTGTGTGATTTTGTCAAATAGAAAGTTTAGGCCTATTTTGAAAAAAATAGAGCTAACCAAAACTATTAATATATTTATAAAAATAGATATGTAATAAGAAAGATAAATTATGCCTAAATAGTCTAATATTTTCACGAACAAACTTGACATCAACAAAATAGATGCAAAGTTAATATTAGTTTTAGATAAAAATTTCTTTGTTGTGAAGGTTTGCTCCTTTTTCATATTTTAAGTATTGTAGCACTAAAAGTCTAATTTTATTTAACTTTGGAAAATAGATATCCAAAATCTAATTCTAAGAAGAACCATACTCTATTTTCTTGGCTATGCCAAAAGTGTACAAAATCTATTCTGAATTCCATGTCAAAGTAAAAGAAATCAGGCATTTCATTCTTACTGATAAACCCGGCTGATCCTACACAGGTAAATTGGTGTAAATCGTCTTTTCCTCTTTTGTAGTAAATTTCCTCTTTTAGAATCAAAGAGAAATTTTTTGGACCTCTAGCCATAGGGAACTTTTGTTTAATTCTAGCTGAAAAAAAATCTTCAGTTTCAATTTGGGAATAAATTTTAAAGGAATCTAATAAATTTACTAACCCACTCAAATTTAGCTGTTTTATAGTTTCAAATCTTTCTGCTCTTCCTAGTGAAACTACTATAGACATCTCAGCAAAATCAAAATTCCGTTTTGCCCTTAATTTGAAATCATAAACAATTAATTTGAATTCGTTAGTTTTTTCTTTTTGTAGACCATAAGTTAGGGAAATATCCCCAGTGTACTCTTTATTACTGAAAGGGAAATTTGGCATCATAAAGAGGAACAGATTCATTTTTTTAAATTTATTCTGTATAACTAGTAAATAGTCTTTTGGGTTTCTTCTGTAAAAAGTTCTATCTTTGTATGAACTAAGTCCTACTTTCAGAAAAGAAAAGTCAATGTCAAAATAAGGGTCCAGGTTGAAACGCAAATTTGTTGTGCTGTATGTAGGTTCCTTATACGAAAGGTTGGTATTTAATTTAAGTACAGATATGTCATTCTTAATCTTGAAGTCAAAATTTAAAAATTCAAAATCAAATATACTATCTCCCCCTAATCCTATATCAGTTAAATTCGAAACTTTAGAACCAAGTTTCATATTCATTTGGTAAGAATATCCTATTGAGGATACTAAAAAGTATAGAATGATTTTTTTCATCTTTTTCCTATTATTTCTATGAGTTTTTTAACTACAAAATCTACTTCAGACTTAGTGTTGTTTTTACTGAAGCTAAATCTTATCGAGTTCCTATTTAGTTTATCAGTTAAGCCAATCTGTTTCAATACTCTAGAAGGCTCTATACTTCCAGAATTACAAGCTGAACCTGAACTTACAAATATATTATTCATATCTAATTTGAACAGCAATAACTCTCCATCTATGTCATAGAAAGAGATGTTAGATATATGCGGAGCTCTATTCTTTGACGCATTTATCTTAATTTTGAGATTTTCATTTAATCTCATTTCAAAATAATTTCGCAAACTTGTTATATATTCACTTCTATTCTCTTTTAATACTTTTTCTAAAGCGAGTGCAGCACCAGATACAGCAGCAACATTTTCTGTTCCTCCTCTTCTGTTTCTCTCTCTGTTTTTACCTAATATCAGCTTGCTTAACTTAACTTGGTCTTTTGCTATTAATATTCCAATACCCTTTGGTCCATGAAATTTATGGGGAGATATCGTCATTGAATCTATGATTTCCAGGGAGTGATTTACTTTTCCTATTGCTTGTACAGAATCGCTATGAATTAATCCTTTAAAATTCTTTCTTATCTTTTCAAGAGAAGTTATGCTTCCCAGCTCACTATTAATATGAGATGTTGCTATCAACTCTACCCCATTTTCTTGTGCTTTAATTACATCTTTTTCTAATATCTCTCCCTCTGAATCCACATTAAGCTCCGTTACATTTTCTCTGATTTCATATATTTCATGTATAGATGGATGGTCAATAGCAGAGATTGCTATTTTGCTATAAGGATAGGTAACAACCATTGAATTAGCTTCCGAAGCAGATCCTGTGAATATGACATTTTCCCTGCTACATCCCAATAAATTAGCTATTTTCTCTCTAGAATCTTCCAATATAGCTTTTGCTTTTTGTCCTAAAGAGTGCACGCTCGAAGGATTAGCGTAAATTTCTGTGCTTATTTTAGTCATATGCTCAACTACATCATTATCCATAGGTGTTGATGAAGCGTTATCAAGATATATTTTCATAAAATAATTTTAACACTTAAAATGTTTTTTTATAAATTACTTTTTATGAAGGTATTTTTTTTATTATTTTTATTTTCTTGCAGCAACTCTTATTTAAGTGTGAAATCACGATTCATATACAGGGATGATAAGTTCATTATTTTGGATAGAAGCCTGTATCCTGGTCTCTATAAATTAAGAGGTAAGACTGTGGGGAAAATTGTCTCTACTCATTTGCTTCAACGCTGTTGGGTAAACAAAATAAGGGGATTTATTAGGGATAGAATTTTCATTAATACCCTAGAAATGAGTGATGAGAATAGAAATTTAATTCTATCAATAGTACTTTC
This sequence comes from Fusobacteriia bacterium UBA1095, assembly GCA_002313635.1. Classification (GTDB taxonomy): domain Bacteria; phylum Fusobacteriota; class Fusobacteriia; order Bac17; family UBA816; genus UBA816. The sequence continues at coordinate 46,596 of DCBY01000005.1, forward strand.
TGAGCGTTTAGACAAAAGCTTGAAATATCTTTATAAATTAGGGATAGGACACTTCTTTGCAGCATCGGGTCTACATATGTATATTTTATTACTTATGCTAGGTAGAAATTATTTCTCAATTATTTTCGCCTTCTTTTACTTATTAATAATATTTTCACCTTCTATTCTGAGAGCATTCATATTTTGCTTTTTTTCTTTTCTTAGTAATCTGATAGGAGAAGAGAGAAATATTTATAAAGAGCATCTGCTCTCTTTGATTATATGTATCTCCTTATTTGGGTTTAAATCTTTCTCTCTCCATTTAAGTTTTTTAGCAAGCTTTATAATTGTGAAAGAAAAAAATAGTCTGAAAGCAACCATACTTATTTCAATCTGTTCTATTGTTCCCTGCCTCTATTTTATTCAAGAAGCAAATATAATCTCTTTCCTTCCTAATTTGCTACTGACTCCATTTTTTTCTGTACTGGTAATTTTCTCCTTCATTACGGTATTTATACAAATTCCATTTTTAGAGGTTTATATGAACTTTATAATTTATTTTTCAAAATTTATTCAAAAATATTCCATAATCCAAATAAAGTTACACCTACCTTTTTTATTCCTGATTCTGTATTATCTACTATTATTTCTATACTTATATTTTAAATATAGAAAAAAATAGTGTTATAATTTTCTGCGAAAGGAAATAAAATTGTTTAACTCTATAATAGACTTAATTTTACAGATGCTAGATAGAATAAATGAGATGTCTATCGTTCCAAGGGTTTTTTATTTTTTGCTCTTGGTTTTATTCGGGAATATATTTATATATAGGCTTATACTTTATCCTGGCTTAATCTACCTATTTTTAACTTTATGCATTTCAGAGGCCCTAAGGGTTGCCTTCAATGAATTTGTGGTCAAATACCTTATTAAAGCGGATTTTAAAAGAGATCTATCTGATATTCTGGATCCTATAGCTGTTTTTTTATTGATTATTGAAATTTTTCTAAATGCTCGATTTAAGGCAATTACTCCACTACTTCTTGTTTTTTGGACTAAACCTTTGAGCATAAACTATAGATTGCTGACGGATAATCCATTTTATATTTTTATTATCTCTTTTTCTAAAACTATACTTAGCCTATTAATATGCTCAATATCTTTTGTATCTATGAAATTGTTGAATTTTTCAATTTTACCTCTTACTCTTGAGTTATTTGATTTAAGTGTGCTACAAAATGTGTTATTATTCTTTTTTGTTGTTAATATTGGATTGGTAATATTAAATCTACTTCCTTTTCCTCCATTTGAGATGGGGATAGCTTTAGAGCACCTAGCTCCAAACTCTGTTAGAAAATTTTTAATGAGTATAAGGCCATTTGGAAGTTTACTAATATTGATATTTTATTATTTTAATTTAATACCCTATTTTCTTTATGCAGCTTACAACTTTATTTTAAATATAATATCACTCTTTATTTAAATTACGATGCTATTCCTTTAATTTTGGATACTGTATGTGAATGGGACTATTTTATTACTCCACTTCCTGCAAGCCATCCCTCTTTATGATAGAAAACTGCATATTGTCCTTTGGTTATAGCTCTAACCGGATTATCAAAAACTACTTTTAGTTCATTTTCATTAATTACAGTCACTTTTCCTCTGTTTTTAAAGTCCCTAGCTCTTGTCTTTACAAAAAACTCTTTCTCATTAAACAGCTCAACAGGCATAAACAGATTTAGATTTGTGCATGAAAGTTCCCTATTATATAGTTCTCTATCTTCTCCTACAATTAATCTGTTATTCTCAGGATCTATTCCTATTACATAGAGAGGTACTTCATCTGAGACCCCTATTCCTCTTCTCTGCCCTATTGTATAATTATGTACCCCACTATGCTTACCAACTAATTCTCCATTTGATTTAACTATATCACCAGGTTTTTTATATCTTTCATCAAGTTTGGAATCTAGAAAATCTTTGTAACTTTTTTTTATAAAGCAGACCCCTTGGCTATCAACCTTATCTTTAGTTATTATACCGAATTGTGCAGCTAATTCTCTGGTTTTAGATTTATTAAGTCCACCCAATGGGAAGACCATTTTCTCTATATCTTCTTTCCGTATTTGAGCTAAGAAATAGGATTGATCTTTATTCTCATCATCAGCAGAGTAAACTTTTCCATTTTTCATTATAGAGTAGTGCCCTGTTGCTAAATAATCAGCACCTAACTCCTTAGCATATCTTATTAATTCACCGATTTTCACTTCCCTATTGCACTTAACACATGGATTTGGTGTTGATCCTTTTTTATAATCGTTGATAAAAGTATCTATTATTTTTTCTTTAAAAATGGATTTAAGGTTTAGAGTGTAGTGAGGAACACCTAGACCATTACAAATTCTCTTTGCGTCAATAATATCTTCTAAAGAGCAGCAAGGTTTATGAAGCTTTTCATTTTCAACATGATCCAGCTGTTTCATGGTTAGCCCAAAAATATCATAACCCTCTCTCTTCAATATGTAAGCTACTAAGGAGCTGTCAACTCCTCCACTCATCGCTATTGCTATTTTGCTTTTTTTCAATACACCATTAATGATCTCATCTCCTTTATAGCTAATTCATCTGCTCTCTTCATCGCTTTTGTTAAAAGATTAATTAACTCTTTTTCTATTGATTTAGCCTCTATCTCCTCTTTGAAATTTATAGATAATATCTCCTTTTTCGCATTTGCCTTTACTGATATATTCTCACTTGATAACTCAAAGGTGCTCTCTTTTAATCTCTTATCTAACTCTTTTGCTTTCTGCTGCATATCTCTAGCTTGTGAAAGACCACCCAACATATTTTTGAAACTTCCAAACATTTTATTAATTCTCCTTATTCATTTTATCTATTTCTTTTATAAAACTATCTATATTTTTGAAATCTCTAAATACAGATGCAAATCTCAGATAGCCTACTGCATCTATCCTTTTTAGCTCTTTCATGACCAATGTTCCTAACTCCCTTGATGTTATCTCCCTCTTTCCACTTTCCTCAACTTGTCTTTGGATTTGAGAGACAATATTCTCTAGAATATCATGGCTAACATTTCTCTTCTCAGTTGCTAACATCAGGCCGTGCATCATCTTTGCTTCATCAAAAAGCTCTTTTGTTCCATCTCTTTTCATTACAGTTATGCTAAAATCTTCAACAGTTTCGTAAGTAGTAAATCTCTTATGACAAAAATCACAAGACCTCCTCCTTCTAACTGATAGACCGTTTGAAGAGAATCTAGTGTTTATAACTTTTGTGTCTAATTTATTACAAAAGGGACATTTCATTATTTTATTATACCTATAATTTCATTTCTTTTTTTAGCTGACAATATCCTATTCCTTATCTCCTCTTTCCTCATCATTTTAGCAACTTTGTTAACTAAACTCAAATTTATGCCTTTATCTCTTAATGGAGATACTATCAGAAAAAATATTTTAGCATCTTCAAAATCTATTGAACCAAAGTTTATGCCTCTCTTACTAACACCCATTGCTACCTGCGTTGACAGAACGGAACTACTTTTTGCATTTGGTATTGCAATCCCTCTGCCTATGCCTGTACTAGATATAGCTTCTCTACATAGTATTGCATCTAGACACTCTTCGCCATTAATTATCTCGTTAAAGTCCAAAAGATTATAAAGCTCTTTAATAACCTCTTCTTTACTGTCAGACTTTAGATCTAAATTAATTCCATCAATTCTTAAATATTTATCTACCATAGCTCTACTTATCCCTAATACTGATATGAAACATAATACCAAAAAATATTGCTCATATTCAACTTAAATAATTCATAAATGTTTCGTAATTAACATAAACATCTAAATGATCAAACATGTGACGCTCTAACTCCCTTATAGTTGCTTTTTTTAAGTTATCCATCATTATTCCATGACTCTCAAGAATGGAAATGATAAATTGAGATATGATACTTTTTTCTTCATTTTTACCAATACTGAGTAGTGAATTTTGTAAAGATAAAAATATGCTTTTACTATGAAAGTCGTAATACTTGATTGAGTTTATTATTTTTAACATATAAAATGCCTGTCTGTATTCTTTTATATTTTTAAATTTAAATGTTTTAATAAGAGAAGATTTAGTAACTATGGAGTTAGAATATAAAAATTCACTTACACTACAAATATCAAAGCTAATGATTTCTCTATTGAGTGATTTAGCTATTCCTTTAGCATATAAATTTAGGATAAACCCAGTCTCGGTTAAAACACTTATGGATCTATCTCCATTAAAAAGATCTTTTTTAGAAATGACTATCCCTGTCACTCTTTTATATTGTTTCATACTATTGAATTATACCAAAGTTTTTGTAATATTTTGTGATGAAGATGGTGCCCAGAGGCGGAATTGAACCACCGACACAAGGA
>DCBY01000005.1:51408-146161 GCA_002313635.1 Fusobacteriia bacterium UBA1095
GACCTCTGGCGTGACAGGCCAGCGTTCTGACCAACTGAACTACGCCCCCTTTTATCTAAAAGATAATATCATTTAAGCGGGCTATATGTCAACTGAAACTCAAATAAAATAGGGGTTTTAAAATAAACAATTTTCTATCTCATCAATTATTTTTTTAACTTTATCTACTTCAATTCCATTCTTTTGTTCACCAGATATTAACAATGTTGCATTTGGGCCCTCTTCACACATACCTTTACAGCAAGATTCTACTATTTCAATTTTATCTGACAAAGCTCTCTTTTCTATCTCCAGTTCTAATTCATCATGTACCTCTTCTGATCCATTGAGTGTGCAAGACATCCCCTTACAGAGAGAGATTATTTCATACGTTTGGCTTTTGCTCATAAACCCAACCTTTTTTATTCCTATCAATCTTTACTATACTATTGTCAGATATTTCACTTGCAACAAATTTATTAGCTAAATCTGTCTCCAATTCACTCTGTATAACTCTTCTTATTGGTCTGGCTCCATATATAGGATCAAATCCTTTTTTTGCAATATAATCTACAGTTTTATCAGTAAACTCTAACTTTATGTTTCTAGCTTCTAATTTTTTGTTAATATCTTTAAGCAGAAGTAAGGATATCTCTTTAATTTGTGCATGATCCAACTTATTAAATACAGTTATCTCATCTATTCTATTTAAAAATTCAGGCTTAAAGAAACTTCGTAGTTCCTCAAATACTTTTCCTTTTGTTTGACTTACATCCATTTTGTCATCCAAGGTAAATTGACTACCAACATTTGAAGTCATTATTATTATGGTATTTTTAAAGTCAACAGTCTTACCTCTACCATCAGTTAGCCTTCCATCATCCATTATTTGTAGCAGTATATTAAAAATATCAGGATGAGCCTTCTCTATCTCATCAAATAGTATAACTGAATAAGGTTTTCTTCTAACTTTTTCTGTAAGCTGTCCTCCTTCATCATATCCTACATACCCTGGTGGAGCTCCAATAAGTCTACTTATGCTAAATTTATCCATGTATTCCGTCATGTCTATTCTGATGACACTGTTTTTGTCTCCAAAAAGATTGTACGCAAGTTCCTTAGCCATGTGTGTTTTACCTACACCTGTAGGTCCTAGAAAGAGAAAGGACCCTATAGGTCTATTTAGGTCTTTTAAGCCCGAACGTGCTCTTAATACCGCCTCTACAACTGCCTTTATAACATGGTCCTGTCCCACAACTTTAGATCTTATGTTTTTAGCCAGGGATAAAATTTTATTCTTGTCATCCTCTACCATTTTGTTAACAGGAATCCCTGTCCACCTTGAAATCACTTCTGCTATCTCTTCATCAGTAACTTCCTCTTTTAAAAGTTTGTTATCATTGCCTAATCTAATCTCTTCCTCTTTTTGTTTTAACTCACTCTCTAATCTAGGAAGATCTCCGTATTTTAATTCTGCTATTCTGTTAAGGTCATACTCTCTTTCTGCTTTAATTATCTTCTGATTTATATTTTCTATCTCTTTTTTTATCCTTTTCATACTGGTTATACTACTTTTTTCTAAATCCCAACGTGACTTTATGGCATCTCGCTTTTTTGACATCTCTTCTAATTCATTTTCAATTTTTGATAATTTGCTTAAAGATTGTTGGTCACTCTCTCTTTTTAAAGCCTCTTTTTCTATTTCTAGTTGCATTATTTTTCTAACGATTTCGTCTAATTCAGCAGGCATACTGTCTATCTCTGTTCTGACTGTAGCCGCTGCTTCATCTATTAAGTCTATAGCCTTATCTGGTAAAAATCTATCATTAACATACCTAGAGCTTAGAGTTACAGCAGATACTATGGCTGAATCAGATATTCTAACTCCATGGTAGACTTCAAATTTTTCTTTGAGGCCTCTTAAGATTGCTATTGTATCAGAGATTGTCGGCTCTAAGACTTTTATAGGTTGAAATCTTCTCTCAAATGCAAGATCTTTTTCTATGTACTTTCTGTATTCATCTAAAGTTGTAGCACCTATAATTCTTAGCTTTCCTCTAGCTAGCATAGGCTTAAGCATATTACTTGCATCTAGAGCTCCTTCCGTTTTTCCAGCTCCTATGATGTTATGTATCTCATCAATAAAGAGAATGACATCGCCTTGAGATTGCTCTACATTCTTAATAACTTCTTTAAGTCTCTCTTCAAATTCACCTCTGTATTTAGCTCCTGCTAAAACAGAGGCAATGTCTAAAGAGTATATCTTTTTATTTAAAAGAGATTCTGGTACATCTTTTGCTACAATTCTCTGAGCCAAACCTTCAACAATAGCAGTTTTACCTACACCAGGTTCTCCTAGAAGTATAGGGTTATTTTTTGTTCTCCTTGAAAGAATTCTAATTGCCCTTCTTATCTCTTCATCTCTTCCTATAACTGGATCAAGCTCTCCTTGCCTTGCCTCTTCTACTAAATCTTTACCATACTTTTCTAACACAGACTCTCCATCTTCATAACTAGATTCTAAATTGCTCTGCTTAGGAAATATTTTTAAAAAAGCTTCTTGGTCAATTCCCATCTGGGATTTGAGCCAAGGAAGTTCATTTACAGCAGCTATAAATAGGTGTCCTTCGTTAACTGCTTCTTCTGCCAATCGTTCAGCATTTAACAATGCTTTATTCAGCCTATCAGTTGTTCCAGAATTGTGAAGATCTCTAGGGTTTATTATTAATCTCTCTTCTATAAGACTAATCATTTTTCTAGGATCTTTTTTTATTTTGATGAGTGTGGAACTCACATCACCCTCTCCGTTGTTCAACAGAGACAGGAGCAGGTGCTCAATATCCACCTTATCATGTCTATACCTGTATGCGACACTCTTGGCTCCTGCAATACCCTCTAAAGCTTTTTGACTAAATCTTTTGTTATTCATGATTCCTCAGTCGTTTAGTATTTTTTCACATTCTCTCACTTAGATTATGTAATATTAGGCCAAAATAAGTCAAGTTGCTCACTCTAAAAGTAATTTATCTTCATCTATTAACTCTACCTTGCTTAACCTTCTCTCTATAGTTCTGCTCTTTTTTGTAGCACTCTCTATAACATTACCTGCTTCAACTATTTTCTTGTGAGTTTTCTCAAGTAATCCACCAAATTTATTAAATTCAGATTTTACTTTGTCTAAAATTTTCCAAACATCACTTGATCTTTTCTGCATAGCCAATGTTTTAAATCCTAGTTGTAGACTGTTAAGTATAGCTGCTAGGGTCCAAGGACCTGCAATAACAACCCTGTATTCTCTTTGGATAAATTCAAATAACCCTGAAATTCTTAAAACCTCTGCGTATAAGCCTTCAGTAGGTAAGAAAAGAATGGCAAAATCTGTAGTTTTAGGAGGATCTATATATTTATCGTAGATATTTTTTGCATCACGTTTAATCCTATTTTCTAACTGTTTAGTAAATTCTTTACTATCTTCTTCCATAATCTTTTGATAATCTTCTATAGGGAATTTGGAGTCTATTGGAAGGAGTATTTCCTCGTCATTTCCTGGCATCTTTATTGCAAATTCAACTCTATCATTTGAATTACTTTTTACAGATACGTTTTTTACAAATTGCTCTGGGGACAACATCTGGTTAAGTATATTGTTAAGCTGTACTTCTCCCCAGGTACCTCTCAACTTGACATTAGTTAATACTTTTTTCAAATCACCAACACCCTGTGCTAAATTTTGCATTTCACCTAAGCCCTTATGCACTACATCAAGTCTCTCACTTACTAATTTAAATGAGTCCCCTAGTCTCTTTTCAAGTGTTGATTGAAGCTTTTCATCCACAGTTGCCCTCATTTTATCGAGCTGTTTAGAATTCTCTTTGTGAATTTCTGTTAATCTCTCATATACCTCTTTTTGCAACTTTTCTATCTTAGAACCCAACTCTTTGATGGTCTCATTTATACCTGCTCCAAGCTTTATAATGTTATCTATACTCTCTTTTCTATTATTAGCCATAGAGTCTTGAGTATGCCTATCAAATTCTCTTAATTCCTCATCTAATTTTTTTGATAATTCGTTATTTGAGATAGAAATAGATTGAATCTTTTCATAAACAAGATCCAATCTACCCTTGACTAAAAGCATAAAAATTAGCATTACAAAAATTGATATTATTGACAATAGTATCAATATGTAATTTAACATCATCTCCTCTTTCTATTAGATAGATAGAGAACAGAGCAGCCTACTAAAATCAAAATTATGCTTGCTATATTCGGAGCTTTAATGCCCATGAAGTATAGATCTTCTGCTCTGAAGAAGGAAACTATTGCCCTAATAATTCCATACATTATGACATATATAGCTGATATTGATCCTCTACCTAAATTCTTATTTCTGAAGTAGAAGTATAGAATCAAAAAGCCTATAAAATTCAAGACTATTTCATATACCATTGTTGGGTGAACTAATATATTGGGAAATTCTTCTCCAGCAGGAGTTCCCGGTGGAAAAACCATTCCCCAAGGTACTAGATTAGGATAGTTAAATTTTAAAGGATTAGCTTGGTATGATTGCCACCATTCATCGAATCTGCCATTGAAAAGCACTGCCAAAGGTGTGAAAACAGGAACTCCATGAGTCTCGCCATTCATTAAATTACCTATTCTACCTATTGCCTGCCCTAAAAGAACAGATGGAGTGGACAGATCTAGAATATCCCAATAGTTTACTTTCTTTATTTTTGAAAATATGAAAAGACCCAATGCAGCACCAGCTATTCCTCCATGAATAGCTAAACCCCTTATGCCTCTCCATATAGCTACTATTTCCATTAAGTTATACTTGAAGTAATCCCATCTTAAAAATATATAGTAAGCTCTAGCACCTATCAGACCAGTTACCATAACCCAGGTTGCCAAGCTTTTGACCATATCAGGATTATAACCATACTTTTTTGCACTTTTTTGACCTATGTAAAGACCTAAGTAAAAGGCAATTATATACATAAGACTGTAATATCTTATCTGAAAACCGAAAATTTCTATAAAAATTGGACTCATTTTTCTCCCCTTTTTTATAACAATTCTAACATATTAATCTCTTTAAGATCTATCTACTTTATTAAGAATATATTTTAAAGGATCTATCTTGTCTACATCTATTACATCAAAATTGTTTGCTTTCATCCATGTGATTTGCCTCTTTGCATAGTTTCTACTATTTTTCTTTATTAAATCAATAGCTTCCTGTAGTGTTAATTCCCCTTTTAAGTAAGAAAAAAGCTCTTTGTATCCTATTATGTTTATCTCATCCAAACAATGTTTATATTCTTCATATATCTTTTTTGCTTCTTCCAATAATCCCTTTTTCATCATAATATCTGTTCTTTTATTAATATTTTTATATATCTCTTCTCTATCTCTTGTGAGTGCAAATTTATGGAAAGAAAATTTTGATTTTGAAAAAGAATGTAGATAGCTAAACGGTTTGCCAGTCAGTTCAAAAACTTCTAAAGCTCTTACTACTCTTCTTTTATTGTTGGGAGGCACTCTTTCTGCATAATTGGAATCTACCTCTTGTAAACGATCGTGTAGATATTGAGCATCCTGACTCTCTAGCTGGCTTCTTAAATTACTGTCGGCAGGTAGATCTACTAGCCCATCGCTTAATGCTTTTATATATAGTCCTGTTCCTCCTACAATAATGGCTTGTCTGTTTTTGTTTTCCAAATTTTCTAAAATAACCGAACCAAAGTTTACAAATTTAGCTACATCAAACTTAGTGCAAGGCTCTACAACATCAATTAAATGATGCTTGATACCTTTCATCTCCTCTTTAGATATCTTGGCAGTACCTATGTTTAATTTTTTGTAAACTTGTGCTGAATCGGCAGATATAATTTCTGTATCTAAATGTCTAGCTAGCTTTATAGAAAGAGAAGTCTTACCTATCGCTGTAGGACCAAATATTACTATATGTTTCACTAAAAAATTCCCTCCAAATTACTATAGAAACTTTTTATCCTGTCAGCCTTAATGCTTTAATAAGACGATTTTTATCTTCTTCAATTCCAAAATCTCTTTCTATGAACTCTTTAAGAGTTTTATTACCAGGCCCTTTGGTGTTCAATAATTTTGTCCACTTATCTTTACCACAAGCTTTTTTAAGTTCTTCTATGTATGCTTCTGTATCTTCTGCTATTTCATTAGAACCAATAAAATGGTCCAATATTATATTTAATATAGTACCTCTATCGGGTCTTATATAAGTTGGATCTGCCCCTTTTTTTATCAAAAAAACTATTAAATCTTTTTCGGCCCAATTAAAATAAAAGATTCTTTCACTACCATTAGTTGCAATAGCCATCAGTATATTATTTCTTTCTTTGCTAATTACATCTAATTTAGGGTTAAAGTTTTCTAAATAATAATTTAAAAATTTTTCTGACTTTTTCTCTCGTATAGTAACAAAATTGAGCAAAGGGGTATTTCTATCTTTATCTCTTCTTTCTACATCTATACCGGATTTTTTAAGGTTATTGAGGAAGTTATTTAAGTGATTAAAAGTCAAATCATATTCCCTAAAAATAAACAAAATGTAATCTAAGAAAGATTTATCTTTAGATTTATCTATTGAGTTTATACTTTCACCTTCTCTTAAGCATTTGAGCAATCTTCCCTCATAATCAAGATTAAGATAACTTGAACAGCTCAATGCAATTTTCATTTCTTCAGACATATCTTCTGGTATAGAGTTGTAAATACCATTCTCTACCAGTAAGTACACTATTTCTTTATTTCCATTTTCCAAAGCCATATTTATGGCTCCTAATCCTCTTTGATTTTTTGCACTTTTATCTAAATTCTTTAACTCAGCAACTTCTTTAATTACATCTAGATCACCTCTAGATACGGCCAGGTGAAGAAGGCTATTTCCCTTCCCATCTACAATATTTACATTTGCACCTTTGTCTGCTGCTTTTCTTATATCTGAAGGAGATGAATATTCAACAGCGAGCTGTATCAGAGATTTTTTTCTTTCACTCTGCCAATCTATCTTATTAGAATCAACTTCATCTATAGCAATACTTATTGCCTTGTATCCATGTTTTTCACTGTCTATCTCTTCAACTGTATCAAGATTCCAATTATTCTTTTCATATGCATTTATAATATTAAAAATATTTTGTAAATTTTGCTCGCCTTCATTTCTATCATTTCCACTTAAATCTTGACTTCTAACAGAAGACTTATCCTCAGATTTTGTTCCCCAACAAGATAACAAAGCACACAAAATAAATGCCATTATTTTACTCATAAAAACCATCCTTCTAAATCTATTTTAGCACTACACAAACATGAAATCAAAAATTATTCTACAAATTCCATTTCATTGTCTAATATTTTTACAGTGTCACCCTCTTTTGCTCCAGCCTTCTTTAATTTTGAATCTAATCCCTCTCTTGTTAGAATATCTAACAACATATCAAAAGTATCCTTAGTTGCAACATATTTATTTACGATTGAGTTTACTATCCTACCTTCAACAATGAATGTATTATTTTCTTTTTTGATCACAATGTCTTCTTCATATTTATGCCTGAAAAATTCATATACTGAAACTATTTCTGTAATCTCTTCTTCTTTATCAAGATTATTTAATTCTTGAACTGCAAACTTAATAAGATTTTCTATACCCTCCTTTGTATACGAAGATATTGTAAACACTGGGTAGGTTTTCTTCAAATGTTTTACAAATTCTTTTGATGACTCTGGAATATCTAGATCTGTCTTAGTTCCGACTACAATTTGTTTCTTATTTCCTAATTCTTCTTTATATCTAGATAGCTCCTTGTTTATAATATAAAAATCATCTTCTATGTTGCTTTCAGAAAGATCTAACATATGAAATATTAATCTAGATCTCTCAATATGCTTTAAAAATTTGTGCCCTAAACCTTTACCTTCAGCAGCTCCTTCAATAAGGCCAGGAACGTCTGCTATTACAAAATGATAATCTTTAAATTTAATGACCCCTAGCTTGGGTTCTAAAGTGGTAAAAGGATAGTCACCAACTTTGGATTTGGCAGCCGATACTGAATTGATAAAGCTAGATTTACCAGCGTTAGGAAGTCCTACTAAAGCTATATCTGCTAATAACTTTAATTCTAATTTGATTTTTATCTCCAGTCCCTTCTCCCCTTTAAGAGCTATGTAAGGAGCCTGTCTTTTTGAGCTTTTGAATTTTAAATTTCCTTTTCCTCCCTTCCCCCCTTTTAGAAATAATACCTTCTTCTCAGAATCAAAATCTGCAACTACTTTTCCGCTATCCAGATCCTTAACTATCGTTCCTACAGGAACCTTAATGATTAAATCTTCTCCTGATTTCCCATTCATCCTTTTCCCTTTACCCCCTTCACCATCTTCTGCTGAAAATATTTTTTGGTTATTAAAATGCATTAAAGTATTTAAGTTGTTAGTAGACTGTATGTATAGGTCTCCACCATCTCCACCATCTCCTCCATCAGGACCACCTTGTGCTACAAACTTCTCTCTTCTAAATGAAACGGCGCCATCGCCACCAGATCCACTTCTTAAATTTACAATTGCCTCATCTATGAACATTTGTAACCTCTCTTCTTTTTTAACTAGAATTATAAGTCACTATTCATATTAAGTCAATCTGTTGCTTCTTCCTCTAAATAAGCTGCTTTCTTGTGATATAATTCCAATATGATTAATTTGATTTTATGCATTTTATTATTTAGTTGTACTTTTAGTAGACTTAGTCCTAAAGATAAGGTTATTAAATTCGGTGTTTCTAAAACAAGTTTAGGATGGATAGTAAAGTCAGCCGTAAATAATGTTTTAGATAGAATAAATTTAGAGCAATTTTTAGACCATACTGTAAGAAACGATGTTCTTTCAAGATTGGGAATAAAAAAATATTTTCATAAAAGACAGTATACTGTAGCTGTTGTTAATTCCTGTCTAATTACTTCAGTTCACCAACAAGGTAAAGAGGTTGATAGGATCCCTAATCTGTTTTATCCTGAATGGTGGGTGTTGGTTTTAGAATGGAAAGACGATAGGTACAGTGTATTTTTGAAAAAGTGCCTAACAGAGAGAGGAAAAGAGATAGCAGACACTTCTAGACCAGTTACTATGGATGAAGATACTTGTAGCGTAGTTGTTTTCAACAAAGTTTTGTTAGGTATACCTGTGGAAACAAAGGAATTAGAATCTCATTTTAAATATTGGTTTTATGAAAATAAAATAGTGTTTCAAGAAAAAGATATTAAAGTGTCAAAAAAAGGTCAATTTGCAAAAATAGAATTCCTAGAAAAGGATATACCTAAAAAAGAAGTTAGTAAATTAATTAAATTTGTCTTTTACACAGAGCATGTAAATATAAATGAAAACAATTTTGAATTTAAATCAGAGATGAATTTAGATGAAATAGAAGAGCTAGTTAATACTTGGTTTGTAGGACATGAAAAAGAAGAGTTTGAGATAGAGAAAATTTCAATAATTGATATTGATAAAAAAGTTAGGGTGCTTAATAACGATAATACCTTAGAAATTTGTTTTTACAAAAAAGGAGAAGTTCAGATAGATGATCAACAACTTTTCAAGATGATCTCTTTCATATATGATTCTTTCTTTAATCGTAACTCTTCAATAGTTATAAAAGAGGAGGAGAACAACTTAGTTAGAATTGAGTTTTTAAAAAGAGCAGATATTGAAGAGGTTAAGGATAAATGGGATATTTTGAATGCTAACTATAGACTTAAAAAAAGCTTGTCTAATGCAGTGGATGTTGAACTAAAGAATGTTACAGAAATTTTTGATACAGTACAGGGCAGAACCTTAACAACTCATGAGAATGTTATTTATCTTAGAAGAAGAACTTGGACTGAATGGTTTAAGAGTTTTATTAATAAAGAAAATTATAATATTTCTGATAAGGTTAATAACTACAATTTTGATGAAAAATATTATAGAGTAGAATATATATCTAAGCCTACAGGCTATACTATTTCTACTGAAAATAAAATTTTCACACCTTTCTATAGGTATGATTTAAAAAATTTCATAATTGAAAGAGGAAGATGTATAATCAAAGAGTCCCAATTTTTAAATAGTATGATAAGGGATAGAAGAAGGTTTTTTGAACGATTCCTCTAACCCTTAATCTTATACTAATTCTATATTGTTACAAAGCTAAAAGTTTGAAAAAGTAAAATTACTCATCAAGCTTCTTTTTTAGGCCATCTCTTTATTAAAACCTCACACACATTTTTATGGCCATTATCTATTGCCTGTTTTAGTGCTGCTTTTCCATTTTTATATTCCAGATCAGATTTTGGCTCCCTATCCAAAATTAATTCACAAACCTCTGCATAACCATTTTTTGCTGCACACATCAACTCACTAGAATTTATTTCTGCTCCAGCTTTTAACAATATTGTGCACATTCTCTCACTACAATACTGTAATGCAAAAATTAATGGAGTAGTTCCTGTACTATCTTTAATATTAACATTAGCTCCTCTTTCTATAAGTAGCTTAGCTGTATCTTCGTAAATTTTTATCACCGAAGCTTCAAATGATTTGTCTATAATAAATTTTAACTTCTTAATAGCAAGTGTTAGTGCAGTATCTCTATATTTGAGTACTTCATCTACCTTTGCTCCATTATCCAACAATACTTTACATATTTCCTTTTTTCCCTTAGATGCAGCTTTCATCAGTGGAGTAAGTCCTTCTTTTGTTTTAGCACTAACATCTGCGCCTCTTTCTACAAGTAGTTTAATAGTCTCTAAATGTCCTATGCTATTATTTTCAAGCATGTTTAATAGTAAAGGCTCTCTATCGTAAGATATCAGCTTATTTATTGTTGCGCCTCTGTCTAACAAAAGCTTGCATATTTCTTTGTTACCAAAGAAAGCTGCACTTTGTAATGCTGTTGATCCTACAGAAGTCATGAAATCAATATTTGCTCCTCTTTCTATAAGCAATTCACATACTTCTTTACGTCTATGAGTAGCTGCATTAATCAAGGGAGTCCATGCTGTATGTTTTTCTGAATCTATTTTTGCTCCCTTGTTTATCAACAATTCACACACCTCTTTATGACCACCTTCTGCCGCTAGTAATAAGGCACTTATTCCTGCACCTAAGGTATACACTTCCACTTCTACTCCTTTATCCAGCAGCAGTTCACAAATTTTTCTATGACCACTACGTGATGCCAACATTAATGCTGTCCAACCGGTTTCCTCATCTATTTTATTTACATCTACCTCCATAGGTGTTTTGTATAACAAATATTTTACTGCTGATTCTATGCCCAGTATAGATGCCTTGTACAGTAAATATTGGGTAAGACCTTCAATACTTCCATTTAGTTTCTCTACAATCTCCTCTAATAACTCTTCTCCGTATACACATAATATCTCTGATGTATTTATTCTTTTTCTTGTACCAAAGTGGGAGATGCTTCCTCTTATATCTTTATAGTTACTTAGTATCCATTCCTTACTCTTCTCCCTTAATTTGCTTATTTCCCTATTTACTATCAATCTTTCTAGTTCTGTTGCCTCTATATTTCTTAGAAAATCTTCTTCTATTTCTTTAACTTTAGTATTTTGTACTTCTGACAGCAATAAATAATTAAGTCTATCTCTAGGGATCAAATTAAATAATTCTCTATTTTTAGTGAGTACTACCTCTCTGTAAATTTCATCCTGATATTTACAATCCTCTATACTCATTAACATTTTAGCTGCATCAAAATTATTTATCCTAAGAGCTTCTTCTATTGCTAATAGCCCTTGATCATCTACACAATGTAGCGCTCCAGAACTAGTGGCATTTTTCAATATATCTTCACTACCCTCAATATCTGGGTTTTGAATGGCTTTGCTTGCTTCATTCCTCCACCACGATTTTTTGTTTACATTAAACTCTTTAAAACCACAACTAAGAATTAAAGTTAAAAATATCATTCCGCCCCCTTTTTGATTATTTAAGAAAGTTTACTATGTTTTCTAACACAAAAACCTTTTTATCTTTGTAGATTCTATCACTTACCCAAGGTTAGTAGGCTGAATTGGTACGGAAATAAAGATAACTTCTTTGAAATTGCCATTTATCCTAAATATACTTGCTAAAAAATATAATTATTTGTTAGAATATTTCCCTGCAAAAAAAAATAATATATCTTTCTTCTATTATTTATCTTTATGATTCATTCCGTATTTCATAAATTTTCATACTTCTTATGGATTTTGTTATATCTTGTTACTCCATTTTGCCTTGTGTTATCACCCTTAAATAAATTACATTTTGCTAATTAACAAACTTAACTTAAGCTACCTTCCTGTAACTAGTTATCTTTTAAACATTTTGTATAGGTAAGACTTTGATAGCTCTACTATTATATTTCTACCGTGAGGACAAGTATATTTACCTATTTTGTGAAGTTTATTTATTATACTCTTCATCTCTTCGTCTTTTACTGCATCTCCTGCTTTTATAGACTGTCTACAAGACATTGTTATTATTGCCTCTTCTCTTATATCTTTTATTCTCTCTTTAATATTTTCATTTGAAATCAATTCAGCTAAATCTTTGAATATGTTTGCATAGCTGTCATAAAAACTAAATAAAGGAACTGCCCTTAGTACTATGTCTTTTCCTTCAAAATCATCAACTTCAAATCCAAAATTATTGAAAAAATCTAAATTGCTTAAAACAGCATCTTTCTCCTTTGACAATAATGCTATTTTTATAGGTACCAATAAATTTTGTTTAACTATATTGTTATTGTAATATTTTTCTTTAATCTCTTCATATAAAATTCTTTCTTGAACTATATGATTGTCGTACAGCTCGATCCTATCTTTACATTCTACTATAGAAAATGACCTAAATATTTGTCCCACAAATCTATTTTCAGCAAAATAATCCTCAGTGTTAGGCTCTATTTTCTTGTTATCTAACCCTTTCATACTATCTTGAGGTTTTTTGAATTCTTCAGCTTCATGAATTTTTTCATTACTGGTAAAGCTTTTGGAAGAAGATGAAAGAGGTTTTACAGGTTTTATAGGATCTAATTTTTTCACGTCTATAACTTCACCTGACATAGCAGATGTAACTAATTTTCTATCAATTGCATCAAGTGCTTTTGATAGTTCACTTCTAACAAACCTATACATGAAAGGTTCACTAGTAAATTTAACTACTTTTTTAGATGGATGAACGTTTACATCTATACTCTTAGGATCAACTTCAAGAAAAAGAATAACAAAAGGATATTTTCCTTTCTCTAGCCTTGTGTAATATGAATCTAGTATGGCTTTATCAACAATATTAGATTTGGCAAATCTACCATTGAAGTAAGTGAATATATAATCTTTTGTTGATTTTTGAAGTGAAGTATCTCCGAGGAAACCCATATTGAACTTATTCAATGATTTCAAAATATTAACACCAAAAAGCTCTGCAATAGTGTTTTCTATACCTCTTCCAGAAGTTTTTATCTTAACTTTATTGTCTACCTTTAAAGTAACACTGACATCAGGATTAACCAGTGCTTCTCTAAGAACGATGGCTTTTATTTTAGAATATTCATTCTCAATTGATCTCATAAATTTAAGCCTTGCAGGAACATTGAAGAAAAGATCCTCTATTCTAACTTCTGTACCTTTATTCATAGAAACTATTTCTTGACCAACTATATTTCCGGCATCAGAATAAATTCTGTATCCTTCTTCTTGCATGGAAGATACAGACATTCTTGACACTGCAGCTATGCTTGAAAGTGCTTCCCCTCTAAATCCATAAGTCGATATGTTAAATAGGTCCTCTTTATCTGTTATTTTGCTTGTAGCATGACGTTGTGTACATATTTCTAAATCTTCTAGAGACATTCCACTTCCATTATCTCTAACTAATATATTTCTAGAATTATTAGATATTTCTATATCTACAGAGCTTGCACCAGCGTCTAAGCTGTTCTCAACCAACTCCTTAACTAACGACGAAGGATTATCTACAACCTCTCCGGCTGCAATCACATCAGAAACTTCTCTACTCAATATTTTTATTTTATTCATAATAGTAACCCACAAAGATTATCTAATTAAATTAGCTAATTAGTCAACCACTAATTTTATATTTATATGATTTTAAGAGGCTCTCCTTGATTAATCCTAGGCCTAAAAATTTGTTTTTAAAATAAATTTTCTTTTTTCCTGTACCTTGTAAAGGTATAGGAATACCATTTATATATTTTCTATATTCATACTCACTTAAATTAATTTGTTCATATGATGGAAAAAAGTCTTCTACACTTTTTATGAATGAGAAATCATTATTTTGAACCATTTGTTCTATTTGGTTAATACTTAAACTTGAGCTTAAATTGTGATTGCCTATGGAGACTCTTTTTAGGTAAACTAAGGTAGCTAAGCTATTTAAAGAGTAACCTAAATCCCTTGCTATACTTCTTATATAAGTTCCTTTTGATACCTCCAGTGATAGTTGTAAAGTATTTTGTGAAAAATTTATATAATTTGATCTATATATTTCTATATTACGCTCTGGCATTACAAAATCATGATTTAACCTAGCTTTTTTATATGCCTTCATACCATTTATCTTTATTGATGATATTTTTGGTGGAATCTGTTTCTTCATATCAATGAGGCTTTCTACTTCTCTTTTTATATCTTCTGACTTAGCATAAAAAGAATCAATCTTAACAATATTACCCAATCTATCTAAAGTATCTGTTTCATATCCAAATTCAATTTTTGCTTCATAACCCTTTTTATCATTAAGTATCTCGTTTGCAAGTTTGGTAGCTCTTCCTATGCAAATTATCATAAGACCTTCAGCCATTGGGTCTAGAGTGCCAGTGTGTCCAATTCTTCTTATTTTCAATAACTCTCTCATAATATCAACAATTCTATGAGAAGTAGGGCCAGACTCTTTATTTATTAATACAAATCCATCCTTCATATCTTCATTGCATACATCATTATCTCAATTAGTGTTAACACAACTATTGGTGACAAGGTTACAGGTCCTATGTTCATCTGTCCAAAAATGTTGTAAATAGGATCTACAAATTCTTTGATTAATAGAGGAAAACCTTCTCTAGCTACTCTATGGGGTATGAATATACTAATTATTACAGCAAACCATAGAAAAGTTAGCATAGCATTGCAAATTCTAAAAAGACTAATTAATATCATTTCTAACATTTTTTCTCCTTTGATTAATAACTTTAAGAATAGACAAAGAATACCTTATTCCTGAATAGAAAGTTAAAGCTGCTACAGACCAAATCATAACATCACTAATTAAGGATTTTTTGAAAATTAATATAACAAATAACGAGATATCTTGTAAAATAGCTTTCAACTTTCCATGATACTTTGATGAAATATCTCCTTTATAATAAAAAGAGACTCCTCTTAGTCCTGTAACGATTACATCTCTAATAACTATAATAAGGGGTGCTATTGAAGAGATGTATCCCTTTTCTATAAAAATAAGTAAAAGAGTTAAGTGCAACACTTTATCTACTATTGGGTCTAAACTCTTGCCTAATGTTGTCTCTTGATTAAGCTTTCTAGCTATAAAACCATCTAAAAAATCTGTTATTAGTGCAACAATTAATAAAACAAAAGATGTTACTACATAATCTTTATAAACAAAAAATGATATAGGTACTACCAAGACTAGCCTTGATAAAGTCATTAAATTAGCTATCATATGAATTCCTTAACTATTCTATTTAAACTTTTATAATTCCTTAAATAAAGTGAAATACCTGAAAGTACTGTAAAAAATACAGAACACCATATTGCAAGAGAAGATACCCACAATCCCTTAAATATTAATACAATTATAACAGAACCAAATTGGAATATATTTTTGAGTTTGCCTGGGAATATGTCACCTTTTTTTAAAATAACTGTTGGACCATATCCTAGAGCAAAAAACTCTCTTGCTAGTATTAGAGAGATAGGTACAAAAGATATATAACCTTTTTCAAGCATAGTAAAAATAGCAACAAGATAAAGAATTTTATCAGCAAGAGGATCCAGTAAACTCCCCATGAATGTAACTTGATTAAATTTACGTGCTAAAAACCCATCTAGGTAATCAGTAAAGGCAGCTAACAAAAATAAAAATAAGGAATAACTATAACAGTCATTCCTTATTAAAATGTAGAAAGGAATGATTGACAACAGTCTAAAAGTAGTCAGTACATTCGCTATCATAAAGAGAAACCTTAACTATTGTTTTTGTTCAAATTTCTTAATTTGATCTTTCCAGTTTCAGGATCTATTTTTATGATCTCTACGTCAAATTCATCGCCAACCTTAACATGATCATTTATATTTTCAACTCTGTTGCTTGATAGCTCAGAGATGTGAAGATATCCGTCTTTGTTCTTTGCTATATTTAAAAATACACCAGAAGATATTACTGTTTTTACCTTAGCTCTCATTCTATCGCCAACTTTTAAATTATGATTTTCCATTTTTTTCTCCTATTCAGAAACTTTTTTTAATTTCACCTTTTTAGTATGAGGATCTATATTGGCCACTTCAACTCGGACTACATCCCCTACTTCTATGTGATCCTGAATTCTTTCAACTCGTTTGTCAGAAAGTTCAGATATGTGCAAAAAACCATCCCTACCTTTTGAAATTTCTAAAAAGGCCCCAGAAGGTATTATTTTCTTAACTTCAGCATCCATTATGTTACCAACCTCTATATCCTTCGTAAGATAATTAATCAGCCTAATAGTCTCCTCTAAAGATGAAGAACTTGGAGAAAAAATATCAACCTTTCCGTCAGAACCAACATTTATATCAGATGAAGTCTTTTCAATAATATACTTTATGTTCTTTCCGCCTGGTCCTATTAGCAATGATATCTTTTCCTTATCTATGAAAAGACTTGAATACCTAGGAACAGAGCTAGATAGATCACCAGCCTTAGAAATAACCTTATTCATAACATCTAAGATATGAACTCTGGCAATTTTAGCCTTGCCTAAGGATTCTACCATTATTTCTCTATTTATACCATCTGTTTTTATATCCATTTGAAGTGCTGTTATACCTCTGTATGTACCTGCAACTTTGAAATCCATATCACCCATTCCATCTTCAAACCCTGTTATATCAGTTAAGATTCCAAAATCATTCTCCTCTTTTATAAGGCCCATAGCTACTCCAGCTACAGCTCTTTTTATAGGAACACCTGCTGACATTAAAGATAGTGAAGCAGAGCAAACACTTGCCATGGAAGATGAACCATTGGAGGATAAAATATCTGAAACAACCCTAATAGTGTAAGGGAACTCTTCTTCAGAAGGTAAAATAGGTTCTATAGCCATTTCGGCTAAGTTACCATGACCTAGCTCTCTCCTGCCCGGCGCTTTCATAAACCCAACCCCTCCTGTACTGAAAGGTGGAAAGTTGTAATGTAAGAAAAATCTTTTCCTAAAAGCAATATCTAAACCATCTATCAATTGCTGGCTATCTATACTGCCTAAAGTAACGCTTCCTAAAGATTGAGTATTGCCCCTTGAAAATAGAGCAGAACCGTGTGCCATTGGAAGGTAGTTTATATCTATGTCTATATCTCTAACTTGATCTAAAGATCTGCCATCTAATCTCTCTTTATTCTTTAAAACTAATTTCCTTGCTGCTGCTTTTATTATTTGATTACAACTTGCTTCTATGCTAAGTTTTAATTCGTCGTCTAGATTACCATGTTTCTCTTCAATAAACAGGTCGATCATTTTTTGAATTTTCTCAACCTTATCCTTAGCACTCTTACACTCAAGTTCTTTTATTACCTCTTTTAGGTCTTCTATAGATACATTAACTCCCTCTTTATGTTGAATAACATATTTTTCTGGAGCTACTTCCTTGCACAACTCTTCTTGAAGTGCGATTAATCCCTGCATTTGCTCATGAGCATAATTTATAGCATCAACTATCTTTTGCTCAGAGATCTCATTAGCACTAGCTTCAACCATAACTATGTTATCTTTGCTTCCAGCAACTATAAGGTCTAGATTAACATTTGGTCCCAAAACAGGGCCTTCCCTGAATCCTACATTAATTGCGGCAATAGGGGTATGAAAAGGTATATCAGAGATCAATAATGCTGAAGAGGCACCAATTATACCTAAAACAGCAGGCTCTATTGTACCGTCATAAGACAAGACACTTACTACAACATGAACTTCTGAATCAAAATTCTTTTCAAACATAGGTCTTATAGATCTATCTACAACCCTGGCACTCAAAGTGGCAGTTAAAGATGGTTTCCCTTCTCTTCTGTGAAAGCTAGTAGGTATCTTACCTGAAGCGTATAGCTTTTCTACGAAATCAACAGTTAAGGCCAGAAAAGGCTTTTTATGACTCTTTCGAAGGTTCGCAGAGGCTGTGACTAAAACTTTTGTTTTATTGAAGCTAACTACAACAGATCCATTAGCTCTAGGCGCTAATTTACCAGTCTCTATGCTTATTTCTTTTCCGTCAAGAACAAATGTTTTTTTTATTATTTTCATTTATTTCCTAATACCTAATTCTTTTATTAAATTCTTGTAGCTTTCAATATTTGTTCTTTTTAAATAGTCCAGTAGCCTTCTCCTTTTTCCAACAGCCTTCATAAGACCTAGCCTAGATGCATGGTCTTTGTTATGCTCCCTTAAATGGGAAGTCAAATAATTTATTTTTTCAGTTAGAAGAGCTACCTGAACTTTAGTATTACCAGTGTCACTCTTGCTAGAACCAAATTTTTCTACTATATCTCTTTTGTTTATCATTTTGTCTCCAAACTCCTTGTACCGAGAAAAATCAAGTAATTTAACCAAGTACAGGAAAATTTATAGTGCCTTGATTATAGCATGAAAACAAGTTTTTAAGCTAGTATAGCATTATTAATTGTGTGTTTGAACTTGACCTATTTACTTAACACCTTTTGCACAAATTTTTTGATATTCACTTTCAGTTGCTAGCATATTTTAGATAATAAATGAATATTTGTACCCCCACATTCATTAGAAACTCACATTTATCTTTATGAATGATCATTTTCTACTTTTGTTAATTCTAATTTTATGTATCTTTTTTTATTTGTTTACAAACCTTAGAACTGTATTCAATTAGTATTTGCTTCATACCTTATTAATAATTCATAAACATCTTGGTGCCCATTTTCAATTGCCAGTTCTATTGCTTTTTTACCATTTTTATTTTTACGTTGTAAATTTGCTCCCTTATCTAGCAGTAGTCGACAAAGTTCTACATCATCATTTGATGATGCTATTATTAACGCTGTTGATTTATCTTTGTCATCTTCAGCGTTTACATCTGCTCCCTTATCCAGTAACATTCTGCAGACCTCTATATGACCATTTTCTACTGCTAAAATTAGTGCTTTATTATTTTTTGCATTTACTTTTGCACCATTATGTAAAAGTAATTTGCATGCATCTTTATATCCACTTAAAGCCGCAAACATCAGCGCTGTAAATCCTTCTTTGTCTTCCGCATCAATATTCGCTAACCTATCCAGAAGTATCTCACAGACTGACGTATGATTGTTAGCAACTGCAAACATTAAAGCTCTACGACCAAAATTATCTCCTGCATCTATTTCTACGCCCTTATCTAGCAACAATTCGCAAATTACTATATTACCATTTTCAGCTGCTTTCATTAAAATTGTTATTCCTTCAATATCAGCCGCTTCGATATTTGCTCCTTTGTCTATTAACAGGTTACAAATTTCTTCATGACCACTAACTGCCACATGCATTAAAGGTGTCCACCCATCTTCATTTACTTCCTCTATATTTGCTCCATTACTTAACAGGAGTTTGCACATATTTTTGTTTCCAACTGACGCTGCATACATTAATGCTGTCATTCCATTAATGTCAGTTGCTTGAATATTTGCTCCTCTGTCTAACAACAGTTTACAAATTTTCTCATTACCATTGCCCGACACCATCATTAAAACTGTCCATCCTTCTTCATTTGTTACTTCAATATCAGCTCCTCTTTCTAATAGCAGCTTGCATATCTCTTTATGATCATTTTCAGCTGCCAACATTAATGCCCCACATCCTTCTCTGTCTACGGCATTCACAATTGCGCCATTATCTAAAAGAAATTGGCATATTCTTTTATTGCCATTTTCGGCAGCTAATCTTAGAGCTCCATTCAAATTCTTAACTGAATGCACATACATTTCCAACAAATACAATACTATTTCTTCTTTCCCTAGCTTTGATGCTGTGATTAATAAACTATTTTTTAGTTGATTTTTAAGCTTTCCTTCTGTATTCTCTAACAATCTTTCTACAAGATCTCCTCCGTACATACACAGTATATCTATAGGGCTTATTGCTATTTGCTCATCTTCAGAATCATATTCATTCTTTATCCACTCTTTAATTTCTTTTTTTATATCCTCTACTTTTTGTTCTAATATCAATTCTTTAAAGTTCTTGAATTCTAATTTTGTCAGAAAGATGTTTTCTAACTCATCATCCGAATTTTTTATTATTTGTAACAGCATTTTATGGCATAAATTTTCTTCAGGGATTAAAGCAAATATTTCTATGTTACCTGTATTTATTATTTTTTCATATACCCTGTAAGGATATTCACACTTTTCTATATTCATTAATAAGGCAACTGCTTCCACGTTCTCTACCTCTACCGCTTCTTCTATGGGTATCAATCCTTGATTATTTTTATGTAATGCAGCGCTTTTATTAACTTTTTCTAGAACAGCCCTATTTTCCAAACTTGGCTCTCTTATGGCTTTACTTATATCCCATCTCCTTACTTTATTGCCTAATTTAAAATTGCCAAAAGTACAGCTTAAAATTAAAAGTAAAAAGAACATGATTTACTCTCCTTATAATCAAATATTTCATAATGGGTAAATGAATAACATAATTTTTGAAATTATGCAACTCAACAGAAGTTTAAAAGCAAGTATGCCCAAGAAACACATCTTAGTTGACATTTTTATATATCTTTATATTAGCTATATTAATTTTTTATTATCAATTCCTCCATCATTCTCTCTTAGACTAAAAACTGTTTTTTAATCTATATTTTATCCGGATTGATTTTCTAGCATAAATTCACTATTTTTAAAGTATAAATTTTGTGTAAGCTCTACTTACACTTTTTCTTACTATTTTTTCTATTAAACTTAGAAACATGTATTAATACGAGAAATATCACGAATTTCCCAAATGTTATTCTATTGCCTAAAACATCGATATCATAGTAATTGAATTGATGAAATATTTAGCAATCTATTTTCATATTTTTTACACTAACCTAAAGAACTATGGTATACCATACAGACAATACAATTCGTTTATTAGTATTCAAGTAGCTACAAAAGTCTTACATGGCTTAATATAAAAGGATTCATTGAAGACCTGAAAGAAATTGAATAAGATCAATCCTCTGTTTTTGAAATAAGAAAGTTAATAAAGATTCGTTTTCAATTTGTAACTCACCCACTTTAACATCCATATTTGATAACATACATTTTAAATTTTCAGTCTGAACTTCTGTGTATTCATCAAATTCCTCACCTTCTTCTACCAATCTCTTCACTGTAGACTCAATAATAAACTCTGTAGTCTCCTTGTTACTTGATTCAGCTGCATACATTAAAATTGTTTTTTTATTGATATCTTTATCACTGATACTTGCGCCCCTCTGCAAAAGTAATTCACATATTTCTCTGTAACCTCCCTGCGCTGCATACATTAAAATTGTTTTCCCATTAATATCTTCATCACTGATACTTGCACCTCTCTGCAAAAGTAATTCACATATTTCTCTGTGACCTCCCTGCGCTGCATACATTAAAGCTGTTTTTCCATTAATATCTCTAGTATTGGGGTTTTCACTATTATCTAATAATAGCCTACATACTTCCTCTCTTAGTGGACGACAATAATCAATACCCATTAGGGCATATATCAGCGCTGTTCTTCCTTTATTATTTACAAAATTAACATCTGCACCTTTTTCTATTAGCAGACGGTATGTATCTAATTCGTTCACACCACCAAAAGACAAATGCATCAATGTTGTCAGAAATTCCTCTTCTCCATGAATGAAAACTTTACTTCCAGCATTAACATCTACACCTTTTTCTATTAATAATTCAATTATCTCCCTGCAACCTCTAAAAGCTGCATATACAAGGGGCGTAAGGCCTTGCATCATCCTATTATTTCCACTTACGGAATTGATATCAGCACCGTTGTCAATAAGTAACTCACATATATCTTTATTGACACTTTTGTTCTCTAATGCAATTCTCAAGGCATTTGATTTAAAATCATGACTATCACTTACTCCAGCTTTCAATAACATTTCACAAAATTCTTTATCAATATTCTCCTTTTCTAATTCCTCTAAAAGTATATATGGATGTTCTGAAATAACTTCTTTTTCCTTCTCTTCTACTCTTTTTAGAAGATATTTGCACATTTCTCTTTTACCGTTTTGTGCTGCATAGATTAGCGCTGTTGACCTTAATTCTTTTTGTTGATATACATCCATTGGAGGCTCTTCATCACCCATTGCAGTAATAATTGCATCATTCCCAGAGTATTTAAATTTTTCTCTGACTATATCACTATTACATGATCCCCTTTCTAAAAGCATTTCACACACTTCTTTATGTCCGTTATATGCCGCATATATTAATGCACTTGCACCTCTTGCTTCATACCTTATTTCACTAAAATCGGGATCTTTAGCGTCTCTTTCTCCTTGAAAAGGTGGATGATTTGTAAAAATACATGCAGGATCTGTGCGTTCCTCAGTCAGTTTTTTTTCGACATTAGCATGAATGCTAGCCCCTCTATCTAATAGTAAATTGCATACCTCCAAATAACCATTCATTGCTGCACAGATTAGTGCGGTTAATCCTTTTTCTTCATCAGTTTTTTCTATTCTTGGCTTTCCTGAGTACCGTCCATCATTTTCTCTCAAATACGATTCACTGGTATTCCAATTAATTTGGGCATCTACTTCTGCTCCTCTTTCAAGCAACAGTTTACATACCTCCAGATAACCATTCCCTGCTGCACAAATTAATGCTGTTGAACCACTCTCTTTTTTATATACCCTTTCTGTACATTGGGTAGACCATATAGAGGTTTCTTTTTCTCCTTTTTTCTCTTTGATAATTTTAGTGTTAACATCAGCTCCCTTATCAATTAAAAATTTACATAAATCTAGATAACCGTTCTTGGCTGCATAAATCAAGGCTGTCATCCCTTCTCTATCCTTCATGTTTACATCTGACCCTTTTTCTAGTAATAATTGACAGATATTTTTGTGTCCATTTTGCGCTGCATAGCCCAAAGCTGTTGAGCCTTTTTCCCATTTATATAAAACTTCACAACCACCACTTATTGGGGCGTGGAAAATATCTATTAGTCCACTTTCCCATTTGTTATCATCATAACGAAGACGGATACTAGAATTACTTTCACAAGCAGCTCTTTTATTTACCACATTAACATCAATTCCCTTATCAATTAAGAATTTACATATTTCTACATTTCCATTTTCTGCTGCTAAAAGGAAACCATCACTCATATTGGTAACGAAATTCATTTCTAATAAATGCTTAACCAAACCAAAGTTTCCCACTTTTGAAGCTGACAATAAAATTTGATTGCCTAAATCTTTTTTTTCTTCCTTCAATTTGTCTAAAAGTTTTTTCACCAGCTCTTCTTTTTCATATATAAACAATATATCAGCCGTGCTTACTGCTTCTTCTCTATATTTGTAATTGTTTATTAGCCACTCTTTGCTTTCATCATTTATCTCATCAATTTTCCCTTCTGCTACTGATCTTTCTAGCTTTGTTGCTCCTATTTTATCTAAAAACATTCTTTCTAATTCTTTACTTCTGTTTTTTCTTATTTTTAATAACAATCCATGTCTCAAAAAGTCTTTGGGGATACGATTAAAAAATCCAGAGTCTCCCGTGTCTATTAATTTTTCATATACCTTATACGGTTGTTTTGAATAAAGCTTACTCAGAACAACCTCGGCATTTTCCTGACTTGGACTTTGTATAACTTTGTCTATATCCTCTATTATTCCCTTAGATCCTGGATTGAACCTATTAAGAGTACAGCTCACCATCAAAATCAAAAATAACATACCCCACCCCTTTTTTTTAGTTAATCATCTAAAAACATTACTATCACATCATAAAGGAACTGTCAATGATATTTTGATTAATAAATTGAAATTATTATAACTGCAATTACTTATTTTAGTAAGACGGATATACAATTATCTTAATGATGAATAATTATTTACTAATTTGTAATATTTCAAAATAATTAGCAATTTTTGTTAAATTGATTGTTTTCTGACCAATTTCTTTTTTTCTAGTTATACTTTTCTATTCCTCTCTTCATTAATATACTGCATACTTCCTTATGTGGATTTGTTTTTGCTGTCATGTCAGCAGGATCCTCTATGCAAAAGAGATTTTTTATAGTTGTATTAAACCCTTTCTTATCCAACACTAAAATCAAGGCTATTTGCTTCTATCAACAGATTCATCGCATCCAAGCTTTTTTCTAACATGCCTTAGAGAATCCTTTTCATGCTCTCTTTTTTCATTTTTTATAATTGATTCTTCTTTTATTTTTATTACCTCCTTCATAAGGCAATTTTTTATTAACATCTTTTCCAATCTTTCATTCTCTACTCTTTCTTCCATGTTATCACCTTCATTAGCCACAATCTTATTTACTAATTCATCTACAGCATCCTTCCACTCATCACTTAAACCCTGTCTTTTTCTCTTTTCTCTTGTATCTTCCAAAATCTCTCTTAAATTTTTTCCTTCTACAATTTTTTTCTCTAAAATTCTAATTAAATTTATTGATTTACCCTTTTCTAGAGATTCCTCATCCAGGTGCAAAATATTATCTTTAATCAGTTTCAATTTCACAGCAATTTGTGTTTGACTTATGTGCTTAAGATCTGCTCCTCTTTCTATTAGAAGTTCACATACTTCCGTGAATTCATTATTCACTGCAAGGTTTAATGCTGTACCACTACCTGCCAGCACATCCAATTTTGCTCCCTTATCTATTAGAAGTTCACATACTTCTTTACGACCTTCTAATGCTCCCAACATCAATGCTGTCCACCCATCTTTATCTACTGCATCTACTTTTGCTCCTCTTTCTATTAGAAGTTCACATACTTCTTTATGCCCTCCTGATGCCCCAAACATCAATGATGTCCATTTATCTTTATCTACTGCGTCTATTTTCACACCTCTTTCTAATAGTAGCTCACATACCTCCTTATGACCTCTATGTGCTCCAAACATCAATGCTGTCCATTTATCTTTATCTACTGCATCTATTTCCACTCCTCTTTCTAATAGTAGCTCACATACCTCCTTATGACCTCCACATGCTCCAAACATCAAAGTTGTCCTTCCATTTTTATTTACTGTGTCTATTTTTGTTCCCTTATCTATTAGCAATTCACATACTTCTCTATGACCTTTCCACGCTCCTAACATCAATGGTATACATCCATCTTTATTTGCTATATCTACTTTTGCTCCTCTTTCTATTAGAAGTTCACATATTTCTTTATAACCCTCCCATGCTACAATCATCAATGCTGTCCATCCATCTTCATCTGCCATATCTACTTTTGCTCCTCTATCAAGCAATAAAGTACATACCTCTTTACGGCCCTTGTATGCTGCATACATTAACGCAGTTGCACCATACTCCATTTCACTATTATCAGGACATTCAGAATCTTTGCTACATAAGGCATCTTCACCCTTTTTATTCACTTTAGCATGGACACTAGCTCCTTTATCTAATAGTAATTTACATACTTCTAAATGACCATTTTGTGCAGCATAGATCAATGCAGTTATACCCCATTCTTGATATTTTTTTTCTATCTTAGGATCTTCTGAGTAATTTCCAAGATATCCTTTTGTCAAACATAATTGTTCAACATCCTTTCTAAATTCTGCATCTACCTCGGCTCCTCTATCAATCAATAACTCACACACCTCCTTATGCCCATTCTTTGCAGCAAAAATCAATGCTGTTAAGCCCATTTTATTTTCGCACAAACTATTTATACGTTGTGGAAGCAAGAAGGCAAACCAGGGTAAAGAGGTGGCTTTCTCCCCTATCCTTTCTTTGTTAATTTTGATATTGACACCTGCTCCTTTATCAATTAACAATTCACATACTTCCTTGTGCCCATTCTCTGCTGCATGAATCAAGGCTGTCATTCCTTCTATATCTCTTATGTCTATATCCGCACCTCTGTCTAGCAATAATTCACAGACATTGCGATGCCCATTTTTTGCTGCATAACCTAAAGCTGTTGGGCCTTCGTACCATTTATATACAAATTCACAATTATTATCCGTTTTTTCATTGAGACTTGCTCTACTTTCCCTCATTTCTTGATTATCTCTAGAGTTACTTTCGCAAATTTTATTATTCACCACATTAATATCTGCTCCCTTGTCTATTAATAATTCGCATATATCTTTATGTCCATTTTCTGCTGCTAAAAGGAAACCATCATTTATATTATTAGCTAGATTACTCTCTAATAAATGTTCAATCAAACCACAGTTCCCCACTTTTGAAGCTGATAATAAAATTTGATTGCCTAAATCTTTTCTTTCTTCCTTCAATTTGTCTAAAAGTTTTTTCACTAGCTCTTCTTTTTCATAGATAAACAATATACCTGCCGTGCCTACTGCTTCTTCTCTATATTTGTAATTTTTTATTAGCCACTCTTTGCTTTTGTCATTTATTTCATCAGCTTTTCCTTCTACTACTAATCTTTCTAGCTCTGTTGCTTTTATTCTATCTAAAAACATTCTTTCTAATTCTATATTTTTGTTTTTTCGTATTTTTAATAACAATCCATGTCTCAAAAATTCTTTGGGAATATGATTAAAAAATCTAGTGTCTCCTGTGTCTATCAATTTTTCATACACCTTATACGAGTATTTGGAATTTAGATTACTCAGAACAGCCTCGGCATTTTCCTGACTTGGGCTTTGTATAACTTTGTCTATGTCCTCCATTATTCCCTTAGATCCTGGATTGAACCTATTAAGAGCGCAACTCAGCATTAAAATTAAAAATAACATATTCCACCCCCTTTTTTTAATTAATTATCTACAAAACATAATCACCACAATATGAAACAATTGTCAACAGTATTTTAACTAAATTTAAATTATTATGATTAACACTTCCCATTTTGGTGAGTTTGGGATATCAAAAATTATCTTAATAATAAATAATTATTGACAAATTTATTGATTTTTTATTGGTATACACTCTTTTTTGTCTTGCCTTTTATATAATATTAGTTGTACAAGGCTTACTCTGTTGCTAGAAAATGTTTATAGTATTGATAGGTTTTACAATATTTTCTAAATAATTTATGGATATTAATTTATAATTACTTATTAAAAAAGCTAGGATATTAGAGATCCTAGCTTAATAATTTGGTATCTTCAAACTATAATTACGAGAGATGATAATTTATAAATAACTAACTTATTAACTTAATGACAGAGGCATAGTTAGACATAAAAAATTATCATTATCTTCTTCACTTAACAATACAGCACTATCTGAATCACTAAGCTTTAAAATACTGTTCTTTTCTATCTGATTCAAGTAGTCTAATACAAACTTTACATTCAAAGCAATTGAAACATCATCTCCCTTTTTCACTATTGACATTTTTTCTTTTACTTTTGCTTGGTCAGATATAGCTTTAACTTCTAAGCAATTGTCTTTAAAATAGAAATTAGCACCATTCCTAACATCAGAATTATCTCTAGCAAAAAACTGTACTCTTTTCAGCATTGATGTAAGTTCTTCATTATTACATAAAACTTCTTTATCAGAGTTGAAATTATTTATTATACTTTCATAGTCAGGATATGGTAGGTCTATTAGTTTACTTAATATTTCCACATTACCTATTTTGAAATGAATTAAGTTTTTTGAATAAGAAATTTCAATACCTTCAGATCCAACATTTCTTATTATCTTTAGAATAGCATTTGCTGTTTTTAAAGGAATACTTGCTCTTATATCCGATTCAGAAGATATCTCTTTTTCAAAAAAGAATAATCTGTAAGTATCTGAAGTAATAACTCGCATTTTGTTGCCGGTAATATCTAATCTAACAGAGTGAACTGCCAAATTGTCAGGAGTTGTTGCTGCACCGACTATCGTCTTTTCAACAGCTTCTGTAAAGTCTGAAGCACCCACACTGCAAAAAGAAGCAGGTTCAAAAGTAAATGTCTCTGGATACTCATTATGATCAATAATGGAGTAGCTTGAGGATGAATTAGCAGTTGTTATATTTATCTCATTATTTATCTGCTGTATTCTTATAATGTCATCATTTATCTCTCTGAGATAATCCTGTAAAGTGGAGGATTTGATAACTGCTATTCCTGGGCTAGCTATCTCTGCATCTACTCTTGCAGATATGCTTAATTCTAAATCTGTACCCCTTATTTCGAATGAATCTTCTTTTACGTCTAAGTATATTCCTGATATAGCTGGAATAGTCTTGTTATCCCTAACTGCATTACCAACATTTTGTAGAGCTAATAAAAAGTCTTCTCTTTTAACTTTAAAATCTATCATCTATTTTCTCCTTAAAAATTGTTAACAAATTTCTATAGTCAACACCTTCATATAGTATAGAGTATAACAAATCATTCAGTTTAAGTTCCAGATTATTTTTGTCAGAAAGTTTTTTAACTGCCCTAATTGTTGAAATTCCTTCGACCACGGTGTTCATTTTCTTCAATGCATCTTCTTTACTAATTCCTCTACCTATCATCTCTCCAAATCTTCTATTTCTTCCGTGCATAAAGGTAGCTATGAGGTCTCCAACTCCATTAGGTAGGTGTAGCTTCATATTTGAATTAATAAAATTGACCATTTTTTTAATTTCCATACAAGAGATGGATATTAAAGCAGATTTACTATTTATTGATAAATTCATACCTTCTGCTATCCCATAAGCTATAGCATAAATATTTTTCATAGCTGCCATTATTTCTGTGAATGCAATATCATTGTCTTTTATTATATTTAAATAATCTACATTGAATAGACTTGTAACTTCTTTAGCAAATTCTGTGTTTTCAGAAGAGCAAGTCATGAAAGAAAATGCACCTTTTAATAACTCTTTAGCATGAGTAGGTCCGTAAAGGGATGCAATATTTTCTTTACCTATCTCCGCTAAAGTTTGGCTTATCCTTTTACCACTCTCTATATCTATTCCTTTAGATAAAATAATGAAATTCTTTTTTTGATTTATGTTAACTAAGTTTTCTTTGATAGTTTGAGAAGGAAGAGCAATAAAAATGAAGTCATGCCCTTCCAACTCATTTAGATCAGAATGAAAAAATCTTACCTTGCTAGAATATGGTACATCTAAATTTCGATGAATACCACTGTTTAAATCAGGTACAGGACCCTCAATGTAACTCCAGGTATGAACCTCATTTCCAGAGTCAGCTAAAACAGAAGCAACAGCAGTTCCCCATACTCCAGCACCTAAGACAAGAATTTTAGCCATTTAAACTACTTAAAATCTCTTCTGATATATCACTTCCAGCAAAATATGATCCTATACTTACTTCAGAATCAAGCATGATAACCTTTATCTTCTTAGAGTTAGCAACTCTTCTAGCTGCTGATTTTATGTCATTCATAACTTTTTCTTCATCATCTTTTACTGTATTTAAAAGAGATTGAGCTCTAACAGTTCTTTCTCTACCAAATTCTTCTTCGGCTTTTTTTATTTCAGCCTCTGACTTACCTTCATCTTTCATTTTTTGTATGTTTTCATATTTTTTAGAAAGCTCTTCATCAAATGTTTCTCTCTGATTGTCGTGTTTGCTCTTTATGTTTTGATATCTTTTATATCCATCTAACACTTTATTCAAGTTAACAAAAGCAACTTTTGATGAAGAAAAGTCTTCTTCTCTTCCATACTCATTTATGAAATCTTGGGTTAAATCATCTCCGCCTGAATATACAAGTTCCTTATTAACAATAAGGTCATAGCCTTTAGTTTTGGCTAAAAATCTTGCTGTATTCTTTAGGCCTTTATCGATTTGCTCCAATATTAGTTGCTGTGCGCTATTAGCATCTTCGCTTAGTTCCCTAAGCTCTTTCTCAGCAGCATCTAGATCAAAATCTTTATCATTTTTATCTTGTTCATCAAGCAACTCTTTTTGTCTTTCATGAAATTTCTTTATCTTCTCATCCACAAATTCTCTAAGGTTTTTTGCTTCTTCTGAAGAATTCATAAATTTCGCAGTATCCACATAACCTACTTTTATCTTTTCGTGTGGAAGACTTAATGAACCTCTCTTACCTGACAATTTGTCTATAACAAACTTAGTAACATCTTCTCCTCCATAAAGAAGAGTTGAAGAGTCAATAAGACAAAAATCGCTTATTCCGCTTGAGACAACATCTTTTATCTCTTTCCTATTTTGTTCATCTAAAAGCTTAGAATATCTTGATAATTCCTCTTGCTTTTTGATTTTGGTAAGTTGAAAATTAAGTAGCTTACTCTGGAATTCTTTTTTCTCCTTCTCAGTTACTTTATCTCCCTTTTTCATTATCTTGGACTGTTCTTCTTCCAGTTCGCTTGCTATTCTAGAAAGCTCTGATATGCTTTGACTATATTTATCTTGTAATAGAGAAGTAGACTCTCTAAAACTTTTACTTACATCCTTAACCTTATCTAATTTAAAATGAAGAATGCTTGCAAAAGCTGATTCAAACGCAAATAAAAACAAAATTTTTCTTTTCATGTAACCACCCCTCCCTATTAAAAAGTATATCCGAAATTGAACTCAGGTTTCAAGAAGGAATCTTCCTGATCAATCGGAAAGCTCAAATTAAAAGATATAGGCAAAAGGAATTTTTTGATTCTAAGGCCTATACCAATAGATTTTTTATTTTTCTCTATTAAGTCATGGAGTGAATTCATATCACTCTCAAATATAGAGAAACCTACGTCAAAAAATACAAAAGATTCCAACTTTATTTCCTTGTCATAAAGGGATAATCTATTTTCCAAATTAAATAGGATATAGATATTTCCTTTCATTGTTTCTGTATCATACCCCCTTATGGTTGTATGACCACCTAAATTATAACCTCCATAATTTATATTGTGATCACTAATAAATTTGGAGTAGGCTAAGTCCAGCCTAATTGCTATTGTATTCATTTCAGCTAAAAAAGGCAAATATAATTTATTAGAAATATTTGTTATTAACACATCTGGTTTATTTTTGAAATTCCTATACTCTATACCTGAAAATGGGAAATGGGTCTCCCATCCCAATGACAACTTGAAATAGTAACCATTCGTAGGATCTACATAGTTATCAAGTAAATTTAAAGATATCGATCCTGTTACAGTATTTTCTACGTAAAGATCCCACAAATGATTAGTAAAAGAGCTAGACATTTCATCGTACTGCTCTATAATTTTAATGTCCTCTTTAAGGGACAATCTTAGTTCATTTCCATAGAGAGGAAAGCCTAAATTAAGACTTGCACCACTCACAATAGTATTGTTAAAGTACATATCATCTTTTTTAGAATCTTGATTAGTTCTATAAAGATCTATACCATAAGAAATTCTGTTAGTTCCATATATCCATGGATCAAAGAAATATACTCTTCCCTTCCACTTATTATTAATGTCATAGTCAAAAGAGACTGCAACATCAAATTCTCTACCTAAAAAGTTTTTGTTTTCAAAATTAAAATTAGCTTTAAGATCACCACCAAAAGTACCGTTAAGTCCCATGCTAAATTTTATACCAAACTCTTCTTCAACTATAAATTCAATATTTTTTTTGTTTCCCTCACCAGGGGCTACATTAGGAGCTATACTTTTAAAGAATCCTAATCGTTTTAAATCTCTTACACTTTTGTTTAGATCACTCTTCTTTAAAGGTTTACCCTCCTCTAGATTAACATGTCTTCTTAAAACATAATCATAAGTGTTTAACTTTTCTGAATCATGTAGATAATTTTTTCTTTTGAATAAAATTTTACCAACTAGAGGTTCTTTGATATCAAATATAAGAGAATCTCCTTCAAATAGAGGATTAATAGTTATTCCAGTATAATCTTTATCAGAGTAAATTTTCTCTATTCTAGATACATCTGCAAACAGCACTCTAACATTTAAAATATTATCTTTTTCTGTTTTAACTACTTCAAGGAGTTCTTCGTCAGTTATTAAACTATTACCTCTAAATAATATATCACTTCCAACATATTTATTTTCTTCAACAATTATAGTAATCTCAACCCCATCATCAGTATTGAACATAGAGTACGATACTTTAGAAAATAATCCCATTCTTTCTATAGAGTTTTTTACTAATTCCAGTCTATCCTTTGAATAATAGTTTCCAACTTGTATATCGACATTTTTCAAAATATCTTCATTATCTACACTATAGTTACCCTCTATATTCAATTTAATTATTAATGGAGGTACTTTATTAGAGAGAATTTCACTATTCGTGTATATCCCCTTATTTTTAAGAATATTGTATATATCGCCTTTTTCTTCAACTTCTAAATCTAAAATTAGTCTACCAGACTCTACTACTGGTTTTATATGAACATTATCAAAATAGCCTAAATTTAATAAATTAGCATAACTTGATGTCAATTTTTTGATTTCAAAATCTTCTTTCTCTTTGAAATCAATATGATTCAATATAAGAAAATTAGGAACCTCTTTGTTTCCTTTTATACTAATCTCATCTATTTTAGAACTAGAATAAGATAAGGAAAAAATTAAAAAATAAAATAATAAAAACATTAAAACCTCAAACTAGCTTCAAAATTCAAATTCAAATTTTTGAAATTTTCTAAAAGCTTATTACTGACAAACATAGACTCTAGGCTAGACACACCAATTTCAAAGTCATGCCTACCAAAATTTGTTTTCTTAGAAAGACCTAACCCTTTAAATAATATGTTATCAAATGGAGACTCAAAAGAAAAGAAGAATCTCCATCTATCTATTGTAAAAAATACAAAATTGATCTCTTGAATGGATGACCCATTTTGGTCCATTATGCTGTCCAAACCAACAAAGAATAGGTTTTTATAAACGTTAGTTGAAACTTCTAACCTCAGATCGGCAAGTGGGCTAGCCAAATCTCCCTCTATTAAATTAGATAGATCAAAAAATGGGCTACTAAGCTTAAATTGATATAGTCCAAAAAAGCTCTTTACTCTCTTAGCAAGAGGATTTAATAATAGAGATCTACTAATTTGATTACTTAAAATATTACCACCAGAGGCTAATAAATTTTCATTATTCCCTCCAGCACTTAGTAGATAAAGTATATCTCCTAGTTCCAATTTATTATTATTTTCATCATAATCATCTGACCAAAGAGAAACATAAAAAATTTCATCGTCTTCTTTGGATGCTTCATCATCTACAACTACAATATCTTTACTACCTAAGTTGCCCTCTAAAGATAGATTGATATTTTTACCTAAAATTGAAGAAGATGCTAGAAGATTTAGGCCAGGATATATAGATTCTCCATTGAAATTAACTTTCATATTTAACAAAGAGAATTCATATTTATTAAATTCTATAGACCCAGACTCAGAGCTAATAACACCCTTTATTACAAAGATATCATCTATATTTTCTAATTCTAAATTCCCAGCAACATCTATGTCCACCTTGTCTAAATTAAGAAAATTACCTAGTTTAATTTTCAATGCATTCTCTATAGATAGTGACAATTTTTTCAAGCTAAACATAGGTTTTGTAGAACTATCTCCAAATGCAAAATTGTCAAATACATCGACTACATCTCCTGACAATATTTGCATATCACCCTCTATTTCATTATTAACAATTGACCAATGAGAATTAAAAGCAAAATTAAAATAATTATCTAATGAAAAAATTGTATTTTCTGTTTTCATATCTCCTTTAACCTTTTTATCCTCAAGACTATAATTTAATTTACCTAAAATTTTCCCTTCATTAACATGTGAATCTAGACTTATATTAAGTTCATTATTAGCTAAATTTATTGAAGAATTAAGATTGTAAAATGAGAGCCTAGAATTAATATTAGGCAAATATTTTTCTAAATTTAAAACATATTCAACGTTTGATAAATTTATAGATCCATTCCAAAATTTAGAATTAGATTCTATATCTATAGAGCAGTCTCCTTTTATATTTTCTAAGTAGTCATTTTGATCATTCAAAAATGCAGCTACTTCTAAGTCCAAACCTTTAATTTTAAAATCATATAAGAAATTTTTAAATGTCATATTCCCTTCAAACTCTATCTTTTCATTAAAGCTTTCTACAAATGAATTTCGTAATTCTAATCTATCATTATCACCATCTACATCAATTTTTAATCTATCAAAAACTATGAATCTATCTTTAAAGTTATTCATTTCTAGATTTAATCTATAATTTATTTTTGATAATTCACCATCTAAATGAAAATCAAAATTTGTCTCTCCATCCGCCTCAAATATATCTTGTAGCTGTAGTCCACAGCCTTTGCAATTTAGTAATATGCTATTATCCTTTAAATTAAGGTATCCTCTTGAATCTAAATAAAGTGCTTTTTCATTATCAGAAGAAAATAAAAATAATTCACTTACAGATACTTTGTAGTCGCTATAACCTACACTAAAACTAATCTTAGGGAAAAAGTCACTAGATAAAAAGATATCTCCCTTAACCAAAGGCGAAGAAATTTTTCCAAATATAGTAAAGTCCCCAACCAAACTAACTTTGAATGGAACTTCTTTTAATATTTCAGATAATACATTGTCAAATGCTAATCTTGCAGTTATATCTATATCTTCGCCAATCTGTCCTTCTAAATTACTTTTACCAAATGAAAAATCATCTATGTATACAGCTTTATCATCATAGGACATGGATCCAATTACAGGAATACTTAAATCACCAACAGTAACATCTAAATTATTTATATTTATTTTTCTCTTCTCTAAGTCTATATCTACATTTTCAATTTTGACAAATGAGTTTATAGCCCATTCATTCATGGCAAAGTCTAAAAGAGGGTCTCCATCAAAAGGTATAAATCCTTCTAATCTAAATATATCAGTTGCTAGTTTCCTTAACCTAATTCCACTTTCACTAATAACAATACTTAATATTGGGCTTGTAAGTGATGTATCTACAACATCAGAATAAAAAACATTAATACTTTCTCCCATGAAGTAGAGAGAGAGAGATTCTTCATTTACAATTCCTTTGAAACCTAGTTTGGGTATACTTACTTCTGCATCATCAAGATTGACATTTAAATCAAAAGTATTTGAAGATATCTCATTTTGGTTCCCTTCAGCTTGAAATAAAAAAGGCTCAAAAGAAAAGGCATCAGACTTAATTTGCTTGAAATTGAGATTAGAATATAATTTATAAAGTTTTAAATCATTAAATCCTATAGATAAATCCATATCTCCTGAAAGATCTATTTCTAAATCTTGAAATTTAATTTTATTCACCTCAGGTATCTTAGCAGAAAAAGATAAAGAGTTATTGTGTAAAAAGATATGAGAGGTTAATCCTCTGTTAGACAGATCGATCTGAAAATTATCTCTATTTTTTTTGAAAGATAAATCTAAGGAATCATCTAAAATGTATGCATCTAAGAAATGAGATTTTATGCTTCCTTTGAAATTATCAAAACTTTTGTCAAAATATAAATCTCCTGATGCTTTTACTCTAAAGGAAGGTATAGGAAGATTTGAGCTCAAAAACTGTAGGGCCTCTGAACATATATTACTAGATAAACTCATTCTATAACCAGACTTATTCTCAATAATAGCTAGGTCAAAATAGCCCTCTTCTAACTTGGATTTAAATTGCAAATTTGATAGCCCATCTTTATTAAGTAAAATAGATAGGTCAGCTTTAATGAATTCATCTTTAAAAATGTGTGCACCTTTAGAAGAAATTCTTCCGTTTATCTCTGTAGAATTATTAGGTATATCTGTAATTATTCTAATCTTACCTTCTATATCTCCATCTGCAACTAAATTAAATTTATTTAATTGACTTATATTATCAATCAGTTTAAAAGGAAAATCGTCAAATTTGATGGTTAAAAATAGTGTTTTATTAGCAATATCAACACTTAAACTAGTCTCTACATCTCTATCTAAAATTGTTGAATTTATTTTGCCTTTAATAAAATCTTGATCTATCTTTACTAATCCACTTGAAAAAAGTGGTACATCCTTCAAGATAGAAGTATCAGAGTTAGTGTTACTAAATTCTATCTCACCGGCTATATCTCCGTTATCTATTTCAAGATCTACATTTGCAATACCTTCATTAAATTTTATTATATCTTCAGCTTTTGTGTATAATGAAAACTCTTCCTTAATTTCAAGATTTTTAATTGAAAGTTTGACGTGTGGGTCTCTTTCTGTTAGCTCTACTTTGCCAAAATAGCTTGTTTCTCCATCTTTACCATTTCCGGATATGCTTATGACAGAGTTTTTATTGTCAAATTTAACCCGTCCTTCTATATAAGGTACATCTACGATAATATCTTTAGAATATGTTTTGTCAATAAATGTTAAAGTAGAATCCGTTAAGGTAACGTCCCCCAATTCAGGAACTGAAAAAACATTCTCTTCTTTGTAGTCTGGCTCTTTGTTAAAAGGATAAGCCCAATTAATAAAATTATTTTCAAGATCTATCTCTAAAGTTAAACTACTCTTCGAGATATTTACATACTCTACAATTTTACTACTTCTAAGATTAAGCCCTACTTCTGCCCTGCCTATATAACCTAATTGTCTTCCCAGGTCATCTTTTACATGAGCTCTCTCTATGGTAACCTTATTTAAAGAGAGCTTTATAACCTCTGCTTGTATATTAATGCCAATCAGAAGCTTAGTTATAAATCCTATCAAGTAGCTCATAAAAATATTTTTTATGATAAAACTACTTAACACAGAGGAAAAAAACAGAAGTTTTTTCATACTTCTCCTACAAACTTACAGAATAACCCATATTAAACATAAAAACATTCTCAGTTAATGAATAAATAGGTCCAAACAATATATCGCCCATTATCATGTCAAAAAAGAGTTTATAATGTGTATCAGGTATATTTGTAGCCTTGACACCAATTTTAGCGTTTTTGCCTAAGTTACAGGATGCAATAACACCAAAGGAATCATACATCATACCAGCATATAAATTTAAGAAGTTAATACTCTTTTTAAAGTAAAAAGAGTATCCTTCTTTCCAACTGTAAAAATTTCTTTTAGAAACATAGAGATCCATTAAAGAGATTATTATCTCTGAATCAATATCTTTCTCAGCTAATAAGTTCCATTCTACTCTTGCTTCAAGGGATAATTTCAACATACTTGCAACGGATTTGGTTATATTTTCAAAATTTCTTAAACTATTGTCCAAATGTTCAGATTCAAGCAAATCTCTCAGTTCATTAGTTGCTATATTTATATTCTCTATAGCTTTTATTAGATTGGCATTCCCTGACTCGTTGTACTGCTTTATTATTTCGTTAACATTGTCCCCCAGTTCTTTTAACCTTAAATCGGACAGGACACCGTTAACACTTTCAACAACTTCAGTTGCTCTCTCCAAAATTAGGTTAGTTGAAATGGGACCTGTACCCAATATCAAATCACCATTTTTCAGGTAACCTTCAAACTCTTTTGGTCTGAAAATACTCACTTTCAAATTACCTATCATGCCCACGGGTGTTATTTTCACTTGAGAACCTATAGGTATCTTTACTGATCCATCTATCTCTAAATCTACCACAACTGAATTTTGGCCTAGATATACGTCTCTAACAGATCCTATCTTTACTCCATTCATAAAGACTGAAGTACCAATGGCAAGACTTCCTGTATCAGTAACCTCTACTTTTACGGAGTAAGACTTTCCCCATCGATTCCACATATTTTTATATATGTATATAAAGCTGAAAATGCCAAGCGCTATAATTCCCAAAACAGCTAGCACTCTATATTTTTGCATACAACAAGTTCCCCTTTAAAAAATTTATTCACAAAATTATAATATCACTTATAGAAACAAACATCAAATATCATAGAATTAATCTATATCAGCGTCACCATTTATAAAACTGATTAACATTTTGTTATTTCTTATATCAGAGACTTTACCATAAAATGCAATTTTTGACTTTAGCAAAAATAAAACCTTATTTGCAACTTTGTCTAATGAAAGCATATCATGAGTTACAGTAACTGAAGTTAAGTTAAAATCATTGTTTAGTTTACCTATGAGTTGATTTATAGCTTTTGACCTAACAGGATCTAGCCCAGAAGTAGGTTCATCATAGAACATAAATTTAGGATTTCTCACTATAGCTCTTGCCAAAGCTACTCTCTTTTGCATTCCACCAGAGAGCTCATCAGGCATTTTATTTGATGCTCCTTTTAGTCCGACCAAGTTTAAAGTTTTTTCAACTTTAGTTTTTATCTCTGATTCATTAAAATCACTGTGGGATACAAGAGGAAAAGAGACATTTTCATAAACATTCATAAAGTCAAAGAGAGCTGATCCTTGAAAGAGAATCCCCATCTTTTTCCTTAGAACATCTAGCTCATCCTCAGAAGCATTGATTATATCAACACCATCAACTTCTACTGATCCCGAATCTGGCTTCAAAAGGCCTAATATGCATTGTAAAAGAACACTCTTCCCTTCTCCTGAAGGACCTATTATGGCAAGTTTATCACCTTCATTCATATGAAAAGAAACTCTGTCTAAAACCCTTTTGCTACCGAATGCTATAGTTAAATTATCTACTTTGATCATGACTTTCCTAACTTTATTATAAATTTTAACACAGACTATTGAGAAGAGAAAATTTTTCTAAGATTCTTTCTAGGCTTTGTTATCTTGTTGGATATTTTCACTACTTCTACTATATAAAAATTTCTGTCCATTATTTTGTATTCTGTTATTTTGGAGAGTTGAGATCCTAGAAAGTCAAAATTTGTTATCTCAATTTCTTCCTTATATCTTGGTCCTTTCTGTGCTAAAAGTTTCCCGCCTATTCTTAGTAAAGGCATAGAGTATTCTGAAATAATTGGTAGTGAAGCCACAGCTCTTGCAGTAGTATAATCAAAATCTTTTTTATCTATATCTTCTACCCTACTATTTATGACTTCAATATTATTTAAGCATAACCTATCTACAAT
This sequence comes from Fusobacteriia bacterium UBA1095, assembly GCA_002313635.1. Lineage (GTDB taxonomy): Bacteria > Fusobacteriota > Fusobacteriia > Bac17 > UBA816 > UBA816. Next base: position 90,851 of record DCBY01000005.1, read on the forward strand.
CATATTTAAAAAGTTACTCTTTTTAGATATTGATTCAACCAGTGTAACTTTTATATCTTTGACTATTGCCAAAATGATACCTGGAAATCCTGCTCCACTTCCTATATCTAATAGAGAACCACGGTCTATCTCTTTAGATAAAATATAAGAATCTACAAAATGTCTTTCTATCATATCCTCTTCAGAGTTAAATCTTATTAAGTTATATTTCCTATTTTCCTCTAATAAAACATTTGCAAAAAGGATAAACTTATTTAAAATATCATCTGAAATATTAAAGCCATGCTTACTGAAAATATTTCTAAATTTTTCTTCCATTTCTCTCCTTTTCTAACTTCTCAATATATAAAATGAGGAACGATATATCTGCAGGATTAACTCCTGAAATTCTAGAAGCCTGTCCTATATTTATAGGTCTGATTTCACTAAGTTTCTGTTTAGCTTCTGTAGCTATATTTTGAACTTCATTAAAATCAAAATTCTTTGGTATCTCTTTAGACTCAAGCTTTTGTTGTTTCTCTAGCATTTCCATTTGAATATTTATGTAGCCTTCATACTTTATTTCTGTTTCAATATGATACTCCACTTCACTTGATAGGTAAGGAAGGTCTATGATTTTTTTTATATCTTCATATACTATATTGTTTCTTTTAAGTAGATTATATAGACTTATACCACTTTTTAAAGTCTCTCCTCTTTCTTCTAACAGCCTCTTTACTTCTGGATTGAATGTGCTTACATGACTTTTTTTCAACAAGCTTTTTACCTCTTCAACCTTAGCTACTTTTTGTTTAACTTTTTCATATTTCTTTTCACTTATTAATCCTAGATCATACCCTATTTTAGAAAGCCTTATATCAGCATTGTCATACCTTAGAATAAGTCTATACTCTGATCTAGCAGTTAAAACTCTATAAGGCTCGATTGTTCCTTTCGTTATAAGGTCATCAATCATTAGTCCAATATAAGAGCTGTCTCTTCCTAAAATTACAGGATCTATATTTTTTATTTTTAATGCAGCATTAATACCAGCAATTAGACCAGATGCTGCTGCTTCTTCATAACCTGTTGTACCTATTATTTGACCACCAAAAAATAATCCTTCTATCTTCTTAGATTCTAGACTATATGACATAGCTTCAGGTTTTATATAATCATATTCAACTGCATAACCATACCTCATAATAGAGGCCTTTTCTAAGCCTGGTATTCTTTTTAACATAGATTCTTGAACATCTACTGGTAGGCTTGTTGACAAACCATTAAGATAAAATTCATTAGTAGAGTAGCCTTCTGGTTCTGCAAAGACTTGATGTCTCTCTTTATCCTTAAATTTGCTAACTTTATCCTCTATTGAAGGACAGTACCTAGGCCCTTGAGAATTGAGTGTTCCATTAAATATTGATGCTTTGTTCAAATTACTCAATACTTTATTATGAACTTCAACATTAGTATGGGTTAGATAACAAGATAGTTGCTTACGATTTTTTATACTTTCATCAGTTGTGCTATCTGAAAATTTCAGTGATGAACTGTCCCCAGGTTGTTCTATCATAACACTGAAATCAATACTATTTTTGTTAACTCTAGGAGGAGTTCCTGTTTTGAATCTAGACATTTCTATTCCTATTTTTTCTAAAAACTCAGGAAGTTCTTTTGAAGAAGGCTCACCCATACGGCCTCCCTCTTGTCTGGATTTACCTATATGTAGAGTTCCTCTCATAAATGTACCAGTAGCTAGAACTACACTCTTTGCTTTGTAGATTAATCCCTCTTTTGTTTTTACAGCAGATACTTTAAAGTCTTCCAAAATCAATTCAGAAATTTCAGCTTGTATAGCTGATAACTTGTCTTGATTTTCTATAGCTTGTTTCATTTCAATATGGTACAAATTTTTATCTGCCTGAGCTCTTAAGGCCCTGACTGCAGGTCCCTTCTTTGTGTTAAGAACTCTCATTTGTATGAAAGATTTATCTATATTCTTTGCCATCTCCCCACCGAGAGCATCTATCTCTTTCACAAGATGACCTTTTGCAGGACCACCTATTGAGGGGTTACAAGACATTCTAGCTACATTATCTAAAGTCATTGTAAACAATGCAGTTTCCATTCCCATTCTTGCAGCGGCTAAAGCTGCTTCACAGCCAGCATGACCTGCACCAATAACAATTACATCAAAACTTTTCATAAACTCCTTTATCTTTTATACTTTAAGATTATTATACTATAAGGGCAAAGTAGTAGAAACGTTACTTTTTATTAATTTACTATTCTACAAAGACTGTACCTAAGCTATTCATTTCCATTTGAATGCCTATGCTTTAATTCCTTTTATTGATAATTGCAAATCATAAATCGTCGAATGAAGTTTTCTTACAATAATTTTTTTGAATAAATAAAAAATAGTAGCATATGTAATAGAGTAAATGATAAAATGGTCCCAAAACCAAGGTTAGGTGAAGTTTATGATATTTTTGTTAGCATTTTTAGTTTGTAGTTGTTATGACGTGAAAAGTATAGAATACTCCATAGAGGGTAAAACTTCCACTATTGTAACTGAAAAAGAGGAAAAAAAGTTATTTTATGAAGAGAAAGGTGGAATAAAATATCCTGCTAGAGGACTTATTATAAAAGAAAATTTAAAACAAGAAAACCTATACTCTTTTTATGATAAAACTATACAACAGATTAAGTTAGATGGCAAAACTTATAAGGAGACTTTCGATTTTCTCAAAATTGCTAGAAACATAAATAAAATAATTTTAACAAAAGAAGGAGCTTTAGAATTAAAAGGGTCAAGGTTGTCTTACAAAATAGACAGTTATAAAGAGAATGCCTTTTTCCACAAAGAAGAAAAAGTATTGGTAGTAACTTTTGAGCTTTCTAAGGATGTAGCTGAAGTAGAGGGATACTTCTGGGTAAAAGCAAAAATTGTGGATAGTAATGGTAACTTTATTTTAACAAATTACTTGAAGTTTCCAGTTTTAATGAAGGATAAATGGAATAAAATTCTTCCAGGAGAGGATCAATTTATCTATCCTAATGAGATATTACTGCTTTTTGATGATGAAAAGGTTAAGAGAGAAGGCGGTATAGATCCAGAGGCAAAAGTTAGGTTGAAAATATCTAATGGGTATGCAGAGCTTTGGAAAGAGCGAAAAGAAATTTCAAGAGTAGCCTTAGAATTTAAAGAAGAAGATTACACTTTTCTGTCTTTAACAAATGAAGAAAAAGATGCTATTAAAAAACTGGGATGTTTTACTAATATAGTTAATTTAATAATGAATTTAAAATAAGCAATAACTTGCGTGTAATTGACAATTTTATTTAATTTTTAAACAAAGAAGTTTAACAATAGTTCTCAGTTTATTAGAAGAGCGTGCTTTGATTAAAGTCTTTTAAATCAAAAAGCTTTAACTCTTTAGCTTTATCACACATTGATTTTGAAATTTTGGTCCTTTTTTTCAAGTCTTCAAATGATCTAAATGGCTTTTCTCTTTCAGCTATTATACTATTAGCTGCAGATTCTCCCATACCTTTGAGGACAACAAATGGTGCTCTTATCTTTTCACCTTCCATAGCAAATTTTGTTGAATCTGATTTGTAGAGATCTGTAGGAAGAATCTCTATTCCTCTTAAATTCATCTCTAGTAATATTTCCCAAACATAGAGTTCATTTTTTTCTTTAACATCTAGTCTAGATTTAGCATGATAACTTTCAACTATCTTCTTTATAGAACTTAAACTTTTGTTTTTAATAAATTCCTCTAGATCAAAGAAGTCTGATTTTCTAGTTAAATAAGAACAATAGAAAGCTTTAGGGTGATGAACTTTAAAGTAAGCAATTCTAACTGCCATCAACACATAAGCAGCTGCATGCCCTTTTGGAAACATGTATGTTATTTTCCCACATGACTCTATGTACCATTCGGGTACAGAGTGTTCCCTCATAATTTTTTTATATTTTTCCCAATCATCTGCTCTTTTTAGTGGTAGACCTTTTCTAACAAATTCCATTATTTTAAAGGCAAGACTTTTTTCAATTTTTTTACTAATCAAATAAGTCATTATGTCATCTCTGACAGATATTACTTCTGAAATATTTGCTACTTTATCTCTTATCAAATTTTGTGCATTATTACTCCAAACATCTATTCCATGAGAAAGACCAGAAATTCTTACAAGGTCAGCAAAAGTAGTAGGTCTTACATCAGCTAACATCCTTCTAGCAAAAGGTGTTCCAAATTCTGGTATACCAAATGTACCTACCTCTGATCCTAAAATAGCTGCATCAACACCTAAACTTTTGGTTGAATTGAATATGGCGATAGTATTAGGATCGTTTATAGGGACTTTAACTGGATCTATTTCCGTGTATTCCTTAAGGATTTTTAATGTTGTTGGGTCATCATGACCTAAAATATCTAACTTAACTAACTGTTCATCCATAACATGGTAGTCAAAGTGTGTTGTCATAACCTCACTTCCCTGATCATTAGCAGGTCGCTGTATTGGTGAAAATTCAAAAATTTTCTTATCTTTAGGAACTATTATCATACCACCCGGATGTTGACCTGTTGTTTTTCTAACATTTTCACATTTTGAAGCATATAGTTCTAAATGTGCAGAGCTTACAGGTATATTATTCTCTTCAAAATATTTTCTAGCATAGCCATAAGCATTTTTAGATGCAAGAGTTGATATAGTACCTGCCCTAAAAACATTCTCTTTTCCAAAAATTTCTTCTACGTATTTATGAACTTGAGATTGATACTCTCCTGAAAAGTTTAAATCAATATCTGGAACTTTGTCTCCTTTGAATCCCATAAATACTTCAAAAGGAATAGAATGCCCATCTCTGTGCATCTCAATACCACAACAGCTCTTTGAAGGAAGATCAACGCCACTTCCCAAAGGATGAGGGAATTCTATCTTTTTGCAGCTTTTGCATAGGTAATGTGGAGGTAAAGGATTAACCTCAGTTATGTTTGTAAGCCAAGCAACAAAGGATGATCCAACAGAACCTCGAGAACCAACCAAATATCCATCAGAAACGGATTTATTAACAAGCTTATGAGATATTAAGTATAGAACTGAAAATCCATTATCAATTATTGATTTAAGCTCTTTTTCAATTCTATTCTTTACTAACTCAGGCAAATTATCACCGTATATGGCAAAGGCATTTTTATATGTCATGTCTCTAACCATCTGTTCAGAGTTAGGAATTATAGGAGGATAGAAACCTTCTGGGACAGGAGAAAACGATTCAAAATTTTCTGCTAACTTTACTGTATTATTGATAACTGCCTCTTTTGGTTCTTTCATAAAAGAGAGATCTTCAATAAGTTGACTACTATCTCTGAAATACTGTTTTCTATCTCTTATCTTTTTGTTACTTGAATATAATAATGGCTTTACAAAATCAGATTCACTCTCTTTTAAGTACCTGGCATTGCTTGTAGCTATAATTGGTATGTCTAACTCCCTACCTATAGTTTCCAAAAATAAAATCATATCTTTTACATCTTCTTCAATAAAACTTCTATCTAAAAGGTCTGAACATTTTATTGGAGATACTTCAATAAAGTCATAAAATTTAGCACTATCCTTTATCTCTTCTTTGAGCCTACCTGAAGCAAAATAATCTACTAATTCTCCATTATTAAATGATGCACCTACAATTAAATTTTTTCTCTTGCTCTCTAAATAGCTCTTTGGTATTTTAGGAACTTTCCTAAAATTGTTTAAATGAGCTTCTGAAACAATTTCATAAAGATCTTGTAGCCCCTCTTTATTTTTAGCATAGATTAACACTTTTTTAGGAAAAGTAGCTTTAACATTTCTTTTTAACAGAGAGATGTCTTCCATCTTCAAAAGTTTGTCTATTACTTTAGCTGTTACTTCAGCATCTTCTAGTGCTCTGTGATGCCTGAAATCAAAACCAAAATGTTTTGCCAAATCTTTTAAACCATGTTTTTTATTATTTATTAAAATAGATCTTGATATGTCCAAACTATCAATATACTTATTACTGAAATTTAGTCCTAACTTTTTAGCATTTTGTTTCATATGCCCCATGTCAAATTCGGCATTATGAGCTATTAAAGTATAGCCTTCTATGAATTTCATAAATTTTGGTAGAACAATGTCTATTGTATCCGCATCTTTTACCATATCATCCGTTATTCCAACAACATCAATACAGTCTTGAGGTATTGTTTTTTCCGGATTAACAAAGCTACTAAACTTATCTACCACCTTTCCATCTTTTACTTTGACAGCACCTATCTCTATTATCTTTTCACGTATAACATTGAATCCTGTAGTCTCAATGTCAAAAACAATATAATCTTTACCATCAAAATTTTTAGCAATTAAAGAATCATCAACAATAAATCCTTCCATACCATAAATCACTTTAAAATCACCTATTTTAGATGCCTTTTTGTATGCTTCAGGAAAACCATAAACTACTCCGCTATCAGTTATTGCAACAGTGTCATATCCAAATTTAGAAGCCTTCTCAATAGCTTTGTCTACGTCTATAATAGACTCCATCTCACTCATCTTAGTGTGCATGTTAAATTCAACTCTTTTTTCTTTCACTTCTAATTTATCTTCTACTTCTATTCTAATTATGTCTTTAGCTAAAAAACAAAAACCATCTTTATTAAAATTGTCTATCTCTTTTTTGGCTCTGACTTTCACATAAATATTATTTTGTAACTCTACTTTTGATTTAGAAAAAAACTTAAAAGGAAAAGAGTCTTTACTGCAATCTAGATTAAAAGAGACTATATTAATATTGGGTCTTTTTATGATATTAAGATTAAAAATTCTACCTTCTATAACAGCAGAATCAGCTATATCCAATGATTTTATTTTATCTACTTCAAGAGCCTTTGTTCTAAAAGACTTTCCTAATAAAATTTTATTTGCATTTTTTTTAGCGGCCTCTTTTTCAGTAGGTATATAGTGTTTAGGTTCAACAAATTTGAAAGTATCTTCTTTCAAAATCAACTCTTTATTAATACTAAAATCTTTTAACACATTGTTAAGAGAGCTTAAAACAATTTTGCTATTCTCTATAGCTATGGACTCAACACCTAACTCTATTTTTTCATTAATATTAAGATTGTAGTTGGACAGAAATATAGTATTTTGAGGATAAATTATTTTGGAAACAGATATAGCAAGATGAATACTTTTTTCTTCATCTAATAGAGAAGAAAAAGAGTACTTAATGCTACTTCCAAACCTTTTACCTAGACATATAGAAAGTTGTTCAAACTCTTCATTTATATCTGAAGACATAGCTTTTACATGGACATTAACAGATTCTTTTTCCATATCTATCTCTATGATAGGGTCTATTTTTTCAAATTTAAAGCTGGCCAAATATTTTGAATTTTTATCTAATTTTACTCTACTCATCTCAATTTATTATATCATTCATACAGAGTAATTAAAGAATATCTTTTACAATATTTTTTATAAACTGTTTATCTTCTTTTGGAAGTTTTGATATTAAATCAGGTCTCTTAATAAGTGTTCTTAGTAATGAATCTCTTTTTCTATATTGATTAATCATTGAATGATTCCCTGAAGTTAATACTGATGGAACCTTTAAATTGTCTATTGTTTCAGGCCTAGTGTACACTCCAAAATCAAGTTTTCCTGCTTCAAAAGATTCTATCTCTGCGGACTCTTTTTTTATAAATTGAGGAATAAACCTAATTATAGAATCAAGAATTACCATAGTAGGTAGTTCACCACCAGACACCACATAATCCCCTATTGATACTTCAAGGTCAACATATTTTTCAACAACTCTTTCATCTATTCCTTCATAGTGTCCACATATAAATGTAAGTTCATTTTTTGAAGATAGTTCTTTAGCAATTTCGTTATTTAATTTAACACCTTGTGGTGAGGGAAAAATGATATTTTTTGCCCCACTCTTTTTGAAGAAATCAAAAAAAGATTCAGGTTTCAAAACCATACCTACTCCACCACCAAATCCATAATCATCTACAGATTTATGTTTGTTATTGCTAAAATCTCTTAAATTCACGATATTTAAGTCAATAATGTTATTTTCCAGTGCTCTTTGAAAAATTCTGTTATTAGTAAATGAATTTATTAATTGTGGAAATATTGTAACAATTGTTATCTTCAAAATTGGTCCTCCGAAACCTTTAAAGATATTGATTTTCTACCTCTATCATAACTTTCAACAAATTTGTCTATCATAGGTATATTATATTCCCTATCACCTTTTACATTCAAAAGTAGATAAGATTTAAAATCACTAACACTCTCTATTGTACCAATTTTTTTGTCTTTAAAATACACTGCTGTATCTATTAACTCAGAGGTAAGAGCATAATCAAACATATCTAAATCTTTTTTCAAGACAAACATTTTATGATTAGTTAGTCGTTTTGCTTCACCAATGCTTTTTACTTCAGTAAACTCTATTTTTCTGTTTTTGATACTCTCTACAGTAAAAAGAGTATATGAATCAATATCTATAACTACTTTATTACCTTCAATAGGAGAAAGATCATCACTGGATGTAAATTTCAGCTTACCTTTTATTCCTTTTGTTGCACCTAAAGTTGCAACATATATTAGTTCATCTTCTAAAATAATCATTTAATCTTATCCTTAAGAATTTCGCCTAACATCTCTATATCATTTATGCTCAAATCTTCAGCTCTTAATTTAGGATTTAATTTTAAGCTTCTAAATATGTTTTCAAGATCTTTTTTAGAAGCTAAGCAAGAAAGATTATTTATAACTTGCTTTCTTTTATTAGCAAACATTAATTTGACCATATTTACTATTTTATCATCACGCTTTTTATTATTAAAGTAGAGAGAGATAAAAGCTGAATCAACATCTGGTACGGGATAAAAAGAGTTTCTAGATACATAAAATCCTATTTTAGGGTTAGCAAACATCTGTACTATGACAGAAAAAAGACTTCTATTTTTATCGCCAGGTTTAGCTACTATTCTCTGAGCTACTTCTTTCTGAATAATCATGTGAGCTTCAGTTATAATATCTCTATTACTTAAAAGTTTTTCAATTATTGGACCAGTTATATTGTAAGGTATATTAGATACAAATTTGGCTCTGGTTATATATTTAGATATATCCCATTTCAAAAAATCTTCATTAAAAATCTCTACATCATGAAATTTATTTTGTAATTCTTCTATTAATCTTTCATCTTTTTCAACTAGGACAACCTTTTGAGCTTTGTTAACTAAGAATTTAGTAAGAGCACCTTTTCCAGGACCCATTTCAAGAATTTCACAGCCATCAACATTGGCTATTCGGACAGCTTTCTCAATTATAGAATCATTACGTAAAAAATTTTGTCCTAGACTCTTCTTAAAATGAAACAATAGACTCTCCTAGCAAAAAAGAGTGCCTAAGCACTCTCTTTTTTATATGACAACTAACTCCCCTTATTTTTTGTACTCACTTTCATAGTTAGAGCTTAAGAAACTTCTCAGGGACCCAACTAATTTCCGCATAATATCTCTTGCAGTATTCACTTTTTCCTCATCATCAAGATCTTTAAATCTATCATCGGAGCTGAATTTCTTAGGAACGTCATTAACTGCTTCATCTAAATCTTCACTCAGATCAACACCAAGCTTACTAAACCCTTTAACTGCTTCTGAAAGTTCTTTAACAGCTTTTAGCTTACCAAAGATTTTTTTATATTCTTCAGAAGTATCATACTCTTCATCATCGCTGTTTTCCAAAATATTGATACCTTGATCACAAGAGGCTAAAATAGCTTTAGCATGTCTGTAATCGTCTACCAAAGCATCAGCGGCATCATTTATATCCATCTTTTCAAATGGAGCAGAACCTAAAGAGCTAGTTGCTACTTTTAGTCCTAAGCTTTTAGCTGTCTCTCTAAACGCTTCTATCACATCAGATGGTGAAGATTTAGAGGTTATGGACTCAGTTGATTCAAGTATGAAACTGAAATCATCTCTTCCATCTTTAACAGCTTTCTTTCTAGCATCTAGTAGAGCGGTTTTGATGATTTTAGCTCTCTTTTTTTCATCTCTTTCGAATAAAGCAGATTCATCAGCTTCTGATACTAATGTAACTAAGACTTGCTTTAGATCTTCCTTGTTTCCTTTGTAGTCTGTTCTTAAGCTGTCTAAGCCCTCGTTTCTACATATATTATTAAATGCTTCTACGTAGACCTGTTTTCTACTTATCTTTGGTATGAATATCTCTGAGTCTTCTTCATCTCTTTCAGCTAATCCAAACTCTAACGCTCTTCTTGCTTCTTTTACTGAATTTCTACTAAAAATAGAATCTTCTTTGACTACCTTATTGAACAACTCTTTTAATGAAGAGGTTGTTGAACCAAAAATTCTGAAAGAAGGTCTTGCCAATCGCAAAATAGACTCTATTTGTAGCCTTTTTTCACTCTGTTCTGCCAATTTTAAGTCATTTAATATTTTTGAAGCACTTTCTGAATTTGGATTATCACTAGCTATCTCTTCTATTGCTTCCTTAAATTCTTGGTAGAAATCTGCCATAGCACTCTTAATAACTCTCTTACCACGGCTACCTAAAGTTTTAGCAAGTCCCATTAGTTTTTCAAATTTTTCTAAAGCTGTTCTTATAACACCCTCTTTTATTTTATCCTTATACTTAATCAAAGAGGCTAATTTAGCTGTCTCTTCATTCGTAATTGCACCATCTCCATCAACAACATTTAGGACTTCTTTGAAAGTAGCCCCCAACCTTTTCATCTCTGCAGTCCTATTAACCGATCCCTTGCCTCCTGATGGATTTAAATTAGGGTCATTAATAAGGGAACCAGGCCTAGAGGCTCTGCTCTCGTCATCACCTTTACCAGATCTGGAACAGCTGTATGCTGTTAAAGCAAGTAAAATAACTGTTCTTTTACTTAAGTTTTTGTACATTCTATCCCTCCTACCTGTAATTATTAGAGATCTTGAAAATCTTTATTACAGTTTTAACAGCATAATTCTAACTTCAAAAATATAAAAAGTCAAAAAAACTTTTCCTCTTGCATTGCAAATATCAAGCTTTTATAAAATTTATTTTTAATTTTTTTCAAAACATATCTTATGAACTATGTAACTTATTGCAAAGCTCAATGCAATAAATCCTAAGTATAGGTTTATCTCTGTCAATTTAGAAATTTCTGAAAAAATAACAAACATTCCAGCGCCTAATATACAAGATGAAGGATCATTTTTAAAACCCATATGGTAGGAAATATATGCAGCTAGAAATGTGATAAATGACATTACTATATAAACAGATAAAGCCTGATTAAAAGGGTTAATAAAAGAGCCAAATGCTGCAAAAAGTAATATAGTTATAAAAGCATTGTTAAAATATCTAGCAACATAAACTGTTGAAATAAGTAGTGACGAATAAACTAAAAAGGAAAGAAATCCTAACGAAAACAGATTAACAAATGGCAAACAACCAGTAAAGATTGAATAGTCATAGTATCCAAGCATAGTATTTATCAAATTATATGACCAAAGTAAAATTGAAGAAAAGGTCAGAGCAGGAAGTAATTTTTTAGTTATATTAACTTCCACACTTAAATTTAATGATCTGAAAATAACATAAAAAAGTAATGAAGTTATAAAAACAACAAGAGAAAAGATAGCTATCACAGCCATCAATGTAGCTATTTTGGAATAGATACTTTCGTAAAGAGGAATCAAAGTTAGAGAAAATTGATTAAATTGAGACAATAAAAATGCAATAAAAGCTAATATGCTATATTTTACACCCTCTCTTATAAAACTTGAATTAAAATTAAATATACCAAAAGCAATAAACAAAATTACAACCAATGAGACAACAAGAGTTGATACACTTTTAATTAAATCAATATAATTCCAATTTTTGTTAGTTAACTTCAAAGAACGTTCACTAAAGTACAGGTGCTTATCTAAGGTGACTACTCTGTCTCCTGCAATTAGAACTTTTATCCTTATGTTCTCAGTAACTTCAAAGACAATATCCCAATCTGTCCTTTTAGGTCTAGAAATTAATTTCACACCTATTTCTTTTAAATTATCCTGATTATAAAAAGATTTTATCTCTTTTTTTGCTACATCAACTGCTTCTTCTTTAGACAAAGATGGCATCTCAATTGACTCATCAAAATGACTTTCATAGCCTATAATACTGCCATCTGTCTTTAACTTAACAATGTGTGAAATCATATTTTTTCTATCTTTTGATGAAGCATAAGCTACATTTCCTATTAACCCTTCATTTTGAGCATTTTCGTAACTAATATTGCTATCTCCATCCAAAAGAGCCTCAGTCAATCTGTCACACCTCTTTTCAAAATTAACAAACAGGTTCTCAGTGTAAAAATCTTTTTCTGCTAAAAACTCTCTTGCACTACACTTTATTAAATCTTTATCTATCTTTGGGTTAGATTTGATATTATAGAACAATAAAACTGAAAATACCAAAATAACAAAGGATGATACATTTTTACCAGCATTTGGGTTGAAGCTAATAGGACTTATTTTACAATTTTCACTCTCTGCATCTCTGTTTAAAATTACCTCTGGAGTAACATTTAATGCATATCTAAACAAAACATGTATAAAAATAGGAAAAAGACCTATTATACCTAATATTGCGACATTTAAATAGCCAAAATAGTTTATATTCTCAACTACAGGGTAACAAAAAAGTATAAAATCAAAGAAAAAATGAGAAATAGCACCAACAAACAGACCGTACATCCAGTAAGACAATCCAAATATTAATAAAGAAGGCAAAAATAATTCTACAACTCTAAAATAGAAAGGTATGGAAGCGTAATTGGCATGAGCTGCTCCGAAACCCACAGCTTGAGCAATAATCCCTAAATATAGAGCTATCTTCCCATATCTTTTAGAAAGGATATAAGCTATAGCTATTACGATACCTCTAAAGAAAAATTCTTCTAAAAAACCTGCTTGTAAAGAGATGATAGAACTGGTTGTAAAAGGAAAGTACTCATTAAAAGAGTTGAAAGGAAGATTAATACCTGGATTCCATCCTATCTTACTTGCAAGTAGATAAAAGGAGGCAGCAACTAGAATATTTATGGATCCTATCCAGTATCCCTTTAAAACCATAACAAGATAATTTTTAGAAGCTAGAAATTTTTTACTAAACAACTGTCTAAAATTTACATGGTTAGGGAAAGCTTTTTCATCTAATGCTATAGCTGCAGCTATTAAAATACCAAAAAAGCCTAAATACACTAAATTAGAAGAGATGCTACGAACTAACTGTTGCAGATAGAAAGTCATCAATGATGACGAAGTTGAATAAAAATTAAATACAATATTTTTCAAATTACTTATACTCATCAATATATATCCAATTAGGAAAATCGAAAGGACCTTAACTGTAAACAATAAGGATATTTTTTTCTTACTTAAATAGTAAATGAACACCACTATAGCTATTAGTGAAACTATTATATGAAATATATAGCCTAGAGAAAATGTAATAATATTTTTAGTTCTTATATCAGAGTATTCCTTAGAAAACATTTTTGGAATTTTTATTAATGGCATTACAGATACAACCTTATCACCTATAACCTTAACTGAATATCTATGCTTAGCTTCTCCTAAGCTAAAATCACTCTCATAAACAAAATTATAAACTGTATGATGTAACTTCTTCTCTTTACTGTTCTCTACTTCCTTATAAATTCCTTTTTTGTACCAATCTTGAAAATATAGATCTGCGATGGATCTTGATTTTGATTCACCTAAATCTTCTGCTTCAAAGTCATCTGGAATTTTAATAGAAAACCCAATCTTATTAGCATCCATATCTAAAATCAAATTTAATTCTTTAAGATCATCCTCTTTAAAAAATCTAAACTGCCAACTAGAAGGATATATACTGTATTTTCCAATATTTTCATTGATACTTTCAACACCATTCAATTTAAGTCTAGTATATTCAACATAATAATCATCTGTATTTACAACATAATCAAAATTATAATTATCAAACCCAAATTCTTTAGAATATGCCCCAGCACTATTTACAAGCTTTGACTTAGTTGTATTAACCTTTAAGTTAACACCTGGCATTTTATTTTCTAATATACTAAGTCCGAATACAACTGACAAAATAGAAATAACAGAAAAAAACAGAATACTCCTTAGCTTCAAATTTATATCTCCTTTTATTTTTTCTAATTCTATCATAAAACTGAATTTAGTTCATAGCACTCTTTTCTTCAAACCTCTTAAATAATTCAAATTCTAGCTCACTACTTAGGCACTCTTTAGATAAAAATGCAATAGCTTCATCTCTTGCTAATTTAACTGCTTTTACGTCTTTTAATAGATCAACAAAATACAGATCAGATACACCACTCTGTTTTGTACCCAATATTTCTCCTGCATTCCTTATTTTCAGGTCTTCTTCTGCAATAGCAAACCCATCTTGTGTTTTCTCTAAAATAGACAATCTTCTTGACTCTCTACTAGAAGGATTTATTAAATAGCAATATGATTTCTTACTTCCTCTTCCTATTCTCCCTCTTAACTGATGCAATTGAGACAAACCAAATCTATCAGCATTAAAAATTATCATTGTAGTAGCATTAGGAACATTAACACCTACTTCTATAACTGTTGTGGAAACTAAAATTTGAATTTCATTATTGTTAAATTTAGATATAACACTCTCTTTTTCTTGACTAGAGATTCTTCCATGAAGTAATCCTAACTTATAATTTTGAAAAGTATGCTCTTTAAGATCTGAGTATATAGTCTCTGCGGAGCTAGCTTCAATTTTTTCTGAATCTTCTATTAAAGGTGTAACTATATAGCACTGCTCTCCTTTGTCCAAACTAACTTTAACTTTATCAAACATCTTCTGTAAATTAGATAGAGAAATCACTTTAGTTTCTACTTCTTTTCTTCCTGGAGGAAGCTCATCAATTATTGATATATCTAAATCTCCATATATAGTAAGAGCTAAAGATCGAGGAATAGGTGTAGCACTCATGGCTATCAAATTTGAAATAATTCCCTTATCTCTTAAAACTTTTCGTTGGTTAACTCCAAACTTGTGCTGCTCATCAATAATAATCAGACCTAAATTTTTGAATATAACCTTATCGTATATCAAAGCATGTGTCCCTATTATTATGTCTATTTCACCATTGGATAGAGAGGATAAAATTTTCTCTTTCTCTTTTTTTGTCTGACTACCTGTTAGTATTCCGACATTTATTTTTAATTTTTCACACTCATCTTTTATATTTAAAAAATGCTGTTCAGCTAAAACTTCTGTAGGAGCCATCAAAGCTGCCTGAAATTTATTGGATACCATATATAGCATTAGTACAAAGGCTACAACACTTTTACCACAACCTACATCACCTTGTATAAGTCTGTTGACAATCTTTCCCTGACTTATCTCTCTATGAATCTCAGTTATAACCCTTTTTTGAGCAGAAGTTAGTTTAAAAGGAAGTCTATTAAGATAGTTCTTAACAAGATCTCTATTATCTTCTAAATCATAGCTTTTACCCTTTATATTTGATAAATTAATTTTTCTTCTTAATATTAAAAATTGTAATAAGAGAAGTTCTTCTATTGCAAATCTTCTTTTAGCTTTTTCTAGCATAGCATTGTTCGTTGGGAAATGAATTTCTTTCAAGGCCTCTTCTCTACTAATTATTTTATATTTATTCATAATATTTATAGGTATTATTTCCTTGAAAAATTTAGCAAATTCTAATGCTCCCTTAGATATTTTTCTTCTGGCAGTTTGATTTAGCCCTTTGCATAAAGAGTACACAGGAAGAATTGGAAATTCAGAAACTGAAAAAGAGTATTCTGGGTTTACCATTTTAAATCTAGCTTCTCTAGTCGCTTTACCAGTAAGTATAATTTCCATGTCTTTTTTTATACTATTTCTTAAATAGGGCATTTGGAACCAGACAGATTCTAAAACTGATGTTCCATCAAAGATATAAGCTTTGAATATTTTTTTGTAATTTTTTGTAGCAAGTAGCTGTACTCTCAGTACTTTTCCTTTTACAGTAGCTACCTCTCCATCTATAAGTTCGTCTATTTTTTTGAAATTAGTTCTATCTTCATAATAACGCGGAAAATCATATAAAAGCTTGAAAGCTGAGTCTATACCAAGAGTTTTTAAGGCTACTAAACCTTTAGGTCCCAGTCCTTTTATTTTGAAATTATCTATATCACAAAAAAGTTGTTTATATAAATCAATATTCATAAAATAGAGTATATCATAGAATGCAGTATGTTCTAAACTAGGAACTTGTCTTATGTTTATCTAAACCATTTTTTAATATTAAATTTCTTCTATGTTAGAGTATATATTCTGTACATCATCTAAATCATCCATGAAATTTAGCATGTTAATAAATTTTTCTCTCTCTTCTCCACCAAGCATGATTGTATTTTGAGGAATCATTGACATACCAACATCTTTTTTCAGATTAATCTTGTCAGATACTTCATAAAGAGAAGACGGATCTGTTAGTACCAAATATTTCTCTTTTGCTGTAATAACATCTTCAGCACCTACTTTGAGAGCTAAATTAATTATATCTTCTTCTGAAGATTCTTCTTTATCTACAGATATGACACCTTTTTTATCGAAGATCCATGAAACAGATCCTGTTTCACCTAAATTACCACCAAATTTACTAAAAGCATGTCTAATTTCAGAAGCTGTTCTATTTTTATTATCTGTCAATGTATCCACTATGACAGCGACACCACCTACTCCATAGCCTTCATACCTAACTTCTAGTAAATGAGAGCCTTCGATCTCTCCTGACCCTTTTTTTATTGCTTTTTCTATGTTATCTTTAGGCATATTAGATGCTTTTGCTTTACTTATGGCCAATCTCAATCTAGGATTAAAATTAGGGTCTGAGCCTGATATTTTACAAGCTATAGTTATCTCTTTAGCCAGTTTGGTAAATATTTTTCCTCTTTTAAAATCTTCTTTTTCTTTCTTATGTTTTATGTTAGCAAATTTACTATGACCAGCCATTTAAATTCTCCTTATAAATTTTTTGGTCTTACAAGACTTTGAGCTTCATCAAAGGCATTCCTGCCTTCACTAGGGATAATTGACCTATCCTTTTTATCCAGAATATCATAAGCAGTGTGACCATAACTATCTTTAGTTAATTTTAGCTTTTCTTTGTCTTCTTCTGTCATTCCTTCAAAAAGTATTTTTATTGATTCAAGCCCTAATTTAGGTTTAAGTTCTATAAAATCTATTGCCATATGCAGAGAGGTTAACCCTTTACTATCTGTTTCAAACTTATATTTCAATGCTTTATCGCTATCAAGTCCTTTTAATAATTCTTTTACTATGCTTATTTTTTTGTTCTGTAAAGCAATATGCAGAGAATTTCTACCATTTTCTAAAGTTTTCATTTTGTAATTAAAACTTGCTTGTTCATCCATTCCCATTAAAAGTTCTTTTACCATTTGTGGATTATTTGAAGTTTTGGCAATTAAAAAAAGGGCATTATCTCCCCATAAATTTTTCCAATTTCTGGCAATTTCTCTCTGTTCGTCAGTTATATTTGACATAAACAAATTTAATATTTTTGATGCTCTAGGATGCTTAACAAGGAAAAGGGAAAAAAATATTCTGTTTCCCTTTGAATTAGCTATAGTTAAATCAGCTCCTTTTTTAATTAGATTCTCTACAAAATCTGCAAGCTGATCTTCATTCATATTTTTCTCAGGCCTTGATAAGTCTCTTATAGCTTTAAATAGTATTGTACTTGGCTTACCAAATGAATTATTAAATCGACAATTAATGTCATCATTTTTATTTTCTACTAATTCCAATATTTTGTCATAGTTATTAGATTGTAAAGCGGCTTTCATTTCAGAACTAGCTTCAGGTAATTCTGAAATTATCCTTTTAGAAAAGGCTATCTTCAAACTATTATTCACTGGATTAGTGGCTATATCTTCATCATTCTTAGTTATATTACTCGGTATTTCATTAACATTTGATTTACTTTCTTTAGAATCAGATTTAACACATGAAAGTAGAATGAAAAATATTAAATTATACACTATCGTCCTCCTTAAAATAAAAGACATCACAAATATTGTACTTGCAAATAGTTAAAAAAACAAATTGTGTATACTTTAAATTTACTATTTTACGATAGCTAATTTTTCCGCAAGTTTATTTAATTGATTATCTATTGCCAAATTATAAGGAGTTTTACCATAATTATTTTTTTGCTCTTTTAAAATGTTTTTTTCATTTACTATTAAATCTTGAAAAATAAATTCAACTATATCTATCCCACTTTGTTCATTTTCCAGAAAAGCTCCTAAAGCCACTTTATGTAATACATTTTCATTTTCATATGTAAGTAAGAGTTTATATTCTTTAGCCTTTGCCTCACTCATATCTTTTAATAATTCTTTTACAACTTCTTTATTAATTTCAGCAGCTGCATAGTGCAAAGGACTTTCTTTGTATTCATTTTCTACTATCATTTTATATTTTGTCTTTTCTTCTCTGCCCATACCATTTAGTAGCTCTCTAACAAAATGTACCCCTAATTTTTGATTTTCAGCTGCAGTATGCAAAAGTGTACCAAACTTTTTAGCTTTCCATGACCTAACTTTATTTTTTTGCTCTTTAGTTATATTTGCCATAAAGATTTTAAATATATTTAATGCCCCCTCGTTATCTGATCTAATAAAAGATCTTAAAAGATGACGATCATCATTTAAATGCATAATTGTAAGGTCTGCACCTTTATTAATAAGCTTCATTGCAAAATTATAATCTTTTATAGAGTTAGCTCTATGAAGTGGAGTTCTAGGGTTTGATAAACCAAATTTAGTACCTTTAGGAAAAGCTGAATTTGCATCTTCACCCTCATCTATATATCTAAGAACTTTTTTATAATTATCTGTTTTAAATGCTTCTAGCATTCTTTTGCTCATAATAGGAAGATCATCTAATTTTTTCTCAGAAAAAGCTATTTTAATCTTTTTGTTTTTAAATAAATTTTTGACATTAGTTCTTTCTAATTTCTTAGGTAAGCTCTTTTTTATTTCTGATTTCTCATCTGTATTATTACCGCATGCCAATAATATTAGTAAAAATAAAATCACTGTTTTACTCCCCCACCTTTTTAATATTAGTTTAATTAAAGATGTTCAGAGGGCAAATTTATTTTTTAATATAATATTTTAAGGCTTTAGTAAATCAATAATCTCTTCACTCCTTTTTAATTGAACTGCAATATCGTAAGGAGTCTGTTTTTCATCAAAAATTTCTTTTTGTTCTTTCATACTTTTTATCTTATCTTTATCTTTTAACATTTCAAAAATTTCACTTATTAAGGCTTGAGTCATATCTTTATCACATCTAGCTATGATGTGCAATACATTACATCCATTTTTGCTCACTTTCATTATGTAATCACTTTCATTTTCCATACCTTCAAGCACACTCTTAACTAAGGACCAATCTTTAAAAACAACATTTGAAGCAGCCAAAAGCAACAAATTATGTCCTACTCCATCTTCCATCATTTTATATTTCCGTATATAAGATGAATCAATACCTCTAAATAATTCCTCTTCTATCTTTTTATAAATTTCTATTCTGTCACTTGACATAACTGCCATATGCAAGGCATTCCTATCTAAGACTTTAAGCTTTAACAATTTTTTTCTATTTTCAACCCCTAGGCCGTCCAACATAGCTGTAAGCAATTTAGAGTGGCTTTTATTAATTGCTATAAAGAAGGGGGGGAAAACATTTTGGTTTGACTTCATAAGATAAGATAGTCTCTTATTATTATCTATTCCCCTAAATAATTCTTCAACTATTTTAGTAGAAATAACTTCGTCTGGATTATTTGCTACTGAATGTAATAAAGTGGTCCCATCTTTAGCTTCCCAATTCATTAACAGCTCTTTTTCGTCATCTTCAACAGTTGAAATAACCATCTTAAAAATTTTAGGCACAATTTCATATCTTGAAGAAGCTAATAATTGTATAAACGAATTTCCGTCTTCTGGATTTACCATCGTTATGTCTATTCCTTTTTGAACAAGCTTCTCAAACAATCCAAAATCACCTATGCCAACCGCATAATTAAGAAAATAAAGCCCTAGACAACTTGATCTCACATCTTCATTTTCTGCTAAATTTAATATAATTTTATTTATCTTTTCTTTTTGTTTCGTATCAAGCCCCCTGAAATATTCAGGTTGATCTATTTCGGGAATTTCATTTACTTTCCTTTCCACTATTTCATCGTCTAGTTCTCCAATAGCAGCTTTAAATGAAAAAGATTTTTTCTTGCTTTCATCAGGATTATTTTCTGGAACTACCGAATCAGAATTCTCTAATTCTGTGCCATACCGTTTTGTATCTGTTTTAGAACGACATGACATTAATATTAATAACAATAAATCAAACATAGGATCACTCACCTTATTTATAAATCTTATTACAAACCCACTGTACAATACTTTATAACGCAAACTCAAACAAAAATCAAGTTAAAACCAAAGTCAATAGCTATCATTCAATTAAAATTTATGGCTTGTTGATTAATTCCTTAATCATAAGCATATCTTTCCAGGTGTGCCATTTTGGCTTCCCTTCTTCCACACTAGGATTTCTAAGTAAATAGCTAGGATGAAGTATGGGTACAACTTTGATACCTCTCCAATCAAAAATTCTGCCTCTTAGTTTTGTAATTCCATCACTGCCTATAAGATCTGATATTAATGCTTTAGTTGAGATGCTCCCCACTGTTACTATAATTTTCGGATTTATAATAGCAATTTGTGCATCTATAAATTTAGAACAAGCTTTCATCTCTTTTTGCTCAGGATTTCTATTATTGGGAGGTCTGCACTTAACGATATTTGTTATGAAGACATCTTCTCTTTTGAAACCCGCTGAGTTTAAAATTTTCTCTAAAAGCTTGCCAGCTCTTCCAACAAAAGGTCTACCTTCTTGGTCTTCTTCTGCTCCAGGTCCTTCACCAATAAGCATAACCTTTGCATTTACGTCACCTTCTCCAGGAACAGTTTTATTTCTAGTTTCATGTAATTTACAGGATTTACATGCAGCTATTTGGTCACATATTATTTTTAAATTTTCTTTTTTCATACCAAAAGATCCTAACAGAATTTTGAATATGTGTGAAGGTATTAGGCAAATATTTTGCCTTTAAGCTATATTTTTAATTTTATAAAAAAATATTTTCAAATGAATAAAAACATATATTTCAATTAAATATGATAAAATTAGGCCATGAACAAAACTATTTTAAAAAAGAATATACAACTGTTCTATCTATGCTCATTCTTGTTTGAGATATGCAGGACTATATTTTATGGAATTTCTTCCCTATTTCTTCTGCAAGTATTAAATTTAGATTTGTACCAGATAAGTTTGATAAAGATGTTTGGTCCTATAGCTATTTCGATTTTTGAGATACCCACAGGTATCTTTGCAGATAAATTTGGAAGAAAAATCAATTTTATAATAAGTGGGTTTATATCCTCTATAGGTTTTTTGATTTATGCCTTCTCTAGTAATGTATGGCATGCTGCTATTGCTGAATCACTCTATAGTATTGGATTAGCATTCCAAACAGGATCTTTAGATGCTTTATTAATTTCTCAGGCAAAAGAGTTTAATTTTTCAACATCAAAAATTTTGTCTAAGCATCATGTTTACAAAATATCAGGAATAGTCATAGGGGGAACATTAGGAATAATTTTATCCTTTAATAACATGAGACTTCCATGGCTATTTGGAGCTTTTGGATTTCCAATAGTAGGTTTAATTGCAATGCTTATAGACGGTAGTTCTCAAAAGATAACAAAAAATTTCTCTTCTTTACTTAAAGGTCTAAGAAATTATTTTAACAACAACAAAGTTATCTATCTTTCAATACTAAATATGGGAATAACTTTAGTGAATATACCTTTTTTCAATTATTGGCAGATATTTATGGAAGTAAGCTTAGGAGTAGAGAGAAGAAGTATCCAATTTATAATAATTTTTATTCTTTACAATATATTGATGATATTAGGAAGTCTTTTGGCTCCATATTTTGCTAAGAAACTAGGAAACATTAACAATCTTTTTATATTTTCAGTGTTAGTGGCTGTTCCTAGCATAACATTTGTCTTAACCAAAAATTTTTGGATAGCAATTTTTAGTTTTCTGATCAGCGAATTTGCAAGAGGAGTTTTCTTGCCATCATTTTTCTTCATATTCAATAAAAATATAGAGGAGAAAGGTAGGTCCATCTATTTATCACAACTCTCCATGATAACAAGGCTATTTTCAATACTAGCGCACTTAACATCTTCTATTGTTGCTAAACATACCAACGACATTGAACTTAATATATACATATTATCTCTAGTCGGCTTGGCAATGTCGCTAACATCTTTAATAGCCATGAAAAGAAAGCAATAACATTATCAGAATTTGAAATCTTTGACTAATAATTTTATGGCTGTTTTGTTCTTACCATCTATTTCAACATCAACAAATGAAGGTATTGCTACTATCTCCCTTCCGGTAGATACAACAAAACCTCTTGCTATTGCTATTGCTTTAACTGCTTGATTGACAGCTCCAGCACCTATAGCTTGTACTTCTACGGCCCCACCCCTTTTCACTACAGAAGCAACCGCTCCAGCTACCGAATTCGGACTTGAATTAGCCGAAACTTTTAGTACTTCCACAAAAACAGACCCCCTTTTCTTCTTAAATAAAAAAAGTATCTTAATAAAAAAATAAGACAGAATACCTTGTAAAACAATATATTTGTGTTGCGTCTATACTAAATCTTATGCTGTAGTTATTCTTCTTGTTATTATATATTATTTTCATTTCTATTTCAACTATAGCGACCCTTGTCTGCTAGGATCATCTTTTCCTTGAAATATATTTAAAAGCGGACAGAGATGCCTTTGACCCCTCTCCTGCAGCAATGACAACTTGTTTTTCAGATATTTGAGTCACATCTCCTGCAGCAAATAGCCCGGGAATGTTTGTTTTATTCTCAGAATCAACCAACACTTCGCCATATTCATTTTTTTCAGCCACAGTAGCGAATTGTGAATTAGGAAGCAATCCTATCTGCACAAAAACACCATCCACAAAAATTTCTTCTACTCTACCTTTCCTCTCATAAACAATTGAGGAGACCAATTTATCACCCTTTATTTCCCTAGTCATAGCATCATAAACAAAAGTTATGTTATCACATTTTGAAACTTTTTCAAAGAGTGTTAAATCACCTTTCATTGATGAATTTTTGTTAATCACATAAACATGACTTGCTATATTAACAAGTTGTGCTGCTGCATCTAGGGCAGAGTTTCCTCCACCTATTATGGCAACTCTTTTATTTGCGTAAAGAGGACCATCACAAGTAGCACAATACACAACTCCCTTATTGGTAAATTCTACCTCTCCAGGGATTTGTAATTTTTTCGGATTTTTACCAGAGGCTATTAGAACTGCAATTGACATGTAAGTATTTTTAGTAGTCTTAACTAAAAAGTACTCACCATCCTTCTCTAGGGATACTATAGGTTCCATTTTGACCAAACTACCTAATGACTTAGCATGATTTTCAAATGCATCAGTCAATTCTGGACCAGTCATTGAGGCAAATCCGGAATAGTTTTCTATAACACCACTCCAAGCCATTTGACCACCTATATCTTTGGTTAAAACTATGGTGTCTAACTTGTTCCTAACTGCATATATGGCAGCAGTTAATCCGCAAGGACCTGCTCCTATGATTATAAGATCATGAATTTTTGTATTCATTCTCTATCTCCTTCAGTTTATCTGAACCTACTATCACTTTGCCATTGACAATGGCAGTCGGAACTGTTTGTACACTATGGTCTTTTTTCAATTTGTCAAACTCCTCCCTAAAGTGTGAAATCTCCCTCTCTTCAAAAGGCAAACCCTTCTCATTAAGAAGATTTACAAGCTTTATACAATAAGGACAACCCTCCATAGTATAAAGTATGATTTTTGACATTCTCTATCTCCTCTGCTTAATTGATAACCTAGCCAAATTGTCTTCAAAAATGATGAATCCCTCTTCAATTTCGAAAACTTTCTCACCGTTATTAGTTTTTATTTTAACCTCTTTTGTTATAGAACAAGATAAAGGAGAATGATCCTTCATGATGCCTATAGAACCAATAGGTGTAATAACGGAGATATAGTAAACATTGTCTAGTTTTGTAAAAAAATCACTAGATGAAATCTCTAAATTAAAGATTTTCATACTCACCTACATTCAATTTTACCATAGTTATTCTCATAATTTCGAAGCTTTTTCCTTTGCCTCGTCTATATCACCCACATATAGAAAGGCTTGTTCAGGAAGTAAATCATGCTGTCCTTCCACTATTTCTCTAAAACTTCTGATGGTATCCTGTAGTTTTACATACCTCCCTTGCATACCTGTAAACTGTTCAGCAACTGCAAAAGGTTGAGATAAAAATTTCTCTATTTTTCTGGCTCTACCCACAATTACTTTATCATCTTCCGATAATTCATCCACCCCTAGTATAGCTATTATGTCCTGTAAATCTTTGTATCTCTGTAAAATAGATATCACTTCTTTAGCTACATTATAATGCTCTTCACCTACGATATTTTTTTCCAAAATTTTGGAATTAGATTGTAGTGGATCTACTGCGGGATAAATCCCTAGTGATGCAATTCTTCTAGACAAGACAGTATTTGCATCAAGATGACTAAAAATAGTTGCTGGAGCCGGGTCAGTAAGGTCATCAGCAGGAACATATACTGCTTGGACTGAAGTTATAGAGGCATTTTTAGTAGACGCTATTCTCTCCTGTAGCATACCTATCTCGGTAGCTAAAGTAGGCTGATATCCTGATGCTGATGGCATTCTTCCTAAAAGTGCTGATACTTCAGAACCAGCTTGAACATACCTAAATATGTTGTCTATAAACAAAAGAACATCTTGTTGCATCTCATCTCTAAAATGCTCTGCTATTCTCAAACCTGTTAAACCTACTTTTTGTCGGGCTCCTGGTGGTTCATTCATCTGTCCATAGACTAAAGCTGTGTTAGAGAGAACTTTAGAATCTCTCATTTCATTCCATAGATCATTTCCCTCTCTAGTACGTTCACCTATACCAGAAAAAACAGAAAGTCCGTTATGATGTTTAGCTATATTATTAATTAGCTCCATTATTAAAACTGTTTTTCCAACACCTGCACCACCAAACAGGCCAACTTTTCCTCCAATGGAGTAAGGAGCTAAAAGGTCTATGACCTTTATTCCTGTCTCAAAAATCTCTATATCAACTCTATAGTCATTAAATTTGGGAGGGTTATTATAGATAGACCTCCTCTCATCTGTATTGATATCTCCTAGGTTGTCAATAGGCTTTCCTAAGACATTTATAACTCTACCTAATACAGCCTCACCTACAGGTGTCTCTATAGTTTTTTTACTATCAATAACTCTATCACCTCTTTTTAATGAATTAGTGCTCGAAATTGCTATTGATCTAACTATGTTGTCACCCATATATTGCTGAACTTCTAAGACAACTTCTTTCTCTTCAACTTTTAGAGCATTTTTGATATCAGGAAGCGTATCAAAATGTACATCTACCACGGGTCCTATAATACTAACTATTTTTCCATAATTATTCATCTAATCCTCCGGCTATTTCCATCATATCCTTGGTTATTAGGTATTGCCTACCTTTATTATATTTTTTACTTAAAGAACTAACAAGTTCTTCTGAATTATCGCTTGCATTCTTCATAGCTACCATTCTCGAATAATTTTCTGCTATACCTGATAGATTAAGGTTCACATCTATTACCATACTCAAATATAGCCTTAAAGAGCTTTTAAAGTCATACTCTTGTTCATATTCGTTAATTTCAAATTCTAAAGGTAAAATCAACTCTTTTATCAATTTTATTTTAGACTCCGAATAAGTGTTATATATCATCACAACACTACCTACTTTTCCATTAAGTAATTTTACAAAAAGATCATCAATGTCTAGCTTTGTTTTATGAGCAATATTTTTTGCTGTGTACATTTTTTGTAATTTTTTTCCTAGTACAATAGGGGCACTAAAAGCAGAAGAAGCTTTAAAAACAGAGTTGTTAAACCCTCCACATAGAGAGTTATCTGATCCTACTACTATAGCAACATCTTCTCCTTTTGTGATAAAAGGAATTTTATTGAAAAAATCTTTTGCTACCTCTTTCATTTTCAAATTAGCTTCTTGCTTTTTTTTCAATGATCTAAACTTGGAAGAAGAGACTAACTCTAGAGACTTAGCAAGACTAAATATGCTTTGCGCACTTTTTATTCTATTTTTTATAGATAATAAATTACCCTTGGACATCTTTTATCACCATTTTAATAAATTCCTCTATCTCCGTAATTAATTCATCTGTAAGTTTATTACTTGTCACTAATTTATCCTTTAGATCCCCTTCACCATCTATCAATTCTATTACTCTATTTTCAAAAATTTTCAAATCTTCAATGGCTATATTATCCAAAAAGGAATTAGATACAGCGTAGAATAATATTATTTGTGAAGGTATTGAAACAGGAGAAACCCTTTCCTGTTTTAAAATTTCTACAATCTTCTTTCCTCTCTCTAGCTGAGCTTTGGTCACAGGGTCAAGATCTGAACTAAGCTGAGAAAAAGAAGCAATTTCCCTGTATTGAGCCAAGGCTATCTTTAAGCTCCCTGCAATCTTCTTCATAACTGCATTTTGAGCATCACCTCCAACTCTAGATACAGATAGACCAGCATTTATCGCAGGCCTTATAGAAGAGTTAAAAAGCTGTGACTCTAGATATATTTGACCATCAGTTATAGATATTATATTTGTAGGTATATAGGATGACACGTCACCTGCTAAAGTCTCAACTATAGGTAGAGCTGTCAGTGATCCACCCTTTTTCAGCATTGCAGCTCTTTCTAATAATTTTGCATGTATATAAAAGATATCTCCAGGAAATGCTTCTCTACCAGGAGGCCTTCTCAAAAGTAAAGAAATTTCCCTATAAGCAATAGAGTGTTTAGACAAATCATCATAAATTATTAACACATCCTGGCCTTTCATCATAAAATACTCAGCTATAGCACAACCAGCATAAGGTGCAATAAACTGTAAAGATGCAGGATCAGAAGCTGGTGAAGTGACAATAATTGTATTTGACATTGCTTCATTCTCTTTCAAAGTTTGAACCATTCTTGCTATATTTGCCTGCTTTTGTCCTATAGCTACATAGACTGAAATAACATTTTTATCTCTCTGATTTATAATAGTATCTATAGCTACAGATGATTTACCAGTATGCCTATCACCAATTATCAATTCTCGTTGACCTTTACCTATGGGTATAAGTCCATCTATGGCTTTTATACCTGTTTGCAGAGGTATCTTCACTCTATCTCTGTCAAACATCCTAGGGGCTTCCCTTTCTATCTGCATTTTTTTGTCTACAACTATCTCTTTACCATCTAAAGATTCACCCAAAGGAGATACAACTTTACCTAGTAGTTCATCGCTACAACCTACAGTGAAAAGCTCTCCTGTACCGTATGCTTCATCTCCCTCTTTAAGCTCCTCTATCTTACCAAAAAGAATAACACCTAAGCTCTCTTCTCCTAAATTCAAGGCCATTCCGTATACATTCTCTTTAGAAAATTTAATCAACTCACCAGACATGGCACCACTTAACCCATAAACTATAGCAATACCATCACCAGATTGCAGCACATAGCCAATGCTAGTTACATTTAACTTTTGCTCATATTTCTGTATCTCTAATTCTATCGATCTTTTCAACTCTTCTGACTTCATAAAATACCTCTTTAAAAATTAATCTTGCCTAAATTATCAAGATCTTTGGCAATAGAAAACTCTATTAACTTATCTTCAAATTTTAATCTATAACCAGATAAAAGCTCTTTATTTACTCTAAATGTGTAGACAATATTTCCAAATTTCTTCTCTAGAAGCTCAACTATTCTATCTTCATCATTGAAGGCACTCTCTATTTTAAAATAGACTGCTCCTTTACTTTTATCCACTAACTTTCTTAAAAAGTCATATATACTTTCTAACAAATCTAAGTGTCCTTTTTTTATTATAACTCTAAAGGCAGCAGAAAGCTTTTCATCTAAACACTTTACCTTATCCTCTATATTTATAACTGGATTTTTGAAAAAATCATTATTTTCTCTAATTAAAACTGAACACGCTTTGAACTCTTGTTTAACGTCTCCCAAAAGGCTAAATATAGCTTCAGCATAATTAGAAGCTATAACCTTTTTTGATATCATACTCAATTTAATTTCTCCTTAAATTCAGCAAATGTCTTATCTCTAACATTTTCATCTATACTTCTAGTTAATATCCTTTTCGAAATATCTAATGCTAGATCCATTGTCTCCTTTTTCAATGACTTAGATAAATGCTCTTTCATAACATTTATTTCTCTTTTAGCATCATCAATAATAGCTTTCTTAGTATTTTTAGCCTCTTCCAAAACAGCTTTTTTCAAATTATGTTGTTCTAAAATAGCTTTATCTAAGATAGCTTTCCTCTCTTTTTTAGCCTCTAAAAGCTCTTCTGAGATTTGCTTTTTTAATCTTTCAGCCTCTTCTCTATTTTTTGTTGCTACAGTAATTTGAGAATTAATAGCAGCTCTTCTTTCATCTATAGCCTTTACAATCTTAGAAGACAGAAAGTACTTAAACATGAAATAGAGTAATAAAAAATTGGCTGCATGAAGAAATATTGTTACATCTATAGATAACATAATTAACTAATCTTTAAAACTAGCATTATAGCTATAACAAAGGCATAAATACCAGTTGTTTCCGCTATAGATTGACCTAAAATCATTGTTCTCAAAATAGAATCTGCAGCCTCTGGTTGTCTTCCAATAGATTCAACAGCTTTACCAGCTATATATCCTTGAGCCAAAGCTGGCCCTATACCTGTTAATACTGCAATTCCTGCAGCTAACGCATAATATGACAAATTATCCATTTTAAACTCCTAATCATCTAATGCAAAAGACATATAGACTGTTACTAATGACACAAAAATAACACTCTGTATTGTCCCCGCAAATAGATCAAAATATAAATGTAAAAACGAAGGAATTACATAAGGTAAATACTTATAAGCTAGAGCCATAATCAGAGCTCCAGAAAATATATTACCAAAAAGCCTCATGGCTAAAGAAAAAGGTTTAGCCACCTCTCCAATTATATTCAAAGGGAGAAGAAAAGGCAAGGGTTCAAGAAAAGACTTTAAATAATTTATAAAGCCTTTACTCTTGATAGAATGAAATGTTATGTATCCTACAGCAATAATAGCAAGTGAGACTGTAGAATTTAAGTCTGAGGTTGGAGATTTTATATCTACAATCTTACCACCGCTTAGCATAGGTATAGGAAAAATACCTATTATATTTGCAAAAAATATATACAAAAGAAGAGCTGCTATGAAACTTATATGCTTCTTAGCTTTCTCTCCTAGAGCTAATTTACCTAAAAACATAGGTACTTCATAAACCATTTCAGCAACAAAACCTCTCTTACTCTTTAAGTCTAAATTGAAAGTAACAAAAAACAAAAATATTAAAAATAAAAAAGAGATAAAAAAGGAAATTAAAACGGTATCCGTAAATGGTATACCAAAATCAAATACCTTTTCTGGAGCTGAGATGATACTATCTCCCTGAAACAGTTCAACTTTAACCATTCAAATCACTTTCCTTATCATAATTCAGCATTCTGTCTACAGTAACATCAATGAAAATAAGTGCCTGCATCATCAGAAAACCAATTAAAAATACTATAAAGTCTGCTGATAAAAGCCTAAAATAGACATATACAACTAAACAAGAAGATATTGTTTTTAGAAGATACATCTTTATATCTAAAGATCTTAAAATATTATCTCTTAAAAAATTAAAATGTAACATATTCAAAAATAGACCAGGGATAAAACTTTTTATCAATACGGTCGCTCCTGTAACAACTGCAAAAACTATTATAGAACTAACAGTAGCAATAAATATCATTGGTATTGTTCTCTCTAACGGAACGTACTTACTTTTCTTCATAAACTAATCTCCTTCAAAAAATATATCAAATTTTCCCTTCACACTTTTTATTATATTAATAGCAGACTGTAATTGAGTCTTTTTCTGCTTATCTACACTTTCTAACATTTTTATGTAAAAATTCTCAAAATGTCTAAGGGATTTTGCCTCTTCATCTAAAATAGCACTAATAGCACTACTATCCTGTCCTATACATATATGAGGTTCAACTCCCTTACCATCTATAATCTCATCTTTAGGTCCAAGAAACTTAGCTATAGTCAATTTTATTGCTCCCTTATCTGGATCTTCACTAGATATAGGAGCTACTGCTTGAACACTACCTTTACCATAAGTCTTCTCTCCCATTAAGATAGCTCTTTTATGACTTTTCAGGCATGCAGCAACTATTTCAGAACCTGATGCACTTCCATTGTTTATCAAAACAACCAGAGGAATAGATTCATCAGATTCACCCAAGCTACCAAATACTTTCTTTTCTTCTTTAGATTCTTGAATAACTATTGGATCTTTCTTAGTGAATATTGATGAAACTGCTATGGCCTCTTCTAAAGTTCCTCCAGGATTGTCCCTTAAATCAAGAATAATATATGCTGCACCATTTTTCTTTAAATCAGAAAATATCTTTCGTGTTTTTTCAGCAACTTTACCTGAAAATTTATTAAGATAGATTATTCCTATGTTATCTTCTAGCATTTCACCCTTAACATTATCTATCTCTATTTTTGATCTTCTAAGCTTAGATTTAGTAACACTACCATCTTTTTTCCTTATAGATAATGTTACATAAGTATTCTCTTTACCTTTTATAATTTCTACACAATCCTTGCTCTTTTTCCCTTCAAGAGTTTGATTATCAATTTTCACTATCTTGTCACCTCTTTTTAAACCTGCCTTTTCAGCTGGACTACCTTGTAAAACCTCTACGACTATTATAGAATCACTATCTGTAAATTTAAGCATTAACACACCTATACCACCATCAAAAGAGCCTTCTATATACTCTTTACACATTGAATCTAGATCTTCCCTTGATACATAGTAAGAGTAAGGATCACTCAAGCTAGACATCATACCTTTTATAGCAGCTTCGAATAGATCTTTCTCACTCTTTTCTTCTTTTACATAGCTATTTTTAATGGTATTCATCACCTTCGCTATACTTAATATATATTTAAAATCAACATCTGAACTTAAATGGCGTTCTGAACTTGAACTTGTTTTAGCTTCTTTCTTATTTCCACAGGTAATAAATGAGCTGAACAGTAGAGAAAGCAATAAAAATCTTTTCATAATAACACTCCTAATTTAGATTCTACATCATTTATTGTAGTATTGCCATCCCCATTTCTAGAAAAAAGAGATAAAATTTCATAGTTGCCTTTCTTGCCCTGTATTGGAGAAATATCTATATTTTTCAAAAATAATTTCTCTCTGTTAAAAGATTCTATAACAAACATGACTGCTTTCATAATTAATTGTTTATCTTTAACAATTCCCTTTTTTCCAATAACCCGATTTCCTAATTCAAATTGAGGTTTTATTAAAGCAAAAATTTCACCATTCTCTTTTAAAAGATTAGAAATATGAGTAGCTACTTTTGTTAATGATATAAAAGATAGATCTACTACTATGAGATCATACTTTTTATCAGGATAGAAATCTTTTATATTAGTCTCTTCAAAAAGTCTAACTTTTGAGTTATTTCTTAAGGTAATATCCATTTGATTTTTCCCTACATCAACAGCATCAACCATAGCTCCATGCTCCAGTAGGAATTGTGTAAATCCACCTGTTGAAGATCCAACATCAAGTACACATGCATTTTTAATTTTCAACTTAAATGTAGAGTGTGCCTTTTCTATCTTAATATAGCCTCTCCCAACATAGCTTATATTATTGTTAACTTCAATATTTTTATCTTGGCTAACCATAAAAGACAATTTCGTAACTGACTTCCCATCTATCTTAACAGCTCCCTCTTTTATCAAGATAGCCGCTCTCTCTCTGCTTATGCCTTCTTTTTGAGATATAAACTTATCTAATCGGATCAAGGACATAGCATATAAACCAAGAGACAAGAAATCCAAAAACTGCACCCATTAACACTTCTATGGGGGTGTGACCTAAAACCTCTTTTAGATTATTTTTTATTATTTTTTTTCCACTCTCATCTTCAAGCTTATCAACAACTTTGTTAATAACCACTGCTTGTTGTCCAGCACTTCTTCTAATTCCAGCTGCATCATACATAACAATAAGTGCAAAAACTAAACTGGAGCCAAACCCTAATGAGAACACACCATCTGGTTCATATCTAGAGAGAGAGGTTGCTAGTGCTGAAACAGAAGCTGAATGACTACTAGGCATACCACCCATACTAAAAACAGATCGCCAGTTTATTCTTTTATTTCTATAAAAATCAATCAAAAATTTCAATACCTGAGCAGAGATAGTAGTAATAATAGATGGATAAACTATTTTATTTGAAAGAATATCAATAAATATTTTCACTAACCAGCCCTCCATTGTCTTTATATTTTAACTAAAAAAGCATACCATTATTTTCTATTATTGCCAAATAAAAGACTTTTTTATCCATCAAAAGAGACCCCAAAAACAAAATAATTCCCTTTAAGATAGGGCAAAGCAGGAAAGAATGATCTATTTTTGTAATAGTAATCAAAATGTATATTAAAACATTTTATTTTAGTTTTTAAATTAAAGCCAAATATATAGCCCATTCTCAAATTATTTAGATCATTATGCGATTCAATAGCATCTTGCCTACTAATAGCAGCTCTAAGATCTAAAACTAAATTATCATTTTTTATCAATCTATTGCTTCTAAAATCTAGCCTGTACAAAAGATTGGATAAAGGATCTTTGGTAAAAGCAAAAGTAATTAAAAATGATTTATCTAGGTAATTGATCACATTTACCAAACTATATTCTAAGCCAAAAGGAGTTAGCTCATTTTTTAAAAACGGCATATATTTCACTCTATTTATAGACAAATAAAACCACTCTACATTCTCTTCACCAAAAATTAGGTAGTTAAACATTCCTTTAGCAAACATCCATACTATTGGATTTAGAGAATAAAATGCTATGCTAGAATATACAACTTCTTTAAGGTTAATAAAGTTAATGTCATCAATTCTATTCCAGTCAAAATCACCTTCAATAAAATGAGAGTAGTACCTTGCCTTTAAATGTCTTTGCCATTTGTCAAAATCACCTGCCCCATTTCCAAAATAGTGGTCAGCAATTGCGTATCCCATAAATTCTGAGACATTTATTTTCATAAAATTTAGCTTATGAATATCTATATCATCACCAAAAGCATCAAGCACACTCTCTTCCAAACAGTAATTTGTAGTAGAATTACCGGCTACGTTAACTAGTAGATAGTTATCTAACCAATAATCACTTCCTTTACTATTACCTGGAACCCAACCAATAGTTAGTCCAGATACAGGGAAAAAAGCACCAGGAATCAAAGAAATCAAAGAGGAGGTTAAGTAAGATTTAGGCTTAACTAATCCAAAATATTTGACTTTCCCATCTAACTCTCTTATAGCACCTCTATGGCCAGATTCATGAAACAATATGCCTGACAAATGAGCTACTGTGGAAGATAAATTATAAAGCATACATCTGACAAAAAAATTATCACTTTGAAATTTATTAAAAATTAAAGAAGATGCGTTAGAAACAGATATCATATTTTTAGAATTAGCAAATGAAGACATATTGTAATCATAGAACATACCAATTTCTTTAGAAGCTTTATTAGCAAAAGAGACTGAATTAAAAATAAAAAATAACAAAATTATTAACTTCATATTATTATATTGTACCAAAAAATAGGCCCGGTTAGGGGCCTATTTAAATTAAACTGTAGCAATTATTGGAATTATCATAGGCTCTTTAGAGGCTTTTCTTTTAATCTCCTTAATGCAGTAATCTCTGAGATCCTTTTTAAAGGCAAATACATCATTTATCTTCTTATCAGAGAAGTTAATCACAATGTCTTTACCCAAATCCCTTATCACATTTTGAGAGCCAAAACCCTTTGAAATTATGTCTGGTTGGCCATTTATCTTTCTTGATCTAACATTAATTAAAACATGAATAACAATAAGACCATCCTTAGCCATCATATTTCTATCCTTGATAGTAGCTGTGGCTACACTATTTGAATTATTATTATCGACTAAAACATTTCCTGATTCTACTTCCCCAGTTATCGCTATACCGTTTTTGTTTACTGAGACAATGTCACCATTTTTAGTTATAATAATATCTTCTGGCTTCATACCAACATCTACTGCCAAGGCTTTACTTCCTGTTAGATGTACATACTCTCCATGAACAGGCATGAAAAATTTAGGCTTAATCAGATTTAACATTAAGGCTATATCTCCTCTGCAACCATGTCCAGACACATGAAGACCTTTTTCTCCATGCTTATATACTTGAGCTCCTCTCTTCACAAGTTGATTAACTACTCTACCTATGTAGACTTCGTTACCAGGAATAGAGTTCGCTGACATTACAACAACATCACCTTCTTCTATTTTAATATCCTTGTGTTGCCCTCTTGCAGCTCTACTCATTGCTGACATTAATTCACCTTGAGTTCCGGTACACACTATTAATATTTGATCTTCTGGTAAGCCAGGAGCCTGAGAGAGAGGTACTATGCTATCATCAGGAATAACAACAGACCCTACATCTTGCCCAACATTAAATGTTCTATGCATACTTCTTCCATCTAAAGCTGTCTTTCTACCGAATTCAGTACCAACTTTAACCATCTCTTGAACTCTATGAGCATGAGAAGAGAAAACAGCGCATATTACCCTTCCTTTTGCTTTGTGAAGCACATCTCTGAAGGATCTTACTACTGATATTTCAGAGGGAGTAAATCCTTCCTTATTAGCATTAGTACTATCAGACAGTAGTAAAAGAGTACCTTTCTCTCCAAGTTCCGCAAGTTTGTAAAAATCAACATGTTTCCCATCTACAGGGGACAGATCAAATTTGTAATCTCCAGTATGAACTACAGTTCCTTCAGGAGTATGCACAGCAACTACAAAAGCATCAGGTATACTGTGAGTTATTCTTACAAATTCAACTGCTATGTTTTTACCTACGTGAATCATATCTCTTGAATCTACGTCTCTTAAATCAAATTTTTTGCCTCTAAATTTCTCTTTAAGCTTCTCTTTTAGTATCCCATTTGTAAACTTACTGCTATACAGAGGGATATTCTTTTTTGGTGAACCTCTATAAAAGTGAGATACAGCTCCTATATGGTCTTCATGGCCATGAGTTATTATTATAGCTTTAAGCTTATCTATATTTTTGTAAACATAGCTAAAATCCGGTATAACCAAATCTATACCAGGCATAGTTTCATCAGGGAAAGCTAGACCTAGATCTATTATTATCATTTCATTATCATACTGGATCACAGCACAATTTTTACCAATTTCATCAAGTCCACCTAAAGGAATAACTTTAAGTTTTGACTCAACAGCTACCTTATTAACATTTGTTTTTGGTCTTCTTTTTGAGTAATCTCTTTTTCTCTCACTAGTCTTATTATTCTCATCTTTTCTGTGAGGAGACTCTTTTTTAGTTTCCACTTTTTGCTCCTCTTTTTTTGTGTTAGAACTCTCATTCTCATCTTGAGCCCTACTATTAGCTTTTCTTCTACTCCACAACATTTATATTACCTACTTTCTTTTTTTAAAGTTCTCTACCGTAAAAAATACCGTTTACGATGTACTCTGGTACAAATTCTATAATAGAGCCTGATTTAGCTTTAGTATCAACAGCTGCCCTTAAAAAATTTTCTGTATAACCCTTTGCTGAATCTTTTCTCTCTGATTCTATTAAAATTTTCATTTTCTTGCCTAAAAATCTCTTCATAAAGCTATTTTGAGAGCTTTTTCTTAGCAGATTCAATCGTTTAAATCTCTCATATTTAACTATATTATCTACCTTATTAGGCAAACTCTTAGCAACTGTTCTTTCCCTATCAGAATAAGGGAAAATGTGAAGATCTGAAAAATTAAACTCCTTTACAAAATTAAATGTATTAATAAAGGCATTTTCATCTTCACCAGGAAACCCTACTATAATGTCACCAGTAAAAGCTACATCTCTCACTTTACTCTTTAATTTATTGAAAACTTCATA
The DNA here is from genome assembly GCA_002313635.1 of Fusobacteriia bacterium UBA1095. Classification (GTDB taxonomy): domain Bacteria; phylum Fusobacteriota; class Fusobacteriia; order Bac17; family UBA816; genus UBA816. The sequence continues at coordinate 127,347 of DCBY01000005.1, forward strand.
CATTAAAGAGCTATCATATCTCCTATTCATCAACTTCAAAACATTGTCATCAGCTGACTGAATTGAGACATGTAGATGAGGCATGAGCTTTGGATGTTGCATCAGTTCAACAAACCTGTCAGTAACTGTATCTGGATATATAGAGCTGATACGTAATCTTTCTAGCCCTTCAATTTCCAGTAATTTTTCTACTACATCATCCAAAGAGCACGACTCTTCTAAATCCTCCCCATAGGCACCCAAATGTATGCCTATTAGTACTATCTCTTTAAATCCTTCTTCTACTAGCATTTTACACTCTTGTAGAATAGAATGCAAATTTCTACTTCTCTTTTGTCCTCTAGCAAAAGGAATTTTACAAAAAGAGCAAAATCTGTCACACCCATCCTGAATTTTCAAAAAGGCTTTGTCTAGATCACGTAGACCAGCAAAATCTATTTCAGAATAATTTTCATACTTGAACACATTACCCACAAATGACTTTCTTTTTCCTTCATATAAGGAAAAATCTTCAACTAAATTTGCTATAGATCCCTTCTGTTTTTGACCCACTATCAAGTCTACATCACTCATCTTTGCTAAATCTCTATGATTAGTCTGAGCATAACAACCAGTAGCAACAACTATGGAATTTGAATTTATCTTCTTTGGTCTTCTAAGCATGTTTCTATTTTTCTTGTCGGCTATGCTAGTTACTGTACATGTATTAACTACATAAACATCCGCAAAGCTGTCAAAAGGGACTACTTCATATCCTCTTTCGGCAAACTGTTTTTTGATACTCTCTGTTTCATATTGATTGACTCTACATCCTAATGTATAAAATGCTACTTTTTTCATAAAAATTCCTTTATTAAACTTGCAACTGCAACTGCTGCTGTCTCTGATCTGTAAATTCTATCTCCCAAGCTTATGGGTATAGCTTTCTTTTCTAAAAAACTTTTTTCTTCTCTACTAAATCCACCTTCTGGACCAATTATGAAAGCTATTTTATGAGCATTACCTATGAGATTGCTAATCTGTGAAATTGCCTTTGAACCGTCTCTCTCTTTTGCAAATATAAACAGGTCATAATTGTCAAAATTTATCTCTTCTATTTTAACACTTTTTTCTATCTTCATGCTCTTAACAGCTAAACATTGCTTTGATGATTCCCTAGAAATACTGGAGAGCTTGTCTGTATTAGGGCTCTTAAATGAAAACCTACTTAAAGTTGGAAAAAAAGCTGATACACCTATCTCTGTTAAATGCTTAACAGCTTCAGAAATAGAAGATTGTTTTGTTATACAAAAAAATACATCTATTGGCTTTGATAAAGAGTATATATCGACACTTTTTTCAATAATACTCAAAGATACCTGTTTTGAATTAAGAATCTCTATTTTGGCCTTATATTCGTATTTTCCATCTATCAGTCTCACTAACGTTCCCTTTTTCAATCTTAATACGTTTTTGAGGTGATTAATCTCTTTTCTATCATCTATACTTGCCTTGTCTTCTTGAATTTCAGCAAAAAAAGTATATAGCCTCAAATGGTCCCTCCTAACTTTAACTCTTTTTTGAGATGTCTTTTATATGTTTGTAACCCTTTTCTGTTATTTTTCTTCCTTTTCTTGTTCTTTCCATCAATCCTAGCTTTACTAAATAGGGCTCGTGTATGCTCTCTAAACTCTTTCTATTTTCACCTAAAACAGTTGCTATAGCCTCTATGCCAACAGGACCTCCAGAATATCTATCAACTATAATTTTAAGAATATCTCTCTCTATTGATTCCAAACCTAGATTATCCACATCCATCATATGTAAGACTCTATCAACTGTTTTTTCATTTACTTCTTTTACACCATTAACATCTACAAAATCTCTTATTCTCTTCAAAAATCTGTTAGCTATTCTAGGAGTCCCTCTACTTATTTTGGAAATGTTAATAGCTGCAGAATCTAGTATATTCAAATCAAAAATTTTAGAATTTCTTTTAACTATTTCAAATAGATCCTCATCGCCATAATATTCTAATCTGTGAACAAAACCAAATCTATCTCTAAGTGGAGCTGTTAATAGACTTGCATTAGTTGTTGCTCCAATTAGAGTAAACTTAGCTAAGTTGATCTCTACGGATTTTGCAGTTGGACCTTTACCTATAACTAGATCTAATTTTCTATCTTCCATTGCAGAATAAAGAAGCTCTTCAACAGCTCTATTTAGCCTATGAATTTCATCTATAAATAGAATGTCTCTATCCTTCAATGACATTAATATCGATGCCATATCACCAACTCTGTCTATAACAGGTCCTGAAGTAGTTCTCATATTAGATTGTAAATTATTGGATATAACTCTAGCTATAGTGGTTTTCCCTAAACCTGGAGGACCATATAATAGTATGTGATCCAATGAGTCCTCCCTATTTTGAGCTGACTCTATCAATATAGCGAGTTTCTCCTTAAGTTTATTTTGGCCTATATAATCATTAAACTGATTTGGCCTAAGAAGATTAACATTAGCTTTCATATAAAAAATTCTATCATGAAAATCTATAAATTCTTAAGTAAAATTTTCCTCTAACTAATAACTAGTAGTTTGCGCTTAAAAATTCTACTATTTTAGAGATAGCAACTTTAGAATCACTTCCATCAGCACTTATAGTAAGCTTCTGTCCTCTTGATACAGCAAGAGACAAAATTTGAATAGCACTCTTACCATTCACATTCCTAGATCCTACTTTAAAATTAATATCTGAATCAAAGGTAGAAGCTAATCTCGCCAAAAAAGCAGCAGGACCAGTATGTATACCAAGCCTAGACTTAACAACAAATTCAGAAAAGTGCATAAGACCCCCTTGTAATATAAAATTCTACTCAATCATTGTATCATAATTTTTATCACAAGAACAGTCAGTGAAATTTTTTATGGCATATCATTTAAAAACATACTAATTATGCTCTTATTTGTTTCCGCACTACCAGAATTGATGATATAATTTCTTATTTCCTCAGTATTTGTTAAGTCTATTTTAGAAATTAATTTTTTTATTTTTGATGAATAATTCCAAGAAGTAGCTATACTCCTAGCCCCTAATATTAGCAGAGCGGCTACTCCTATTTCACTGTTACATATTTCACCACAAACTATTGCGGATTTACCTTTATCATTAGCATTGTCTAAAGTCTTTTTTATAAGCCTAAAGACTGAAGAGTCAAAAAAGTCATACATATACTCAAGATTTATGTTAAATCTACTACAAGCAAGTGTGTGTTGTGTTAGGTCATTAACTCCTAGCATAACCTTGTCTACCAAATCTATTATTTGATCAGACATGACTGCAGAAGCTGGAGTCTCTATTAAGCATCCTACCTTAATTTCTTCATCAAATTTAAAATTATCACTTGCTAATTCCTCTTTGCATTTCTCTAATATTTTATTCATCTGTATAATTTCCGACAAATTAGTAACAAATGGATATACAACAGTAACATTTATAAAATAAGAAAATCGTAATATAGCTTTTAACTGACTCTTAAGTAAATTAGTGTTATTTAATAAAAACCTTGTCCCTCTTATACCAAGCGAAGATTCATCTAATTGAGATATGGGCAAATTGTATAGATATTTCTCAGAACCTAAATCAAAAAGCCTTATATTCACACATTTACCTTCAAAATATGGAAGAACACTTTTAAGAACCTCCAATTGTTCGTCTTGATTAGGAAAGATATCCCTACCTGCAAATAAAAATTCTGTTCTCATTAAACCTAACTCATCAAAGTATATCCCCTCTATCTTTTCTAATTTTGTAGTAGAAACTAGACTTGCTCCTAAGTTTACTTTCTCATTATTTTTGGTGATAGCCTCTTTATCTCTAAAATAATCAAGTCTTTTACTATCTGACATAGATTTTTCTAAAATGGCTAAATAAAATGTTTTTACCTCATCACTTGGGTTAAGAATTATATTTTCAAATCCAACTCTGCTATCTAAAATTGCATAACAATTATCAGATGAAAAAGAGATTGGAATATCTACACCAGTTATAGATGGTATTCCTAGTGATTTGATAACTATAGCTAGATGTGAATTTCTGGATCCAGAAATCAGCACAAGTCCTTTTATGCTTATTCCTTGATCCGCAAATTCTAACAATTGTGTAACATGCAAATTGTCAGTAACAACAATCTTATTATTTAAAGCACTATAATCAATTTTTCTGTCTACTACCTCATCTAATATACTTCTACATACATCTAAAAAATTTGTATAATTTCTTGAAGAGGTATCTTCAAAATATTTTTTAGAAACCTTATTCAAACTATCTAGCAAGCTTTTTTCATTTCGTATATGAGATTTTATTTCATTAATTAAATCTCTATCTTCTAAAATCATTAAATTAATTTGTAATATATTAATATTTTTGAGATCTTTTTTTCTTAATGAGTCTAATAAGGAAGTTAGCTTGGTTCTTAATCGTGAAATTGCATTCTCTAATTTCAATTCCTCTTCTTCAATAGAAGAAAAATTCAATCTGTATTCATCATTTTTCAAGACAGCAACCTGACCAGAACAGATCCCTTCATGAATAGAGTAGCCAAAAAACTTTTTCATTTCACTTCCCCTTATATAATCATGAAAAGGAAGAGAAAATCTCTTCCTTCGAAAGTAGCTATCTTCAAAAAGCAAAACTTAAATCAGATACGTCTTGCCCCTTAAACTATAGACTGAAACTAAATTATGTCTTTCAGTCTGTATCCTAATGAAACACATATTCCATGGTTAGAGTAGGCTTTTGTGTTGTATTTAACTGGATCAGAGTTAGCAACTTCTTGTGAGTAGCCACTCAAAAACTGTCCAGCATAGAAAGCTTCAAGCTGAGCACCATAAAACTCAACTCCTAAACCTGCATCAATCAAAAATCCAAAAGGACTAGCTTGATAACCAGTTGGAGCATTTGATGTTATGTCCATACTGTAAGAAAACCCTGGTCTAATTGTAAAATATATATTTGTATTATCTGCAACTTCCGCTATGTCATACTTTATATTCGCCTTAACAGGAATTGTAAGATAAGAAGATCCCTTCTTGTCCTCATCCAAAACAGCTCCTTCACTAGCAGAAGCCGTACCAATTTGCTTAGAAACATCTCCAGCAAATTCTAGATCATATTGAACTCCTGTTGAAATACCTACGTAAACATCCTCAGCTACTAAGTAGTTCGCAGAAATACGAGCACCAAAATCTTGTAAAAAACCAGATTTTGAAACTATAGTATTAACAGCAGGGCTTTGAGAATTATCAGTTGTTGTAACACTTCTGTCAAAACTGTAAGCACTAGCTGAACCAGCAAACTCAACATCCCAATCAGCAAAAGCTGGAGCTGATATTGAAGCTGCTAATATAGCAATCTTAAAAATTTTTTTCATATTTTCTCCTATTATTTTTTCAAAAAGTTTTGCTCATTTAAAACAGTTACCTGGAGGCGACGAGCGGAATCGAACCGCTGATAGAAGTGTTGCAGACTTCGGCCTTACCACTTGGCTACGTCGCCGTATAACTTAACATACAGTTCAGATTCTAGCACAAAAAAATCAATCTATCAACTTAAGAAAGCCCTCTTTATGGAGTATTGCCATTAAAATAGAATCAACTTTAATACCTAATTTAAAGTACCCTTTTATTACCAAAATTTTCTCAAGAATTTGTCTGTTTTTTTTCAAAGAATACTCTAAAAGCCACTCTAAAACATATTCTGTATTTTGTTCAAGATCTTTTGTACCAAAAGTAATGGATGAATCATGACTCATCTTCTCATCTTTGTTACTTAAATTAATTTCTATTAACCTTGATTTTATAGTAGAAGGAAGAGATGCTGTGGATATAAAAATATAAAAAGTTCCTATTGGCTCTTCAACAGATTTGAGAGCAGTATTATAGACTTCGGGGCTAACAAGATGTGCCTTGTCTATTACAACCATCTTCTTTTTATGACTACTTTTCATACACTCATTTATAACTTCTCTAACTTTTGCTACACTTACATTATTATCCAAATCGAATATATCAAACTCCATATCTTTAATTAGTTCAAAAAAATCATCTTTTGACCCAAATATTGATATGGCTCCCTCTTCTCTAGAGTTAAGTAGACTTTTTAAGTAACTACTTTCTTTTCCAAGACGGTTTCTGTCCATCCTTAACCTCTACTCCCATTTCTAAAAGTCTCTTTCTGATTAAATCAGCTTCATTATAATTCTTCTTCAACTTCATTTCTAATCTATTTTTAGCTAATTCAGTTACTGCTTTATCATTATCTTCTTCTATGTTAAATCCTAAAATTCTTAAAGATTTAATAATTTCTTTCCTCATAAATTCATAACTATCCTGAGAAATATCATCTGTAGAATTGAATTTATTAATAATTTTAAACACAGAAGATATAGCACCTTGAGTGTTAAAATCATCTTGCATACTGGAATGAAAATTTAACACAAACTCTTTAACACATTCAGAAAAATCATTTCTACCATCCAAAATAAAGTGATTTGATAAAAAATTAACTAATTTTTTGAAGCCCTTCTCTGCAACATCTAAGGAATCTTCATTAAAAGATATAGGCTTTCTATAGTGAGTTGACAGTATGAAAAATCTCAACACATTACCACTATATTTTGCTAAAATGTCCCTAACCCTAATAATATTCCCATCTGATTTAGACATTTTTTTGTTATTAATTTTTATAAAACTATTATGCATCCAATATTTTGCCAAAGGTGTACAGTTTATAGATTCGTGTTGAGCTATTTCATTTTCATGATGAGGAAATATAAGATCTTGGCCTCCAGCATGGATATCTACATTGCCAACAGTACTACCTATCATAGTAGAGCATTCAATATGCCAGCCAGGCCTACCTCTTCCGAAAGAAGCTTCCCACCCTATCTCTCCACTGTACTTCCAAAGAGCAAAATCATCTTCTCTACTTTTAGGAAGGAATCTTTTAGACAATTTACCATAATCATCAAATTTAGAAGTATCAAAATAGACACCTGAAGAAGTAGTATAAGCAAAACCCTCTTTTATCAATTGTTCAATGTACTTGATCATATCTTCAATATATTCAGTAGCTTTAGGAGCAATATCAGGCTTTCGAATATTAAGCTCTTCAACATCTTTGTAATACTCTTTTATATATTTTTCAGCTACTTCTTTTATGCTAATACCCTCTTTTTCAGCTTTTTTTATTATCTTGTCATCTATGTCTGTAAAATTTTGTATGAATATAACTTTATGATCTATTGAAAGATATCTAACAACCGAATCAAAAAAAACTAAAGGACGAGCATTACCTAAATGTATGTAGCTGTATACAGTAGGACCACAGAGATAAAACTTAACCTCATCTCCTAAACGAACTATCTCTTTTTCACCAGAAAGTGTATTGTAAATCGCTATCATTTTAGCTTTCCAAAAACTATCCTACCAGCTTGTGTAGGATACGTAATCGTAGTGATAATTTTGACTTTCTCACCTATTTTAGAGGCTGCATTAAAAACTACGACCATAGTACCATCATCCAAATAACCTACCGCTTGATCTTCTTTGTCACCTTTTTTCAGTAATTCTATCTCAAGTTCTTCATTAGGAAGTATTATCTTTTTAAATGTATTTGATAGAGTATTTAAGTTAATCACTCTTATTGATTCTATTTCAGCAACTTTACTCAAATTGAAATCTGTTGTAACCAAAATAGCTTTTCTTTTTTTGGATAGCTTAACCAGCTTAGTATCAACATCTCTAATTCTGTAATCAGCCTTATCTACCTTTACAACAACTCCTTTCATATTTTGAAGCTTTGTAACATTATCTAAAGCTCTTCTACCCTTAGCTCTTCTTTGATGATTACTAGAATCAGAAAGCCTATGCAGTTCTCTTATGATAAACTTAGGTATCAAGAACGGACCTTCTAAAAAGCCTCTTTGAACTAAATCTATTATCCTACCATCAACAAAAGCACTGCTATCTACTATTTTGTATCGCTTCTTCATAAATCCAAAAGACCACAATAAAAAAAGTAAAATAGTAAAACTGACAAATACGGGTAAAATTTGAAAAAGCGCCATTGGAACTGCTAAAATCACTAATAAAGCAATAAACAAAAAAATCCCTAAAACAGTCATTAAAACTGAATATAAGCCAATAAAAATCATGTCCTCTCCTTCACAAAACAGGCTCCCCTTTTACCAATAAGTCAGCTTATTAGGCATTAGAGAAAAAAATAATCACAAACCATATAAATACAAAAAAGCTAGGCCAGGAAAATAAAAACAAACTAATAAAATTCCTAGTATAGCGACTAATAAAAACATTCTAGCACGAATTTTTAAAGATTGATAAGTACCCAAATCTTCAATCTAAGAAATAAATTGTTAATCTTCTCTCAAAATTTTCAATACACCCCACAATATTAAAGCTAGTACATATATATTAACAACACCTAAAGAGATAACATATATGCCGTAAGGCATAGCTTCACCAAAAGCAGCAACAAGAACAGATAGTGCAATAAATTGATGGAAAGCAGCTGAAAACATTCTACCTCTGCTGAACGCCTTGTAAGCAAGAAATACAAACAATAACACAACAATCGTACTTAAGGTAAAGTAAGCCATTGGAGATGCAGGCCAAATAATTTCACTTCCTATAAAATTAACTAAGCTGGACATCATAGAAAATGCAAACCAAAGAGATCCGAATAGTACTACCCCTAAAAAAAGCCTACCTAAATAATTTAAAAACATGATAACCCCTCTATCAGGGATTTTACCACATGAAAGATAAAGACAGCAAATTTATTTGTTATACAGGATATATAACAAAATACCAGATGCAACTGCTACATTCAGTGAATCTATATCTGTATCTATCTTTATACTATCAGATATAGCAAGAAATTTTTCTGAAATTCCATTGCTTTCATTCCCAAATATTAGCCCTATATTCCCCTCTATACTCAAAGATTCTAAATTATTAGAAGTAGAATTAGAATCAGCAGCAAATAATCTGTATTTTTCACTTAATTCAACTAAATTCTCATCCCCTATTCTGCATATCTTTAAATCCATTACTGCACCCATGCTTGCTCTAACAGACTTAGGCCCAAAAGGATCACAACATTTTTTAGTTAATATAAGACCTTTAAAACCAAAAGCCTTCATATTCCTAGCTATCGACCCTAAATTATTAGGGTTTTGAACTCCGTCTAAAATTACTACCCTATCAGGCATTTCATCCAAATTGCAATAATCAAAACTGAATAAAGAGATAACACCTTCTGAATTATCTAAAGCTGATATTTCTAAAAACAACTCTTTTGATAAAGGCGTCCCATCAAATTCTAAGCCTTCAAGATAGAACCTATCCACAGAAGGCAATTGTAAAAATTTCTTACCTTCAGCTAAAAACAGACCCTCTTTGGATCGACCTTTCTTGGTAGTCAACCTTTTGAGAAGTTTGAATTTAGGATTTTGTCTACTAGTTATTATAAATTTATTCATCATCACCTTTGTCTATAAAATTGGCAAAAGAAAATTTGTAATCAAATACATTATACATTGTGTCTCTTCTGTACACTATCTTTATCTTCAAAATTTTATCATCAATTTTTTATATAATCTTCTTTTATCTTCAGAAATTCATCTATATCTTATGATACATCTAGATGAACTTGTATCTCATGCCATTTTATCAACTAAAATGAGAATAGTTAACTTTTTGTTATAAAGTTCTTCTTTTTTATATCCTTATCTATTACAAATATTAATTATTATTATTATTTATTAAGCTGCACTACTATAATCGGTTAAATTTCTTTCCTCTTTCTTATATTTTTCTACCACTTCTCTTAGTTTGTCTCTTCCATCCATTATCTCTTTGTATAATATTGTCAATCTCTATTTCTTCATTCCAAGTTCTCTTCTCCTTAAATACTAGTTCTAATTTTCTTTTTTCTCTTTAAGTACTGCTAAGTCCACTAAATTTATGCTACTTTCATTCAACAACTTCTTTATTATACTTAAGCTTTCTAACCTGCCTAACTCTTTGTTGATGAATGAATTAAGCGTATGTTTTGTAACTGCCCGGTCAATTCTCATTTCCCCCTTTAAATCTCCTGGTCTGGGCTCATATTTCTAAATACCTCAACACTCTCTAAAGTCTAATTTTCACTTCCCCTCTGATTACCTAAATCTACAACATATCATACATTTCCCTAAATATCCCTTAGTCACATTTAACCTAACTGCCTGAATGTTGTCTTAATCAATTATAACTTTTGCTATTAATTATTATTAAATCTTTCACCCATATCTATCATTCCTTTCATAAAATAATTTCTAATTAATAATCTTTCAATTCTGTCATTCTCAGCTACCTCATCTAAATTAGCTCCTTCATTGTTTCTGACAATATGTACTAGTTGATCTATTGTAGCTTTCCAATTACCACTTAAATTATTATTGATTCTTTTCTTTTTTGCATTCTCTAAAATTTCTCTGATACCTTCTTTTTTTATAATTTTTCTCTCTATAATTTTGATAAGACTAAGTAATCTTGCTTTCTTTTCTGAAAGATAGTCTAAATGCAAAATTCTCTCTTTACGTTGTTTTAACTTTCTAATAATTGAAGATCCATCTAAATTACGGCCACTACAATCGAAATCAGATCCGTAACTAACAAGTGTCTCAATAATGTGTTCATGATTAGGCATTATATAGTTAATTGCTTTACTTCCATGGACATCTACTGCATTTACCTCCGCACCTGCTTCTAAAAATAACTCACAAATTCTTTCATGTCCTCCACATGCCGAATAAGTTAGTGCTCCCCACCCATTATAATCCTGAACATTCACTTCAGCACCTCTCTCAAGTAACAGCCTACATACCTCTCTATGGCCATTTTCTGAAGCGAACATTAGTGCTCTTTTACCATATTTATCTGCTAAATCTACTTTAGCCCCTCTTTCTATTAATAATTCACACACTCCCCTGTGCCCTTTCTCTGAACTTAGCATTAACACTCCTTTTCCCTCCAGGTCTATTATATTAATGTCTGCACCTTTATCTATCAGAAATTCACATATTTCTTCATGACCATTTTGGGCTGCATACATCAAAGCTACCCTTTTATTTAAATCTATCTTATTGATAGATGCTTTAATAGATGCTTCAATAGATGCTTCAGATACTTCAGATACTTCAGATGCTTCAATAGATGCTTCTTTTTCTAGTAATAATTCACATATCTCTTTGCAACCACTTTGCGCTGCTAACATCAGCGCTCTCAATCCATATTTACTTGATGAGTCTACTTTTGCTCCTGCTTCTAGTAGCAGTCTACATACAAATGTTCTCTTCTTCCAGGCCGCATACATCAATGGTCTCAAACCCTCCTCATCTTTTGCATCTATTTTCGCTCCTCTTTCCACTAGAAGTTCACATACTTCTTTATATCCATTTTGAGCAGCATACATTAATACTGTTCTCTTATCATTGTCCATTGAATCTACTCGCACCCCTCTTTCTAACAGTAATTTGCACGTATCAACACGGTTAAAATCTTCAAATATATAAATAGGCTCTTTACTAAAATCTACTAAATAAATTAAGGCCCCTCGCCCATTATTGTCTGTCGCATCTATTGCTGCTCCTTTTTCTAACAATAATTCATACACTTCTTCATGTCCACTTGTGGTAGCATACATCAATACCGTTTTACCATCATTGTCTACTGCATCTACTCTTGCCCCTTTTTCTATAAGTAAGTTATAAATATCTAAAAGTGACCAAACATTCGTGCAATTACCGGGCGACACATGCATTAGTACTGTTTTACCATTATTATCTACTGTATCTACCTCTGCTCCTTTTTCTAATAGCAACTTACACACACCTACTCTACTCTTTGAGACTGCATACATCAGTGCTGTTTCACCATTATTGTCTACTGAATTTATTTCCGCTCCTTTATCCAGTAATAACTCACAAATGTCACTATAACCACCCTTTGCTGCTAGCATTAATGATGTCACCCCATCTTCTTCAAAATCCACATTTGCTCCTTCATTCAATAAAAACTCACATCTTTCCCTAGAACCAAACATTGCTGAATTCCTCAATTCACTGTCATACCCAGATTGATTTTTGACAACTGTCTTTATTGCTTCCTTTGCTAAAATATCATAAATGTCTCTATATTCATTATCCAGCGTAGGAGTCAATACTTCTTTATCCATCATAGAAGTCAATACTTCTTTATAAAATTTATTTTTCTCTAAATAAGCCCCTCTTTTCAGTAATAATTCACACACTTCCTTGTTACCATTCATAGCTGCTAAAAGCAATGCTGTCCACCCATTATGAGTCACTGCATTTATTTCAGCTCCTTTGCCTATTAATAAATCACAAATTTTTCTTTGTTTATATAGAGCCGCTAACATTAAAGGACTAATTCCATACTTATCTGATATGTTTATTTCTGCTCCTCTATCTATCAATAACATACATACCTTCAAATTTCCATGCTTTGCCGCTAGCATTAATGCATTCCATTCACCCTTTTTTATTATATTTGCATAAAATTTATCAAATGGATTTGGATTTTCATAAAATTCATGAATTAAATAACTAAATGATGTTGTTAAATCAGTAAATTTTAAGGTAGGCATTTCATCGATTTTGTCACTTGTAAAATTTACTTTTGCTCCCCAATCTAAAAACAATTCACATACCTCTTCATGTCCTTCTCTTGCTGCTAACATTAATGCTGTATATCCTTCTGAGCAAGTTGCATCCACTTCTGCTTCTTTATTTAACAACATCTCACACACTTCTTTATGCCCTTCTCTTGCTGCTAGCATTAGTGCTCTTATCCCTAACTTATTAGCCATATTCACTTTTGCCCCTTTTGTTATCAGAAATTCACAAGCTTCCTTATTGCCCAATTCAGCAGCATGCATTAATGTAGCACATTTGTTAAATTCCCTTGATTTAATTCCCTCATTCACCAAAAGCTTAAACAAACTCTCATGACGCTCCTTTATTGTAGATAATAATCCTGTGTTAAAGCTTTTACTTTTTGTATCAATTTCCAAACCTTTCTCCATCAAAAATTTGCATACTTCTTCTTCACACATTTTCACTGCATACATTAGAGCATTTCCTCCTTTTTTGTCTACTTTATCTACAATAGCCCCCTTTTCTAATAAAAATTCACACACTTCTTTGTGCCCTTTTTTTGCTGCTAGCATCAATACTGTAGCTCCATCTTCATTTGCTGCTTCTATTTCTGCACCTTTTTCTATCAATAGCTCACATACCTCTTTGTGTCCATTTTGCGCTGCTAGTACCAATGCAGTTTCACTAAATATATTTTCGGCGTTTACTTCTACTCCCTTTTCTAATAAAAATTCACACAATTCTTTGTGTCCATTTTTTGCTGCATAAGTAAAGGCCATAGTAATAGAATGAACACTTTTAACAATAATCTCACGGCGCAATTCTTCATTTTCATTAAAGGAAGGATCCCTATGTGCCATAACAAAAATATGAATAACTCTATTAATAAGTAGTTCAAACAACTCCTTATTCCCATTCTCTGCTGCACAAACAAGTGCTGTTCCTCTACCTCTATCTATTGCATTAACGTCAGCACCTTTCTCAATAAGCAGTTCGCACATTTCTTTGTGTCCATTAAAGGCCGCATTCATAAGTGCTGTCCTTCCGTATTCATCTACTGCATTAATATAAGCACCATTATCAATAAACAATTCATACAATTCCTTGCGCCCATTAAAGGCTGAAATCATAAGTGCTGTCATCCCATCTTCATTTACCGCATTAATATCAGCACCATTGTCAATAAGCAATTCGCACAATTCTTTATGTCCATTACAGGCTGCATCCATAAGTGCTGTCTTTTCATATCTATCTATTGCATTAACATCTGCTCCTTTCTCAATTAGCATCTCACCCATTTCTTTGTGGCCTTTCTCCGCTGCAATCATAAGCGCTGTAGCTCCATCATATAATTTCTGGTTCACATCTATTCCCTGATCTAATAAATATTTCATCGCTTCTTTTTTTCCTAATTTTGATACAGTAAACAACAAATACTTTTTTATGTCTTTAATATCTTTTTCTAATATTTTTATTATCTCTTTTATAAAATCTCTCCCACCATATATACATAATATCTCTGCTGTGTTTATTCTTCTTTGATTAAAATATCTTCTATCATCGTTATAATTTTCTAATACCCATTCTGTACTTTTTTCTCTTGCTTCTTCACTCTTACCTTCTATTATTAATCTTTCTAACTCTGTTAATTCTATTCTCTTCAAAAATTCTCTCTCTAATTCCCCATCTTCATTCTCTTTTATTGTCAATAAAAGTTTATAATTAAGATTTTTCTGCGGTATTAAATTGAACATTCTTAAGCTGCTTTTGTCTATTATCCTTTTGTAGACCTTATTTGGGTAATTGCAATCCTCTAAATTCAATAAAGCACTAACCATCTCTATATTCTCCGCTTCTATTGCTTCCTCTATTGGAAACAACCCTTCTTTATTCTTTTTTAGAGCAAAATCCCTGTTCACTTCGTCTAGCACAGCTTTACTATCTCCATCATCTGAACTTTGTGTCACTCTACCTGCTTCTTCCTCTATCCCTTTTTCTTTGATATTAAAATTTCTAAATGTACAACTTAATATTAAAAACAAAACTATCATTTTCTCTCCTTTGTGATATAAAAGCAATAAAATTAATCACTTTTCCTCTATTCTTTTTGCAATATTTCCTTAACATAGCTTATAACTCTCATTCACATTTTTTATATACCCCTTCCTTTATTTCTTTCCCTACTTAGCACCCTGTACTCATATTTAACCTTAATAGCACTTAATCAAATTCAGGATTTGGAAGTACCGGAAGTGTCTTTGCTGATCTACCTTTGATATCTATAGCATTTACATCTGCCCCTCTTTTGATCAAGAGATCAAACATTTCATAATAGTCATTTTGAGCCGCTGACATCAGGGCTGTCCAGCCTTTTTTTGTTGCTGCATTCATATTTGCTCCTCTATCTAATAACAATTTACAAACTTCTGCGTTAAAATTCTGTACTGCTAACATTAGAGCTGTCCAACCTTTTTCTGTTGCTGCATTTATGTCTGCTCCTCTGTCTATTAATAATTCACACACATTCTTATATCCGGATTTGGCTGCTAAAGTCAATGCTCTATGCCCTTCTTTTGTTGCTTTATTTACTCTTGCACCCCTATCTAGCAACAACTCACATAGTTCCTTATTTCCTTTTTCTGCCCATAACATCAATGCTGTTTTTCCATACTTATTTGATGCATCCACTTCTAACCCATTTTTTAACAACAGCTTAAATATCCCTTCATACCTATTAAGTACTGAAAACATCAATAATTCTTCCCTCCCCTTTTTTGGCCCAATTATTTCCGCTCCTCTTTCTAACAATAATTCACATGCTTCTTTATTCTTCTTTTGAACTGCTGACAATAGTGCTGTTCTATTACCAAATCTATTCCTTACATTTATATTTGCACCTTTTTGTATAAACAACTTATATAGACTTTGATTATTACTTTTTATTGCGTGGATTATCGCTCTATTCCCATCCATATCCGCTGCTTCGATATTTGCGCCTTTCTCCAATAATAACTCGCAAACTTTCTCGTGACCACTACTAGCTGCATACATTAATGCTCTTCTTCTACCTCTTCTTCTACCTCTGCTTAATGCTTCTATATCTGCACCCTTCTCCAATAATAATCTGCAGACCTCTATATGACCCTTATCAGCCGCATACATTAATGCCCTTTCCCCATTTTTATCTGCTGCTTCTATCTTTGCACCTTTTTCTAATAATAATCTACACAACTCTATATGACCCTTATCAGCTGCATACATTAATGCTCTTCTTCTATCTCTACTTGACGCTTCTATATCCGCACCCTTCTCCAATAATAATCTGCATATCTCCATATTGCCTATCTCAGCTGTATACATAAGCATAGTTTGTCCATCTTTATCTGCTACGTCTATTTCCGCTCCATTTTCTAGCAATATTTCACAAATTCCCCTATAGCCATTCTCCACTGCTATCATTAGTAAGGCTTTACCCTTATTTAGTCCATTACTAACTTCCACATTTATGCTTGCACCTTGTTTTAAAAGGAGTTTGCACACATCTTCATGACCATTTTCTACCGCTATCATAAGAGCTGTCCAATTATCTTTTTTGACTAAATCTACCTCAGCTCCCCTATCTAGTAATAATTTGCACACATTCTCATAGCCATTTTGGGCTGCTATCATTAACGACCTCCACCCATTTTTATCTGCTGTGTCTATCTTTGCCCCTTTATCTAATAATAGCTCGCAAACTTTCTCATGACCATTTGAAGCAGCATACATCAATGCTATAAATAAATTTTTATTCACTTCATCTACTCTTGCCCCTTTTTCCAGAAGCAGCTCACAAACATCTTTATGGCCATTTTCTGCTGCTAACATTAGTGGTCTTCTACCACTTTTTTCTAATTTTTCATTTGCATCTACTCCATTATCTAATAACCATTTTACTACTTCCTTATTTCCTATTTTTGATCCAATAGACAAAGCATATTTCTTCATATCTTTTTTATAATTTGATAATACAGTCTCTACTGCTTCACTTCCATACACACAAAGTATCTCTGTCGTATTTATTCTCCTTCTATTAGTACTTCCCCTCTCATAAATATAATGTTCCATTAACCATTTTTTACTCTTCTCTTTTATTTCAACAACTTTACCTTCTATTATTAACCTTTCTAGCTCTGTTGACTCTATTCTATTCATAAATTCTTCTTCTATATCCCTACACCCCATCTCTTTTATTTTTAACAAAATTCTGTAATTTAGATATATTTGTGGAATTAAATTAAACATTCCTACATCTCTTGTATTCAACATTTGCCAATATACTTTTTCTGGATAATCACACTCTTTTATCTTTAGTAATATATCAACTACCTCAATGTTTCCCAGCTCTATTGCTTCTTCTATTGGTAAATGACCTGCTTCATTTTCAATTAATGCTTCTGTTTTATTTATTTTTTCTATTATGGCTTTACTCTCTCTAAACTCAGGATTCTGTATGGCTCTACTTATATCTTCTCTTTTCCCTTTTTCTTTTACTCTTAATTCTTTGAATGTACAGCTTAATGCCAAAATTAAAAATATCATTTTTCCCCCTTTAAGGAATAGATCGTTGATTTTATCTTATTTAAATTTGATTTTTGAAAAATTTTGAATATGCTACTTCTAATATTATAAATATACTTATACGAACTGAATTATAACATTTTTAAAGATAATTTGAGAATAATTTCAAATTATTTGTATGATAATTTTATTTAGTTTATTTTAAGTCTGCCTAATACCTTTCTTATTCAGATATATACCAATATCTTTCGATAATTAATTTATCTTATAACTTACAATGTCTAAATGCCTATTCTCAACCTTTATTATCATTTTATCTAGTTTTATCTTTTTCACAGATTTCTTTTTGAATTATATATATTCTACCTTTAATCTAAAATATGGCAGAATCAAATCTCTTATGTTCTAACACCCAACCCTGATATCACAATTTTTGTAAAGCATAAATTAAACTACTCTACTACCTCTAGCCTCGCTTCTTTTCCTATAAATCCAATTCCTATTCTTGTTACTTCACCAGTAAATTCTTCTCCATATCTCTTTTTCCTTATCTGTTCTTTTGCTTTATCTAGCTCTTTCTCTACATTTCCATTCTTTGCTCCTGCTTTCAACTCTATTACTACTCTCTCATCTTTTTTCTTATTTATTAACATTATGTCTGGTCTTCCCATCCCACTCTCTCTGTTAGATTCCATATAATAATTCGTGAATGTCGTAAACATTCCTGATAGCAGTGTGTGGTAAAAGCCTTCCATTATGTCTTCTTCTTTTGGTATATCATAGTAACTGATTCCCCTTGAAACACCATTTTGTATTAACTTTTCGACTTCTTCCCAATTCTTTTCTAAAAACTGTTCTTCCAAACTTTTTTCAAACACTATCTCATCTATTTCTCTCAGTAATTCTTCAACAAACTCCCTAACCTCTCTATTTGGTAGCTTGCACTTACTTTCACCACCTAATTCTTCGTATGTCAAATACCCTGACTGTAGCAAAAGAGAATATATATCTTTTGCTCTTAAGTTTCTTAAGTTTATACTCTCTTCCAACTCTAGCTTTAAGCTTTCTCCATTCAGCATTTTTTCCAAATTATATTTTATTTCTGGCCCACCTTTTCTCACTAATTCTCTTACCAAATCATTTCCACTTGTGTTTTTCCAGTATGACTCTGCTTTCTTAGTCATTATGTAATTTACTATCGACCAAGGATTATACAACAGAGCACCTCCAAAATTATATCCGTTATACCACTCTTTTGCCTCTTCATAATTCAATTTACATTCTTCTATTAATGATCTTATCTCTTCTTCTCTAAATCCGAAATGCTCTCTATACCCTTTTTGTCTTACTCCGCAAACTTTTACATTATTCAACCCTGAAAATATTCCTTCTTTTGCTATCCTCATTATTCCTGTCATTAGTGCCTTGTGAATTGAATTATTCCCCTTCAAAGCACTTCCATAAAATAACTTGAAAAAATTTATACATTCAACAAATTCCTTCTCCCCATACATCTCTGTCATCACTGCA
>DCBY01000010.1 GCA_002313635.1 Fusobacteriia bacterium UBA1095
AATTTGGAAGTAGAAGACAATGTAAATTTAAGAGAATTAACTGAGGGAGATATATACTCTTTGCTTCTACAATCAGGTTATCTGACATATGAAGAGAAAGATGGAGTAAGAAAGTATAAGCTACCTAATAAGGAAGTAAAAGACTTTATCTCTTATCTTATTCAAGAAATAAACAAAGAATTGAAGCTTCCTGAGAGTATAGAAAAAGCTTTTATAAGAAGGGATTGGGAAAAATTAAAGAGATTACTTCACTCAAGTATGTCAAAAATATTGAGTTATTTTGATGTACCAAAGAGAAGAGAGACAGAGTCCATGTATCACATGATGTTGTTAGGAATGTTTTCTTCGTTTAAAATGTATGAAGTAAAGTCTAATGTAGAAACAGGGCTGGGAAGAGTTGATATATTAATGAGAAGAGAAGACAAAAAAGAAAACATAGTTATAGAAATTAAAGCAGGAGACAAATTTGATAAGTTAGAAGATCTATTAGAGGAAGCAAAAGATCAGATAAAAGATGAAAAGTATGGGGAAGACTTGAAGGGAGAGGTAATAAAAATAGGGATAGGATTTATAGGAAAGACTATGAAGTTAGAAGTAGTTGACTAAAATTGATATTATAAGGTTTGAATGATAGAACATAAAGTTAATTAAGTATAATGTTAATTTTAGTACATCTGATTTCACAAAGCTAATAGAGAACAACAATTTCTTTGCTGGTAAGTCCCTCTTCATAAAAGAGATGATAAAAAAGATAGAAAAGTATTTTAATAAAAATTACTTTAATTCAGTGATTTACAATATTTTGCCAAGATAGAAGGCGCTATTGGTCAGTCTTCTACTTTTTTTCTAAATTTAGGTGTAATATGATAGAACAGAGTCCTAGAGAGATTTAACTAAGATTAGTGACCAGTAATACCATTGTAGAGTTTCATACATTAGGGTCACATACATAGTCATGATGGCGAGGATAGTAATTTATATTAGAGAAGATAGTAGGTTATAGTGTATTGTTATAGAAAATTACCAACAGAGCAAGTCTTGGAAAAGGGAAAAATAGAATCAGATTAAATTGCTCACATCCACAAAAATAGGGGGCATAACCTATATGCTATATATGAAAAGTAACTAGGATGAAGAATTAGAAAGAGAGTTTTTGATAAGGATAGAAGTAGCAGAGTTGGGCAAATTAACAGTAGAAGGAAAAATTGAATAAATAAAAAAGATCAAATAGTGGTTAATACAGAGAAGATGTAAATAGGGAGCTACTATTTAAAGAAGTACAGATAGCATTTATTTTATGAGCAAAGAGTAGCCACAAAGAAGTGTTTGAATTGCTTACTGAGAAAGGCGCAGATGTCGATTTGTAAGACAATAAGGGGAATACTGCCTTAACTTTGTAAAAAAGAAGTTGTAGCACTTCTAGTTAAATCTATTTCACTAATAAATAGCTCCAATTAATGAATATACTGATGTACATCTTTATAAAAGAGTTAATAGAATTGGATATGAATTTTGTAAAAATATTAATCAACATCCCTTGTTGATACTTGATTTAGAAAGTGAAAATATAGATCTTTGTAAAGTTGTTTTAGCCTTATTAGCATATGATTCATTGCAAAGTAAATCAGGAATGATACCCCTAACAATAAGGAATATAAAAGGTAATTTGAACTATTCTATTATTAGAAAAAGAAATTATATCTTATTTAAGCAGGAAAAAATATGAATAATAGTTATGTGACCTAATAGATATAAATGTTATTATTGAATATGATTGATGTAGAATATATGTTTTACATTTGATTAGTAAATAGTACTCAATCCATAGAATATTATGAAAATTAGTTTTCAAACAACCACCCGAAATGTTATAATCCGGTCTAAAAGATTAAATTTATAGAATTAGAAGTCGCATATTTGAGTAGAAATAAAATATAAATAAGGCATGTGCCAAAAATTGTGTTCCAGGAGGGGAAAGATGATATTGTTAATTTTAATGTTAAGCTGTACATTCAAAGAGTTAAGAGTAAGAGAAAAAGGGAAAAGAAAAGATATAAGTAAAGCTATAAGGAATCCAGATGGTGAAGATAGCCAAGCTATTTTGAAAAGAGTAGATAGGTACACAGCACTGTGCAAAAATAAAAATGGACTGCTACTGATAGAAGAAGCAATGGGAGTTGAAAATGTAGAAGCAGTTCAATCATTGATTAAAGTAGTTGAATATCCTTACAAAATTTATGAAAGAATTGTTAATAAGAAGAATATAGATTTATTCAACCTAATACCTCAAAAAAATCTCGATTACAGATTGTTGTGCAGGATAAAGAAAAATAAAGATAAAGAATTAGAAGAAGAATTTTTGAAAAGAACAAAAGCAACAGAATTAGAAAGATTGATAGTGAGCGGTAAAATAGAAGAAATAAAGAGTAAGAGTAAAGAATGGGTAATAGAAAACTATAAAGATGATAGGGGGTATGTTTACCAAAGAAGAATAAACACGGCGGAGATATTATGTATATATTGTGAAACAGATTTTATAAAAGAGATAATAAAAATATTAGAAGAAGATATAAAAGACGTAAAAGAAGAATTATTTTTTGCTGTATCAAAATTAGGGGAAAAAGGAAAAGTGGAATGCTTATTAGATTTAGGAATAGATGTAAATCACAAATCAGGTAATGGAAGTACAGCACTTATGGTTGCAGCAAGAAGAGGACATAAAGAAGTATGTGAACTGCTTATTAAGAAAGGTGCTCGTGTTAACACCATAAGTCGAGATGAAGAGAAGACAGTACTTATGGCTGCAGCAGAGAATGGGCATAAAGAAGTTTGCGAGCTGCTTATTGAGGAAGGTGCTCGTGTCAAGCCCATGAGGCGATATGAAAGGACAGCGCTTATGTATGCAGCAGAGAATGGACATAAAGAAGTGTGCCAGCTGCTTATTAAGAAAGGTGCTGATGTTAAGATCGTATCGAAAACTAGAATGACAGTGCTTATGTTTGCGGCAAGTTGGGGGCATAAGGAAGTGTGCCAGCTGCTTATAGATAAAGGTGCCGATGTTAATGCAGCAGATACATGGGGAAGTATAGTGCTTATGCGTGCAGCACGTAGGGGCCCTAAAGAATTGTGTGAACTGCTTATTGAAAAAGGTGCAGATGTTAATGCAGTGGATAAATGTGGAATGACAACGCTTATGATTGCGGCAAAAAGAGGGCTTACAGAAGTGTGCCAGCTGCTTATTAAGAAAGGTGCAGATGTTAACGCCATAAGGCGAGATGGACAGACATCACTTATGTGTGCAGTGTGGGAAGGTGATAAAGAAGTATGTGAATTTCTTATTGACAAAGGTGCAGATGTTAATGCAGTAGATAAATATGAACGACAGACATCGCTTATGTGTGCAGCAAATAGAGGATATAAAGAAGTATGTGAACTACTTGTTGGCAAAGGTGCGGATGTTAATGCTGTAAGAAAAGATGGAAGGACAGCGCTTATGTGTGTGGCAGAAAATGGTTATAAAGAAGTGTGTGAGCTGCTTATAGAGAGAGGTGCAGATGTTAATACTGCAAGGCAAAATGGAATGACAGCACTCATATCTGTAGCGTGGAAAGGTCATCAAGAAGTATGTAAACTGCTTATTGGGAAAGGTGCAGATGTTAATGCAGTGGATAAATATGGAATGACAACGCTTATGATTGCGGCAAAAAGAGGGCTTACAGAAGTGTGCCAGCTGCTTATTAAGAAAGGTGCTCGTGTTAACACCATAAGGCGAGATGAAGAGAAGACAGTACTTATGGCTGCAGCAAAGAATGGACATAAAGAAGTTTGCGAGCTGCTTATTGATAAAGGTGCAGATGTTAATGCAGTAGATAAATGGGGAGGGACAGCGCTTATGTATGCAGCAGAGAATGGACATAAAGAAGTGTGCCAGTTGCTTATAGAGAAAGGAGCAGAAGTTAATGCTGTAAGAAAAGATAGAAGGACAGCAATTATGTATGCAGCAGAGAATGGACATAAAGAAGTGTGCCAGTTGCTTATAGAGAAAGGAGCAGAAGTTAATGTTGTAAGAAAAGATGGAAGGACAGCGCTTATGTATGCAGCAAATAGAGGATATAAAGAAGTATGTGAACTACTTGTTGGCAAAGGGGCAGATGTTAATGCTGTAAGAAAAGATGGAAGGACAGCGCTTATGATAGCAGCAAAAAATGGGCACAAAGAAGTATGTGAACTGCTAATTGAGAAAGGAGCAGATGTTAATTTGTCAGACAATAATGGGAACACTGCCTTAACTTTATCAAATGAAAACGACATTGTGGCATTGCTAATCAGATCTACTGTAGATTCAATAATAAGAAATGGCGCTCCAATTTATGAGTACAGTAGTGAACAGCTTGATAAACTAAAGGAATTAATAGGGGAAATAAAATTGGATATAAATTCTTTAACAATAAATCAAAAGCCTCTGTTGGTAATTGCTTTAGAAAACAAAAATGTAGATCTTTGTAGATTTCTTTTGGACTTAGGAGCAGATGCTTCATTACAAAGTAAAGAAGGAGTAACACCTCTAACAAGAGCGATATTAAAAGGTAACTTGAACATTGTTAGTCTATTAATAGAAAAAGGAGCAGATGTAAATGAGGATAACTACACAGGAGTTAGGCCAATAATAACAGCAGCAAGAAGTGGCAACAAGAAAATATGTAAACTACTTTTGGATAAAGGTGCAAATGTTAATGAAAAAGGCCCTCTGTGTAGTACACCATTAATGTCAGCAGCATCTGAAGGCCACAAAGAAGTATGTGAGTTGCTATTAAAAAGAGGGGCAAAAGCAGATGCAGAATCAGAATTTGGATATACAGTCTCTAATTTGGCAAAAGAAAAAGGTCATCACGAAATAGTGGAAATGTTAAATACACAAACCTTGTGAACAATAGAAAATGTAGATAGTACGTTATCAAATTTAGTAAATTGTGAATATCTGTAATAAAATTTATGAAGATATGTCAAATATTAATAATTGAAGTAGCGTGATTGATTTTATGTTGAATTATAAAAAAAAAGACAACTACAAATAAGCTAAATGAATTTATTAAAGCTTAAATATACAAATAGTTTTAAATATAATTATCAAATTATCTTTGAAAATGTTATAATTCAATTCACATAAGTATATTTATGGATTTAGAAGCAGCATATTCAAAATTTTCTAAAAATCGAAATTAACTAAGATAAAAGCTGTCTAAATGACAAGCTTTTTATTCCTGAAGGGGGAAGAATGATATTTTTAATATTAACATTAAGTTGTACACTCAAAGAATTAAGAGTAAAAGAAAAAGGGATAAGAGAAGATATAAGTAGAGCCATACAAAATTCAAATGAAGAAGATAGTAGAGATATAATAGAAAAAATAGACAGGAACAAAGCATTGCAAAAAAATAAAGAGGGTTTACTTCCTGTAGAAGAAGCAATAGAAGCTGGAAATATAGAAGCAGTTGAAATATTAATAAATTTAGATGATTGTGAATATCCATATAAAATATATGAAAAGATAGTAGATACAGGTAGTGTAGATATGTTCAAACTAATTTCAGAAAGAAAACTTGATTATAGGTTATTATTGAGAATAAAAGAAAATGATTATAAGGAATTAGAAAGAGAATTTTTGAAAAGGATAGAAGTTACAGAGTTAGAAAGATTGATTTTGAGTGGAGAAATAGGAGAAATAAAGAAAAAAAGTAAAGAATGGGTATTGGCGAATTATAAAGATGATAAAGCGCATGTTAATAAAAGAGGGATAAGCACAGCAGAAATATCATGTATATATGGTGGGACAGATTTTATAAAAGAGATAATAGAAATATTAGGAAAAGACATCAAAGACATAAAAGGATGTTTATTGTTTACTGTATCAAAATTGGGAGAAAAAGGAGCAGTAGAATGCTTATTAGATTTGGGAATAGATGTAAATCAAAAATTAGATGATGGAAGTACAGCCCTTATATATGCAGCACAGGGAGGAAATAAAGAGGTGTGTGAGCTGCTTATAGAGAAAGGTGCAGAAGTTACTGCAAAAAAGCAAGATAGAAAGACAGCACTAATGTTTGCAGCACAGGGAGGCCATAAAGAAGTGTGTGAATTGCTTATAGAGAAAGGTGTAGATGTTGATGCTTTAAGTTGCGATGGAACTACAGCACTTATGCTTGCAGCACAATATGGGAATAAGGGAATGTGTCAATTCCTCATTGACAATAAGGCTGAAGTTAATACAAAAAGGAAATTTGACAGTACAGCACTTGCGCTTCTAGAGTCCAAAGGGCATAAAGAAGTGTGCAAAATGCTTATAATGTTTATGGAAAAAGGAGCAAATTGTAATGCAGTAAGTAGATATGGGAGTACAGCCCTTATGGTTGCATTAGAGGAAGGTTACAAAGAAGTGTGCAATGATGCTAATAGGGTAAGTAGGTATGGGATTACAGCCCTTATGGATGAATTAGAGTATGGTTATAAAGACATGTGCCATCTGCTTACAAAGAAAGGAGCAGATGTTAATGCGATAGAGGAAGGTGAAGAGACAGCACTAATGTTTGCAGCAGGAAATGGACATAAAGAAGTGTGTCAGCTGCTAATAGAGAAAGGTGCAGAAGTTAATGCAAAAAAGCAAGATGGAAAGACAGCACTAATGTTTGCAGCAGGAAATGGACATGAAGAAGTGTGCCGACTGCTTATTGACAACGGTGCAGAAGTTAATGCAAAAGAGCAAGATGGAGAGGCAGCACTAATGTTTGCAATACAAAATGGACACAAAGAAGCGTACCAGCTGCTTATAGAGGAAGGAGCAGATGTTAATGCTGTAAGTCTAGATGGGTGGACTGCGCTCATGTTTGCATTAGAAAATAGAAATAAAGAAATGTGTAAACTGCTCATAGAGAAAGGAGCAAATGTTAATACGGTAATTAGATATGAAAGTACAGATCTTATGGATGCATTAGAAGAAGGTTATAAAGAAGCTCGCCGGCTGCTTATAGAGGAAGGAGCAGATGTTAATGCAGTAAATAGATATGAAAGTACATCTCCTGTGATTGCATCAGAGGAAGGAGCAGATGTTAATGCTGTAAATGAAGATGAAATTACAGCTCTTATGCTTGCAGCAGATGAAGGTTATAAAGAAGTATGTGAGTTGCTTATTGAGAAAGGTGCATATCGTAATTTAGATGATAATATGATAACTAGATATGGAAGTACAGCCCTTATGATTGCATCAGAGGAAGTTTATAAAAAAGTGCGCCAGCTGCTTATAGATGTTAATGCAGTAAGTAGATATGGAAGTACAGCCCTTATGATTGCAGCAGATGAAGGTTATAAAGAAGTGTGCCGGCTGCTAATTGAGAAAGGTGCTGACGTTAATGCTACAATGCAAAATGGAAAGACAACACTTATGATTGCAGCAGATGGAGGTTATAAAGAAGTGTGCCAGCTCCTAATTGAGAAAGGTGCTGACGTTAATGCTACAATGCAAAATGGAAAGACAACACTTATGCTTGCAGCAGATGGAGGTTATAAAGAAGTGTGCGAGCTGCTAATTGAGAAGGGTGCAAGTGTTAATGTAGTAGAAGAAGATGGATGGAGAGCACTTATGTTTGCAATACAAAATGGACACAAAGAAGTGTGCGAGCTGCTAATTGAGAAGGGTGCAGATGTTAATGTTACAACACAAAATGGAGCTACAGCACTTATTGGTGCAGCAAGTTTGGGACATAAGGAAGTGTGTGAATTGCTTATTGAAAATGGGGCTGATGTTAATGCGGTAAAGGAAGGTGAAGAGACAGCACTTATGTGTGCAGCAGGAAATGGGCATGAAGAAGTGTGTTGGCTGCTTATTGACAACGGTGCAGGTGTTAATGCAGTAGATGAAGATGGATGGACAGCACTTATGCTTGCAGCAGATGGAGGTTATAAAGAAGTGTGCCGGCTTCTTATTGAAAATAGTGCAGATATTAATGAAGTAGATAAAGATGGATGGGCGGCTATTATGATTGCAGCAAAAAATGGACATAAAGAAGTGTGTGAACTGCTTATTGAAAAAGGTGCAGACGTTAATGCTACAATGCAAAATGGATGGACAGCA
>DCBY01000011.1:0-642 GCA_002313635.1 Fusobacteriia bacterium UBA1095
GGCCAATAATAACAGCAGCAAGAAGTGGCAACAAGGAAATATGTGAATTGCTTTTGGATAAAGGTGCAAATGCCAATGAAAAAGGCCCTCTGTGTAGTACACCATTAATGTCAGCAGCATCTGAAGGTCACAAAGAAGTATGTGAGTTGCTATTAGAAAGAGGGGCGAAAGCAGATGCAGAATCAGAATTTGGATATACAGCCTCTAATTTGGCAAAAGAAAAAGGTCATCACGAAATAGTAGGAATATTAAATATAAACCTGTGAATAATAGAAAGTGTAGATAGTATTGTTATCAAATTTATTAAATTGTGAATATCTGTAATAAGATTTATGAAGATATGTCAAATATTAATAATTGAAGTAGCGTGATTGATTTTATGTTGAATTATAAAACAAAAGACAACTACAAATAAGCTAAATGAATTTATTAAAGCTTAAATATACAAATAGTTTTAAATAATTATCAAATTATCTTTGAAAATGTTATAATTCAATTTGCATAAGTATATTTATAATATTAGAAGCAGCATATTCAAAAATCGAAATTAACTAAGATAAAAGCTGTTTAAGTGACAAGCTTTTTATTCCTGAAGGGGGAAGAATGATATTTTTAATTTTAACATTAAGTTGTACACTCAAA
>DCBY01000011.1:1029-6313 GCA_002313635.1 Fusobacteriia bacterium UBA1095
ATTCAAATGAAGAAGATAGTAGAGCTATAATAAAAAAAATAGACGAATATGAAGCATTACACAAAAATAAGGAGGGTTTACTTCCTGTAGAAGAAGCAATAGAAGCTGGAAATATAGAAGCAGTTGGAATATTAATAAATTTAGATGATTGTGAATATCCATATAAAATATATGAAAAGATAGTAGATACGGGTAGTGTAGATATGTTTAAGCTAATTTCACAAAGAAAACTTGATTATAGGTTATTATTGAGAATAAAAGAGAATGAAGATAAGGAATTAGAAAGAGAATTTTTGAAAAGGATAGAAGTCACAGAGTTAGAAAGATTTATTTTAAGTGGAGAAATAGGAGAAATAAAGAAAAAAGGTAAAGAATGGATAGTAAAGAATTATAAAGATGATCAGGTTAATCAAAGAGGGATAAGCACAACAGAAATATCATGTATATATGGTGGAACAGATTTTATAAAAGAGATAGTAGAAATATTAGGAAAAGACATTACAGACATAAAAGAAAATTTACTGTTTACTGTATCAAAATTGGGAGAAAAAGGAGCAGTAGAATGCTTATTGGATTTGGGAATAGATGTTCAAAAATTAGGTGATGGAATGACAGCGCTTATGGCTGCAGCAGATAGAGGAAGTAAAGAAGTGTGTGAACTTCTTATTAAGAAAGGCGCTGATGTTAATGCCTCATTAGTTACATTTGGAACGACAGCCCTTATGATTGCAGCGGTGAATGGGGAAAAAGAAGTATGCCAACTGCTTATTGACAATGATGCTGATATTAATGCCTCAGCACAAAGTGGATGGACAGCTCTTATGTCTGCAGCAGAAAATGGGCATAAAGAAGTGTGCGAATTGCTTATTGACAATGATGCTGATGTTAATGCCACAGATAAATATGGAGAGACAGTGCTTATGTATGCGGTAAAGGAAGGTTATAAAGAAGTGTGTGAATTACTTATTGAGAAAGGTGCTGAAGTTAATGTAGTAGGTAAAGATAAATGGACAGCACTTATATTTGCAGCAGAAAATGGGCATAAAGAAGTGTGTGAGTTACTTATAGAGAAAGGTGCAGATGTTAATGCATTGGAGGAAGATGAACGGACAGTACTTATGATTGCAGCAGATGAAGGTTATAAAGAAGTGTGTGAGTTACTTATAGAGAAAGGTGCAGATATTAATGCAAAAAAGCAAGATGGAAAGACAGCACTTATGTATGCAGCAGAGGAAGATCATAAAGAAGTGTGCGAATTGCTTATTGAGAAAGGTGCAGATGTTAATGCAGTAGAGGAAGATGAATGGACAGCATTAATGTTTGCAGCACAAAATGGGCATAAAGAAGTATGTGAACTGCTTATAGAGAAAGGTGCAGATGTTAATGCCACAGATAAAGTTGGAAAGGCAGCACTTATGACTGCAGCAGAGAATGGATATAGCAATATTGTAGAGTTATTTATAAGTCATGGAGCACAATTTGATCAGATGTACCTAGGGATCAAGGAAGATAAATTAGTCACAAAATTAAAATCATGCAGGGACAAAATATTGCATTTGGATAACGAATCATTAACAAAAGGAAAAACAGTGGGTCTAGTTAAAATTTTAGAGAAGAAAATTGTAAAGGGAGAAAATGTAAGAGAGATTTTAGAAGATATACGAAGGAGGAGAAATAATAGTTGGAAAGATGCTGCGGAGGAATTAGTAAAGCTGATTATTAATCGTAAAGGAGAAGATATAGAAAGAAGATTGGAAAATGAACGGATAGAAAAGTTGTTAATAAGAAACTGCCTAATGAGGGAGGTAATAGAAATAGAAGAAGAGTCTAAAAAGAGAAAATATGAAGAAGATATTGAAAGATGTGTAAGAAATAAGAAAGAGAGTTGAGTAATAAGAGGCATAAATTGAAAAATAAAGAAATGAAAGGTTAATGAAGTTTTTGTAAGAAAGAAAAATTAGAAGTCGATTTTATAAAAGCAATCATAAGGCAAATACCTTGAAATGTAATGGAAGAGCTAATAAGATATTTAAAATAGTTGAATTGAGATAATATTGTGAAAATGATTCTTAAGTTATCTTTAAAAAATGTTATAATTCAGTTTGCATAAGTATATTTATAGATTTAGAGGCAGCATATTCAAAAATCAAAATTAACTAAGATAAAAGCTGTTTAAATGACAAGCTTTTTATTCCTGAAGGGGGAAGAATGATATTTTTAATTTTAATATTAAGTTGTACACTCAAAGAATTAAGAGTAAAAGGAAAAGGGATAAGAGAAGATATAAGTAGAGCCATACAAAATTCAAATGAAGAAGATAGTAGAGATATAATAGAAAAAATAGACAGGAACAAAGCATTACAAAAAAATAAAGAGGGCTTACTTCCTGTGGAAGAAGCAATAGAAGCTGGAAATATAGAAGCAGTTGACATATTAATAAATTTAGATGATTGTGAATATCCATATAAAATATATGAAAAGATAGTAGATACTCGTAGTATAGATATGTTCAAGCTAATTTCACAAAGAAAACTTGATTATAGGTTATTATTGAGAATAAAAGAAAATGATTGTAAGGAGTTAGAAAGAGAATTTTTTAAAAGGATAGAAGTCACAGAGTTAGAAAGGTTTATTGTAAATGGAGAAATAGGAGAAATAAAGAAAAAAGGTAAAGAATGGGTATTGGCAAATTATAAAGATGAGCACGTTAACCAAAGAGGGATAAGCATAGCAGAAATATCATGTATATATGGTGGAACAGATTTTATAAAAGAGATAATAGAAATATTAGGGAAAGACATTACAGACATAAAGGGATGCTTATTTTTTGCTGTATTAAAATTAGGAGAAAAAGGAGCAGCAGAATGCTTATTAGATTTGGGGATAGATGTAAATCAAAAATTAGATGATGGAAGTACAGCCCTTATATATGCAGCACAGGGAGGAAATAAAGAGGTGTGTGAGCTGTTTATTGAGAAAGGTGCAGATGTTAATGCGGTAAAAGAAGATAGAAATACAGCACTTATGATTGCAGCACAGGAGGGCCATGGGGAAGTGTGTGAATTGCTTATTGGCAGAGATGCAGATGTTAATGCGGTAGAAGAAGATGGGTGGACAGCACTAATGTTTGCAGCACAAGGGGGACATAAAGAAGTGTGTGAGCTTCTTATTGACAGAGATGCAGATGTTAATGCAGTAGATCAAGGTAGAAGGACAGCCCTTATGTATACAGCACAGGGAGGGTATAAAGAAGTGTGCGAATTGCTTATTGATAAAGGAGCGGATGTTAATGCAAAAAAGCAAAATGGAACTACAGCATTAATGATTGCAGCACAATATGGGTATAAAGAAGTGTGTAAATTGCTTATTGAAAAAGAAGCTGATGTTAATGCAGTATATCAGGATGGAAGGACAGCCCTTATGGTTGCATCCCGAAATGGACACAAAGAAGTGTGTGAATTACTTATTGACAAGGAAGCTGATGTTAATTCCACAATGCAAAATGGATGGACAGCATTAATGATTGCAGCACAATATGGGTATAAAGAAGCGTGCAGGCTGCTTATTGAGAAAGGTGCAGATGTTAATGCAATAGATGAAAATGGGTGGACAGCACTTATGTGTGCAGCAGTGGGAGGGCATAAAGAAGTGTGTAAATTGCTTATTGAAAAAGAAGCTGATGTTAATGCAGTATATCAGGATGGAAGGACAGCTCTTAGGAGTGCAGCACAGGGAGGGCATAAAGAGGTATGTGAATTGCTTATTGACAGAGATGCTGAAGTTAATGCGGTAGATGAATATGGAAGAATAGTACTTATGTTTGCAGCGGCGAATGGACATAAAGAAGTGTGTGAACTACTTATTGAGAAAGGTTCAGAAATAGAAGCGGCAAATAAAGCTGGACAGACAGCACTTATGACTGCAGCACAGAGAGGACATAAAGAAGTGTGTGAACTGCTTATTGACAGAGATGCAGATGTTAATGCGGTAGAAGAAGATGGAAGTACAGCCCTTATGGTTGCATCCCAAAATGGACACAAAGAAGTATGTGAATTACTTATTGACAAGGAAGCTGATGTTAATGCGGTAGAGGAAGATGGATGGACAGCATTAATGTTTGCAGCACAAAATGGACACAAAGAAGTTTGTGATCTTTTGGTATACGAAGGTACAGAAGTAGATACATTAGGTAAAGATGATGGTACAGCACTTATTTATGCAGCAGAGAATGGACATAGCAATATTGTAGAGTTATTGATAAGTCATGGAGCACAATTTGATCAGATGGACCCAGGGATCAGGGAGAATAAATTAGTTGCAAAATTAAAATCATACAGGGACAAAATATTGCATTTGGATGAAGAATCATTAACAAAAGGGAAATTAGTGAGTCTATTTAAAATTTTAGAGAAGAAAATTGTGAAGGGAGAAAATTTAAGAGAGATTTTAGAAGATATACGAAAGAGGAAGAGAAGCATTGGAGTAAATACTAGTTGGAAGGATGCTGTGGAGGAATTAGTAAAGCTGATTATTAATCGTGAAGGAGAAGATATAGAAAGAAGAGTGGAAAATGAAAAGATAGAAAAGTTGTTAATAAGGAACTGCCTAATGAGGGAGGTAATAAAAATAGAAAAAGAGTCTAAAAAGAGAAAATATAAGGAAGATAGAGAAAGATGTGTAAGAAATAAGAAAGAGAATTGAGTAATAAGAGGCGTGAATTGAAAAATAAAGAATATAGTAGAATATTAATTAGTTAGGTAAGAACTAGAGAATAAACACAAAGAGATACTTTGTATAGTTGATTGGAAAAGTGCTGAAGCGGTACTAGATAAAAGTGGAAGTAGGGCATTAATGCATGCAGAACCTTGTACCTCTTCTGTTTACAACACAGAAAAGCTGTAAGGAAGGTGTGTGAGTTGCTGTTGAAAAAAGAAAAGAAGCAGATAGACAATCAGAATTTGGGCATACGGCTTCTATTTTAACAAAGAAAAAAGGTTGTCATGACGAAATATTAGAATGTTAATACAAATTTGCATTTATTGTTAAAGCTTGATTTGTTGCTATTGATAGAATATTATGAAAATGATTCTTAATTTATCTTTAAAAAATGTTATAATTCAGTTTGCATAAGTATATTTATAATATTAGAAGCAGCATATTCAAAAATCGAAATTAACTAAGATAAAAGCTGTCTAAATGACAAGCTTTTTATTCCTGAAGGGGGAAGAATGATATTTTTAATTTTAACATTAAGTTGTAAACTCAAAGAATTAAGAGTAAAAGA
>DCBY01000011.1:6693-10508 GCA_002313635.1 Fusobacteriia bacterium UBA1095
TAGAGATATAATAGAAAAAATAGATAGGTACAAAGCATTACAAAAAAATAAAGAGGGTTTACTTCCTGTAGAAGAAGCAATAGAAGCTGGGAATATAGAAGCAGTTGGAATATTAATAAATTTAGATGATTGTGAATATCCATATAAAATATATGAAAAGATAGTAGATACAGGTAGTGTAGATATGTTCAAGCTAATTTCACAAAGAAAACTTGATTATAGGTTATTATTGAGAATAAAAGAAAATAAGTGCAAAGAATTAGAAAGAGAATTTTTGAAAAGAATAGAAGCAACAGAATTGGAAATGTTAGTAGTAGAAGACAGAGTTAAAGAGATAATAGAAAAAGGCAAAGAATGGATAGTAGAGAATTATAGATGTAGAAGAGATAATGTTAGAGGAGAGACAATAGATATTTTAGAAATATTGTACATATACTATAAAGAAGAGATGATAGAAAAATTAATAAAAACTTTAACGAAATATGAAAAAGGAATAAAAGAATATTGTTTAGCTATAGCATCAAAACTAGGTAACAGAGAGGCAGTAGAATATTTGCTGAAAATAGGAGCAGATGTTGATGTAAGGAATAAAGATGGAAAGAGAGCATTAATGCTAGCATCCCAGAGTGGACATAAGGAAGTATGCAAATTATTATTAGATAATAGTGCAGAGATAGAGGGAGCAGAATTGATTTTTGCATCCCGAAATGGTAATAAGGAGATCTGTAAATTCCTTTTAGAAAGAGGGGCCAAAGTTGATGTGATGGATAATAAAGGGCGGACACCTTTGATGTTTGCCTCCCAGAATGGCCATAAAGAAGTATGTGAATTATTAATTAGACAGGGAAGTGAAGTAAATTCGGTAGACAATAATGGATGGACAGCATTAATGTTTGGAGCATTCAATGGTAAAAAAGAAGTGTGCGATTTATTGCTAGACATGGGAGCAGAAGTAGATATAGCAGATAATAATAGATGGACAGCGTTGATGCTAGCGTCACACAATGGTAAAAAAGAAGTGTGTGATTTATTGCTAGAAAGAGGAGCGGAAATAGATGCAGTAAAAGAAGATGGCTGGACAGCATTAATGTCATCAGCTCAAAATGGATACAAGGAAGTATGTGAATTACTGCTAGACAGGGGAGCAGAAGTAGATAAAGCAAAGGAAGATGGATGGACGGCATTGATGTCGGCAGCACAAAATGGTCACAAAGAGTTATGTGAACTTCTGTTAGAAAGAGGTGCAGAAGTGAATAAAGCAAGGAAAGATGGATGGACGGCATTGATGTCAGCAGCAAAGAATGGATACAAGGAAATATGTGAGTTATTAATAGAAAGAGGTGCAGATGTACTGTTAAGAAATATTAAAGGAAGTAGAGCTTTAGATTTTTCAAAAAGTGAAGATATAAAATTACTGATAGGCGAAGCTGTAAAATTAAATGAAATAGCTATTGACCATGAGAATAAGAAGGCTCTTTTAATAAGTTCATCTGCAGAAGGAGATATAAATGAATGTAAGAGATTAATTTGCAGTGGGGTTGATGTCAATACAGCAAAAGAAGACGGTCGGACATCACTTATGTATGCAGCAGAAAATGGACGTAATGAAACATGTACAATGCTTTTGGACATGGGAGCAGAAATTAGTGTGAAAGATAAAAGAGGGAATACTGCCCTAATTTTAGCAGCCCAAAGTGGGCAAAGAGAGGTCTGCAGACTATTACTAGATAATAGAGCAAATATAAATAAAAGAAATGAGCAGGGTATGACTGCTTTGATGTTAGCAGCAAAGCATGGATACATAGGGGTATGTAAATTATTACTTGCTAAAGGAGCAAGTATAAGTATGGTAGATTACTCTGAAAATAGTGCTTTAAGCCATGCCTTAATGAATAAACATAAAGAAGTTTGTGTTTTCTTGCTATCTGAAGGAGCAGATTTAAATGAAATACCAGCAGAACAATTGGAGAATCTTTTGGTTTTTGCGGCTCAGTGTACTGATAAAGATATATGTGAGATGTTGATAAGGCAAGGTGTATCATTCAGAAAAACATGGAGTAAGGATGTCAAAAAAACTGTTATGTGTTCAGCAGCAAGAAAAGGGATTAATAGTTTAATTAGAATGTTAATAGATAAGGGAATGTATATAAAGAATTGTAAAGAAAAAGGAAGCGGGAAAACATTATTAATGCTAGCAGCTCAAAATGGTCACAAGGATACATGTGAATTGTTATTAGATATAGATAAAAATATAAATTTAAAGTCAAAAAATGGACATACAGCATTAACATTATCAAAAGAAAATGGACATATAGAAGTGTGTGAACTCTTGATAGAAAGAGGAGCCAATTTAGGGACAGATGAAAAAACATTTATGAGTTTAGTTTTAATGTTAGCTGAAAATAGCTACAGTGGTCTTTGTAATTTGATTAAAGCGAATAAAAAAAGATTTAATATCTCAAGTAGTATAGGAAAGAAAATATTATTTTTGGCCACAGAAAATGATGACAGAGATTTATGTGAATTTTTGTTAGAAAGAGGAGCGAAAATTGATACTAGGTCTGTAAATGGAGAGACTTTAATGATGATTTCAGCAAAAAAGGGAAATAAAGAGTTATGTGAATTATTTATTTCAAAAAAGGCACAAATAGAGCTAGAGGATAAATATGGTAAAACATCGTTTATTTATGCAGCAGAAAATGGACACATAGAAATGTGTGAATTGCTATTGAAGAAAGGTGCCAATATAAATAAAAGGACAGTTGATGGTCACACTGCATTAATGCTTTCATCACAAGCTGGTTACAAAGATTTAACAGATTTATTATTAGTATCGGGAGCAGACTATGAATTATTATCTTTGCTTAATGAGACAGCTTTAATATTAGCTTCAGCAGGTGGTCATGAAGAAGTGTGTAGAATCTTACTGGAAGCAGGTGCGAAAGTAGACATTAGAGACAGATATGGAAACACAGCACTATCTCATGCTCTAAGATCAGGATATAGAGGTGTGTGTTATCTTTTAATAGCACATGAAGCCCCTTTTGCTGAGAATGAAATTGATAATTTTATAGAAGTGGTAAGAAGTGGTAAGAAAAAAGTTTGTGAATTATTTTTAGAACTAAAAGAAGAAATAGGAATATCATCTAAGGATATGTCAAGAGCCTTGGTAGTAGCATCAGAAAATAGAGATAAAGGAATATGTAAGTTACTATTAGAGGATGTAGATGTAACAGACAATGACGGAAGAAATGCTTTGATGATGATTATTGAACATGAAAAGAAGGCTCTTTTAAGTTCATCTGCAGAAGGACATATAAATAAATGTAAGAGATTAATTTGCAATGGGGTTGATGTCAACACAGCAAAAGAAGACGGCTGGACACCACTTATGTTTGCAGCAGAAAATGGCCATAAAGAAATGTGCTGGCTACTTATTGAGAAAGGTGCTTATATTAATGCTAAAAATCAAAATGAAGCTACAGCACTTATGCTTGCAGCCTTTAATGGACATAAAGAAGTGTGCAAATTGCTAATTGAGAAAGGTGCAGATGTTAGTGCTGTAAGAAAAAATCGAAGGACAGCTTTAATAATGGCAGCTTTTAATGGGCACAAAGAAGTGTGTCAGTTGCTTATTGACAATGGTGCAGACGTTAATTTAATGGATAAAGATGGATGGACATCACTAATAGCTGCAGCAAAAAATGGATACAAAGAAATTTGTCAGCTGCTAATTAAGAAAGGAGCAGATGTTAATGCAGTAAATGAAAGTGGATTGACATCGCTTATTCTTGCATTACAAAATGGAAATGAAG
>DCBY01000022.1 GCA_002313635.1 Fusobacteriia bacterium UBA1095
AGAGAAAGGCGCAGATGTTAATGCGGTAATGGAATATTATTCATTCCACGGAAGGACAGCCCTTATTTCTGCAGCAGGAAATGGAAAAAAAGAAGTGTGTGAATTGCTAATAGAGAAAGGCGCAGATGTTAATGCAGTAGAGGAAGATGGAAGGACAGCCCTTATTTCTGCAGCAGGAAATGGAAAAAAAGAAGTGTGCCAGCTGCTAATTGACAAAGGTGCGGATGTCAATTTGTCAGACAATAATGGAGACACTGCTTTAACTTCATCAAATGAAAAAGAAGTTGTAGCACTTTTAATTAAATCTACTGTAGATTCATTACTAAGAAATGGCAATCCAATTTATGAGTACAGTGGTGAACAGCTTGATAAACTAAAAGAGTTAATAGGGGAAATAGAATTGGACATAAATTCTTTAACAATAAATCAAAAACCTCTGTTGGTGCTTGCTTTAGAAAAAGAAGATGTAGATCTTTGTAAATTTCTTTTGTCCTTAGGAGCAGACGCTTTATTACAAAGTAAAGAAGGAATAACACCTCTAACAAGGGGGATATTGAAGGGTAACCTGAACATTGTTAGTCTATTATTAGAAAAAGGAGCAGATGTAAATGAGGATAACTACACAGGAGTTAGGCCAATAATAACAGCAGCACGAGGTGGTAATAAGGAAATATGTAAACTACTTTTGGATAAAGGTGAAAATGTTAATGAAGCGGGACCTATGTATAGTACCCCATTGATGTCAGCAGCATCTGAAGGCCACAAAGAAGTGTGTGATTTATTGTTAGAAAGAGGTGCAAAAGCAGATACAGAATCAGAATTTGGACATACAGCTTCTATTTTGGCAAAGGAAAAAGGTCATCAAGAAATAGTAGAAATGTTAAATACAAACCTATAACTACTTGTTAAGTCATGAAATTATTAAAGTAAGGAATTATAATCTTATGGTAATAGCAAAAAAATATGAATAATAGGTACCTGGCCTAACAGATAGAAATGTTCACAAGGGATTTTGTTGCAGTATATGATTAATGTGGAAGGTATTGTGTATTTGATTTATAAATAAATACTTAAGTCATAGAATATTATGAAAAGTGATGTTCAAACTATCACCCAAAATGTTATAATCTGGTTCGGAAGAATTACATTTATAGAATTAGAAGTCGCATATTTGAGTAGAAATAAGATATAAATAAGGCATTTTACAAGAATTGTGTTCCAGGAGGGGAAAGATGATATTTTTAATTTTAATGTTAAGTTGTACATTCAAAGGATTAATAGTAAAAGAAAAAGGGAAAAGAGAAGATATAAGTAAAGCTATAAGGAATCCAGATTGTGAAGATAGCAAAGCTATTTTGGAAATAGTAGATAGTTACACAGCGATGTGTAAAAATGAAAATGGACTGTTACCGATAGAAGAAGCGATAGAGATTGAAAATGTAGAAGCAGTTCAATCATTAATCAAAGTAAGGGAATATCCTTACAAAATTTATAAAAAAATTGTTGATAAGAAGAATATAGATCTATTCAACCTAATACCTCAAGAAAATCTAGATTACAGATTATTGTCTAGGATAAAGGAGAATGAAGATAGAGAGTTAGAAGAAGAATTTTTACAAAGGATAGAAGCAACAGAATTAGAAAGATTAATAGTAAAAGGCCAATTTGAGGAGATATGGAAAAAAAGTAAAAAGTGGTTAATCAAGAATTATAAAGATGATAGGGGATCTATTAATCAAAGAAGAATAAACACGGCAGAGATATTATGTATATATTGTGAAACAGATTTTATAAAAGAGATAATAAAAGTATTAGAAAACAATATTAAAGATGTAAAAGAATATTTATTTTTTACTGTATCAAAGTTAGGAAAAGAAAAAGCAATAAAATATTTATTAGGTTTGGGATTGGAT
Organism: Fusobacteriia bacterium UBA1095; assembly: GCA_002313635.1. Lineage (GTDB taxonomy): Bacteria > Fusobacteriota > Fusobacteriia > Bac17 > UBA816 > UBA816. The sequence continues at coordinate 1,914 of DCBY01000022.1, forward strand.
GTTAACCAGAAATTAGATAACGGGTGGACACCACTTACGATTGCAGCCGAAAATGGACATAAAGAAGTGTGCGAATTGCTAATAGAGAAAGGTGCAGATGTTAATGCGATAGAGAAAGATGGATGGACAGCGCTTATGGTTGCAGCAGAAGATGGACATAAAGAAGTGTGCGAATTGCTAATAGAGAAAGGAGCAGATGTTAATGCGGTAGAGGAAGATGGAGGTACAGCGCTTATGGTTGCGGCAAAAGAGGGTCATAAAGAAGTATGCCAACTACTTATTGAAAAGGGAGCAGAAGTTAATGCAGTAGATGAATATGGAAGGACAGCACTTATGTATGCAGCGTCAAATGGATACAAAGAAGTGTGTGAAATGTTGATAGAGAAAGGAACAGATGTTAATGCAGTAGATGAAGATGGATGGACAGCGCTTATGATAGCAGCTGTGACTGACAAAGGGTTATGTAAGCTGCTAATAGAGAAAGGAGCAGAAGTTAATGCAGTAGATGAATATGGAAGGACACCACTTACGATTGCAGCCGAAAATGGACATAAAGAAGTGTGCGAATTGCTAATAGAGAAAGGTGCAGATGTTAATGCGGTAGAGGAAGATGGAGGTACAGCGCTTATGGTTGCAGCAGAATATGGACATAAAGAAGTGTGCGAATTGCTAATAGAGAAAGGAGCAGATGTTAATGCAGTAAATGAAGATGGGTGGACAGCACTTATGATTGCAGCAGGAAATGGACATAAAGAAGTGTGCCAGCTGCTTATTGAGAAAGGAGTAGATGTTAATGCAGTAAATGAAGATGGGTGGACAGCACTTATGATTGCAGCAGGAAATGGGCATAAAGAAATGTGCGAGCTACTTATAGAGAAAGGTGCAGATGTTAATGCAGTAAATGAAGATGGGTGGACAGCACTTATGATTGCAGCAGGAAATGGGCATAAAGAAATGTGCGAGCTGCTTATAGAGAAAGGTGTAGATGTTAATGCGGTAGATGAAAATAAATGGACAGCACTTATGTATGCAGCGTCAAATGGATACAAAGAAGTGTGTGAAATGTTGATAGAGAAAGGAGCAGATGTTAATGCAGTAGATGAAGATGGATGGACAGCGCTTATGATAGCAGCAGGAAATGGAAATAAAGAAGTGTGCGAGCTGCTTATAGAGAAAGGAGCAGATGTTAATTCCACAATGCAAGATGGATTAACAGCACTTATGATTGCAGCAGAAAATGGAAATAAAGAAGTGTGCCAGTTGCTTATAGAGAAAGGTGTAGATGTTAAAGCAGTAAATGAAGATGGATGGACAGCACTTATGCTTGCAGCTAAAAAAGGATATAGTGAAACTTGCGAAAATTTATTGAATAATGGTGCAGATATCAATTTGTCAGACAATAAGGGGGATACCGCCTTAACTTTGTCAAACAAAAAAGAAGTTGTAGCACTTCTAGTTAAATTTACTGTAGATTCAGTAATAAGAAATGGCAATCCAATTTATGAGTACAGTGGTGAACAGCTTGATAAACTAAAAGAGTTAATAGGGGAAATAGAATTGAATATAAATTCTTTAACAACAAATCAAAAACCTTTGTTGTTGCTTGCTGTAGAAGACGAAAATGTAGATCTTTGTAAATTTCTTTTAGCCTTAGGAGCAGACATTTCATTACAAAGTATCTATCAAAAAATAATAGATAAAAGAATGCTAGAAATGTTTCGGTTAATACCTAAAGAGAATTTGGATTGTGAGATGTTGTCTAGAATAAAAGATAATCAAAATGAAGAATTGGAAGATGAGTTTTTGAAAAGAATAGAAGCAACAGAATTAGAAAGATTGATAGTAAAAGGCCAATTTAAGGAAATACAAGAAAAAAGCGGGAAGTGGCTAATTGAGAATTATAGACATGAAGATTGGTTCATATATAATGATATTGTTATAAACACTGCAGAAATAATTATTACATATGGAAAGGAATTATTGAATTGGGTGATAAAAAGTCTTATAGAAAAGGAAGAAGAAGTAGGAGAACATATGCTACTGTTGGCTTCTAAGTTGGGAAAACGGGATTTAGTAAAAGGCCTTTTAGAAATTAACATCAGTATAGACAAAGATTTGAATGATGAAAGTTTAATAATAGCAGCAAAAGAAGGACATAAAGAATTGTGTGAATTGCTTATAGAGAAAGGTGCAGATGTT
>DCBY01000021.1:0-5240 GCA_002313635.1 Fusobacteriia bacterium UBA1095
TATGACCAAAAATAACATTCTACCTCCTTGAGCAGCAAAGCTAGAAAATAAAAATTCTCACTTTAGAGAACATTAATTTAATACTGGGTGGTGTTATATCTTATGAAATGTAGGTGGATAATTGCTGCATTCAATTTTTTCTTTATGTCTGTATTGTATCATATTTTACATTTTCACTTTATCCAAAGCATAATATAGAGTAATTATGCAAAAAATGCAGAACAAAAATTTGTCTAAACTATGTAATTTGAGAAAAATCATATTTATACATTCAACTTCTTCTGCGACGTCAACAGCATAATGAAGTTGAACAAAACAATTCATACTGTCTTCATCTTTACTAAGGCAACCTTCTCTTCCTGTAAATTAGCCCCTAATAATGTAAGATGAAAAAATACTTAACCCAAGGATATCTGAAACGTACATGAAAACATCCCTCCCCAATAGGTCTAGAAAACTAAAGTAATTTTCTAACTCATACTCTACCTCTCAAAACCTCTTCTATCCCCATAATACAAAGCTAATTGTATAATACATTGAACCAATACAGTTCCCATAGTATACTAATTCCCACCCCCTACTAAAAATAATAAACAGACTTCTAAAGTGCTATTTGAATAAGCTAAAATATTCCCTTGCAAACATTTATACCAAATCATTCGATTTCACAATATAACAACGTCAATCCACTCTTGTTAAAAATTTAAGCTGCTGATTGATTAGTAGACTCCTTTCTAATGCTTCTGTAACTCTCTATTTCTCTCTTTAATAACTCTCTTGCATCTACTATTTCTCTATATCTACTTTGTAAATCCTCTTTTATCTGTTCACTCCATCCCTTACCCTTTTTCTCTATTATTTTTTTTATTTTACCTTCTATAAATCTCTTGTACTCTAAATACTCTTTGTTATATCTTTCTAACTCTTTGAAAACTCCCCCTAAAGCCTCTAGTCCATACTCCTCTCTTTTATCTTGTTTTAGCAAAGATTTAGTTAAGTATAGCCCCTCTATCTCTCCTAGCTCACTTTTTAATTTTAGTTTTACCCTCTCTTCTTTCTTCCTATAGTTACTATCAATTACTCTCTTCAATTTCTCTACACTCATCTCTTCAAAGCTCTTCACCGTCTCTTCATAGTATTTGAGCAAGGATTTTCTTGGCTCTATTTCCATACCTAATGCCCATCTTCCATCTCTATATACTTCATCTATATACAATATCTCTCTTATGCCTTCTTCTCCTTTTTTCGGCTTTAACAAACTTCCTATTATCCATGCTGCTACCTTTACTTCCGGCATTACTTTACCAAATGCTGCTCCTGCATTTATTATTAATTCTGATATCCTCTTTCTCCACTTCTCTACTGCTACATCTTTCTTTGTTTTGAATTTTACAAAACTCCTTAATAGTGACTCTACTACTTCTCTTTTCTTCTTTCTTGCTGCTACATATATCAATTTGCCTAACTGCTCATCTTTTCCTATTTTGGCTGCAAAACTACTTTCATATTTATCCAATATCATCTCTAGATGATTTATCCTATTTCTATTTATTAATTCTTCCACATTTTCTACTATATGATCTAAGAGCCTAATATCATAGTCTAACTTATTTTCACTCTTATCTACTTGCTTTATAATTTCCTTTAAATAACTTGCTTCTGTCATCAATATTATTTTACCTAACGCTGATACCCCTTCATCATCTTTTATGAAGACTTCTTCTACCCCTCTCTTTTCTAGTATCTTCTTTAATATCCCTAAACTTAAATTATTTGCTTCTATTATCTCAAGAATTAACGTTTTACCACTTTGTAATATTACTTCTTTATCTTCTAGATTCTCAAGGAGTATATCAACTTTATCTATTGTTTCACCGTCTATGTTAAATCTGCCTACTACAATTTGTAAAGCATTCACTATTAAAGATACTCTATTCTCCTTGTATGAAGAATCAGAAAGAGCTTTTAGCACAATCTCAGAATATACCCCTCCTTTTTTTGTTGCAACTTCTAAGACACTTTCTCCTCTACTGTCTACATCTAACACATCACCTAAATTCAACAGACATTCAAAAGATTCATAATTATCTTCCTGTATAGCCAATCTATAGCTAGTAATACACTCTTTGTCTTCAACATTTATGTTTGCACCCAATCTTACAAGCTCACGTATAAGTTCAGGATCATCTCTTTCAACAGCCAAGTGTATAGCGTATCTTTTACTGCCAGAAAGTCTTGTATTAACGTCTTTCTCTCCGATAAGGACTAAGTTAAAGTCCTTTTCATCTTCTTCATCCTCTTCTTTGATAATCTTAGTCTTTCTTCTTCTCTCTTCTCTCAAATCCATATTATATGTATCAGGTTCATATTTCCCCAAAAATTCAAGTATTTTGTTTTCTTCTTTTTTACGCAATTGTTCTTTTTGATTTTCAAATACAATCCTTGCTATGTCCAACGCATTTTTCCCTTGCCAATTTCCTTTTTTCGATATTTTATCTCTATCTGCTCCATTATCCAGAGCACTCCTTATCAAATGTTCCATGTTTTCTTCTTGGCTTCTAATTATAAATTTATGTAACACACTCTCTCCATTAACATCTGATATTTCTAACAATACCCTAGATGATATATCTCTATTTATTGCGTTTTCAAATATTATTTCCATTGCCTCAACTGATTTTGCTAAATGCAATGCAGTTTCTTCTTTGTTATTTCTGGCTCTGTAATTTACTCTTCCACCTGTTATTTGCTTCAATAATTCTATATTATTTTTGCTTACTATTAAATGCAGAGGAGTATTGCCCTCTCTATCTTTAACATTTACCAGTCCATTATTCATTAATTCTTTTGCTAATTTATCTTCCCCCATCTTTATTGCCATATGGATTGACTCATATGAATAATCCGCATCATATTCATGCTCTCCACCCAACATACCACACAGCAAGGCATGGATTGTACCTAATCTCTTGCTCCTTTCCAAACAGTTGTTTGGTCTAATCTTAATTATGTAATCTATCGCTCTATCTTCATTCTTATCTTTTAAGTCCATTTTACATCCTAATTTTGTAAACACTCTTACTATATGTGGACTTAGTGCAAATGCTGCCGAATGCATCATGCTGTGTCCTGAACCATCTCTATGCTCCTTTACTTTGCTTACATCCCTTTGTTCCAAATATGGATTTGTTACTTTATCTTCGTCAAAATCATACCCTAATAGGAAATTAACTACATCATCTCTTCCTGATTCTGCTGCTGTTTGCAAAGGAATTCTTCCACTTTCATCCCTTATCATCATTTGATCTTTCATAAACTTAAGTACTATTTCTAGAGACCCCACCTTACCTTCTGCACATAGATCATGTAATTTTATTTTATTTTTCAAGTGTTCTTTATTCACTTTATCCTTCAAGAATTTCAGACATTCTACAGATGAGAATTTTAATCCAAGCATAAAAATCTCATCAAAATCAACTACATTATTTATCACATACTCAAGTCCAGCTGAAAAATCTGTTTTTACTATGCAGTCTATTATCCTTTCACCTGCTCTACCCTCATATATATCATTCCCTGCGTTTATATATGATACTAGCGATGCTTGTTTTTCCTGCTTAGACTTATTTGATAATAAAACTGAATATGTATCATTCCCATCTACATCACATTTCCATAAGAATTTAACTATTGCTTCTATTGCCTCCTTAGATACTCTATTATCCCTTATTACTTCAAAGATAGTTTGATTTACATAATTTAAATTTAATTCTTCTCTGCTTAACATTTCTAAGCAAGATACATATTCTATGAAATGGGGATTGGAATTCATTATAGCTACATGTATTGGTCTAACTCCATCACTATCTTCCTGTATCAATAACTCTTTGCTAAAGCTATCTAATTCAATTGCTCTATTTAAAAACTCAGATGTACATATGTCTTCATTACACTCTGCCAAATAGTGAAATACATTCCTTCCCTTATCATCAGTAAAAGAAAGATCCACTACACCCTTGTAGCTTTCGCTATGTTCTGGGTCATTAGGTCCATATATCCTTTTTTGTGCATTTTCTACATCTTTATTTTTCAATAAATCAAAGAGCATTTCCGATGATACATATTTTTTAAGCTCCTCTTTTTCTTCTAAAACATTTCTATTTTTCCTAAAGAAAGTATTGTAAAAAGGTGAGGCTCCCTTAGATAGAAGTATCTTAGCATTGTTCACGAGATTATGTTTCAAAGCAAGTCTCAAAGGTGAAATTTTACCTCTATTACTTGATTCATTTATATAATCTTGAAAGTTATCGTTTTCAGAAAGATATTTAAGAGAACAAGGGTCCTCACTCATAGCAGCAAAGTGTATAGCTATATACCTTTTCCTATTCATATCTTTTATTTCAAAAAAGTTTGCAGCCAAAAAATCCATAGACAAAAATTTTGCAGTTTTCAGATAATCCATAGAAGCTTTATCGAAATTACCAGATGACAGAAGACAATGTATAACATCTGGGTTATAAAAATCAGGATTATCTTTCATAATTTTTTTAGCCTTCTTATTAAACTTAGCCCCAGATTCAAGTAAAGTTGTAAAGACTGGAAAATGTCTATTTTGAGCCGATAACAAGAGAGGGGACAGGCCTTTCTTGTTTTTTATATTCAAATTGGCTCCTCTCTCCAACAATAGATTACATAATTTAGTAAATCCTATACTTGCAGCAATAGAAAGAGCTGTATCGCCACCTATATTAGTCAAATCGATTTTAGCTCCTCTGTCAAGCAGTAGCTTACAAACTTGGACAAAATTCCTCCTTGATGACAGGTTCAAATACCTGGATATAGATAAATAGTAATATTTACTAACACTATTTCCGTCAGAAAATAACTTAAAATTACCATTAAATGATGCTAGCATCAAAGGTGTCCATTTATCTTTACTCACTGAATTAACATCTAACCCTTTATCAATTAAAAGCTCACAAATTTCTCTTTGGCCAGATAATACTGCATACATTAACAAAGTCCTTCCCTCACTGTCTACTGAATTAATATTGGCACCATTTTTAAACAAGAGTTTACATACCTTTTTGCTACCATTCAAAGCTCCCAACATCAGTGCTGTACATCCATCTTTATTTACTGCTTTTACTTCTGCTCCTTTTTCCATCAAAAGTTCGCACACTTCTTTTCGTCCATTCAAAGCTGCCAACATCAGCGCTGTCCATCCATCTTTATTTTCT
>DCBY01000021.1:5562-5709 GCA_002313635.1 Fusobacteriia bacterium UBA1095
TGCTTTTACTTCTGCTCCTTTTTCTATTAACATTTCACATACTTCTCTGTGCCCATTCTTAGCTGCTAGCATCAATGCTGTCCATCCATCTTTATCTACTGCTTTTACTTCTGATCCTTTTTCTATCAACAGTTCACAAACTTCTTT
>DCBY01000027.1 GCA_002313635.1 Fusobacteriia bacterium UBA1095
ATAGAGAAAGGAGCAGAAATAGAAGCAGAAGATAAATGTGGGAGAAGAGCATTGATGCTAGCAGCTATGAATGGCCAGAAAGAAGTGTGTGAGCTATTGATAGAGAAGGGTGCAAATGTTACAGGTACGCAGGGGGTTGTACTGTTACAATTAGCAATTTGTACTGGTAATACAGAGATAAGGGATCTTTTAATAGAGAAAGGAGCTACTTTACAGAGTGCTTCCTGATTATATATATAGGTTTAGCTGTAAAAAATGAATTTTTATTTATTACCTGATGCATATAAATTAAAAGTTGTTTCATGTTAAAATATTTGAGGAGTTGAAGAATATGAAAATTTCTCTTAATTTATTAAAAAAGTTTGTTGAAGTAAAGGAAGAATCTTTATTGCCTGGTGTATTGACAATGATAGGTCACGAAGTTGAGTCTATTCAGGTATTTAAAGATGAAAAGCTTCTAGTAGGTAAGGTAGTTTCCTTAGAAAAGCACCCAAATGCTGATAAGTTAACATACTGTAAAGTTGATGTCGGAAGGGAAGTCTTAGACATAGTCTGTGGAGCAACTAATCATAAAGAGGGAGATAAGGTTGTGGTTGCAACAGAAGGAACTGTTGTGAAAGGGATGAAAATAAAGCGTTGTAAGATTAGAGGTGTGGAATCTAGGGGTATGATGTGCTCTTCTGAAGAGTTAGGATTAGAACCTTCAGAAGGAATAATGATATTAGGGAGTGATGCCAAAATTGGTGATCAAGCCTTTAATTACATGTTCGATAATGATACTGTCTATCATTTAAGTATAACCCCCAATAGGTCAGATGTGTTATCTCACTTAGGCATAGCCAGAGAAGTGGCAGCCTACTATGGGGGAAGATTACAGCATGTAAAGGAAGATGATTCTCAGTTTGTAAATTTAGGGTTTGAAGGCTGTAACCTTTTTAGGGCAATAGAGATAAAAGGTGTGAATATAAAAGATTCCCCGGTTTGGTTAAAAAAATATCTCTCAATTTTAGGTATAAAAAGTGTTAATAATTTAGTTGATATATCTAATTTTGTTATGGTGGAGTTAGGTCATCCTACTCATATGTATGACTCTGATACTATTTCAGGAAATTTAAGTGTTAGATATGCAAAAAATGAACAAATGATGGGTTTAGATGTTGAAGAATATGAACTAAGTGGAGATTTAGTAGTATCTGATGACGAGAGATGTGTAGCTATAGCTGGAATTATAGGCTCTCAAGATACAGGTGTTACTTCCCAAACTAAAAATGTGATTCTTGAAATAGCACATTTTGATCCTGACAGAGTTAGGAGAACATCTAAGAAGTTAAACCTATCTACAGAAGCATCTTACAGATTTGAGAGAGGAATAGATTTAGAAGATTCAGAAAGAGTATTAAATAGAATAGTATCCCTTATAAAAGAACTTTCAGGTTTTGATAGTACTGAAGAGATAATAAATCATAAAATAGAAGAAGAACAAAGAGTCGTAGAGATAAGTATACAAGAGATGAATGATTTTCTTGGATCAAATATATCGTTAGAAGAGACAGTGAAAATTCTGAATGATTTAGAGTTTAATCCTCAAGTAGAGGGTAAGAGGGTGAAATCTTATGTGCCGAGTTTCAGGTTAGATGTAAATAGAGAGGTGGATATATACGAAGAGGTGGCTAGAATTTATGGCTATAACAATATTGAGCCTGTTCTTCCTTACACACAGAATGTCCTAAAAGAAATAAAAGATGATAAATTACGAAACTCTCTTAGAGGTTTTGGATTAAATGAAGTTGTAAACTATAGTTTCGTTCCAAAGGGTTATGGTTCACCTGAAATAATGAATCCAATAAATGAAGAGTTTGCAGTTATGAGAGATTCGCTTATGTTCTCCCTCCTTAAAAATGTAGCTTTTAATCTTAACAATGGGCTGAAGCATCTGAAAATATTTGAGATAGGTAAGGTTTATGGTGCCACTGAAAAAGAGAAACTAGGCGTAGCCCTTTCAGGAACAGAGGATAACGACTTATATAAAGGAAAGAGAGAGATAGATTTTTATGATTTGAAGGGAATGGTTGACTCTTTGTCAAAGGTTATGAGGTGGAACCTTAGTTACAGAAATTGTGATATGGAAGAACTGCATCCAGGGCGATCCCTTTTTATAGAACAAGATGGTAAGGTGATAGGTTTTTTTGGTGAAATTCATCCAGATGTTACTAAGAAATTGTCAATCAAAAAGAGAGTTTATCTTTTAGAAATGGATGTTTTGAAACAGGGATCTATCATTTTAAATGAAATTTCTAAATATCCTTATGTAGAGAGAGACCTATGTTTGCTTTTTGATCACAATGCTGATGTAGGGTCTGCTGTAAGCGATATATGTAGTGACAATATCATAACGGAAAGTGAGATAGTTGATATATATCAAAATGAGAGAATGGAGGGCAGAAAAAGCGTGGCTTTTAGATTTAGAATTCAGAGTTTTGAAAAGACTCTTTCGGATACTGAGATAGAGAGTGTAGTTAAGGGTATATTAGATAAAGCTAAAGAGAGATATGGAGCAGAGCTAAGGCTATAGAGAGAGAGAGTAATATGAAGAGAGCTATAATAATTGATGTTAATTCACTCCTATACAAATCTTTTTACAAGCTTATGAATATGAGAAGCTCTAAAGGTTTTCCTACTGGAGCACTTCTTGGAATTACAAATTCCATAATATCCATATTAGACAAATTTAAGCCGGACTACTTTGTTGCATGTTTTGATGTCTCAAGGGACTCTTTGAAAAGAAAAGAGATATTTGATGATTACAAATCTAATAGAGAGGGAGCCCCTGAAGATTTAGCACTTCAGATAGCTAAGTCTAAGGAACTTATCTCTGCTCTTGGAGCACACGTATTAACAGAAGAGGGGTATGAGGCAGATGATATGATAGCATCTGCTGTAAAGTATTTTTCTGAGAATGGTATAGATAGCATAGTTGTTACCAGTGATAAGGACCTTATGCAACTTGTTCCAAGAGCAAGCATTTTTAATCATTCTAAAAATTTGCTTGTATCCACAAAAGAAGATGTAGTAGATGCGATGGGTGTTACTCCCGAACAGATTGTAGATCTTTTTGCATTGATGGGGGATTCTTCTGATGGCATACCTGGAGTAAAGGGTATCGGGCCAAAGATGGCCTCAAAGCTTGTTATGAATTATGGGAGTGTAGATGGTATTCTAGAAAACATAGATGACTTACCAGAAAAACTTGCACAAAAGATAGAAGAAAATAGAGATGTGATTGAAATTAGTAGAAAATTAGCTCAGCTTAACACAGTTGACTTAGTTGATATTCCTACCTATGCAGGTTTTAAAGATGATCTTGTAAATATTCTTGAAGATTTAGAATTCAGATCTATTTTGAAGAGACTTAATTTAGAGAAGAGTGAAGAGATATCAATATTACATGAAGAAGTAGAAGAAATTCTGATAAAAGAAGATTCACTAGTTTACTATGAGGACAGCAGATACTTTTTATGTGAAGATAAGATTTTAATATCAGAAAACATTAATTTTAATAATTGTACTATTGACACTTATAATGCAAAAGAGCTTTTAAAGATAAAAGATTTCAATATAGGTTTAGATCTCCTTATAGCTTATCACCTTCTATACCCAAATGAGAGAACTAATTTAGATAAAGCTATAAGGAGAGTGTTTAATTTTGAAGTTAAGAGTTCACTTGAAAGAGCTTACTACCTAAGGAAGCTTAGAGAGTACCTAAAAGAAAAATTAGAAGAGAAAGAGTTAGGTAGTGTATATGAATCAATTGAAAAACCTCTTATAAAGGTTTTAAGTAAAATGGAGAGTGTAGGAGTAGAGGTAGATATAGATTACCTTAAATCCTACCAACAACAGTTAGAAGAGCAGATTGCTTCATTAACTTCAGATATAGTTAAGCTAGCAGGGGAAGAGTTTAATATATCATCCCCAAAACAACTCTCTTTTGTGCTTTTTGAAAAGCTTCAGCTTCCATCTATGAAAAAGACTAAAACAGGCTATTCAACAGATGCAGAGGTTTTGGAGCAGCTCTCTATGTTTGAGATAGTTAAGAAGATATTGGATTATAGGAAGTTAGTTAAAATTTACAATACCTACGTGTTACCTTTGATAAAAGCTGGCCCTAGAGTTCACACTACCTATCATCAAGATGGAACTGCTACTGGTAGGTTATCATCATCTAATCCAAATTTACAAAATATCCCTTCCAGAACAGAAGAGGGACTCAAGGTAAGGAAAGCATTTACCTCTTCTAAAGGTAAATTACTTATATTAGATTACTCACAGATGGAGCTTAGAATATTAGCTTCACTTAGTTGTGATGAAAGTCTGTTAGAGTCGTACAAAAAAGGTGAAGATCTTCACAATAAGACAGCTATGAAGCTTTTTGGGATGTTAGGTAGAGAAGAGAGGGAGAAGGCCAAAATAGTTAACTTTAGTGTGATTTATGGTAAAAGTTCATTTGGTCTAGCAAAAGAGCTAGGTATTACTTTGAAAGAGGCTTCTAACTACATAGAAAGATATTTTGAAGAGTATCCAGGGGTAAAGAAATTTATAAAGGAGACAGTTGATAGAGCTCGTATAGATGGCTATGTCAAGACCATGTTTGGTAGAATAAGAGAGCTTAAAGATATAAATAGTAGAAATAGAACTTTGAGAAACGCTTCAGAGAGGATGGCAGTTAACACTGTGATACAGGGAACACAAGCTGAGATAATAAAGAAGGCTATGATAGATATAGATAAATACATAGAGGGTAAGAATATAGATATGATAATGCAAGTACATGATGAATTAGTATTTGAGATAGAGGATGGAGCTAACATAGATGAGATTGTAGCTATAATGCAAAATTCAGTTAGCCTTAAAGTACCTATTATAGTAAATAAGTACATAGCTAAAGATTGGTCCGGTTCAAAATGAATTTTACAAACAGAGTTAAAGATGAATTGTTGTCTATAAATACAGGATATGAATATTTTGGATTTGTAGCTACAAAGAGAGTTCCTTTGATATTTTTCAATAGAGCGGTGGGCAGATATTTTTACAATAGTATAAAAAGTGTCTCTAATGCAAAGATTGAATCTTTAGGAAAAAGCTACAGGATATCTTATTCAGATGTAAAAGAGCCTGCCTTAAGCAGTAAAGAAGAGCGCCTACAGTATTTAAGGGGATGTTTTCTATCAACTGGATATGTATCCAACCCATTCAAAGAGCACTCTTTAGACATCTTCTTTTATGATAAGGCTAATGCGGAGTTCTGCTTGAAGATATTAGAGTCTTTAGGTCTTGATTCTTCTGTCTATAAATATAGAGATAAATTCAGGGTCTCTCTTAGATCTGCTGAACAGATAATGAACTTTATTTTGATGATAGGCGCCAACAACTCTTTCTTCGATTATGAAGATATACTTATCATCAAATCATTGAAAGAGAGTAGTATAAGGGATATGAATTTAGAGCTAGCAAATGATGAAAGAAAGGCTATATCAACTTCTAAACAACTGTCCATTATAAAGAAGCTTGAAGAGTCAGGGAAGACAAAATTTTTAAATAAGAAATTGAAAGACTTTATAGAGCTGAGGTCTTCTAACTATGATCTGTCTATATCTGAAATAGCAGATAGGCTAGGTATATCTAGATCTTCTTTGAGAAGAAGGATTAAAATATTAGAGGACATATCTGAAAAATAAATTTGAAAATATACCACTTTAGTAGCAAACTATTCCAAGGAGAATTCTATGTTTTTCTTTGCTTTACTGCTTTTTTCTTGCTCAGGTACGAGCAAAGATTATATAAAAGAGGAGAATAAGACTCTTACTAAACATGTTGAAGAGTTAACTGAAGGAGATCCTCTTCTTGTGAAGGAAAAGCTTAATAGAGCCTACAATACTTCCATAGATAATAACAAGAGGATAGAGAAGTTAGAGGAAAGATATGATACCAAATTACTGGAAAAGCTTGAAGTAAGATTAAGGAAGTTAGAGGAAAAATTAAAGGAGTAGACGTGGTTATATTCGCTTTTTTATTAAGTTGTTCTAAAGTTACTTCTGTTGAAGGTTTAAGGGAGAGTCAAGTTCATACTAGTAATGAAGTTTCAGATACTGAAGATGAGAGGGAAGACAACCTATTTTTCAAAGCAGTAAACAGTGGTGATATAGAGGCAGTATGTGAACATATATTTAATGGTCAAGATCCATTTGTTAGAGACCAAAAGGGAAATATAGCTGTATCTGTTGCTTTGAAAAATGACAACTATGAAGTTGCTGAGATTGTAGTAAAGGCCATGGTGAAACATAACAAAGATAGATCAATAGCATTGAAATCTGTAGTTGCTACAAAGGATCCACTATATTTAGCTATAGTTAGAGGCCAAGGTATAGCGGGTTCTCTTGTTGATTTCTATGATACTTCTAAATATAAATCATTAAATGGAGATTATAAAAATTATTTGGATTTAATAGCTGATTCTAAAATATCTGAAGAGATAAAAGTAAGGATAATTAGGAAATTAGCTAAGGTCTCAGAGGTTAGTGATTTATTAGATATATCAGATAAGTCCGTAAAAAGAGAGGCGCTCAAAGCAAGTATGTTTGCTACTCTTTCGGAAATGAAAGATCTTTTATTGCAGATAAACTCTTCATCTATGACAGTAGAGACAAAAGAGCAGTTAATAAATAATGAAGATGTGAAAGATCTGTTTAATTGCAGAATTGATAAAGTGTTAACCATAGTAGAAAACTCTGATATATCACCCTTTATGAAAGAGTATAAAGGAGAGGGGGTACCTCCAGTTTTACTCTTTGTTATGCTTATGAAAAGGAAAGATAGCTATGACAAGATAATGAAGTATGAGACAGAAGATGAAGAGAGGCTGATAGCTGCTTTAAGAGCTCAAATAAGAACTATTTCTGGTAGTGTAGATGAGTTTTGGCAGAGAGAGGCTGCTTACTCTAATGAATATGCTGAAATGGAGTACGAATATGTCTCTAATGAAGGTTATAGTAGTTCTATGTTTGGAACTTTGATAAGACAGAAAGCTAAGGAGATATCTCAGAAATCAAGCATTAATAGTGAGGACATACATAGATAATGATGCTATTCATTTTTCTCCTAAGTTGCAGTGGTAGTAGTAGTAAGGATAGTGAACGTATTCCTCCTACTAGTGATGCTAACAGATCTTTTATAAATGACTCATTTGTAAAAGTAGAGAATAGAGAGCAGCAAATCAAAATTCATGATGCTGTCTGGAAGCATAGAAATGATGATGAAAAAGTATTATCCTTTGTAGAGGAGGGGGTAGATCCATTTAGTCTAAATGATAAGGGTGAATCTGCCTTCTCTCTCATGCTTAAATTGGATAAGTTTGATCTGGCAGAAAAGGTGTTAGATTGCTCTACTGATTTTACTATATCTATGACTATAGAGGGAGAGCACGACCCATTTAGGATATCATTTCTTGATAAGAGTAAAAGAGAGTTTGCAATGAAACTTCTTCCACTCTATAAAGATCCTGTCTATTTAGAAAATGGATTGAAAGTTCCTTTTATAGAGCTTGTTAAGGGTAGCGGTGAAAGCAAGTATATAAAACCAGTAGCTGCTGTGACCCCTTTTATTTATCTAGTAAAGATATCTCATCTACCAATAAAAAATGTAGCTTTTGACTCTAGATGTAGGCAGCTACTTGCAGAGATGAATTTTGAAATGGATAGTTCTGGATTAGAGAATAGTGACTTTTTCAGTTCCAGATTAGAAGAGATAATGAATTTGATATCATTAGCAGATTTTGACTCTCCCTTTTTCTCTTGTAATGAAAATGATAACTCTGTACTTTTTTTCATATTATCTCTAAAAAGAGAGGATCATCTCTCAAATTTTGTAGGAATTTTTGGAACTAGCCTAATTAATTTCAATACTGAGCTTGAAAAGTTGAAAAGCAAGAAGAAAGATGTATACGAATTTTGGCAAAAGAAAGAGATTTCACTTCTGTTAGATAATAGGTGTAGCGATGAAGTAAGGATAAGAAAATTAATTTCATCACGTCAGTATGAGACTATAGGAAAGAGGAAACAGCCACAAACTCCTTTTGAAATAGCTGAGGGTATTGCCAATGTAGGTAAGAATGATACTGTACTGAGCAGAGAAGAATTCTTCTTTGGTCTAATATTGATTCTTAACGAACTAACAAAAAATCCTGCCAATTTGAGGGATTCTTCTAAATTTGACATTTGCTCCAAATTTTGTGACTTTATACTTACGAAATATTGTAATCAGGAGGACCTATTTAGAGCGTATTTAGATAAAATAACGCTAGCTTCAAGAGGTAGCCTACTTATGAGAATGTCGTCAACTGTCAGGAAGAGGAAAAAGGGACGCTCTTCCTCAGTTGTTGTAAAGGAAGAATTTAAGGCTATATATCAAATTTTAAAGAGTACCCAAACGTAGTGGATTATATGAATAAGTTGATTTAATGTAGATATATGATATGATTTAGATATGAAAAAATCATTTTTGTTACCCATTTTTTTGCTTAATTTTAAATTTGCTGTTGCCTCTGTTTCAGCTGAGATGTCGAATTTTTCTCAAATTTACAACCCTAAATCTGTCACCTTCACGTTTGTTCTTCCTTTTAACTATGGTGGTTATTTAAAAGAGAGGCTAAGCAATGAAGCTTATATTCCTATTGTTTTGTACTATTACAACTATTTATCCTACATTTTACATGGTAAATTTGCACTATCTATTCCCTTTAGTGAAAATTTTGGTATAGGCGCTTTTGTAGGATTATCTAGATTAGGTATCAATCTCTTTGTTAATACTGATTTGACATTTATTGAACTTAGGTCTTGCTTAACAGGTTCATTCTCTTTTATAGAGACTTTGTATGCTGAAGAATTAAACAATAGTAGACCTTGCGTTAGTTTAGATGCTACATCTTTATTGAAGCTGGCTCCACTATTTAAACCTTATGTCAGCTTGAGTGTTACTAGAGGAGAAATTGTATGTGACTTAAACTACTTTTACGAATCTAACTATGTTGCAATAGCTGGCGTAGGTGTACAGCTATTTAACAGTTACTTATTAGGGTATAACTATACCTTTTCGTTTGATCCAGACTATGTTGCTATTCATGGTATCTCTTTTAGTTATGGTATGTCACTTTATTAAATCTGCTTCGCTAATAAATTCTTATTTTGTATAGTAAAAGATGATAGAATTTATTTATGCATATTCCAGTATTGTTAAAAGAGGTAACGGATAACCTCATTCATAAAGATGATGGTATCTACATAGATGCAACTTTAGGTTTTGGAGGTCATTCCAAGGCCATACTTAGTTCATTAGGTAGAGGTAAGTTATTGGGTATAGATAGAGATATTGAAGCTCTTAGCCAAGTTCATATAGATGACAATAGATTTGAGAAGATGAAAGCTAACTTTACCAGTATAGATGTAGCGGCTCATATCTGGGGAGTTGAAAAGGTAGATGGAATACTGGCAGACATAGGAGTCTCATCTTACCAAATAGATTCCAACGACAGAGGCTTCTCTTACATAGGTGATGGTCCTCTTGATATGAGGATGGATAAAAGTATGGATAAAAGTGCTCTTGATGTTGTTAACTCTTATTCAGAAGAAGATATTGCCAATGTCATATATAATTTTGGTGAAGAGAGAAGATCTAGAAGAATAGCTAAACTAATAGTTAAAAGAAGATCATCTTCTGTTATAAGGACTACTTCAGAGCTATTTGGTATTGTTATGAGTGCTTCTAGTTCAGGGCTATCATCTGTAAAAAGGGTGTTCCAAGCTATAAGAATTGAGGTTAACAATGAAATTGACAACCTCAAAATAATGTTGGATAAAGCATCAAATCTTCTGTCTACTGGAGGCAGAATATCTATAATAACATTTCATTCCTTGGAGGATAGAATAGTTAAGAGTTACTTTAGAGAGAGTAAATTTTTAGAGCCTCTGTTTAAAAAGGCTATAGTGCCTTCTGGGGAAGAGGTTGAACAAAATTCGCGTTCTAAGCCTGCAAAATTAAGAGTTGCTTACAAACTGCCTGTTAATCAGTATTGATAGCCACTAGATATTTGATTTTCATTCCTTTTTTATGGAACATATTTTCAAATTCAGTAGACGCTTCCTCAATGGCACTTTCCTTATATAAGTCATAACTTTTGACTAATATTTCAAAGTGTTTATTTATGTTATCTTCTGCAAATTGAAAGTAGTTCAAGTCATCAGTTTTCAAGAACAGCTTTGCCCCTTTTACCATTTTTTTCTTAACATTTGCTAAAAAGTCAGAATTAGCTATCCTATTTTTTATATGCTTTTTTTTAGGCCATGGATCTGGAAAGTATATATGTAGCTCTTTTATAGCTTTTTTATTTAGTAATTCTACAACCTCTTCTGCCTTGGATCTGCACCAAAATATGTTTGGAAATTGAATGCTTTTATTTGCTGCTAATACTAACCTTTTGTATCTAGTGTCAATACCAACAAAATTACCTGCTTTCATTTGAGAGTATTTAGTCAGAAATTTTCCTGATCCACATCCTACCTCTAGTATCAAATTATCTAAATCTCTTATCTTCTCTTTTGTGATTATATTAGGGAAATTGTTAATTAATTGCTGGTAGGGATTGACAATATCACTTTTTAATTTTATATCTTTGATTTTTTTCTTTATTTTTACTAAACTCATGAAAATATTTTATCACATCCTATCTTGATGAAAGATAGTTAAAGTGATAAAATTTATATTGTAAACAAAGGAGAAATAAATGAGAAAAAAGATACACCCAGAGTATAGTAGAAAGAAATTTATATGTTCTTGTGGAAACATATGCGAAGTGGGTTCTGCTTACGAAAAAGGTAGCGAGATACACATTAATGTCTGCTCAGCCTGTCATCCATTCTACACTGGAACTAAGAGACATGTGGATGCTACAGGTAGAGTTGAAAAGTTTAGAAGAAAACAGGAGCTAAGTAAAAATAGGAGCGCTAAGTAAGGTAGTAAGTAAAGAGGAACTTGAGAAGCTAGCTTCCTCTATAGCAGATAATTTGGAATTTCCTGCGTTTCTGTCCTTAAATGGTCCTTTAGGGTCAGGCAAGACTTACTTTACTTCATGTTTTGCACAAAGGTTAGGAGCTTCTGCTAGTAGTCCTACATATACTTTAGTTAATGAGTATGATTCGAAAAAAGGTAAGATAGTACATATTGATGCCTACAGAATAAGCAGTAGAGACGATTTAGAGTCTATAGGTTTTTTTGATTACTTAGATAGAGGCTGCATAATGATTGTAGAGTGGGGAGAGAATATAAAAGAGTTTTTGCCAAGAAAACGGTTGGATATATTTTTAGATTACTCTGGAAACAAGAGGGAGATTAGATGTTCATACTATCCATAGATACATCATCAAAGTCTGATAGCTGTTCTATAGTGACCTTAAGTGGAGAGTTAATTGCCAATATCTCTAGTGAGATACCTTCTGTACAGTCTGAAAACATAATTGATTTAATAGATTTTGCTGTGCAATCTAGCAGAATAGATAAAAGGGAGATATATAAAATAGGTGTTTGCAAGGGTCCAGGCTCTTTCACTGGAGCTAGAGTAGGTATGGCTGCTGCCTTGGGAATGTCTATATCGTTAAAAGCAGATGTTTTTGCTATAGATAAATTTGATATAACTGAGTTTGAGACAGGTAAAAAGCCTTTCTTTAAAAGAGGGAATAAGAATTTGATAAAAGAGAGAGGAAAGCTGGTAGAAGCTAAGGGAATAGGAGAAGATTGGATTGAAATAGGAGCTTTAAGCTTGACAAACTCTATAGTTATAGCTAGAATGTTAGTTAACAATGATAAAAAATATAGAGATCTTTCAATTCTATATTAAAAGTAGATTAGGAGTAATATAAAATGGCAGTTTCACCCAAGAAAACCACTAAGAGAAGAAAGAGAAATAGAAGATCCCATCACGCTATTAGCCCAATAGCCTACTCTAAGTGTGTGAATTGTAACGCACCTGTTAGAAGCCATAATTCTTGCGGTGAATGTGGCCATTACGGGGAAAAAGCTAATCGAGGTTAGATTTAGCTTTTATACAAATGCTTTATTTGATTAGAGTTTTTGTATAAGCAGCTAAATGTTTTTTTAAGGGGACATCTATGCTGAAATCTTTAGATAGTTTATTAATAGACTCTTTGAGCTCTTTTGAGGCCTCTCTTGGTTATAGATTCAAAGATAAGAGTCTTCTTCTTAACTCCTTAGTTCATAAATCTTACTCTAATGAGCAGAAGAGTTTTAAGTATATAAATAATGAAAAGTTAGAATTGCTAGGGGATGCTGTTTTAGGAATGATCGTTTTAGAATATCTCTATAAAAGATTTTTTAATCTTTCGGAGGGTGAGATAGTTAAGATAAAGTCATTTGTAGTTAGTGAGCCATCTTTGGCTATATTTGCATCTAGCATAGACTTAGGTAGGTATCTCCTCCTAAGCAAGGGTGAGGACAATACGGGTGGTAGGTGTAGGCCTTCTATCTTAGCAGATGCATTTGAAGCAATTATCGGAGCTATCTACCTCGATGGGGGTTTTATTGCAGCTAAAGGTTTCTTAT
Source organism: Fusobacteriia bacterium UBA1095 (assembly GCA_002313635.1). Taxonomy (GTDB): domain Bacteria; phylum Fusobacteriota; class Fusobacteriia; order Bac17; family UBA816; genus UBA816. The sequence goes on from DCBY01000027.1 coordinate 12,661, forward strand.
TACCCCTTCTTATCAAGAAGGTAGACTCTATCAATAGTGATGACTCTTCTGTAGATTACAAGACATTGTTGCAAGAGTACTCTCAGTCACAATTTAAGGTGGTGCCAGAGTATACAATTTTAAATGAATATGGTCCAGATCATGACAAAAAATTTAAGGTAGCTGCCTATATAGGTGACAGATTTTTGGCAGAAGCTATGGGTAGTAGTAAGAAAGATGCTGAACAGAATGCAGCAAAGCTTGCTTGTAAAGTTTTGAATATAAAGTCAGGAAAGATGTTTTAGATGTTTATTTGTGAAGAGTGTGGATATAGAAGTGTTAAGTGGCTTGGCAAATGCCTAGGGTGTGGCTCTTGGGAAAGTTTTGTAGAAGAAATTAAGGTGGATAAGAAAGTGGAGCATGAGAAGCTTACGCCCAAAGCTGTAAGAGAGATTGAAATTTCTAGTAATCATAGATTTAAAAGTGGTATAGCAGAGTTAGACAGAGTCTTGGGAGGAGGCTTGACTAAGGGTAGTGTGGTTCTTTTCAGTGGTGCTCCAGGTATAGGTAAGTCAACAATACTACTACAGGCTATGTCTAAATATGCAGCTAACTCAAATGCAATTTATGTATCTGGAGAAGAGTCAGAAGAACAGATTAAATCTAGGGCAGTTAGAGTAGGTATAGAGGATTTAAAGGTTATTTCTTCAACTAATATAGATGCAATCTTGAATGCTTGTAAGGATGCATCTGTCGTAGCTATAGACTCTATCCAAACTATGGGTAATAGTGACATCAGTGGTAGTATATCTCAGATAAGAGAATCAATATCAAAAATAATAAATTTGGCAAAGACAAAAGGGATCTCTTTCATAGTAATTGGTCATGTGAATAAAGAAGGTAAAATAGCTGGTCCTAAGATGCTAGAGCATATGGTTGATACTGTTGTAGAGCTTGAAGGTGACAGAGATCTTCAATATAGGATATTAAGAACAGTAAAAAATAGATTTGGATCTATAAATGAGGTTGGAGTGTTCAAAATGACATCCTCAGGTATGGAAGAAGTTACAAACCCTTCAGAACTGTTTATATCTAATTCTACCTCAGAGCCTGGTAGCATAATTGCTCCTATAATAGAGGGTAATAGGGTTTTTTTAGTTGAAATTCAATCTTTGGTCTCTCCTGCATCTCTTGGTATACCTAGAAGAATATCCCAGGGAATGGACTCCTCTTTTGTTCAGATATTGTCTGCAGTGTGTGAAAAAAGTTTGAATCTTAACCTTTCTAGTAGGGATATATATTTCAATATTCCAGGAGGTATAAAGACTAAGGATACATCTATTGGATTAGCCTTAATTTTGTCGATTTACTCCTCTTACAATAATAGACCTATAGATGTTGCTGCCGTGGGTGAGGTTGGTCTAACAGGTGAACTTAGAAAAGTTTCATTTCTGGATTTAAGGGTGAAAGAGTTAGCAAGATTAGGATTTAAAAAAATAGTTGTTCCTAACAAAATTCCTGTTGGTAAGGGTGTTGAGCTTATTGTTATAAAAAATATTAAAGAAATTCCTGGACTATTATCAGATTAATTATAAATATAAAAATTGGGAGTGCTTTGCTACAATGAAGGAGTGACAAATGGGACTGATCTTCATTTTATTTCTCTTTTCCTGTGCAAAGCATGATTTTACTCCCAAAGAAAAGAGCTTCGTTATAGAGGCTGGCATAGCCACAGGCCTTATGATGAAGGCTGCATCGTGCTATGCTGAAGTTGAAACCCCTAATGTTAGGGTAAAAATAGGTTCGCAATCCTCTGATAAAAATTCAGATTCTGAGTCTGCAGAAGATGAAAAAGAGGATAAAGCCAAACAGACCAAGAAAAAAAGCCAGAAAAAGAAGAGTAAAAAATAAGGAGAAGCGAAAGCTTCTCCTTTTAGATAATTACGTGATAGAATTAGAACATCAAGCGAGGATGGTGGAATCGGTAGACACGCATGCTTGAGGGGCATGTAGAAATAATTTCTGTGTGGGTTCAAGTCCCGCTCCTCGCACCAAGGAGTTTAAATTGAATAAAAATCTCTCTATTTTTCTTTATGCTCAGGTTCTATCATCATTTGGATATAACCTTTTGTTTTCGGCTATAAATTTTTATGCTTTGGACCTGACAGGATCACCTATTAGATTTGCTAATGTTATGTTGCTTGGTATACTATCTAAAGCTATTTTTCTACAGTTTGCAGGTATGATATCAGATACTTTTGATAAAAAGAGAACATTTATATTAATTGATATTTTTTACATAATTCTCTCTTTACTTCTTTTGTTAGGTTCTTTCAATGACAGTTTTGGGTATCTAATGCTCATAATGGCTTCTTTTGCTATAAACGCTATTAGATCTATTTCACAACCTGTAACTAAGACACTTATTCCTGCTATAGTTGAAGATAAATCACTTTTAAAGGCTAATTCCTATGAAGTTTCAAATGATAAATTAGGAAGAATTTTTGGACCTTCAGTTGCACTTGCGCTGCAAGCACTATTTGGTTTTAGAGCAACATTAATTTTCTCTCTGTCTATATATGTTTTAACTTTCTACTTAAAGAGAAAATTAGTTATAAATGTTGAAAAGATGTCTTACAATAGTACAAGCTTTAGAGATATATTACAAAAATTTAGAGATGGATTTGCTATAACTTTCTCTAATAAGTCAATCTTTATTTTATTAGTAAATGCTATATTAACTCAGATCTTTTTCCACTCTTTTATATATACAGCTCTTCCATCTATGCTACATGGCCTTAATGAAGCAGATTTAGTGACCATAAAGGGTGTTCTATCTTTTGTAAATATGACGCATGCAGGTATATGGAAGACTTTAAACTCTTGGATTCAACTAGGTGGTGCGATAGGTGTCTTACTATCTATATTTGTTATTTCAAGAAACAGAGATGTAAATGAGAGAAAAGGTCTGAGCTGGGGTAATTTCGGTATATCGCTCTTTGGACTTCTCTTTTCTGCATCAATCATTTTATTTAAATATTTTAATTTATCAACGTTAACTCTAGTTAATTTGTTATTTTTATCAAATGTAGGGTTAGTCTTTTGTTTTAATATATTTACTATATTCTTCTCTCTCTATTACCAAAGAAGAATAGATAAAGGTAAGTTGGGGAGATTTGCTGCAAATTTCATGTTTTTATTTGCTATCTCTTCTCTTGCAGGAACAGGAATATATGGAATTTCATCAACTTACGGATGGCACTACTCTACAGTTATCTTAGTTGTGGGATCTATACTTAAATTTTTAGTTCATTTGATATTTTTATTTACAGAATCGAGGATAAATGAGTAATCTTTTTATATTTTTTATAGGACAGCTATTTTCAGGATTTGCATTTGAGCTTTTTCATAGCGCTACAGCCTTTTACATACTAACCTCAACGGGCTCACCACTTAAGTTTTCTTTAGCATATGCTCTTGATAATTTGCCTAAGATGCTTTTCTTGCAGATAGCAGGGTATGTGACAGATAAATTTGATAGGAAGAAGCTTTTTGTACTTATAGATCTTTTTCAAGCCTCTTTTCTCTTTTTTGTCTTTTACATACTAAGTTTTCATGAGGTCAGTGTAAATACTCTTCTACTTCTTACTTTTGTAGCAGGTTCCTTTAAAGCATTTACCTACCCTGCAACTAAAGCTATAGTTCCTATGCTCGCAAAAGACAAGAAAAGAATGAAGGCTAGCTCATTTGAAATTTCAAATGATAAGATAGCAAGAACTTTGGCTCCTAGTGTTGCTATACTTGTTTTTGCTAAATTTGGTCTAAAGGCGTCTGTTTTAACTACAGCTGTTATTTACGTAGTTGCATCTGTTGTCAAAATGTTTTTAGTTGTAGATTACATAGAAGTTAAGAAAGAGAGCCTAAAGGAGACAGTAGCTAACGGGTTCAAAAGTCTTTTCAAGAATAAATTAATTGTTTTTGCTTGGATTAACTCTGTTGTATCTCAGTTTATTTTTCATCCCTTCTTAACACAGGTGATACCGAATGTTCTTAAAGAATTTTCAAAGGGAGTTGAGCTTAACTCATTCCTAAAGTTTATAGTTAAGTCTTTAGGAGGTAACTTTGAAGATGTCTATCTTAGTCTATCTGCGCTTATAAGCTTGGCAAGCACTGCAGGTGTAATAGCGTCTCTGTTATATCTTCAGAATAATAAGAGAAATGTAGACTGGAAGAGAGGGATGAAGATTTCAACTATGCTATTAATGCCATCTTCCCTAGCAATTTCATTATCTATAATCTATTTGACATCTATTGGTAGTGGCAGTGCTGCTTCTTTAGCACTAATACTCTTCCCTATAAATGCAATATTTTATTTTATGTTGAATACATATACGGTATTCTTCACATTCTTTTACCAGGAAGAGGTACCTAAACAGAATATGGGAAGATTTGTTGCCAATTTGATGACTATATTTATGTTTGTTAAGATGCTAGGGCATTTGTTCTATGGTTGGATGTTAAGTAGAGGATTCGCTCTTCCGGTTATTGTATTGATATCAGCATCACTAATTAAGTGGATTATATTCCGTATGTTTGAAAGAGAGTTGAATACTCAATGACAATACTTGGAATAGAGAGTTCTTGTGATGACACCTCTGTTGGTGTAGTTAAGGATGGGAAAGTTCTTTCTAATATTGTATCTTCACAAGATCACAACGCTTTTGGTGGTGTCTATCCTGAGCATGCAGCTAGAAAGCATCTGGATGCTATAGGTATGGTGTGTGAACAAGCTTTAAAAGAGGCGAGAATAGTGTTAGAAGAGGTAGATGTAGTATCAGCAACCTATGCACCTGGTCTTGTAGGATCACTTTTAGTAGGGTACTCTTTTGGTAGAGCTCTAAGCTATGGTTTGGAAAAGGGATTTTTTCCGGTACATCACATAAAAGCTCATATATATGCAGCTATGATTGAGAATGAGATAGAGTTACCAGCCCTAGCATTGGTAGTCTCTGGTGGACATACATCGTTAATAATATTAGATAGAGAACACAATTTTAAAGAGATAGGTTCTACACTAGATGACGCTGTTGGGGAAGTTTATGACAAAGTTGGCAGGATGTTGGGTCTTCCTTTTCCATCGGGTAAGATAATTGATGACCTATCACAAATTGGAAATGCTAACATAGACATGCCTTTCTTCAAGAGTGATGATTATAATTTTAGTTTTAGTGGAGTGAAGTCTTTTGTATTTAGATATCTTCAAGCAAATAGTCCCAAAAAAGAGGATGTGGCTGCTTCATTCCAGAGGTCAGTGGAGAGAGCTATTGTTCCTAAAACTATAAAGGCTATGAAAGAACTAAATCTTCATAACCTTATACTGGCAGGAGGAGTGGCTGCTAACTCTGGTCTCAGGTCAGCTTTCAAGAAGAGTGTGAAGAATGTATATTGGCCCTCTATGAAGCTTTGCTTAGATAATGGAGCTATGGTAGCAGCAGCAGCACATTTTATGATCAATAACGGTAAAGATGAAGGAGAAGTAAGGGTTAAGCCTAATTTATCTCTCAAATAAATGTTGATTTTTAGATTATTTGTACCAAACTCTACTTAAGGGGAATACAATGATCTATCTGTTTATTTTGTTATCCTGCTCCAATATTGCTAAGGAGCCTGTAAATGATTCTCGTATAGCAGCACCATCTAGAAGTATTGAGGTAGATAGGGATACCACTATAAATTATCCTAAAAATGAAATTTCAGATTGGACTAGATTAAAGAAAGAAGGAAGTAGCAAGGATTTTATCAAATTCTTTGATAAAGAGGCAGAGAAGGGCAGAATCAATAGTGAAGTATTCTATCATTTTGATCGAGATCGATCCGCTAAAGTTAACTATCCTTTTTTGCTACTTCTTGACTTTCCAGTAGATAGAGATACCAATATACGGGATGATGCATTTGATTATTTGGTGAATAACTTCATGAATAGATCGAAAGCTGGTAAAAATTTCATAGATGCTAGTTCTGAAATGGCCGGAGGCTATCTAGTGTGTTTAGCTGCCAAAATGCTCAGATTTAGTAGCTTTGAAAATTTTGTTAGACAGACAGGTGTAGATGTGAATGTAGGGACTGAGAGAGTAACCCCTATAATTGCAGCTATATACCTGGGTGATAATGAAAAATTAGATTTTTTGCTTAGGGAGAGAAAAGCATCCATAAGGAGCTCTCAAGGACCTTTGGCTGTTGCATTTGCTTTTTGGAGAAACAATGTTGGTGCCTTGAAAATAATAATGGACAATTGTGACAGAGATTATGTTGACAGTTTAATTGAGGGTAAGATACCACCTAGTGCCTATGCTACTCCTAATTTTAATGAAGATATTATTAAATTTGCCATAGCTAATGATATGAGATATATAGACAAAAAAGATGTTAGAAAGGCGTGGTTGTCCAGAATGGCGTGCTATGTAACTTTAGCTGTAAGTAACGTGGTCTTAGATTTAAGTAGAGGAATGACTTTCAATGTTGCTAGCATATTTGGTAAGGCTTTTGAAGAGGTATTGAAATCCTTTTTAATCTATGATTTCACTGCTCAAAAGATAAGAGCAGCATATAAAGTTGTCTCATTTGTCTTTGAAAAGGGAGATTGGGTTGAGTGCATAAAAGAGAATGACGAAAAGAGGGGAGAAAAGCTTCTATTTGCAGTATCTAACTATCTCCAGAGAAATAAAAAGAGAAAAGAGGTAAAAAAGGAACTGGGAGAGTTAAAAGAATTGAAGAAAAAACTCTCTTTCAAATCATATGATATAAGAGAGTGGGATGATGATAGAGTTAGATATTTAAAGTTGATAAAGAGAATGGACCCTGATAATTTTGCCAAAGCTGATAGAGTTCAGACATTAGATAGGAGATCAACAATAATAAATTTTGCTAGCTATGGAAGAGGTAATGAAGAAGTTAAGTTGATATATACATCTGTAGAGACAGGAGATAGGTATAATCTTGATTTATTTGAATGTAAATGTTTGAAACAAGGGCTCAGATTGCCTACCTTTGAAGAGTTATCAGAAATGCATGAAAATAAAATAATAACACAAAATGGTAGATACATTATTAGAGATACTGATGATGAAACATCAGAATATAGGGTAGCAGTTCTGCATGGCAGTAGCTTAGAAGAAGAGGGCGATCTAGAGGATGATAGTGAAGGTTTAAGCTATTTTTGCATAGAGTCTACTGTTGATTAATCCAGATAAAGTGATAGAATATTCAAAAAAGGAATATTTTAATGATTTTTCAAAAGATAATTAACAGAGAAGTGCCTTCGGATATAGTATATGAAGATGATTACTTAATAGCTTTCAAGGATGTTAATCCTAAAGCTAAGGTTCATGTGTTGATAGTTCCCAAGGATTCTAGTATACAAAATTTAAATGATATTAATAAGGGAAATATCTACTACATAGAGAAAATATTTTTAGCTGTTCCCTCTATAGCTGCTAGCCTTGGTTTAACAGATTACAAATTATTAACTAACTGTGGAAGAGGAGCAGGTCAAGAGATTTTCCACTTGCATTTCCACTTAATGGGTGGTGGACCTTGTTAGGCATTGGTATAGTTGGTCTGCCAAATGTGGGTAAGTCTACACTCTTTAATGCTATAACTAGCATGAAAGCAGAGGCTGCTAACTATCCTTTCTGTACTATTGATCCAAATATAGGTATAGTTGATGTGCCTGATGAGCGGCTTGATAGAGTTGCTGAGATAAGTGGATCGGAGAAGGTAATTAGATCCTCTATCAAATTTGTTGATATAGCTGGTCTTGTTAGAGGTGCTTCTAAAGGTGAGGGTCTAGGGAATAAATTTCTTTCAAACATTAGAGAGGTTACTGCTATAGCTCATGTTTTGAGGTGTTTTGATGATGAAAATGTAACACATGTTGATGGAAGTGTTAACCCACTAAGAGACTTAGAGACAATAAATTTAGAACTTATATTAGCAGATATTGATCTACTTACAAAGGCTCTTGCAAAGAATAAGAAGGCTAATGCAAATAGTATCTTAGTAAAAGCCATAGAAAATTCATTGTCAATTTTGGAGAGTAATAAATTTCTATATGGTCTTCCTGATGAACATAAAGAGGCTTTGAAGATCTATAGCTTATTAACCTTGAAGCCGATGATTTTAGTCACCAATGTTAAAGAACAAGATATAACCAAAGGCAACAATTATACAAAATTGGTTGAAGAATTTGCTGCAGAGAGTGGTATGAAAGTGGTAAGAGTGTGTGCTCAAGTAGAGTATGAGATATCTCAGTTAAATGAAGAGGATAGAAAAGATTTTATAGATAGCTTAGGCTTGGATAGACCTTGTCTAGATATGTTAATACAGGAAGGGTATTCTACATTAGGCCTTATAAGCTTTTTTACATCTGGCCCTAAAGAGAGTAGAGCTTGGACTATTGAGATAGGCGAGAGTGCTTATGAGGCAGCAGCTAAAATACACAAAGATATTCAAAGAGGGTTCATAAAAGCAGAGGTTACATCCTATAAAGATTTTATAGAGACAAAAGGAAAGCCTAAGGAGAGAGGTCTCCTTAAGCTTGAAGGTAAAAATTATATAATACAAGATGCAGATGTGATCTATTTTAGGTTTAACGTTTAGTTAGAGATTGTTCATTCTATCTCTTAGCTTTGCTAAGACAAAGTTCTGTATCTGTCTAACTCTCTCTCTAGTTAGATTAAGCTTGTCAGCTATCTTCTCTAGAGTGAGCCTATTGTTACCAAAAAGCCCAAATCTATGAACCATTACCTCTTGCTCTTTACCTCTAAGTTTTTTGATCATACTAATCAGAGAACTGCTTTCGAAATCTCGGCAAAGTTCATCCTCAGCATTTAATTTTGTAGAATCAAATCCCTGTCCAGATTCATATTGATCATCTAGAGATATGTAAGACATCTCCATAAGATCCATTACTCTTTTCACCTCTTTGATATCTACTTCTATTTTTTGAGAAATCTCTTTCTTAGTAGGCACTTTGGAGTGCTTATTCTTGTATTCTATTACAAACTTAGATATCTTGTTTATATTGTCAACAACATATGAAGGGTACCTAATAATATTTTTGGTGTCGTTTAGATGTCTAAGAACAGCCTGTTTTATCCAAAATGTTGCATAGGTACTGAATCGTTTACCCTTAGAAGGATCAAATCTATCTACAGCTATTATTAGTCCAGAATTACCTTCTTGTACTAAGTCTTGGAAAGGAACCTTAGTGTGTAGATATTTTTTAGCTACATTTACAACTAGCCTTAGGTTGGCAGTTATTGCTTGTTCTCTGGCTTCTTTATCGCCTTTTGTAACTCTTTCAAAGAGCTTTTTTTCTTCTTCTTTTGTTAGAAGTTGGTATTTACTAATTGTTTTAAGATATTTGTTTAAGTCCAAATTTAGAACTCCTCCACGGTTAAGTAATACTCTATTAATGACTATATTCCTCTATTTTATGTTAAAATTTTTTGTTTAGGAGGTTTTTTGCGAATTTTAGGAATAGATCCTGGTACAGCAACATTAGGTTATGGACTAGTTGAGAATGGTAAGATGTTAGATTATGGAGTAATAACTACTGACAAAGTTAATTCAGAAGAAGATAGGTTACTCTCGATATTTAGAGGGTTGGAAGAGATAATGCATAAATATAATCCAGATGAAGTTGCTGTAGAGAAACTTTTTTTTAGTAAAAATATTAAGACAGCAATTACTGTCAGTCAAGCAAGAGGAGTATCGCTATTAGTAGCTGCTAAGCATGGGAAAAAAGTTTTTGGATATACTCCTCTTCAAGTTAAGCAAGGAATAGCTTCATCAGGGACTGCCACAAAAAAAGATGTGCAATTTATGGTTAAGATGATTTTAGGATTGGATAAAATACCTAAGCCAGATGATGCAGCCGATGCATTAGCTATTGCAATTGTGCATTGTAATTATAGATCAAATAATATTGCGCTTGAACTCTGATGTTCTAAAGGGTTAGCTTGACATAATTGAAATATAAGTGATACAATTCAGTAGAAGTTTGAGACCCAAGGAGAATAACTTGAAAAGTTTTATGTTGAGAGCGGAAGATGTTGACAGGAAGTGGTACACTGTGGACGCTTCTGGAAAAGTTTTAGGAAGGTTAGCCAGCGAAATTTCAAAAAGGCTGATGGGTAAGCATAAGCCTACTTATACCTTTCATACCGATAATGGTGATTATGTAATAGTTACTAATGCTGAGAGTATTGCTATTACAGGGAGTAAAAATAAAGACAAAGTTTACTACAGACATAGTGGTAAGCCAGGTAACTTGAAGAGTAGGACTTTTGAGCAGATGATGGAAAAAGATCCTGTTAAAGTAGTTGAGTTAGCTGTAAGAAGAATGCTGCCTAAGAATAGAATAGGTAGACATATGTACTCTAGGCTTAGAGTTTTTAAAAATGAAAATCATGAGCATGAGGCTCAAAAACCAATAGCATTGGAAATTTAGGAGATCAAATGTTAAATAGAGGAACTGGAAAGAGAAAAACAAGCATAGCTAGAGTCTTCATAGACAGCAAGAGTGATAAGGTAATGGTAAATGGCAAAGATGCAAAGGATTACTTTAAAAGATCTACTCACCTTAATGAAATTATGAGACCTCTTTTGATTACTAAACAGGATGGGAAGTTGGGCATAGTTGCAAAAGTTGAAGGAGGCGGCATATCTGGCCAAGCAGGTGCTGTACGTCATGGGATAACTAGAGCTCTTTTGGACTTGAATCCTGCTTTCAGAGAGGTGTTGAAACCAGAAGGTTTAATAACAAGAGATTCAAGAAAAGTAGAGCGTAAAAAGCCAGGACTTAAGAAATCAAGAAGAAGTCCTCAATTTTCAAAAAGATAACAGAAAGAGAGCCTTACGGCTCTTTTTTTTGCCTTTTTTCATTTTTATATCATACTCTCTTTAGATAAGGGGGTTAAATGGGAAGCATATTTGTTGTAGTAGCCTTTGCTATTTCTAGTTGTTGGGGTAATAATAAAGATAATGTAGAGAGTAAGAGTCCTAAAATTGAGGTTCATTTATCAAAGGGACAGCGTGATACAAAGCTTGTAGATGAGTTAGAAGAGGCAGTAAAAAGTGATAATCTTCAATCTTTTACTATCTTATTAGATAATAATCCTGAATTGCTATCTTTTGAGTATACTGCAATTGGTGTGAGAAATATGAATATTCTTCATCTTCTTGTTGATCATTTAAATGTAGATCCTTCACCTTTTATTGAAGAGATTAAGGTGAGGTTAGTACAAGAATTAGGCACTAAAAAAGGAAGTAAGCCACTAAATTATGATGAGCTTGTTAGGGATTCTGATTCTGGTCTTACTCCACTAGAGTTTGCTATAAGTGAAAAGAAAAAATTGTTTGTACACTATTTCATTGAAAATAAAGATTCACTTCCTAGATCATCTCACCTCAAGAATGAAATAACAAAATTGATTGAAGAGGAAGATATAGATTTTTTGAAATTTCTATTTGAGGAATTACAAAGAGATGATAATTACAGACTGATTGCTAATAATTCATTTTTGTACAGCTGGACAGTTGGTAGTGTGAAGAGAGACTATCTATACTCAGCTGTAAAGAAGGGTAACTTAAGGTTAGTTGAGTTTTTTGTAGAAGATGTAAAGATAGATGTCAATAAAGAGAAAAGATATGGGAAAAAGAATCTGCTTAATTTAGCACAAAATTTACCTAACAAATTCCCAGATAAGAGAGAGATAATAAAATACTTTGTCAAATTACTTGTGGAATCTGGAAAGTAGAGAGAAACATGTTAGTTATTTTAGCCTTTTTAATTTCATGTGGTAAACAAGATGTACCTTCTGCAACACACAAAGTTTTGAATGAAAGTTTACAAGAATTACAAAATGAAGTAGAAGAGTTGAAGATCTCTTTAAGGGAAAAAGAGCCTACTGTAAAGAACATAATGACTGTAAGTGAATTTCTGGTTGCTGTAGAGCTAAATGATTTCAATGCTATCAAAGATGCGCTTTCTCATGACAAGAATAGATTTTTGAGGTATGACTTCAGTAATTATATCTATAATAGCAAAGGATCAGAAAATATATTGCATCTACTCGCATACAGATCTAAGAGTGGAATTTTCACAAAAAAGATACTAGAGCTGATCTTTGAAGCTGATGGAGCTATGTTTTCTGAAATGATACTGAAGAAAAATAATTCTGGAATATTTCCTACTGATATATTGATAGAAGAGGGAAGAACCGATGCTATTAATTTCGCTTATGAGAAGGGCATATCTTTAAATAATGGATTTAGTGAGGAAATACTGCTTACTCGCTTTAAACTAGCCATTTTTAATAATGAATTAGAGTTAGCTGAGGTTCTATCTAAGATTATAGGCAATGATGGTGACAGATCCAGAATTTTAAGCAAGGCTGATCCTCACTTTGATCTTATTTATTGGGCCATTTATAAAGGGAATGTTAATTTTGTTAGATTGCTTCTTAGCAACTATGTCTACTTGGGAAGGGAATATCCTCAAAACAATTCTGAAGAAAAAATTGGAATAAAGGATCTTATAGATACTTTGAAAGAGGGAGAAATAAAAGAGGAAATTAAGAAGAGAGTGTTGGATAAGCTTGTCAATACAGGCTATACCAGAGTTTATGAAAACCAAGGAGTTGAAAAATGATTTTTTTACTATTCTTACTAAATTGCGGAGGTTCAGCATTTGACGCTGTGTCAACAAAAGATATCCCAATTAGCAGTGAAGAGGACATGTACGAAGAAGAGGGAGACTTTTTTATAAGCAGAGATGTTCTTAACGCTGTTATAAATAATTCTGTTGAAGATTTTGAGGAGGCAATTGAAGATAACGAAAACCTTGTTGCCATAAATTATGCAGACTACAATGTTGGTAGATATGGTGCAGGTGTTAACACTATTTTACACGTGATTTGCAATACAGATAACATAGATAAAATTGCTTTTTTCCAAGCTATAAGGAGAGTAGATTCAGGATCTTTCCTCAAGATGCTGTCCAGAAGCAATGGGCAAGATATGTTCCCAGCAGATTTTTTAATAATGAATGAAGATAGCAGAGCTCTAGCTTTTTTAGTTGAATTAGGTGTAACAAAAGACTCTGGTATTACCAAGAAAATTATAAAAAGAGAGATCAAAAACTTGGTTGCTAATGGTAGAAAGGACATGTTTACTGTCTTAGAAGCAGCTTACGCAAAATCTATGCCAGGTGTTTCAGAAAAGGGAGGTGAAATGATCCCAGAAAGCTATTCTCTTTACAGAGAGAAGGACAAAGATGGTAGAGATGCCATATATTATGCTGTGTCTTTTGGAAATGTAGATATGGTGGAGTTTTTAATTTCCAAATTTGTTAATTTGAATGTGAACTATGGAAGCTCTTTCTATGGATTTGGTAAGCATATAAAAGATGTTTGGAAAAAAGCTAATTTTCCTAATAAGGGAAGTAGTAAACAAGTTTATGATCTTATAAGTAAAAATCAGGGTAAGCCAGCATATAAATAAGGAGTTTAATATGATAATGTTTTTGTTACTAAGTTGCGGGAAAAATTTGACTAATTCAAGCACAAAATCAGTTGATCAGAGGCCTAGTTACCAAAATGAAATGAATACAGCCAATAGAGAAGAAAAGAGAGTAGATGAGATAAAGATGGCTAACGGAGAAGAAAGAAGAGCAGGTGGAATAAATACGGCCAATAGAGAAGGAAATAATGAAATAGAGACCAATAGGGAAGAAGAGTGGGCTGATAATAACACTACAGATGTAGAAGACCCAGTTGGAGTAAAGATTGGATACTCTCAATCAGATCTTCTCTACGCAATAGAGAGAGATGATACTGAAAAATTCAGGGAAATTTTATCTAAAAATGAGAATCTTCTATCTTCGGTCTTTATGGAGATGGGATCGAATAATCTGCTTCATGTTATATGTAGCAGTTCATCATTGAAAGTTGATGAATTTTTAGAAATTGTTTTTAATGAACACAAAACACAGTTTAAAGAGATGCTATTTCAGAACAATAGTCAAGGAGTGCTACCAGCTGAAATTCTTTTTGACAATAGAAATTTGAAAGCTTTACAATTTTTAGTTGATAGTAAATTGTTCTACTTTTTTGGTGACAAAGTAGCTGTAAGTAAAGATATTTTTAAGAACAACATAAGAACATTTGTTGATGATAGAGAGACAGAGTTACTGGAAATACTCAGCAAAGCTTACTGCTACCCTGATGAAGAATTACCTCAGGTTACTAGACTTAAAATGTTCCGTGAGAAAGATAAGAAGAAAAAAGATTTCATATACTATGCTGTATTGAATGGGGATGTATGGATGGTTGAATACCTTTTAAGCAAAAATGTTAGTTTGAAGGTGAACTATGGCAGTTCTGTATATGGATTCAGGGAATTCATACTTGATGTGCTAAAGAAGTCAAATGCTGATAAAAAGGCAAAAGAGAAAATAAAGAAATTAATAAAAGATAAAAAAGGGGATAAAAGCCCTGTATTTTCTGATCCAAATGAAATAACATATGGAGAACAAAAAATAAATTAAGGAGGAAGTATGATATCATTGTTATTTTTGATGATGAGCTGTGGAAATAATATGTCAACTACGGGGGTAAAGCATTCTCGCCCTGAAAATAGTTCTTTTAAAGATGAGCCTAATAATTCGAAAGACAATTTTGAAGACTATTTTGTTGATGTAGTAGAAGATGATGTAACTTTTGCAGATTCAGATATGGATATGGAAGATGAAAGTAGTTTAGAAGAGTTTTATGTAGAAAAGAGTGATACAGAAAAAGTTGATACAGAAGGGTTTAACGAGAGAGAAGAGTTTACAGAGAGAGAAGTTGAGGTTGAGAGTGATCCACAAATTCCTGTTGAAAAATTAAGATCAGATTTAATTTTAGCCTTAAGGAAAAATAAATTTGATGAATTTGTAGATATTATCAAAATAAAAAGCTCAATCATTTATGAAAATTTTGAAGATTACGGTGGTAGCTCAGGATATAATAATATCTTGCATGTTATATGTAATACAGGAAGAATAAATGGAAGTGTATTTATGAATGTCATACACTCTTTAAGTATAGATAAATTTAAATCTATGATTCTTGAGTATAACGGTGAAGGGTTTCTCCCGGCTGACTTAGCTCTTCTTAAAGACAATACTGAATCTATTAAGTTTTTGCTAGATTTTGGCTCAATACACTTCTTTGAAGGAGAAAAAGGGATAAGCATAGATGTCCTTAGGGAGAACATTGAACGTTTTGTAAAAGGTAGAAAAACTGAGATGTTGAATTTGATAAATAGGGCTTACTATCCACGAAGGGGCATTGCTGACGAGTTTGACAAGGTCGCTATGTTTAGAGAGAGGGACAAGAAGGGGAAAGACTTTATATATTATGCTGTATTAAATGGGGATATATGGATGGTGGATTACCTTTTAGGCAAAAAAGTTGATCTATCAGTTAATTATGAACCTAATATTCTAAGCACAGTAAAAAAAGACATTAAGCAGGTTAACTCAGTAAGTTCAGCATCAAAAGATGTTAAGAACAGAATATATAAGTTGATTAAAAGCAGAAGAGGAAAGCCAGATTATTCATCGGAAGCTATATTTAAGGCGCAATTTAAATAGGGGGTATTATGATATTATCAATATTATTATTAAGCTGCGGTGGGGATATTTCTGGTAGCTCTACTAAGGGTATTCCTGATAGTTCTAATAGCACTTCTTATAGTGAAGTAGATGACAACAACTATGGATCTTGGGAGGAAGAAGATGTGGATAGTTTTTCTATTCTCGAAGAGATCAGTGATACATCGAATAAAGCTAAGATAGAGAAGTTAAAATCAAGTTTGATGTCATCTATCGAAGGCAATGATGTTTTGACATTTAGTCAATTAATTGCATCAAGTGAATCCGTGATAGATGAAGAGTTTATGGATTATAATGGTAGCAAGGGTGTTAACAATTTGCTTCATGTTATTTGTAATACTGAGGGTATAGATGGTGGTAATTTTTTAAAGGTAGTCTTATCAAATAATAGATCTAAATTTATTGATATGGTACATAAATATAGCAGTGAAGGTTTATTTCCAGCGGATCTTGCTGTTAAAGTTGGCAATTCTTCAGCTTTAAAAGTTTTTGTGGAGGAAAAGCTTATATATGTTGATGAGGGATTAAGTATGGATTTCTTTAAGAGTAATATAAAGCTTCTGGTTGATAATGGCAAAGGAGACATCTTTGATCTTGTAAATGAGGTCTACAAGCGTAGTAATGAGGACAATCCATTTATTGAATGGGAACTATTTAGGAAGAAGGATAAGTACAAAAAAGACCCTATATATTATGCTGTATTGAATGGAGACGTAAGAATGGTTGAATACCTTATAAGTAGGAGGGTAAGCTTGTTCGAAAATTATGGAAGTTCTGTGTATGGTTTCAGAAAATTTATTCTTGATGTTTTAGAAAAATCTAGTGCTTCCAAAGAGGCTAAGAGTAAGATAAAAGCCATGATAAAAGAGGCTAAGAAGAAAAAATGGCATAAGCAAAGTGTTTTCTATACTGTAAGCGAAGAGTAAATTGGGATGGAGTATAAAGTTAGTCTGAACGAAACTACTTTTTAAAGGATTATGTAAGATTCATGAAAATAGGTAATAGGAAGAGAATTTTTGAATATTGAAATCTAATCTTCAAGGAGGTTATCTAAAGGATTGATAAATAAGGGGTGAAAGAGTAGCAAGTTAAGGGTAGAGAAGATATCAATGCTTATAAGTGTTGGTGGGAAGTTTAGTTGATTACAGTGGGTAAAAATATTTGACTTTAGCCTTATTATATTTGATTTTGCGAGGATGATAGTCTTATTTAGATAAAAAGCTTGTTTAGGGAGAGAGTAAGGAAAGAGAAATTAAATAATAAGGGTAAGAACACTTGTCAAAAGTCTAAATTTTTCAAAAAAGAGATGGAAGAAAATATGTTAGGGTAGACTTTGGGCGAAAAAAGAAAGAGGGTAGGATTTAGCCTTATGAAGAATAAGGTTTGACATATTTAACAAAAATTTATCCTTGACAAATCTTAGGATACAGGGCTAAAATTTGTTAGCACTCAATTGCAAGTAGTGCTAAAGAGGTTGTTATGATCTTAGGTTTGAGAGAACAAAAAATATTAGCGTCTATAATAGACTTTCATCTTAAAAGTGGAGAGTCTGTAGGGTCTAGGACCCTGGCTAAGCTTTATGATATAAATTTATCTCCAGCAACTATCAGAAATGTTATGTCTGATTTGGAGGAGTTTGGCTATATAGAGAAGGTTCACTCTTCATCTGGAAGAGCACCTACGAATAAAGGCTATAAATTTTATATAGACTCCTTGTTGGAGATACAAAGGATTTCTCAAAGGGAGCTGTTAGCTATAAGAAAAATGAAAAATTTAGAATTGTCTAACAGTGCTAAACTTCTTGCGAGTATGACCTCGCATACTAGTTTTGCTTTAGAGCCAAACATCTTGAGAGAGCGTCTAGATAAGGTTGAGCTTGTGTATATAAATAGTAGAAGCTTTCTAGCCGTGGTTGTTACAGGAAGCTCTGTTAAGACAAAGCATATAACCTTAACTAGAGAGATCAAAGAAGAAGATCTACGTAATTTGTCCTTTTATCTGAATTCAGTTTTTAAAGGTCAAATATTAGAAGATATAGAGATATCTTCAGAAGTTTCTCCTTTAAGAGGAGAGACAGTTCTATTACAAAACTTTCTTACTCAGATAGAGAGTAATATTCATATTGAAGGAAGCGAAAGTGTAATAGACTATTTGGCTAAAAGCAATGCGGATCTCTCTTCATATAGAGTATTTAATGCAAAAGAAGAGATGAAAAGTTTTTTGGAGGCCCTTGCTGACAAGAGTGAAAAAGATAAGGTGAATATAGTTTTAGGTGACGACTTAGATAGCGAAAAACTAAAAGGATTAAGTTTTATCTTTTCTACTTACAATAAAGGGTCTTCCAAAGGAATGATCGGAATAGTAGGCCCTAAGAGAATGCAGTATGGTAAGATTGCAGGAGTTGTTGAGGGAGTAGTAAACTACTTCGGAAAATCATCGAAAGGGAGAGAGGATGAAGAAAGCTAAAAAAGAGAGAGAAGAGAAGAGAGAAGAAAGTGAACTAGAAGAGCTAAAAAGCAAAGTTAGCGAGCTAGAGAACTCTCTTAAAGAAAAAGATAGTGAATACGTTGTAAAGCTTGCAGAGCTTGATAATGCTAGAAAGAGACTGGAAAAGGAGTTTCAGAGGCAGAGAGATTTAGCTAATGAAAAAGTTATATTAAGTTTTCTAGATATTTTAGATAATTTAGAGCTTGCTTTGCAATCTGATGGTGATATAAAAGAGGGTGTTAAAATGATATTAAATCAGTTTATAAACACTTTAAATGGTTTTGGAGTCTCTGTTATAGAGGAGCAATATTTCAATCCAGAGCTTCACCATGCTGTAGCCATTGAAGATGGGGAGCAGAGCTCTATGGAGGAGATTAGAAAAGGGTATGTGTTGAACGGAAAAGTTATAAGACCAGCTTTAGTAAAGCTGACAAACAAAGGAGGATCAAATGAGTAATAAAATATTGGGAATTGATTTAGGAACAACTAATTCTTGTATATCTGTAATGGAGGGAACTTCTGCAACTGTTATACCTAATTCTGAAGGTAACAGAACTACCCCCTCGGTTGTTAACATAAAGGGCGATGAAGTTATAGTTGGAGATTTAGCTAAAAGACAATCCATAACAAGCCCTAGCAACACAATACACTCAATTAAGAGACACATGGGTAGTAATCATAAGGTGAATATTGAAAGTAAAGACTATACCCCACAACAGATTTCAGCTATGATTCTACAAAAGCTGAAAAGAGATGCAGAGTCCTATATAGGATCTACAATAAAAGAGGCTGTTATAACAGTTCCTGCGTATTTCAATGATGCACAGAGACAAGCAACTAAGGATGCTGGTAAAATAGCAGGATTAGACGTTAAAAGGATAATTAATGAACCTACTGCAGCTGCTTTAGCCTATGGTTTAGATAAGAAAAAAGAGGAGAAGGTTTTAGTTTTTGACTTAGGTGGAGGAACTTTTGACGTTTCTGTACTAGAGATAGGTGATGGAGTTGTTGAGGTAAAATCTACAAGTGGTAACAATATGTTGGGTGGAGATGATTTTGACAAAAAAGTAATAGATTGGTTGATTGATGAATTTAAAAAAGAGAGTGGAATAGATCTTGCTAAGGATAAGATGGCTTCGCAGAGACTAAGAGATGCTGCAGAAAAGGCTAAAAAAGAGCTGTCTACTATGATGGAGACAACAATAAGTCTTCCATTTATAACTGCAGATTCATCAGGGCCTAAGCACTTGGAAAAGAAGTTAACAAGAGCTCTTTTTAATGAATTAACAAAAGAACTAGTTGATGCTACGAAGACTCCTACAAAGAGAGCATTAGAGGATGCCAAGCTCTCTCCAAAGGATATAGATGAGATTGTTCTTGTTGGAGGTTCTACAAGAATAGTAGCAGTTCAGGAATGGGTGAAGGACTTCTTTGGAAAGGATCCAAACAAGAGCATAAACCCTGATGAAGTTGTTGCTATTGGAGCTGCAATCCAAGGTGGAGTTCTAACAGGAGATGTTAAGGATGTCCTACTTCTAGATGTAACACCTCTATCTCTAGGAATAGAGACGTTAGGAGGAGTAACTACAAAGATAATAGAAAGAAATACAACAATTCCTGTTAAGAAAAGTCAAGTCTTCTCAACAGCAGAAGATAATCAACAGGCTGTTACAATTCATGTAGTTCAAGGAGAACGTTCTATGGCTTCAGATAATGTCTCTTTAGGTAGATTTGATCTAACTGGTATACCTTCATCTCCAAGGGGAATTCCTCAGATAGAAGTTACATTTGACATAGATGCCAACGGTATAGTTAATGTAAGTGCTAAGGACAAAGGTACTGGTAAAGAGAACAAGATAGTTATATCAGGAAGTAAGAACCTTTCCGATGAAGATATTGATAAAATGATCAATGATGCTAAGGCAAATGAAGATGCTGATAAAAAGAAAAAAGAGGTTATAGACCTGAAAAATCATGCTGATCAGGTAATATATGCAACTGAGAAGATGATATCTGAAAATAAGGACAAGATTAAAGAAGATGAGCTTGGTCCAGTAAATGAAGCTCTTGAAGCTTTGAAAAAAGCTAAAGAAGGAGATAATTTAGAAGAGATAAGATCTTCAATGGACAATCTTCAAAAATCAACCCACAAGATATCAGAGCAATTGTATAAAGCTGCACAAGAAAATAAAGGTGATGAAGCTGATAACAAAAAAGATGATGACGTAGTTGACGGAGAGGTTGTTGATAAATAATGGATTATTACTCAGTATTAGGAG
Organism: Fusobacteriia bacterium UBA1095; assembly: GCA_002313635.1. Lineage (GTDB taxonomy): Bacteria > Fusobacteriota > Fusobacteriia > Bac17 > UBA816 > UBA816. The sequence continues at coordinate 33,127 of DCBY01000027.1, forward strand.
TGGATAAAAACTCTTCTCAGGGTGAGATCAAAAAAGCCTATAGGAAATTGGCTATGAAGTATCATCCTGATAAGAATCCAGGAGATAAAGAGGCTGAAACCAAGTTTAAAGAGGTGAGTGAGGCCTATTCTGTACTTTCTGATGAAAGTAAGAGGGCGAACTATGATAATATGGGGCATTCAGCCTTCACTAGCTCTGGCGGTGGAACAGGATTTGAAGGCTTTTCAGCTGAAGATATCTTTAGCAACTTTGGAGATATATTTGGTGACATCTTTTCTCAACATGCTCCTAAGCAGAGAGGGGCAGATATAAGGTATGACCTATCTGTAACTTTAGAAGAAGTCGCCATGGGTGCTGCAAAAGATGTCAAGTATGAGAGGCTTGGCAACTGTAAAGCCTGTGGAGGAAGCGGTGCAGAAGACAAAAAAATGACAAAATGCTCTGAGTGTAACGGAAGAGGCCAAATAAAGAAAGTTTCTAGAAGCTTTTTTGGCCAGTTTGTAAGCACCTCCATCTGTCCTAGATGTAGAGGTAAAGGAGAGATTCCCGTTAAAGAGTGTAGAGTCTGTGCTGGAATGGGTAGGAATATAGAGATGGTAAACACCAAAATAAATATTCCAAAAGGTATCAGCAATGGTGCTAGAATAAGGGTAGGAGGCTATGGTGAATGCTCAGAGAATGGTCCTCCTGGAGATCTGTATATATTTATAAAGGTGCTCCCTCACAAGCACTTTGAGAGAGATGGCAAAAACATAAAAATAAAAGTTCCCATAACGTTTGTTGAAGCGTCTCTGGGTGCTACAATTGATGTCCCTACACTTCATGGTAAGGTTTCAATGAAAATTCCTCCAAATAGTGATAGCGGGAAAAAATTTAGGTTAAAGGGTAAAGGGATAGGATCTTCCTCTTATTCTACCGGAGATCAAATAGTTGAGGTAAAGATAGTTACACCTGATACCTTGAATGCTAAGGAAAAAGAGCTGTTAACAAAGTTAAATAGCCTTATAGAGAAAAGTAATAAGGAGATAAATAAATTTAGAAGAGAGCTAGACTAGATGTCTAGCTCTCTTTGTAGTATAATCTTTGAAGTATGAAAGAGTTTGTCAATAAGTTACAGGGGGAAAAGTTCATACTTTTTCTCAATAATCTAACTTTCACCAATGTACCAAGAGTCCTAGATAGTGAATTTAGGGAGACTGTTGCGAAGATAGAGGATAGTGCAGAAGTAGCTGATGAGTTGGTTGTTTTAATTAAGCATGGCGACGTGAAACTTTATCTTTTTATTAAACCTCCTTATTCTAAAGTGAAAAGTAAGATTTCTTATTGGGATCAAGAAATATCAGGTATTTCAAAGGTAATAAACCCTCTTAATGTTCTAAGAGTGTATGCAAGGAACATAGTCCATGATTTTAGAGGCAGTATAAATATAATAGCTTCTCTGTTTAAGTTTATTGAAAATGATGTGAAAGAAGTAAAGAAAGAGATAAGAGACTCCATAAGTGAAGCTAGAGACCATATAGAAAGTAACTTGGCATTTGTTGGATTGGGTAGGCCAAAAGAGTTAGCTAAAGAGGAGTTAGTGAGCATATTGAGGTGTGAACTAACAAAGTACTTTAATATCTCTTTTAGTCTAAATGTAGACGTGAAAAGAGAGGTTGAGATTTCAGATAGAGTATTCAGAAATTCTTTGTTAATTTTACTAAATCAACTTTTTAATAACTACCAATTTGAAGATGCTTTGGTAAGCTTGAAAGCCCCTTTAGGTAAATTGGTATTAAGGCTTGATTTTGATGGAAGAATAAATAACATAAATGACTTGTTGTTTTTAGAAAACAACAGTCCGCTTCATAGTTTAGGGTTCTTAAGACTTGTCTGTGATAATATTATTTTAGTTAACTCTGAAAAGTCAACAGTAGTATTGGAATGGTTAGAATAGAATGAATGATCTGTATAAATCATTAAAAGATAGAATAACTAATAGATTACAGGAGTTTGAAGAATTATGGTCAAATGGTGATAATAAGCACGCATTCACGGAGTTGGCTTTTTGCATATTTACACCTCAGTCTAGTGCAAAAGCGTGTTGGGATGCTATTTTAAGGCTCAAAGAAAAAGGGCTACTGTTCAAAGGGAGACCAGAAGAGTTAGTTCCTGAGATGAAAAGAGTCAGGTTTAGTAGAAAAAAATCTGAATTTCTAGTTCTAGCTAGGGAAAATTTCTATAATTCATTTAATTTAAAGGACAAAATAGAGAGTTTTAGCGATAGTTATCAAAGAAGAGAATGGTTAGTAAAGAATGTTAAGGGGTATGGCTACAAGGAAGCTTCTCATTTTTTAAGAAATGTGGGTTTTGCTGAAAATTTGGCTATACTTGACAGGCATATATTAAAAAATCTGGTTAAAAACAAAGTCATAGATGAAGTTCCCAAAAGTATGACTAAGTCTGTGTATTTGGGTATAGAGAAGAAGATGCAACAATTTGCCTTGGAACAAGATATTAGGATGGATCATCTGGACTTTCTTTTTTGGTATATGGAAGCCAAAGATATATTTAAATAACGTCTAAAAAATATTAAATAGAGTATCGTTTGAAATTTCTTTTTTATTTGTGATATAATTTCTTATAAACAAAATTTTTATTAAGGAGAAGAAAATGAATTTCATATTTTTGTTAATGTTGGCAGCTTGCTTAAAAGTAGATGGAAAAAGAAATAAAGAATCAGAAACTACAGCTACAGATCCACAAAATGACACTCCTGGAGGGGAAGAAGAAGGAAATGGAAGATCTCCCTTGGACATAAATCCAAAAGGACCAAAGCCAGGAGGACCCGTACCTGAGGACCCAAAAGGGCCAAAGGAACCAAGACCAGAGGGACCTGTACCTAAAGATCCAGAAGAGCCAAAAGGACCTGAAGATCCAAATGATACTAATATTGATGGAACAAATTCAGATGATGACGACAAAGCTGATGCAAGTGATGCTGATGGAACGGATTTAGATGATGGTGGCAAAACTGATGCAAGTGATGCTGATGGAACAGATTCAGGTGATGACGACAGAGCTGATGCAAGTGATGCTGATGGAACGGATTTAGATGATGGTGGCGAAACTGATGCAAGTGTAACCGATGCCAATGATGGTAGAGTGAATTCAGGTAGTGCTGGCGGAAATGATGACATTGCTAATGAATCTGATTTGAGTATGAATTTGCATAATAGTAGTGGCTTTGATACAGATGCCGCTTGTGACTCAAGTTTTGATTTAGGCTTAGGCGAAGAAGGTAGTCAAGAGTATGAAAGGAATTTGGTTTCAACAGTAATTAATAAAATAAATGAACTTGATAGCCATTCCTCCAAAAGTGAGGTTAGAAAAGAGTTGATAAATCTTTTCTCTCAAATAAAGTATGATTACTTGCCTACGCTTTCTGTATCATTAAGTGGATCCGCAAAACAGACTTTGAAAAGAGTTTTAGATACTTCTGGTCTAAGTTCTAAATCTAGTACAAGGAAGAAAATAAAAGATATAATAAAAGATATATAGTGAATTTGCTCACTTTGCTAGTTATAAAATATAGTTTCAGCCAATACAGTTAAGTGTTGGCTGATTTTTTGTCTGGGTGTGACCATATCTTTGTGTTAAAATGTAACCATATGAAAAAAGCAGCAATTTTAACTTTTGGTTGTCAGATGAATATTAATGATAGTGCTAAAATGAAGTCGGTGCTATCAAAGATGGGGTATTCTTTTGTAGACAGAGAAGATAATGCAGATCTTATTATTATGAATACTTGTACTGTAAGACAAGGAGCAGCTGATAGAGTTTATGCACGGCTTTCTCAAATGAAGAATCTTAAAAAAAAGAACCCCAACCTTATAATAGGTATTGCAGGGTGCCTAGCTCAAGAGAAGAAAGAGATAATAATAGATAAAAGTCCCCACACTGATTTTGTGCTAGGTAACCAGAATATACACAGATTAGCAGAAGTTGTAAAAAGAATAGAAAATAAAGAAGAGAACCATGTAATATTGACTTCAGATTTGGATGAGGTACCTCCTAGGATAGACACTAATTTTTCTAATGTTACGGCATATGTCTCTATAACATATGGGTGTAGTAATAAGTGTTCTTACTGTATAGTTCCTTATGTTAGAGGTAAGCTAAGGAGTGTGCCCATAGATGAGGTTGTTGAAGAAGTCAGAGATTATCTAGCGAAAGGCTACAAAGAGATCATTTTAGTTGGACAGAACGTTAATTCCTACGGAAAAGATTTAAAAGATGCCTCTTTTGCTGAGCTTTTGAATAGAGTAGCGAGCATAGAAGGTAAGTTTAGAATAAGGTTTGTTTCTCCTCACCCAGCTGAATTTAAGCAAGATGTTGTAGACACAATAGCTAAATATGATAAGATATGTAAGTCAATTCATTTTCCCCTTCAATCGGGGTCTTCTAGAATTTTAAAGATGATGTATAGAAATCACACAAAGGACAGGTTTCTTTTTTGGGTAGAGAGACTAAGAAATAAGATTCCTGGATTAGCTATAACAACTGATATAATAGTTGGCTTTCCGGGAGAGACAGAAGATGATTTTCAAGATACTCTAGATGTTGTAAGGAAGTCAGAATTTGACAACTCTTATATGTACATGTACTCAAAGCGTGAATGGACACCCGCTGCAGTTATGCAGAATCAAATTCCCAGTGAAGTTAAGCTTGATAGATTAAAGAGGCTAATAAATGTTCAAAACGAAGTTAGCAAAAAGGAGAGCTCAAGATATTTGGGCACTATTCAAGAAGTTTTGGTTGAAGGCCCTAGTCAAAAGGACCCAAATGTCTTGGTAGGTAGGAGTGATGCTAACAAAGTTGTTCATTTTAAAGGGGATGATGACTTGGTAGGTAAGTTTGTGAAAATTAAAATAAGTGATACTAAAACGTGGACACTTTATGGAGAGATTTATGGATCATAATAAGCTATTGAAAAAAAGTGCTAGTGATGTTAAAAAATTGGCTACAAAGTATGGTGTAGACCTAAAATCAGATTATCCCTTAAGTCAGATACTACTAGCTGACTATGAGAAGTCTAAATCTAAGAAAACAGACTCAAAAGCAACCGGGAAGAAAGATATAATAGGTGCAGGTGAATTAGAAATAATGCCAGAAGGGTATGGCTTTTTGAGGAACAGTACAGTCGTTAACGACATATATGTATCTTCATCACAAATAAAAAAATTGGGTCTTAGAAATTCTGATTATGTAATTTCAAAGATAAGAGAGCCGCTTTCTTCAGAAAAAAATTATGCTATACTAGAAGCTATTTTAATTAATGATAATCCTATAGATAAGTCTAAGAGCAGGAAAAAGTTTGATGATCTTGCTCCTCATTACCCAGATCAGAAGATAAAATTAGGAGAGAGCATATCTTGTAGGATGATCGAAATGATAGCTCCCATAGGTAGAGGGCAGAGAGCTCTGATAGTAGCTCCTCCAAAAGCTGGTAAGACAGTTTTGATTTCTGAAATAGCAAATGGGATCTTGAAAAGTAATGAAGATGTAGAAGTATGGGTTTTGCTGGTAGATGAAAGACCTGAAGAGGTTA
>DCBY01000029.1:0-385 GCA_002313635.1 Fusobacteriia bacterium UBA1095
ATAAGCAGTTCACACACTTCTTTATGTCCATTAAATACTGCAATCATAAGGGATGTCCATCCATCTTCCTCTACTGCATTAACATCTGCTCCTTTCTCTATAAGCAGCTGGCACACTTCTTTATGTCCATTTCTTGCTGCCTTCATAAGTGACACTGAATTTACTTCTACGCCTTTCTCTATAAGCAGCTGGCACACTTCTTTATGCCCATATTGTGCTGCAACCATAAGTGCCGTCCTTCCATTTTCATTTACTACATTAACATCTGCTCCTTTCTCTATAAGCAGCTGGCACGCTTCTTTGTGTCCATTAAACGCTGCAGCCATAAGGGCTGTACTTCCATTTACCTTTTTAGAATTAACATCTGCTCCTTTCTCTATAAGCA
>DCBY01000029.1:707-1302 GCA_002313635.1 Fusobacteriia bacterium UBA1095
AGTTCACACACTTCTTTATGTCCCTTTAATGCTGCAATCATAAGGGCTGTCCATCCATCTTCCTCTACTGCATTAACTTCTGCTCCTTTCTCTATAAGCAGCTGGCACACTTCTTTATAACCTTTCTCTACCGCCACTATAAGTGCTGTCCTTCTGTCTTCCTTTGTGGAATTAACACCTGCTCCTTTCTCTATAAGCAACTTGCATACTTCTTTATGTCCATTTCTTGCTGCAAGCATAAATGCTGTCCATCCATCTTTATTTGCTGCTTTTACTTCTGCACCTCTCTCTATAAGCAACTTGCATACTTCTTTATATCCATTTTCTGCTGCCTCCATAAGTGCTATCGTTGCCCATATACCTACTGCATTAACATCTGCTCCTTTCTCTATAAGCAGCTGGAACACTTCTTCATTTCCATTTTCTGCTGCAACCATAAGTGCCGTCATTCCATTTTCATTTACTACATTAACATCTGCTCCTTTCTCTATAAGCAGCTGGCACGCTTCTTTGTGTCCATTAAATGCTGCAATCATAAGTGCTGTATTACCATCTTTATCTACTGCATTAACTTCTGCTCCTTTCTCTATAAGCA
>DCBY01000029.1:1630-4023 GCA_002313635.1 Fusobacteriia bacterium UBA1095
CACACTTCTTTATGTCCATTAAATGCTGCAATCATAAGGGCTGTCCATCCATCTTCCTCTACTGCATCAACATCTGCTCCTTTCTCTATAAGAAGCTGACATATTTCTGTTAAGCCTGATCTAACTGCATCCATCAATAGTGTTAACCCGTATTTATATTTTATTCCTAAAAATTCTCTTAAAACTTTTTCCACATCTTTTTTTCTCTCTTTCAAAAGCAAATTACACAAATCTTGATAACTACTTATTGCTTTTGTTAATTCTTCCTTTAATTCTTCTTCTATTGCAGTTCTCCTTTCCAGCAGCTGCCACATTTCTTTATGTCCATTTTCTACTCCTATCATAAGTGCTGTACTTCCATATCTACAAGCATTAACACCTGCTCCTTTCTCTAAAAGCAGCTGACACACTTCTTTATGTCTATTCCATGTTGCAAGCATAAGTGCTGTACTTCCATCTTCCTTTACTGCATTAACATCTGCTCCTTTTTCAATAAGCAGTTCACATACTTCTTTGTGACCATCTTGTGCTGCAAGCATAAGTGCTGTACTTCCGTTATCTAATTTCTGGTTAACATCTACTCCCAAACCTAATAAATATTCTATTGCTTCCTTTTCACCTAACTTTGATACAGTAAACAATAAATATTCTTTTACGTCTCTTATATCTTCTTCTAATATTTTTATTATCTCTTTTATAAAATCTATTCCACCATATATACACAATATCTCTGCTGTGTTTATTCTTCTTTGATTAATAGACCCCCTATCATCTTTATAATTTTCTATTACCCACTCTTTACTCTTATTCTTTATTTCTTCTATTTTCCCACTCACTATCAATCTTTCTAATTCTGTTGCTTCTATTCTTTCCAAAAATTCTTCTTCTAATTCTTTGTCTTCATTCTCCTTTATCATAGACAATAATCTGTAACCTAGATTTTTGTGAGGTATTAGATTGAATAAATCTATATTCTTCTTATCAACAATTTGTTTATAAATTTTGTAAGGATATTCCCTTACTTTGATTAATGATTGAACCACTTCTACATTTTCAATCTCTATCGCTTCTTCTATCGGTAACAGTCCGTTTTCATTTTTACAGAGTGCTGTGCAACTATCTACTGTTTCCAAAATAGCTCTGCTATCTTCACAATCTGGATTCCTTATAGCTTTACTTATATCTTCTCTTTTCCCTTTTTCTTTTACTCTTAATCCTTTAAATGTACAACTTAACATTAAAATTAAAAATATCATCTTTCCCCTCCTGGAACACAATTCTTGGCACATGCCTTATTTATATTTTATTTCTACTCAAATATGCGGCTTCTAATTCTATAAATGTAATATTCTGAAAAGGATTATAACATTTTGGGTGGTAGTTTGAACATTAAATTTTCATAATATTCTATGACTTAAGTATTTATTTATAAATCAAATACACAATACCTTCCACATTAATCATATACGGCAATAACATCCCTTTTGAACATTTCTATCTGTTAGGCCAGGTACCTATTATTCATATTTTTTGCTATTACCATAAGATATAATTCCTTACTTCAATAATTTTATGATTTAACAGTATGTCCAAATTCTGATTCTGCACCTTATATCACTCTTTCTAACAATAGCTCATACTCTTCATATCCTTATGACATCAATGATCCACAGGCCTCTCTTTTCATTAACGTTTGCACCTTTATCCAAAATCAGTTTGAATATTTCTTCCCTGCTTCTATTATTATTTGAGCAACTCCTCCTTATTTTACCTTTTTCTAATATATAGAATAGTTCAAATTACCTTTTATATTGCTTTTCTTGTTTGATTTGTTGTTAAAGAATTTATATCCAATTCTATTAACTCTTTTAGTTTATCAAGCTGTATCAAATTGAAACTACTTATTACTGAATCTACTGTAGATTTAACTAGAAGTTCTACAACATTTACTTCCTGCATTTACATCTGCGTCTTTCTCAACAAGCAATTTGCACACTTCTTTTTAGCTTTTCTTTACTGATAACATAAATACTCTCTGTCTTTATTTAGTTCCCTGTACATCTATTCCATCTTCTAAAATATAGTTGAACATCTTCTTTTCTTCTAGATTTTGATACTTTAAAATAATATGTATTCCCTTTATTTCTTCTAAAAAACCTGTAGTCTACATATTTTTATGGTATTAAAATATATACACGCATCTACTAACTTTTTATATATAGCATATAGGTCTTCTTTGGATATGAGCAATTTAATTACTTCTATCCCCCCTTTTTCAGGACTTGCTCTGTTGGTAATTGTCTATTTTTCAATAGCACTACACGTTAACCCAGCATCTTCTCTAATATAAATTACTATACTCAACATCCATAAAATTTAAAGACTACCAACCC
>DCBY01000014.1 GCA_002313635.1 Fusobacteriia bacterium UBA1095
ATGGCGTGATAGGAGAGATAAGGGAAAAAAAGAAGAAGTGGGTACTGTCGAATTACATAGACGAAAGAGGATATGCAGACAAAAGAAGGATAAATACAACAGAAATAATGTGTATATACCAGGAGGATATAGTAAGCGAGGTATTAGAAAATTTACAAAAAAAAAGAAAGGGAATAAAGGAGTATACCCTATTGACAGCATCTAAGTTAGGTAAAAAAGAGATAGTTGAGCATTTATTGGAAACAGGAGTGGACGTGAATGAAGAAGGAAAAGACGGGTGGAGAGCGCTGATGCTAGCATCATTAAATGGTCATAAGGATGTATGTGAATTGTTGTTGCAAAAGGGAGCAGAAGTGGATGCAACAAACAAATATGGACAGAATGCTTTAATGTTAGCATCATTAAATAGTCATAAGGATGTATGTGAATTGCTGTTAGAAAGAGAGGCGAAATTAGGTGAGGTTGATAGCAGAAGACATACAGCATTGATGCATGCAGCTTCAGGAGGCGGCAGGGAAATTTGTGAGCTGTTGATAGAAAGAGGAGCAGATGTGAAATCAGTAGACAGTACTGACTGTAATTCATTAATGCTAGCAGCAGAAAATGGTCACAAAGAAGTATGTGAATTACTGGTAGAAAAAAGAGCAAATATAAGTGCAGTAGATAGAGATGGGAAGAGTGCACTAACATATGCAGCCTCAAGTGGTAACGAGGAAGTTTGTGAATTTTTGTTAGAACAAGGGGCAGATGTGGGCTTAGTAGATAAATTTGGAAGAACAGTACTAATGTCAGGAGCTTGTAGTGGAAATGCGGTTTTATGTGGATTGTTGATAGAAAGAGGAGCAGATGTGGAAGCAGTAGACAATACTGGCTGTAAGGCATTAATGTTAGCAGCACAAAATGGGCGCAGAAAAGTATGTGAATTGTTGCTTTCAAAAGGAGCGGAAATTGATTACAAAAATAAGGAAGGGATAACTTCCCTATTTTTGGCTGCGCAGACTGGACATGAGGAAATTTGTGAGCTATTGATAGAGAATGGAGCAAATTATAATTATAGAAATGAAAAAGGGATAACTCCATTGTTATTAGCTGCGGAAAACGGTCATTTACAGGTGTGTAGGTTATTGCTAAAAAAGGGAGTAGGTGAAGAGGAGCTAGCACTAATATTAGCAGCAAAAAATGGCCATTCTTGGATATGCAACCTATTATTGGAGAATGGAGTGAATGTTGATACGAAAAGTAAAGAAGCAGTAACTCCATTATGGATAGCAGCACAGAGTGGACATGTCCGTGTATGCAAAATACTATTAGAGAATGGTGCGGATGTTGATATGAAAAGTAGAGAATCAGTAACTTCACTATGGATAGCGGCACAGAATGGTTATGTGCATGCCTGTGAACTATTGTTAGAATATGAGGCGGATCTTGACTGCCAAAATGAAGGAGGTGCAACTCCATTATGGATAGCGTCACAAAATGGTCATTTATGGGTATGTAGACTACTATTAGAAAATGGATCAAATGTTAATTATAGGAATAAAGAAGAGGTGTCTCCATTATGGATAGCAGCACAGAATGAGCACAAAGAGGTATGTAAGTTGTTATTAGAAAAGGGAGCAGAAGTCGACTTGAAAAATAAAGAGGGTGTGCCTCCATTATGGATAGCAGCAAAAAATGGTCACAAACATATATGTAGATTGTTGATTTCAAAAGGAGCAAGCATTGATTGGCAAAATATTCAATTAAAATCTCCCGTGCTACCAAGTAAGAGCAAGAATATTATTAATTCGCTCATGGTTTCCTTTTCAGAGAATTCAGATAATGATGTTAAGCAACAAGAGAATATAGTGATTCCTCCCCTATACACAGAGCATCATGATTTCATGGGTTTAGAACAAAAGGAATCAAATTCGTTAAATAACATGCGTGAGATTATTTTCAGAGCTTTTTAGCTTTACTTTTTGGTGACTTTATTTTAGATTAGCAAAAACTTAGAAGGTTGCTATGCTCTTGTTAAAGTTGCTGAGTATATTAGTGAATATAAATATTTTATTCACTATTTAGTGTAAATTTGCTAAATTGACTAAAAGTTTCTTATTTTGGTATACATTAGTTGACAATTTAAAAGTTAATACACTCTCTTATTATTGAATATCTTGCTACTCTTCCTGTTTTAGCAAGACTATACAAGTGGAAAAAAGTGATTCAGAAATCTAGATAAAAAATATTTGAGGTATGTTTTTTATAGAAGAAAGGGTGTAGAGTATAAAGGACAGATGAAAAAAAGACGCAGAAAGATAATTTGATTAATTTTGAAATATAGAGACAAAAGAAATAATAAAGGAGCGTAGTTTTATTTGAAAAAATTAAATGGTGATTAAAGATGGGAGTGAGATATGATTGTTTTACTGATGTTTATTTTGTCTAATTGCTATGGTGGCCTTGTAAAGTTAAATACAAAAGGTGTTGTAGATGATCTACTAAAGAATCCATTAAGCTATATTGGTAACAGCGCTGTGGCATTTGATAGATCTGAAGTTATAGGGATAATGAATAAATTTCTTGAGCATCCCGAAGAACTAGAAAATCCTCTAGCTCTTTCTGTGTGCGACCGGATCTCCTTTATGCACTTGTTATTTTCTGTTAAGTCCAATGAAGGGTTGTTTGATCTAGTATATAGAGAGCTTTTTAACAAACATAAGCAACTTAAAGAAGAGCCTATTTTCAAATTAAAAACAGAGTTAGGCTATAACATAATACATATAACCATAAAGTATGCAAATCAAAGGGGATTCGAGAGGATAAAGGAAATAGATAAGAAAAGGGATTTGAAGAAATATTTTCTTTCTACTGACATACTTGGAAAAGATACACTAAATTTAGCATCTTCCATATTTGCAGCAGTATTAGTTAATTCTTATGAAAATGATAACTCTTACTACGATAAGGATTCTGTATCTTTTTTAAAAGATGCTATTCTCTATATGATTTCTAAAAAATATTTCTTAAATAATAGAGGTTTATTAAGTGAAAACGAACATGGAAGAAATTTTTTGATAGAAGCAATAGATACATTTACCAAAAAGAATTTGAACGGCTTCGGTTTTAATTACAAATATGTAGAAGAGTTTTTTTCAACTTTTAGGATGTTTTTTATTAATTTATTAATCAATTTACAGGGCAATAGCAGGGCTTTAGATTCATTGATAGGTTGGGAAAGAAGTGTTCAGACTAAAGTACCCCCTATCTTGAGAGATAAATTAGATGTGCTAATAGAAAAAATAGAGTTTATACATAAGATAAATAAGTATAGTGCTTTGCACAGGAATAAAAAAGGGTTACTCCCCATAGAAGAAGCTATAGAAATGAACAATGAAGAGTCAGTTGCTTTCTTAATAAATATAAAAGACTGTAATTACCCAAATAGAGTATACGAAAGAATAATAAGTAAAAAAAGTGTGGATATGTTTAATCTAATTCCGAAAAAATATTTGAATTATCGTATATTAGCACAAATCAAAGAACTTAATAACAAAGAATTAGAAAACGTTTTCATGAACAAAATAGGAGCAACAGAACTAGAAAGGCTGATAGCAGAGGCAGCAATTAGTGAAATAAAGGAGAAAAGCATAGAGTGGTTGGCAGAAAATTATAGAGACGAAAGGGGCAATGGTAACAGGAGAATAAATACAACAGAGATGTTATGTATATTTATGGAAGAGTCGTTAATGGATCTGATAGATATAATAGAAAAAGAGAAAGGAGATATAAGAGAGTACGCACTATTTACAGCTTCGAAGCTAGGGAAGACAAGTCTAGTTGATCATTTATTAATAGAGGAATCAGAAATTAATGAATCAATTGAAGGAGCGTTAATGCTAGCATCCCAAAACGGTCAAAAAGAAGTATGTAGGCTGTTGTTAGACAGAGGTGCAAGGGTGGATACAACAAATAACGATAGAGAAGGACCTTTGTTGCTTTCATCAGAAAGTGGCCACAAGGAAGTGTGCGAGTTATTACTAGAAAGAGGAGCAAAAGTAGATGTAGCAAAAAGTGGCGGACAGACAGCTCTAATGCTAGCAGCAAAAAATGGGCATAGAGATATATGTAAGTTGTTGCTAAACAGAGGAGCAGAAATAGAGGCAGCGGATCATTTTGGATCAAGAGCGCTAATACTAGCAGCAGAGAGTGGGCATAGAGAAGTATGTGAGCTATTGCTAAAAATAGGGGCGGAAGTAGATATAGCAAGAAATGATGGATGTAGTACATTGATGTTAGCAGCAAAAAATGGACATAAAGAAGTATGTGAACTACTGTTAGAAAATGGGGTAGAAGTGGACGCATTAAGTGAAGATGGAAAAACAGCATTGATGCTAGCGGCAGAGAGAGGGCACAAAGAGGTGGGTGAGTTACTACTATTTAGAGGAGCAGAGATAGATATATCGGATGAAGATGGAGAAATAGCATTAATGCTAGCAGCAAAAAATGGCCATGAAGAGATGAGTGAGCTACTGTTGTCAAAAGGGGCAAATATCGATATGCTTGATAAAGTTAAAAAAACAGCATTGATGCTAGCAGCAGAGAGAGGGCACAAAGAGGTGGGTGAGTTACTACTATTTAGAAGAGCAGAGATAGATATATTGGATGAAGATGGGAAAACAGCATTGATACTGGCAGCGCAAAATGGCCATGAAGAAATAAGTGAGCTACTGTTGTCAAAAGGGGCAAATATAGATATATCGGATAAAGATGGAAAGACATCGTTGATGCTAGCAGCAGAGAATGGCCATAAAAAAGTATGTAAGCTATTGCTAGAAAAAGGGGCAAATATGGATGTATCAGGTAAAGATGGGAAAACAGCATTAATGCTAGCAGCAGAGAATGGGCACGAAGAAGAGTGCGAATTGTTGACACGAAGAGTTCCAGGGGTGGATGCATCGGATAAAGATGAAAAAACAGCATTAATGTTGGCAGCGGAAAATGGACATAGAGAGGTATGTGAATTGCTATTATGGAGATTGCCAAGAATAGATGCAGTGCAAATTGGTGAAAAAACACCATTGATGTTAGCAGCAGAGAATGGGCATGAAGAAGTATGTGCGTTGTTGTTAGAATGGGAAGAAAATTTAGACTATTCAGATAGATGTGGTTTTACAGCATTAATGCTAGCAGCAGAAAATGGCAATAAAGAAGTGTGTGAACTACTATTAGAAAAGGGAGGGAATGTGGATGCAGTAAGCAAAGATGGACAGACATCATTAATGCTAGCAGCAAAAAATGGCCATGAGGAAATTTGTGAGCTGCTGTTACAGAAAGAAGCAGCGATAGATATAGTAAGCAACGATGGAAAAACAGCACTGATGCTGGCAACTGAAAATGGTAAAAGAGGAGTGTGTAGATTGTTATTACCAAGGGCTAACTCTAAGTTTAATATGCAAGGCTCAGCATTGCATATTCCAACACAAGAAGTGCATTTGAAGAAAAGAGGGCAGGTATAAGAATAGTCACCACATCAATTAATAAAGTATACAAAGGGGTATATTAGATAGTAATAGAGATAAAAACAGAAAAATTGATGTTTACAAATGGTATTGATATTTTTAGTATTAGGGGTAAGTGATATTATTGGCAAATTATGTAGTTGAGATTTCAATTTAAATAACAGACCAAGATGCAGTGATAAGTGAGTAAATTAATTAATTTTATCTCTGCCTATTTACTAATTATTTGTTTGATTTTAAAGACTGTGAGTTTTGTGGTTGCTTAAGATTTTTAGTAGTGATTTGTAAAGGTATGCATATTTTGGTAATATAGTAAAGAATTTTATAGAAATTTTTTAATTTTAAGCAGAAGTTTTTGTTGTAATTTTTTCATTATTTTAGATTGTTTTGGTTTAAGTTACAGTTTGCAAGGGTTTTTATGTGCCATTTGTTAAATAGAAAAAATTCTCTTAGTTGACTGGCAAAATCTTTTATGGTATATATCTTGTAAAATCTGAACTAAAAGGGGATGTAGCGTGTTAATTTCTATCTTATTTACACTATCTTGTTCGGGAAGTGATTCTTATTTAAAAAGCAAAGGTTATATGGGAGCTGATATAAAATCAAGTTTAGAGGGTTCTGAGGAGTGTACATGTAGAAAGGAAGGTGCGGATTGCTGTAACTCTTGCAAAGATGATAAAAAAAAGCTTGAAAATTGGTTGAAAGAAGATAATTTGATTTCCTTCAAGGATGAGGAAAAAAGAAATAAATTAATGATACTCATTAGTGAATTAGAAAGGGGAATTGAATTTAAAAAAGGACTATTTGATGTTTGCTTTGATAAGTTAATTGCTTCCCTAGATGGAAATAGGGAAGAAAATTTGAAAAAAATAAAGGAATTTGATGCTGAAGATTCTAGTAATGGGCGCTCAATTTCCTACATGCTTTTAGCAGGAATGTTGGATAGTTTAAAAAAATTTGTTAGAAAAATTTCTTGTAAAGTGGAAGGGGGTTATGATTTTGGCATTTCAGAAGTAGTTCTTGAGGGAACAATGTCTCCCTTTTGTCTCCTAGCGGATAGGGTTAAAGATGAAAAATGTTTATCAGAGATACTTGATGGTATAGTAGATAAGTTTCCCTGTATAGCAGACTCTTCTCTAGATGAATTGGGTAACATTGTATATCATTTATGCTCAATTTATGGCAATGCAGCCTTGTTTAAATATTTCAGAGAGCGAAGTGAGTTTAGGCTAGGGTTACTACGAATGGAGAATAATGTTCATTTAACACCCGTTTTCCTGGCTATTAAATGCAAAAAAAAAGAGATATTTAGGTCCATGCTGGAAATTGAACTAGAAGGTAATCCAAAGGGCTTTGATACTAGTAGTGAGATGAAAGAGTATGGTAGAAAACTTATATTAATTTCTGCTATTTTTTGTAATGATGATACTCTGGATATTCTCTTTTTGGAGAAAAAGGCTAGTAAATTAGGCAGTAAGCTTGATAGAATAAAGAAAACTTTTACAAAGGTAGGTAAGGTTCTCATAGATGTAATGGCTAATACAGCAGACACAGCTTCCTATTATGCAACTGAAGCTGCTTTTGGGGTAGCCTACAAAGGTAATTTAGCTACCACGGCCGTCAATTCTATTAGAACACACTGTATTGCTAATAAACCTGTTTCCTTAAATGAAAAAAAGATACAAGAGGCTTTTTATTATCTAAAGAGACATTACGATAGACGATTAGGCTCTTATTATGGGGATTTTAAATCAAAAGAACGGGACTTACGTTCTCTGATAGAAGAAATTGAGAGTCTTTTTCGAAGAAACTTTGTCTCTATTGACAGTCCTATCTCAAAGGATTTTTATAAAATGAGGAAGAGATGGTCAGGTTTTTTGGTAGAGAAAAATGAATTTTTTGGTAATGCGGTGAAGAAAAGGGAGCAATTTTTGAAGAGGATAGTGAACAATTACCTTAAATTTAAAGATATTAGGCTAACTTTGATTGATATTAGTAATGGATTAAAAGATTTGCGCGAAAGAGCAAATCTTCCTGAAATTGGGGAATCTAGCGATGTTTAGGGTGTATAGGAGGAAGATATGATTGTTTTGTTAAATTTTATTTTATTTAGTTGTCATAATGATTTTGTTAATTTGAAAACAAAAGGTAGTTTGGATGATTTGATTCAAGATTCTAGCAATTATCTTAGTGATGATGTTATGGAACTGGACCAATTAAAGGTAACTAGGGTGATGAAACAATTTCTTGACCAACCTGAAGAACTTGAAGACCCTTTAGCTCTTTCAGTATGTGATAATATTTCTTTTATACATCTCCTTTTCTCTGTCAAGTCTAGTATGAGCAGTGAAGATATTTTGTTTGATTTAGTATATGAAAGACTTCTTAAGCACAAAAAAATTGAAGAGGAGTCTATTTTCTATCCAAAAACTTTGTTAGGCCATAATATAATACATCTAGCTATAAAGTGTGCAAATCAGAGGGGCTTTGAGAAGATAAAAGAGTTAGACAAGAAGAAGAATTTGAAAAACTTTTTTCTCTCTCCTGATAGTGTTGGTAAGGATTCGCTAATTTTAGCATCTCATGTACTTGCATCGGGATTAATTGACTCTTTTGATGATGATAAGCCCTACTATGATGATGGTTCCTTATTGTTTTTGAAGGATGCTATTCTATATATGATTTCTAAAAAATATTTTTTAAGTGAAAAATGTCTGTTGAATGAAAATAATAAAGGTAGAAATTTTTTAACAGAAGCTATATATGCGTTTGTTGAGGGTTATTCGGACAATTTTGATTTTGATGACAGAGAAGGAGACGGGTATGTAGAGAATTTTTTCTCAACATTTAGATCACTTTTCATAAATTTCCTAACAAATTTAAAGGGTAATAGCAAGGCCTTAGATCCTTTAATGAGTTGGGAGGATAGTATTAAATTAAAAGTACCAGCTCTCTTGAAGAAGAAAATAAATGCATTAATGGAAAAAGTGGGCTTTATTAGTAAACTAAATGAAAGTAGTGTTTTGCATAAGAATGAAAAAGGACTTCTACCTATAGAAGAAGCAATAGAAGTTAGAAATGAAGAAGCAGTTGCCTTCTTAATCAACATGGAAGGGTATAGTTATCCGGAGGAGGTATATAGAAAGATAGTAGATACAGGAAGTATGGAGCTATTCAATTTAATTCCAAAAGAACACCTAAATTATCGTATAAAGGGAAAAACAGCGTTGATGATAGCGCTAGAAAATGGACATGAAGAATTGTGTAAATTGTTACTAGAAAGAGGAGCAGATGTCAATGTAACTGCAATGGATCATTGGGATAAAGGAAAAACAGTATTGATTCTTGCAGCCGAAAATGGACATGAAGAATTGTGTGAGTTGTTATTAGAAAGAGGAGCAGATGTTAATGCAGTAGGTAATGAAGGATGGACAGCATTGATGTTTGCAGCAAAAAATGGACACAAAGAAGTATGTGAATTGCTATTAGAAAGAGGAGCAGATGTTAATGCAGTAGGTAATGAAGGATGGACAGCATTGATGCTAGCAGCAGAAAATGGGCGCGAAGAAGCATGTGATTTATTAATAAGAAGGGGAGCAAAGATAAATTTAGTAGATGAAGATAAAGATGGAAAGACAGCATTGATGCTAGCAGCACAGAATGGACATTGGGAAGTGTGTTATTTATTAATAGGAAGGGGAGCAAAGATAAATTTAGCAGATAGAGATGGAAAGACAGCATTGATGCTAGCAGCACAGAATGGACATCGGGGAGTGTGTGGGTTATTAATAGGAATGGAAGCGAAGATAGATTTATCAGATAGAGATGGAAAGACAGCATTGATGCTAGCAGCACATGAGGGCCAAAAGGAAGTGTGTGATTTATTAGTAATAATGGGAGCAAAGATAGATTTATCAGATAAAGATGGAAAGACAGCATTGATGCTAGCAGCACAGAATGGACATCGGGAAGTGTGTGAGTTATTAATAGGAATGGAAGCGAAGATAGATTTATCAGATAAAGATGGAAAGACAGCATTGATGCTAGCAGCAGAAAATGGTCATGAAAGAGTGTGTTATTTATTAATAGGAAGGGGAGCAAAGATAGATTTAGCAGATGAAGATAAAGATGTAAAGATGGCATTAATGCTAGCAGCACATGAGGGCCAAAAGGAAGTGTGTGATTTATTAATAAGAAGGAAAGCAAGGAGAAGTTTAACAGATAAAGATGGAAAGACAGTTAAGAATACAAATAAGAAGACAGCATTAAGTTATCAGTGCACTACTGCATTTTTAAATCCAGAATTGCCTAGCCATGTTTCTGGGGTAAGAGAAATTCATTCAACTGGAGGTTTGGCTGAGGTGAGCAAAGAAAAAGATGCTACCGTCGAAAAAAGGGAATAAAAGTGCACATGTTTTGAAAAGAAGCTTGGGTACTTTATTTAAGATTTGTTGAGGCAACGGTTTATTTTTTCATAGGTGAACAGAATAAATATGAAAATATTTTATATCCCACCATATTATAGTCGCTTGTTTATAAGGCTATCTTTTTAGTATTTAAGAAAGAGAAAGATCTTTTGAAAAAAAAGTGTATTTGTTGACTAATATACTCTTAGGGATAAAGAAAAGCTTGTAAGAGAGATTATGATAGATTTCATGAGATCAGATCAAGTTTGATAGACCTTATTAATGATTTCAAACAATTTTTTCTTGATGTGAAAAATTCTCTTAGAGGTAGAGTTAATAATTAGGGAGGATGATATGTTTATTTTGTGGATATTATTTTTGTTTGGTTGTCAGAGCAATTTGATAGGTCTAAAAGTTAAAGGCACCTTGGATGAGTTGGTTAGGGAGTCTCAAAATTATATGGGTGATGTTATTTTGCAGTTGGATCAGCCTAAGGTGATGAAGCTAATGAAGGATTTTCTTGAATGTCCTGAAGCACTTCAGTATCCTTTGGAGCCTTCACCATGTGACAATATCTCTTTTATACATTTATTGTTTGCTATTAGGTCTAGCGGGAATGATATGAATGGAAATGTATTTAAGTCAGTGTATGACAAGTTATTTAGTGTTAACAAAGAT
>DCBY01000013.1:0-699 GCA_002313635.1 Fusobacteriia bacterium UBA1095
GCTGCAAGCATAAGGGCTGTATTTCCATCTTTCTTTTTGGGATTAACATCTGTTCCTTTCTCTATAAGCAGCCGGCACACTTCTTTGTGTCCATTTTCTGCTGCGAGCATAAGTGCTTTCCATCCATCTTTCTTTAGTGCATTAACATCAGCACCTTTGTCAATAAGCAGCTGGCACACTTCTTTATGTCCATACATGGCTGCAACCATAAGTACTGTCATTCCATCTTTCTCTAATGCATTAACATCTGCTCCTTTCTCTATAAGAAGCTGACATATTTCTGTTAGGCCTGATCTAACTGCATCCATCAATAGTGTTAACCCGTATTTGTATTTTATTCCTAATAATTCTCTCAACACTTTTTCTGCATCTTTTTTTCTCTCTTTAAAAAGCAAAGTGCACAGATCTTGATAACTACTTATTGCTTTTGTTAATTCTTCCTTTAATTCTTCCTTTAATTCTTCCTTTAATTCTTCTTCTATTGAGATTCTCCTTTCCAGCAGCTGGCTCACTTCTTTAAATTTTCTTGGGAAATTTGTATCTAGTAACTCAATCTTAATAATCTTAAGTGCTGTCCATCCATCTTCATCTACTGCATTGACATCTGCACCTTTCTCTATAAGAAGCTGGCACAATTCTTCATCCCCATTTTGTGCTGAAATCATAAGTGCTGTACTTCCCCATTCATCTACTGCATTA
>DCBY01000013.1:1054-13755 GCA_002313635.1 Fusobacteriia bacterium UBA1095
ACTTCTTTGTGTCCATTTTCTGCTGCGAGCATAAGTGATGTCCTTCCACCTTTCTCTACTGCATTAACATCAGCACCATTGTCAATAAGCAACTGGCACACTTCTTTGTGTCCATTTTCTGCTACGAGCATAAGTGATGTCCTTCCACCTTTCTCTACTGCATTAACATCAGCACCATTGTCAATAAGCAACTGGCACACTTCTTTACGTCGTCTATACATGGCTGCAAGCATAAGTGATGTCCTTCCCCATTCATCTACTGCATTAACATCTGCTCCTTTCTCTATAAGCAGCTGGCACACTTCTTTGTGTCCATTTTCTGCTACGAGCATAAGTGATGTCCTTCCACCTTTCTCTACTGCATTAACATCTGCTCCTTTCTCTATAAGCAACTGGCACACTTCTTTATTCCCATTTCGCGCTGCTTTCATAAGTTCTGTACTTCCACTATCTAATTTCTGGTTAACATCTACTCCCAAACCTAATAAACATTCTATTGCTTCCTCTTCACCTAACTTTGATACAGTAAACAATAAATATTTTTTTACGTCTTTAATATCTTCTTCTAGTACTTTTATTATCTCTTTTATAAGATCTATCCCACCATATATACACAGTATCTCTGCTGTGTTTATTCTTCTTTGATTAATAGATCCCCTATCATCTTTATAATTTTCTATTATCCACTCTTTACTCTTATTTTTTATTTCTTCTATTTTTCCATTCACCATCAATCTTTCTAATTCTGTTGCTTCTATTCTTTTCAGAAACTCTTCTTCTAATTCTTTATCTTTGTTCTCCTTTATCCTAGACAATAATCTGTAATCTAGCTTTTCTTGAGGTATTAGGTTGAATAGATCTATATTCTTCTTATTAACAATTCTTTCATAAATTTTGTAAGGATATTCAACTACTCTAATCCCAACTACTCTAATCAATGATTGAACTGCTTCTACATTTTCAACCTCTATTGCTTCTTCTATCGGTAACAGTCCATTTTCATTTTTGCACAGTGCTATGAAAATACCTACTCTTTTCAAAATAGCTTTGCTATCTTCACAATCTGGATTCCTTATAGCTTTACTTATATCTTCTCTTTTCCCTTTTTCTTTTACTATTAATCCTTTGAATGTACAGCTTAACACTAAAACTAAAAATATCACTTTTCCCCTCCTGGAACACAATTCTTGTAAAATGCCTTATTTATATTTTATTTCTACTCAAATATGCGGCTTCTAATTCTATAAATGTAGTATTCAAGGATTGTAACATTTCAATTAGTAATTTGAAAACTAATTTTCATAATATTCTATGGCTTAAGTATTATTTACTAATCAAATATACAATATCTTACACATCAATCTATGCTATAGCAACATTTCTATCTAATTAGGCCACATACCTATTATTCATATTTTTGCTTATTTAAATAAGATCTAATTCCTTACTTCAATAATTTTATAATTTAAAGTAGTTAACTATATGTCCAAATTTTTGATTCTGCACCATATATTCTCACTATTTATAACAATGACTCTCATACCCTTCAGATTCTTATAACATCAATGGTGCACACTATCCATAGGCCTCTCTTTTCATTAACGTTTGAACCTTTATTCAAAATCAGTTTGAATATTTTCTCTCTGCCTCTATTATTATTTGACCAACTCCTGTGTAATTATCTTTATCTTATCTTTTTCTAATAATAAAATCAATTTACCTTCCATATTGCTTTTCTTGAAGAGCATCATTCCTGTTTTACTTTGTAATGAAACATCGGATAAAATAACTTTACAAAGATCTGTATTTTAACTTGCTAAATCAAGTATCAACAGGGTTTTTTGATTTGTTGTTAAAGAATTTATATCCAATTCTATTAACTCTTTTAGTTTATCAAGCTGTATTAGTGCACTTACGAAAGGGTTTTTTCAACAGAGAAATTATTATTCTCTATTAGCTTCTCGATCAGATGTGATGAAATCAAATGTATACTTCATAAACGCCGTATTTTAACACTTAGAACTACCTTTATCAATTATTATAGAGCAAAAGTAAATAATCCTTAATCTACTACTTCTAATTTTACTTCTTTCCCTAAAAAACCTATTGCAATTTTTATTACATTTCCCTTTAGATCTTCTCCATATTTTTTCATCATTATTTAATACTTTGCTTTTTCTAGCTCATACATCACATCTCCCGTTCTTGATCCTGCTTTTAGTTCTGTAACTATATTTTCTTTTCATTAATATATCTGGTCTTCCTATTCCACTCTCTCTACTTGATATTCCCTTATAGTTTCTGAAATTCAGAAACATCCCTAACAAAAGTGTGTGGTAGCAATTTTCTCTTTTCCCCTTATCTGTTATCTGTTGGTATATCATAGTAGCTTAATGCTTCCTCTACACTTTCTTTTAGTGTCTTTTCAAATTTAACCCGCTCTTTTCTCTCAAAATAGTCTTCTAAATTTTCTTACTCAACCTTCTTTTCTATATGTTAAATAACCTGATTGTAGAAGCAAATAGTATATATCTCTTATTTACAACTCTCTTAAATTTACATTATCCTCTACTTCTAAATTTATACTTTCTCTTTCTAACATTCTTTCAAGACTATACTTTACTTCTGGCCCTCCTTTTTTCACTAACTCTTTTATTAAATCATTTCCACTTGTGTTTTTCCAGTATGACTCTACTTTCCTGTCCATAACGTAGTTTATTACTGACCATGGGTTATATACTAATGTCCCTCCAAAATTGTATCCTTTGTAATAACTTTTTACTTCTTCATAATTTAATTCACTATTTTTTATTATTGGCTTTAACTCTTCTTCTGTAAATCCAAAATATTCTCCGTATTTACTATGTGTTACTCCATAAACTTCTACATTATTTGGCTCCAAACCACCTGATATCCTTATTATTCCTGTCATTAATGCTTTATGTATAGCATTATTCCCCTTTAGTGCATTCTCATAAAGACCTCTAAATGTTTCTATACAACTATCAAACCCTTCTTTTCCATACATGCTTGTTATTACTGCATCATATTCATCTATCAACACTACAACTTTCTTTTTATGCCTTCTTTCTATATACTTTATTATTTTTTCTATGCTTGTCTTTATATGATAGTTATTGCCTCTTTCCTTTTCTATATCTTCATACAACTCTTTTTCTCTTTCGTCTAATACTTCCCATAGCTCTTCCCTGTATTCTACATAAATATCACTTATTCTTCCCATTACTTCTATTTTTGTTTCTTCCCAATTTTTGCTACCTATACCCTTAAAGTCAATACTCAATACTGGATACTTATTCATATGGTCTAAACACTCTTGCTCTTTACTTATCTTCAATCCTTTAAATAATTTTTTTGATTCTTCCTTTATATCAAAAAAGTATCTCAGCATTGAAAAGTTTAGACTCTTACCAAACCTTCTCGGTCTTGGTATTAATAGTACATCAGAACTTTCATTTATTACCTCTTTTATGAAGAGGGACTTATCAACAAAGGAATTATTGTTCTCTATTAGCTTCTTGAAATCAGATGTACCGAAATTAAAATTATACTTCATAACCCCTATATTCTAACACTTAGAGCAGCCCTTATCAATTACTATGTATTATCTTATAGTAATCAGCTAAATCCCTGCTCTAAAGCCCTATACTTGTCAATTAAATAACATTACACAGCTACTGCCATCCTGTTTATCCTCACCTCCTCTATCTTATACTCTTCTACCTTGGCTCTCAATTTTTCTCGTGCTTCTATTATTCCATTATACCCAACAGTTAGTTCCTCTCCCACTTCCCTGCTCCAAACAAATTTTCCTTTCATCACTTTTTCTAATCTTCCATTTATAAATTCTTTGTAATTTTTTCTAATTTCATTGTATCCTTCTAATTCTTTTAGTACATCTCCTAACTTACTTTCCATTCTTGATTCATACTCTCTTCTAGCATCTTTATCTATTATTTCATCATTTCTATCCCTTGATTCTAGCATCTTCTTTGTTATGTAACAATTTTCTATTTTTCCTACCTCTCTTTTGATACAATCTTTTACTCCCTTTACTCCTTTACTCCATTTACTTTTCATTCGTGCTTTTAATTTTTCAGCGCTCATCTCTTTGAATACTTTTGCACTCTCTACAAAGTACTTCAACAAGCTTCTTCTTCCTTCTATCTCTATTTTTGTTGCCCACTTCCCCTCTCTGTATATATTATTTATGTACATTATCTCTTCTAGTCCTTTTTCCCTTTCTTTTGGCCTTACCAAATTACCTATCATTCCTGTTGCAAACTCCACTCCTGGGAATCCTGCATCTACTCCTGCTGACCTTATTATCTCTGACAACCTTTTTCTCCACATATCTGCTATCAAGCTTCTTTTTGTTACAAATCTTACAAAATTCCCTAACAACAATTCTACTATATCTCTGCTTTTCTTTTTTGCTGCTATATATATTAGGCTACCTAATTTTTTCTCTTTTTTTCTATCTTCTACAAATTTATCACCATATCTATGTAATATCAGCTTAAGATTCTCAATCTTGTTCTCTTTAACCAAATCTTCTAAATTATCTTCTATTATACTCAGTAAGTAATCTTCATAACTCTCTTTATTCTCGCAATTATCTAATAATTTCGTTAAATACAATAGATATTCTGTATCCATCATCAACACTTTACCTAAAGCTTCTTTGTTATAGTCTTTAGCAAGTTCTCTAAACCCTATTATCTCAAAAATCTTTTCAAATAATTTTATGGTTAATTTATTTTCATTTATTAATTCAACAAGTATTGGTCTTCCTACACCTAACTTCAAATCTGCTTCTAAAGACAAATTCCTAGAAAGAATTTCTACTTTTCTCAGCAGGTCTTCTTCTGCACCACCTCTGTCTATCACTATCTTCATAGCTTTAACAATGTATAGTGCTCTCTCTCTCTTGTACAAAGATTTGAATAATGCATTTAATGCTACATTAGCAAATTCCCCCCCTTTATTTACTGATACTTCTAGCACGCTCTTCACTTCTACCTCTGTATCTATAAACTCCAGCACATCTCCTTCTGCAAGTAATTTCTCCAATAATTTAGAGTCTTCTTCTTTTAATGCGTCTCTATAGCTCTTCACTTCTTCCATTTGTGTTTTCCCATTATTATTTACATTCTTTATATCAAATCCTAGATCTATTAATTTATTCAAAATGCTTTGATTATTTGTCTGTAACCATAATTCTTTATTTTCCAACTCCCGTAACTTTTCTATAGCAATTCGTTCACACACTTCACCCTTCCTTAGTGCTATTTCTAACACACTTTCTCCAGCACTGTTTTTATCTAATACACCACCCAAATCCAACAACTTCCTAAAGGATACATACCTATCCTCCTGCATTGCCAGCACATAGCTATTCATTCCATCTTTATTCTCTTTATTAACTTGCGCTCCTAGTTTGAAAGCTCTTTCTATTTTATCTTCACTGTTTTCCGTAACTGCTAAAAATAAGGTATATTGTCTAATTTCATCTGGAACTCTGTATTTATCAATTAATAACATCAAATGAGTTAATCTTCTCTTATTATAAAGCTCTTCTGCATTATGTACTAATTTATTTATTAAAACACCCTCATGCTTTTCCGCTTTATCCATTACTTTTAATAAATAGTTTACATCTTTCATTAACATTATTTTATTTAAGGCTTCTTCACTCCCTTCAATAAATAGCTCTTCTACACCTCTAGCTTCTATAATTGTATCTAAAATTTCTAAACTTAAGTTTCCTGTTTTAACTAACTCCATAATCAACAGGCAATCTTCATATAACTCTAATCTTTTACCTTTCAAATAAGAAAATAGAGTTTTAACATGATCTATATTACCACCTTGTTTTACTACTTTTTCTATCTGAATTTTTAGGGCTCTTACTATAGAAAATTTATTCTCTTCTATTTTCGTAGATTTCCTTAAGGCAGTCAAAGCAGTATCAACTAAATCATCACCTACTTCCAAAATCATCTCTAATACACTTTCTCCCATATCATCTGTATCTAACATGTCTAGATAATTAAATATAAATTTAATAACTGTTTCTTCTGCACCTCTAATCAATGCCAGTTTAAGAGCTATTATTATGTTTTCTTTTTCATCTTCATTTGACATCAAACGTTCTAAAGCTTTTAGAACAATACCTGTATACTTGTTCCCCTTACTTAGTAACATTTCCAAAATACTTTCATCATTGCCGTACATATCTAAAATTTCTACCAAATTAATAATAGGTTTGATAACTTCTTCTTCATAACCCATCTCTAGCATTAGCTTGAATGATTTAGCTATAGCTTCTTTTTCGTTTTCTATACACCTTGGACTTTGCAAGGAATTGATAGCGATTTTTGTAAACTCACCTCCTTTTGTTGTTGCCATTTCCAGTGTGCTTTCATTTTTACTATTAATATCTAATACATCACCCATCTCTAAAAGCTTAGCAAATGATCCAATTGCCTCCCTCTCTATTGCTAATTTATAAGCATTGACCCCATCTTGCTTCGGCTCCTCACCCAAGTTAGCTCCCAATTTGCACAAATGCTCTATTGTATTTATATTTTCCTTTTCTATAGCTAAAATCAATGCTTCCTGCTTTATCTCATTTGATAACTCATTTCCACGATACTTTTCCAAAAATGTTAGCAAAGTACTTTCCAAGCCATTTTCAAAAATATCTCTCAATCTTCTTTTCAATTCTAATAAGAATTTTTCTATATAGTCCCTGCTTTCATCTACTTTCAATACTATTAAATCTCTTAATCTTTCCACCTTTGACTTTAACAATAAAACTCCCCACAACACTGACATACCGTGCTTATCTTCTACAAATACTTCATCTATTCCTCTAATTTCTATTATTTTTTTTAATACCCCTGGCAATAAACTGTTTGAATTAATTGAGTCAATTAAAAGAAGCTTGCCTTCTACTTCCAATTTCTTATCTTTAATATAACCAAGAAGCATCCCTATGTCATCAATATCTCCCTCTCTTTCAACTAATACCTTAATTGCCTTTAATATATAGCTTGACTTCTCGTTTATATACTTAGAAGAAGAGAGAGCTTTTAGAGCTACACCTGCACATTTGCCTCCTTTACCCACTGCCATTTCTAAAATACTTTCACTACCTTTATTTTCTAGTACGTCTGTTGACTCTATAAGCTCCTCTAACAATTCATGATTACCCTTTTCTATAACACATCTGTATACCGAGCCATCTGACGATATTTTATTTATCTCTTTCAATAAATGTCTATTATTCTTCTCTACAGCTAAATTTAGTAACTTATGTTTAATTTTATCAACAATATAACCTTCTTTGCAGTTTTTCAATACTAGCAGCAAATTCTCTTCAGTATTTGTATTAAAAATTTCATCAATCTTCTTATAAACTTCATTCAAGGCTTGGCTATAATTATCTTCATTTCCCCTATTCCTTAATACTTCCATTACTTTCAATAAATACCATGAGTCATGCATCAACAAAATTCTGCTAAAAACTGACTCTGAATCATTTGTATCCTTTTTGAATAAGTTCCCCAGACCTTCTAACTTTACTATACTTTCCAAAAGACCCTCTAGTATCTTCGGTACTTTTTCATCTATTCCTGACCTATCTAAAGCAATTTTCAAAGCTCTTATCACTGCTTTTATCCCTAACTGATTCGTACACTTAGTTCTTTTCAAATTTTCCATAACTATCCCTGAATATGCTCCCCCTTTGCCAATGCCTAATTCCAGAGCACTCTCGCCTATTTTGTCTATATCTAATACATCTCCCGTCTTTACAAAACATCTCCATAAATATAACTTATTGTTTTCAATTGCTAATCTGTAGAAATTATTAACTTCCACACATTTAAAATTAGTGAAAATTAATTTCAGATGCTCAAAATTGCCTAATTTAATCATCTCGTGCACATTTTCATTAACCTGTCTTAGAAGCTCTTCTTCGTATTCTTCTCTTTTTTCTTCTGTGCTCTTCACAACTTCTACTAATATTGACAAATAATCTACATCCTTTACCAAAAGCAACTTGCTCAAAATAGATACTCCATTTCTATCTTTAACTAATATATCCCCTACTCCTTTTGATACTAATATCTTATTCAACAGTGCTTTTGTCATTTCAGATGCTCTATCCTCTACTTCAGCTCTTTCCAAGGTTATTTCTACAGCTCTTATCATTGCTTTCATTCCAAAGGGTTGATTTGCGTACCTAGATTCTGGTAATTTCCCCATAGCTACATCTGCGTATCTACCACCCTCCTTAACTCCTAACTCTAATGCACTTCTTCCTAGCTTATCTACTGTTAATACGTCCACTATTTCTAAGATAGATTTCCATAGCACCATGTTCCTACTCTCAATTGCTAATCTATACATACTTTCATTACCGTCTTTCAGATTTATCTCTTTTAAAAATTGAGTTAATCTTTTTAATAATCTCTCTTTTTTCTCTTTTACTGCTATAGTTACTGAAGCCTTAATTACAGAATCCATTCGCCCATTTTTACCATAATTGGTAAAAAGTAGTTGTAAATGCTCAACATTTTCTAATTCAACTAATTTATGAATATTCTCATTAACCTGTTTTATAATCTCTTCTTCACACCTATCTCTTCGTTCTCCTGACATTTCTCCTAAATCATTTACCATTATTAGTAAATAGTCTGTATTATCCATTAAAATGAACTTAATAAAAGCTGACTCACCATTCTTATCCTTAGAGAATAGTTCCCCTATTCCCCTTGTCTTCAATATTTTCTTAACAACCCCTTTACCCATTGATAAGTCTTCTTTTCCTGGCTCATTTTTAGCTTTTTCTACAATTTTTATGAGATAGAGAAGTAATGTTTGATTCCCTTTTAACTTAAGCTGCTTATCCGCTATAATGTCTAATAATTTTTCTGCTTTACCTATGTAGTCGTTTTCTATATTCATTCTTTCAACTAAAGACCCTAGCGCTCTTGCTACGTATTCTATTCTGTTTTCATGTCTAGATTTTACTAGCTTCTCTAAGCAGATATCTGAGCACTTACCTCCTTTCTCTATTGCTATCTCTAGTACACTCTTATCCTTGCTGTTTTTATCCAACACGCTCCCCAATTCTAGCAGGCAATCTAATGATTCATAAAATCCCTCCCTTATTGCTAGCATGTAGCTATTTTCTCCTTTATACTCTAAATCAAGTCTTGATCCCAATTTCACCAACTCTCTTATAAGATATTCGTCATTTCTCTCCACTGCAAAGTGTATTGCATATTTTCCACTCCCAGTTAGTTTGGAATTAATGTTCTTCTTTTTCTTTAATATATACTCCATATCCTTTTTATCCTCTTCGCACTCTCTAGCCTTTTCTTTATTTCGGTCTCTTATACTCTGTCTTAATTCCCTATCTCTTCTATCAGGGGTATGTGTTATTAATAAATGTTCAATTCTCTTTTTATCTAAACTTCTTGCTATATCTATTGCATTTTTACCGTTATTTGTTCCTCCCTTTATTACTATTTCCTTCTCTTCTTCATTACCACTGTCTAAAGCATACTTTATTACATCCTCCATATCCTCTTTTCCACTTCTAGCAACTAATTTATGCAGTACTGGTTCACCATTACCGTTCCTTATTGACAACAGTTCATTTTCTGTAACTACATCCATAGCAGCGTCAAATATCATTTTCATTGCCTTAGAAGATTTAGCTAAATGAAGTGGAGTATCACCGTCCTCATTCTTCGGGCTATAGCTACTGCTATTAGCTAACAGCACTCTCAAAATATCTAAATTGTTATTCTTTAGCACCAGATGCATAGGTGTATTCCCTTTACAATCCTTTAAGTTTGTATGGCCCTCTCTTACCAGCTCTTTTATTATTTCATATTCTTCTAAGCTTACTGCTAAATGAATACATCTTTTGTTAAGTAACTCTACATCAAACTCTTCACCGCACATAACGCAAAGAAGAGCATACATAGTGCCTAATCTTGCCTTACTTTCAGCACTATTTCTTGTAATAGTTTTTCTTAAATAGTCTATTGCTCTATCTCCATTCTTATCTTCCATTCTAGTTTCAAAACCCATTTCTGCAAATAGAGTTACCATGTGTGGACTAAATGCATGTGCTGCTGAATGCATCAAGCTTCTACCAAAGCTATCTTGGTGCTTTTTGATTATTTCTAGCTCTTCTGTTGTGAAATAGGGATTTGCTGATATAGAGCCTTGTCCATCGTACTCTAAAAGAAAGTTAACAACTTCTACTCTCTCTTTTTCTACTGCAATCTGTAGTGGAATTTTCCCACTTTCATCCCTATCCATCAGACTTACTTCAAATTTATCTAATATAAATTCAAGAGACTCTATCTTTCCTGTTTCACATAGATCATGAATGCTTATCTTTTTGGTTACTTCTTTCATATCAATCTTGTCCAGTATATACTTCATGCAATCTATCGATGAAAAATTCATAGCATCCATGAATATGTTATCTAAGTTTAATTCTATCTTTGAATCAATAAGTATACGGAATATATTAACCCAATCATGGGAAATTACTATTTCCAACTCTTTTTCATTAATTCTATTCTCTTCTATTCTTTGATTTAAATTCTCAACTTCTTCATCTTTTACGACACACTTCAAAACTATATCTACAGTCTCTTTTGAAACCTTATTCTTAGCTACTAAATCATATACAGATTCATTTTGATATCCTAAATTCAGCTCATCTTCACTTAATAAATTCAAGGAGGCAACATATTGTATGAAATAAGGATTAGAATTCAATATAGCTACATGTAAAGGTCTTTGTCCATTATTATCTTCTTGTATTAATAAATCTTTTCTAAAGCTTTCTAAGTCACACGCTTTGTTCAAAAATTCACTCATAGAGATATCTTCTACACATTTTGCTAAATAATGAAATACATTTCTGCCCTCTTCGTCAATAACATGTAAGTCCAACATTTCTTTATACGCATGCTCATATCTTTCAAGAATTCTCACTTCTTTAGAAGACGTTTTTACCTTCATCAATTTTCTATACATCTTCTCTTGTTGCACAATTGGTAAAGTAGGTCCATATATTCGCTTTTGTGCATTTTCTAAATCTCCCTCTTTAAGCAAGTCGAAGAGCATTTGCGAAGATATATATGATTTTAATTCTTCATTCTCTTCTAATATATTCAATGCTTTGCTACTTCTACCAAATAATTCCCTTAATGTATGTACAAAATCACCCCAAAAAGAATTTTTGACGTAGAAGGGAGAGGCACCTTTTGCAATTAAAATTTTTGCATTAGTCAACAAATTTTCCCTTAATGCAAGTTTCAAAGGAGATATTCTCTCTATATTTCGACAATTATCTATTGACATAACAAAATTATCACTACAAAGCATAGATCTTAAAATAGAAGAATTGGAACTATTCATAGATGCAAAATGAATCGAACTATACCCTCTTTTGTTGAGGCTTGGTATCTTGGCAAAATTGACGGATAGAAAATCCAAACTTAACACCTGTGAGGCTCTTAAATAATTCAAAGATAACTCATCAAAATAGTTACGTAAAAACATATTTTCTAAGATTGGTTCAACATACAAATCAATGTAGCCTAGATGCTTTCTAGTAGAATCATTCAAACCATTTTCTAATAGCCTATCTACAAACAGATCAAAAATTTCTCCACTGCTTTTAGTAACCCTTGAAATGAAAGATCTAAATCTATCTTTATCTTCCGCAACTAATTCTATTACTTTATCAAGTAACAGTGTAAATACATCCATATTCTTTTTCTCTACAACTTTCATTAACACATTCCACCCATCCTCACTTGAAAGATATATTTCGACCTCATCAAAGCTCAAAAGAAATTTACAAATATTTGCTTTCCCAGCTTCTAAAGCGTCTGTTAAAAGAAGCTTATTGCTTGTTCTTAAAGCATCCAAACTAATACCCATACTACGAAATTTTTCTTTCAAATAGCTAATTTGTTCTTCACTGTATTCATAGCACGGTTGACCATTGTAAAGTGATGCTTGTACAGTGGCATTTATCAACATTTCTATAATTTCCCTTTGACCTGATTCAACAGAAATAACAAGAGGTGTTCTATTTTTTAAATCTACTGCATTAACATCTGCTCCTTTCTCTATCAGCAACTGGCACACTTCTTTGTGTCCTCCCTCAGCTGCCTTCGTAAGTGCTGTCCATCCATCTTCCTTTACTGTATTAACATCTGCTCCTTTCTCTATCAGCAAATCACACACTTCTTTATGTCCATTTTCTGCTGCAAGCATAAGTGCTGTCCCAAGCGTGCTTACTGCATTAACATCTGCTCCTTTCTCTATCAGCAACTGGAACACTTCTTTGTGTCCTCCCTCAGCTGCCTTCGTAAGTGCTGTCCATCCATTTTTAGCTACTGCATTAACATCTGCTCCTTTCTCTATCAGCAACTGGCACACTTCTTTGTTTCCTCTGTTTGCCGCTCTCATAAATGCTGTTATTCCATATTTATCCGCTGTATTTACTTCCAAACCTTTCTCTACCAGCAACTGGCACACTTCTTTATTCCCTTCCTTTGCTGCAAACATAAGTGCTGTTGTTCCAAATTCATTTACTGCATTAATTTCTGCTCCTTTCTCTATTAGCA
>DCBY01000013.1:14072-21817 GCA_002313635.1 Fusobacteriia bacterium UBA1095
CAATTCACACACTTCTTTATTCCCTTCCTCTGCTGCAACCATAAGTGCTGTCCCACGTATGCTTACTGCATTAACATCTGCTCCTTTCTCTATTAGCATCTGGCACAATTCTTTGTGTCCTCCCTCAGCTGCCTTCGTAAGTGCTGGCCCACGCAGGCCTACTGCATTAACATCTGCTCCTTTCTCTATTAGCATCTGGCACAATTCTTTGTGTCCTCCCTTAGCTGCCTTCGTAAGTGCTGTCCCAAGCATGCTTACTGCATTAACATCTGCACCCTTCTCAATAAGCAGCTGGCATACTTCTTTATGTCCATTTTTCGCTGCAGCCATAAGCGCTGTAATTCCATCTTGCTTTTTTGCATTAACATCAGCTATTCCCAGTCCTAATAAATATTTCATTGCTTCCTTCTTCCCTAACTTTGATACAGTAAATAACAAATATTCTTTTATGTCTTTAATATCTTTTTCTAATATTTTTATTATATCTTTTATAAAATCTATTCCACCATATATACACAGTATCTCTACCGTGTTTATTCTTCTTTGATTAATATTATCTTTATAATTATCCAATATCCATTCTTTACTTTTATTTTTTATTTCTTCTATTTGTCCACTCACAATCAATCTTTCTAATTCTGTTGCTTCTATTTTCTTTAAAAATTCTTCTTCTAATTCTTTGTCTTCATTCTTTTGTATTCTGGACAACAACCTGTAATCTAGATTTTCTTGAGGTATTAGGTTTAATAGCTCTACATTCTTCTTATTAACAATTCTTTCATAAATTTCGTCAGGGTATTCACCTACTTTGATCAATAATTGAACTGCTTCCATATTGTCAAATTCTATTGCTTCTTCTATTGGTAAAAGTCCATTTTCATCCTTACGTAAAGCAGTATACTTATTAACTTCTTCTAATATAGTTTTGCTATTCTCATCATCTGGATTTTGTATAGCTTTACTTATATCTTCTCTTCTACCTTTTTCTTGCACATTAAAATTTCTGAATGTACAACTTAACATTAAAACTAAAAATAACACACAACCCCCTTAAAGATTAATCAACAAAATAAGTAAAGCCTAACGGCCTAGCATTTTGTTGATAGATTTGCTTAAATTTTTTCTTCGTGGCCGAATTTTACCACATATTCAAATTTTAAGGAAACAATAAAAGGTTTTTTATTAAAAATAGGATAATTCAAAACAATATTGCCTTATATCTTGACAAATGTTAATTATTATGATTTTCACATTAATCCAATTTATCTATCAAGACTTTATAATTTATGAATTCTTTGTAACTTTTTCTAATTTTATTGCATCCCTCTAATCTTTTTGGTACATCTCCTTACTTCCTTTACATTCTTTCTTCTAACTTTTTTTACAATCACCTCTTCAAATGCTTTTGCAATCTCTAATTTTTAAGTGTATATTACCACTTACCACAATTTAAAAGAAAGTCAACAACTTCATCCTTTTTATTTTTTATTGTATGTCTGTACCTATAGTAAATAAAATCTTAGCATTACATAAAAACAGTCCTCTCAGTGCCAACCTCATTTCCACTATTAAATGAAGGCTCTAAATCATCCATAAATTTAAGATAAATAGGCTATGCCCTCCTTCGCTAAACCTTAATAATACAAAAAGAAAATCGAAATTCAACAATTTAAGATAGCCCAAAAATGATTCAACAAAATAGTTACATAAAAACATATTTTCTAAATTTCTTTCCTTCGTTCCAAAGTTTAATAACAATTCATAAAGACATACCCTTTTAGTTATCAAAACATTCTACAAAAGCAGCCGATCATTCGCTTCCACGAAATTGATCCAAACCTTCAAGAATCTTTTAAATAATCCATCTGATCCTCATACAAATTCCACCACCATTTATTAAAAGAGACCCGGTAGACTTTACAAATAATTTTGCTAATTCTTTTTTCTCTAGCTTTATTCATAAAATAAAAGATGTCTTGTTTTCAAAATCTACCAACTTAAGATCTGTTCTCCTTTTAAAAATAATTTACATAAATTCCTATTATCTACACAGTCACTGTTAATATTAACACTTACCATCTATCTTTAATTTTAAGTATCTACTTTTGATCCCATTTCCGACAGAAATTCACATACTTCTTTGTGTCCGTTATATGCTGCAAACACAAAAGCTGTAGCTCCATCCTGCCTAAATGTATTAACATCAGCTTTGCTATCAATGAGAAGTTGACAGACTTCTTTATGTCCATTGCACGCTGCAGACATAAGAGCCGTAGCTCTGTCTTGTGATAAGGCATTAACATCAGCTTTATTATCAATGAGGAATTGACAGACTTCTTTGTGACCATTTTGTGCTGCAATCATAAGGGCTGTCCACCCATCTTGATTTTGAGCATTAGCATCAGCTCCACTGCTAGTAAGGAGCTGACATACTCCTTTATATCCATTTTCTGCTGCAATCATAAGGGCTGTCCATCCATCCTGATTTTTAATATTAACTTCAGCACCTTTCTCAATAAGCAACTGGCACACTTCTTTGTGCCCTTTCTGTGCTGCAATCGTAAGCGCTGTAGCTCCATTTTTTCTAAATGCATTAACATCAGCCTTATTGCCAATAAGGAGTTGGCACACTTCTTTATGCCCATTTTTTGCTGTAATCATAAGGACTGTCCATCCATCTTGCATTGAAGCATTAACATTGGCTCCATTTTCAATAAGTAGTTGGCATACTTCCTTGTGACCATTAAACGCTGCAAGCATAAGAACTGTCCACCCATATTGCATTGAGGCATTAACATTGGCCCCATTTTCAATAAGTAGTTGGCATACTTCTCTATGGCCATTACATGCTGCAGTCATAAGAACTGTAGCTCCATCCTGCATTGAAGCATTAACATCAGCCCTATTGTCAATAAGGAGTTGACACACTTCTTTGTGTCCATTTTTTACTGCAGGCATAAGAGCTGTTCCTCCATCCTCCATTGAGGCATTAACATCAGCACTGTTTTCAACAAGAAGTTTGCACACCTCTTTGTGCCTATTGAGTATTGCAATCATGAGAGCTGTAGATCCATCCTGTATTGAAGCATTAACATTGGCTCCATTGTCAATAAGAAGCTGGCACACTTCCTTATGATTATTGCACGCTGCAATTATGAGAGCTGTCCACCCATCTTGCATTGAAGCATTAACATCAACCTTATTGTCAATAAGGAGTTGACACACCTCTTTGTGACCATTGCACGCTGCAATTATGAGAGCTGTCCACCCATCTTGCATCGAAGCATTAACATCAGCCTTATTGTCAATAAGGAGTTGACACACCTCTTTGTGACCATTGCACGCCGCAATTATAAGAGATGTCCATCTATCTTGCACTGAACCATTAATATCAGTACCATTCTTGATAAGAAGTTGGCATACTTCCTTATAGCCATTTTTTGCTGCAAACATAAGAGCTGTATCTCCATCTTGCTCAGTGGTATTAATATCAGTACCATTGTCTATAAGAAGTTGGCACACCTCTTTGTGACCATTTTTCGCTGCAGACATAAGAGCTGTCCATCCATTTTGCTTCGTAGCATTAACATCTGCTTTATTGTCAATAAGAAATTGGCATACTTCTTTATGACCATTTTGTGCTGCTAACATTAATGCTTCCCACCCATCATGTAATTTTTGATTTACATCCATTCCCAAATTAAATAAATATTCTACCGCTTCTTTTTCTCCTAATCTTAATACAGTAAAAAATAAATATTCTCTTATATCTTTATTGGATTCTTTTAATATTTTTATCATATCCTTTATAAGATTGACTCCACTACATATGCATAATATCTCCGTTGTGTTTATTCTTCTCTGATCAACAGATCCCCTATCATCTTTATAATTCGCTAACACCCATTCTTTACTTCTTTTCTTTATTTCTTCTATTTCTCCACTCACAATCAATCTTTCTAATTCTGTTGCTTCTATTCTTGTCAAGAATTCTCTCTCTAATTCTATATCTTCATCCTTTTTTATTTTGGATAATAACCTGTAATCTAGATTTTCTTGAGGTATTAGGTTGAATAGATCTATACTCTTTTTATTAACCATTCTCTTATAAATTTTGTTAGAGTATCCACCTACTTTAATCAATAGCCGAACTGCCTCTATATTTTCAGCTTCTATTGCTTCTTCTATTGGTAGCTTTCCATTTTCATTCTTATGAAAAGCAGTATACTTATTTACTTTTTTCAGTATGACTTTGCTATTCTCATTATCCGGATTTTGTATAGCTTTACTTATATCTTCCCTTCTACCTTTTTCTTGCACATTAAAATTTCGGAATGTACAACTTGACATTAAAATTACAAATAACATATACCCCCCAAAAAAGATTAAGCGCTAAAAGGAGATCCAACAACTCGGTGTTTTGGCACCTACTTAATGTAATTGGGTGAATTCTATCACATATTTACACTTTAGGGAAACAATAAAGGGTTTTCAGAACAGAATATATCACTTTATAATGGTTTTATCTATTTACCATTAACAAATTTTATTATATGTATTGCCTTTGCTGCACTTCTATCTAATAATATTTTGTTGTCTATATCACTATAGGTATAGCCTTTACCCTAACTTCTTCCCTTTTATACTCCTCTACTTTACTTTCTAACTTTTTTCTAGCCTCTATTATCTGGTTATAGTTGATAAATAGCTTTTTCTTAATATCTCTATCCCATTCTAAATTCTTCTTTGAAACCTCCTCTTTTATGAATTTTTTGTAATCATTATAAATTTTGTTATACCCCTCTAATTCTTTAAAGACCTCTTCCAACTTGTTTTTAACCCTTAATTTATACTCTTCCTTTTCCGGCCCCTCTACCATATCTTCACTTTTATCCCTTGAATCTAATACCCTCTTGGTAATGTGACTATTCTCTATTCTTCCTATCTCTTTCTTGAACCAATCTTTTAAGCCTTTACTCTTTTTACTCCAGTAACTTTGCATTCTCTTTTCTAATTTTTCACAGCTCATTTCCTTGAATGACTTTATACTCTCTATGAAATATTTCAACAAGCTTCTTCTGCCTTCTATCTCTATCCCAAGTGCCCATTTACCTTCTCTATAAAGCTTATCTATGTACATTATTTCATCTACTCCCTCTTTTCTCTCTTTCGGCTTGACTAGCTCTCCTATCAATCCTACCACTAATTCAGCACCAGGAAATCCTGATTTGACACCCGCTTTCTTTATTAGTTTTGATAATCTTTCTCTCCATTTATCCCTTGTTAAATCTGCCTTTGTTACAAAGCTTACAAAATTACCTAGCAGCAACTCCACTATTTTTTCTTTTTTCTCTCTGGCAGCTATGTATATTAGCTTACCTAGCCTCTGCTCTCTGCTTCTATCTATTATGAATTCACTGCCATACTCTTTTAATATTACCTTTAAATTCTCAACCCTATCCTCTTCTACTAATTCTTCTAGCTTTTTGTCTACTTTTACTACTAATTCTTCTACATAATCATTATTTTTCTTAGACTTTATTGCTTTTATTAATATTGTTAAGTAATCCAGATTTTCCATTAATATTATCCTGTCCAAAACTTTATTATTATATTCCTTAAATATCTCCCCTACTCCTCTCACTTCTATTATTTTGTTAAATAACTCTACCCCTTCATTTACTATCCTATTTAGCAGTGGTTCATCTTTCAACTTTAAGTCTTCTTCTGAAGGTAGATTTTTAAGAAGCAATTCTATTTTCTTTAATAAATCTTCTTTTATTTCATTTCTATCCAAAGCTATCTTAATTGACCTAATAATGCTAGATGCCCTGTTTATTTTGTAGATGGACTTAGGTAGTGCTGTTAATGCTACATCCGCATACTTACCTCCTTTACCTAAAGCTATTTCTAGTACACTTCTATCCTCTGTTTCCATACTTACTAAATCTAACACATCACCCTTACTCAACAAAGACTCTAGTAAACTATAGTCTTTGTCTTCTATTGCATCTCTATAACCTTTTGTCCTAACTTGATCTCCCTCTGCCTTAACCTTAAACCCTAATTCTGTTAATTTTTTCAGAATTTCCTGATTACCTATTTGCTCTATAAAAGAATTTACTCTCTCTTCCTCATTTCTTTTTAATGATTCTACAGCAATTGCTGCGCACTCCCCTCCCTTTCTTAACGCTACCTCCAACACACTTTCTCCATCACTGTTTTTATCTAACACACTACCTAAATCTAGTAACTTGGCAAAAGATTTATATTTGTCCCACTGTATTGCTAATCTATAGCTATTTATACCATTTTCATCTTCCTTATTTATTAACTCTCTAGGAACAGATGCTTTCTCTATTCCTACTTCACTGTTTTGATTAATTGCTGAATATAAAGCATACTTTCTCACATTATCTGATACGCCCAGCTTTTCAATAACTAACATTAGATGTTCTAACCTGCTTTTATTGTACATCTCTTCCGCAATCTCCTCTATCCTTTCTGACAACCTATTTTTGTTTTTATTATCTTCATCTATTTCATCCACTATTTTTGAAAGATATCTTACATCTCTCATTAGCATTATCCTATTCAGAGCTTCCTTGTTCTCCAAGAGAAATAGTTCACCTACTCCTCTAATCTGTAAAATTGTATCTAGTACCATTAAAGTTAAATTTCTTGTTTCAATTAGATTAAGAATTAAAGAACGACTGCTGTTCAGTTCTAGTTTTTTACCATTTAAGTATGAGAGTAAACTCTCGATATGTTTTATATCGCCACTTTGTTTTACTACTTTTTCTATTTGAATTTTTAGGGCTCTTACTACACAATTCACACCCTCATCTAATCTCTTAGTTCTTCTTAATGCATTTATGGCAATGTCAGATAACCTATTATCCATTTTCAACACTATCTCTAACACGCTTTCTCCCATTACGTCTGTATCCAATATATCTACCTCTTTTATCAACATTTTTATACTTTGCTCTTCCATTCCCCTATCCAACTCTAACTTAATAGCTTCTACTATAGCTTCTCTTCTGGTCTCTTTATATTTTGATTGTCCTAAAGCTTTTACAGCAATTTGAGCTATCTTACCTCCCTTCCTTATTGACATCTCCAGTACACTCTCTTCTTCATCGATAACATCTAATACATCTCCTTTTTCTAATAATTTTACTAATGAGTTACATCTTTCATTTTCTATTGCTAGTCTATAGCTATTAGCTTCATCCTCTCCATTAATATCAACACCCATATCACACAGATTTCCTATAATATTTTCTTTGTTACCTTCTACCGCTAATAATAGCACTTCCTGCCTTAACTCTTCTGTATCTTCACTGTATCTTTCTAATAATTGTAGTAAAATACCCTCCATTCCATTTTTCAACATTTCATCTGCTCTCTTAGCTATTTCATTTATAAGCTTTTCTATATGTAACCTACTACAATCTATTTTGGACAGCAATGAATTCCTTAATTCTTCCATCTTTAATCCTGGTGATAGTACTTTCCATAGTACTGACCCCTTACTATCCTCAACAAATACCTCGTCTAACCCTCTAACTTCTATTATCTTATTTAACAATACTACTGTTATCTTACCTAAATCTATCAATTCAGTTAAAATAAGACTACCCTCTATCTCTAATTTTCTATTCTGTACATAACTAAGAAATATTTCTATGCTATCAATTTCAAATTCTTCTTTTTCCATTAACACTTTTAGTGATCTTAGT
>DCBY01000001.1:0-202 GCA_002313635.1 Fusobacteriia bacterium UBA1095
TTCTCTATTAGCAATTCACACACTCCTTTATTTCCATTTTGCGCTGCAATCATAAGTGCTGTCCGTTCATTTTGATTTTTAGCATTAACATCAGCACCGTTGTCAATAAGCAACTGACATACTTCCTTATGTCCATTTTCTGCTGCAAACATAAGTGCCGTCCATCCAGATTTATCTACTGCATTAACATCTGCTCCTTTCT
>DCBY01000001.1:523-2603 GCA_002313635.1 Fusobacteriia bacterium UBA1095
AGCAATTCACACACTTCTTTATGTCCATTTTTTGCCGCCAAAATAAGTGCTGTCCTTCCATATTCCTCTACTTTATTAATATCAGCACCTTTCTCTATTAGCAACTGGCACACTTCTTTATGTCCATACATGACTGCATACATGAGTGCTGTCCATCCATATTGTCCTACTGCATTAACATCTGCTCCTTTCTCTATTAGCAATTCACACATTTCTTTACGCCCATTCTGTGATGCTAGCATCAATGCTGTCCATCCATCTTCATCTAATTTCTTTTTAATATCTACTCTCGAATCTAATAAATATTTTATTGCTTCCTTCTTCCCTAACTTTGATATAGTAAATAACAAATATTCTTTTATGTCTTTTATATCTTCTTCTAATATTTTTATTATCTCTTTTATAAAATCTGTTTCACAATATATACATAATATCTCTGCTGTGTCTATTCTTCTTTGATTAATAGTTCCCCTATAATCTCTATAATTTTCTATTACCCATTCTTTACTCTTACTCTTTATTTCTTCTATTTTACCGCTCACTATCAGTCTTTCTAATCCTGTTACTTCTATTCTTTTTAAAAATTCTTCTTCTAATTCTTTATCTTCATTCTCTTTTATCCTGGACAAAAGCATGTAATCTAGCTTTTCTTGAGGTATTAATCTAAATAGATCTATGTTCTTCTTATTGACAATTCTTTCATAAATTTTGTCAGGGTATTCACATATCTTGACCAATAATTGAACTGCTTCCATATTTTCAAACTCTATTGCTTCTTCTATCGGCAAAAGTCCATTTTCATTCCTATAAAATGCAGTAAACTTATTAACTTTTTCTAATATATCTTTGCTGTTTTCATTATCTGGATTTTGTATAGCTTCACTTATAGCTTTACTTATATCTTCTCTTTTTCCTTTTTCTTTTACTCTTAATCCTTTGAATGTACAGCTTAACATTAAAATTAAAAATATCATCTTTCCCCTCCTGGAACACAATTGCCTTGTTTATATTTTATTTCTACTCAAATATGCTACTTCTAATTTTATAAATGTAATCTTCTAAACCCGATTATAACATTCTGGGTAGTAGTTTGAAAACTAATTTTCATAATATTCTATGGCTTAAGTATTATTTACCTATCAAATATACAATATCTTCTACATCAATCATATGCTATAACAACATTCCTTGGACATTTCTATCTGCTAAGTCACATACTTATTATTTATATTTTTGCTATTACCTTAAGATATAATTCCTTACTTCAATAATTTATAGTTCAAATTACCTTTTATATTGCTTTTCTTGAAGGGCATCATTACTTTACTTTGTAATGAAACACTGACTAAAAAACTTTACAAAGATCTGTATTTTAACTTTCTAAATCAAGTATCAACAGGGTTTTTGTGATTTGTTGTTAAAGAATTTATATCCAATTCTATTAACTCTTTTAGTTTATCAAGCTGTATTAGTGCACTTACAAAAGGGTTTTTTCAACAAAGAAATTATTATTCTCTATTAGATCTTTAAAGTCAGATGTACCAAAATTAAACTTATACTCCATAACCCCT
This sequence comes from Fusobacteriia bacterium UBA1095, assembly GCA_002313635.1. GTDB lineage: Bacteria > Fusobacteriota > Fusobacteriia > Bac17 > UBA816 > UBA816. Next base: position 2,095 of record DCBY01000001.1, read on the forward strand.
ATATTCTATCATTTAATATTACCTTTAAATAATCCTTAATCTACTATTTCTAATTTCGCTTCTTTTCCCACAAAACCTATTGCAATTTTTATTACATTTCCCTTTAGATCTTCTCCATATTTTTTCATTATTATTTGATCCTTTGCTTTTTCTAGCTCATACATCACATCCCCTGATCTTGATCCTGCTTTTAATTCTATAACTATATTTTCTTTCCCATCTTTTCTTTTCATTATTATATCTGGTCTTCCCATTCCACTCTCTCTATTTGATATTCCTTTATAGTTTCTGAAATTCAGAAACATCCCCAACAAAAGTGTGTGGTAGAAATTTTCTCTTTTCCCTTTGTCTGTTGGTATATCATAGTAGCTTAATGCTTCTTCTACACTTTCTTTTAGTGTCTTTTCAAATTTAATCCACTCTTTTCTCTCAAAATAGTCTTCTAAATTTTCTTCATATATTTTCTTATTTATTTCACCTAGTAACTCTTTAAAAAAGTCTTTTACTTC
>DCBY01000002.1 GCA_002313635.1 Fusobacteriia bacterium UBA1095
CAACAGTGCTTCTAGAACATTTTTTTTATATAGGTTGATCTCTTTTTTAATCAATTTCAATGAATCTCTATTAACTATTGCACCTTTCTCTATAAGCAACTGGCTCACTTCTTTATGTCCTCCCTCTGCTGCCTTCATAAGTGCTGTCCTTCCATTTTTATCTACCACATTAACATCAGCACCTTTCTCTATAAGCAGCTGGCTCACTTCTCTATGTCCATTTTCCACTGCCCTCATAAGTGCTGTCCTTCCATATTTATTTACTGCATTAATATCCGCTCCTTTCTCTATAAGCAGCTGGCACACTTCTTTATTTCCATGTCTTCCTGCACTCATAAGTGCTGTCCATCCATCTTTATTTACTGCATTAATATCCGCTCCTTTCTCTATAAGCAACTGGCTCACTTCTTTATGTCCATTTTTTGCTGCCTCCATAAGCGGTGTTCTTCTATCTTCTCTCCATTTAGCATCAACATCAACACCTTTCCCTATAAGCAGCTGGCACACTTTTTTATGTCCATTCCCTGCTGCATAAATAAGTGCCGTTCTTTCATCTTCATCTACTGCATCAAAATCTACGCCTTTCTCAATAAGCAATTCGCACACTTCGTTATGTCCAGTTTGTGCTGCCTTCATAAGTGCTGTACTTCCATATTTATCAGCTGCATTAACGTCTGCTCCTTTCTCTATAAGAAGCTGTAACACTTCTTTATATCCATTTATTACTGCATACATAAGTGCTGTTCTTCCGAATATATCTACTACATTAACATCTGCACCCTTCTCTATTAGGAGCTGAAACAATTCTTCATTCCCATTTTTTGCTGCGAGAATAAGTGATGCAATTCCATCTTCTTTTACCGCATTAACATCTGCTCCTTTCTCTATAAGCAGCTGGCACACTTCTTTATTTCCATTTATTGTTACAAACATAAGTGCCCCCCACCCATCTTCATCTACTGCATTAATATCCGCACCCTTCTCTATTAGCAGCTGGCTAATTTCTTTATTTCCATTCCTTGCTGCCTCCATAAGTGCCGTCCTTCCCCTTCTATCTACTGCATTAACATCTGCTCCTTTCTCTATAAGCAACTGGCACACTTCTTTATTTCCATTTATTGTTGCAAACCTAAGTGCCGCCCATCCATCTTCATCTACTGCATTAACATCATCACCCTTCTCTATTATCAATTCGCACACTTCTCTTTGTCCATTTTCTGCTGCAATCATAAGTGCTGTCTTTCCATTCTGCTTTTTAGCATTAACATCTGCTCCTTTCTCTATAAGCAACTGGCTCACTTCTTTATTTCCATTTTGTGATGCAACCATAAGTGCCGTAATTCCATCTTCCTTTACCGCATTAACATCTGCTCCTTTCTCTATAAGAAGCCGGCACACTTCTTTATTTCCATTTTCTGCTGCCTTCATAAGTGCTATTCTTCCATCTCCATCTACTGCATCAACATCTGCTCCTTTCTCCATAAGTATAAGCAGCTGGAAAACTTCTTCATCCCCATTTTTTGCTGCAAACATAAGGGCACTGCGTCCCTTTTTATCCACCGTATTAACATATGCTCCTTTCTCTACAAGAAGCCGGCACACTTCTTTATTTCCATTCATTGCTGTCTCCATAAGCGCTGTTCTTCCATTTTCATCTACTGCATTAACTTCTGCTCCTTTCTCAATTAGCAGCTGGCTAATTTCTTTATTTCCATTTCTCGCTGCCTCTATAAGCACTGTCCTTCCCCGTCTATCTACTGCATTAACATCTGCACCTTTCTCTATTAGCAACTGGCTCACTTCTTTATAACCTTTCTTTGCTGACATCATCAGTGCTGTCTTTACCCATCTATCTACTGCATTAACATCTGCTCCTTTCTCTATAAGCAACTGGCACACTTCTTTATTTCCATTCATTGTTGCAAACCTAAGTACCGCCCATCCATCTTCATCTACTGCATTAACATCTGCTCCTTTCTCTATAAGCAACTGGCACACTTCTTTATGTCCATTTTTTGCTGCATACATAAGGGCTGTCGATCCGTATTTATTTGCTGCTTTTACTTCTGCTCCTTTGTCAATAAGAAATTGGCATACTTCTTTATGTCCATTTTGTGATGCAAGCATAAGTGTTGTAGTTCCATCTTCCTTTACCGCATTAAAATCTGCTCCTTTCTCTATTAGCAGTTCACACACTTCTTTATGTCCATTTTGTGATGCAAGCATAAGTGTTGTAGTTCCATCTTCCTTTACCGCATTAAAATCTGCTCCTTTCTCTATTAGCAATTCACACACTTCCTTATGCCCATTTTCTGCTGTCTTCATAAGTACTGTAATTCCGTTATCTAATTTATCGTTAACATCTACTCCCAGACCTAATAAATATTTTGTTGTTTCTTCCTTTCCTAACTTTGATACAGTAAACAATAAATATTCTTTTATGTCTTTAATATCTTCTTCTAATATTTTTATTATCTCTTTTATAAAACCTGTTTCACAATATATACATAATATCTCTGCCGTGTTTATTCTTCTCTCATTAATAAAACCCCTGTCATCTTTATAGTTTTCTAATATCCATTCTTTACTCTTATTCTTTATTTCTTCTATTTTCCCACTCACTATCAACCTTTCTAATTCTGTTGCTTCTATTCTTTTCAAAAATTCTTCTTCTAATTCTTTATCTTTATTTTCCTTTATCCTGGACAATAATCTGTAATCTAGCTTTTCTTGGGGTACTAGGTTAAATAGATTTATGTTCTTCTTATTAACAATTCTTTCATAAATTTTGTAAGGATATCTAACTATTTTAATCAATGATTGAACCGCTTCTACATTTTCAACCTCTGTTGCTTCTTCTATCGGTAAAAGTCCATTTTCATTTTTACGCAGTGCTATGTACCTATCTACTCTTTTCAAAATAGCTTTGCTATCTTCACAATCTAAATTCCTTATAGCTTTACTTACATCTTCTCTTTTCCCCTTCTCTTTTACTCTTAATCCTTTGAATGTACAACTTAACATTAAAATTAAAAATATCATCTTTCCCCTCCTGGAACACAATTCTTGGCACATGCCTTGTTTATATTTTATTTCTACTCAAATATGC
>DCBY01000003.1:0-404 GCA_002313635.1 Fusobacteriia bacterium UBA1095
TATAAGCAGTTCACACACTTCTTTCTCTCCATTTCCTGCTGCAATCATAAGTGCTGTCCATCCATCTTTATCTACTGCATTAACATCTGCTTCTTTCTCAATTAGCAGATGGCAAACTTCTTTATGTCCATTTTCTACTGCATGCAATAGTGCTGTACTTCCACATCGCGTTGTAGCATTAACATCTACCCCCTTCTCTATAAGAAGTTCGCACAATTCTTTATCTCCATTCTCTGCTGCATAAATAAGGGCCGTCCATCCAGTTACCCTTTTAGAATTAACATCTGCACCTTCCTCTATAAGAAATTCGCACAATTCTTTATCTCCATTCTCTGCTGCATAAATAAGGGCTGTCCTTCTATCTTCATCTTCTGCATTAACATCTGCACCTTTCTCTATAAGCA
>DCBY01000003.1:714-22064 GCA_002313635.1 Fusobacteriia bacterium UBA1095
TCACACACTTCTTTATGTCCATTTTGTGCTGCATAAATAAGGGCCGTCCATCCATATATATCCAAGACGTGAACATCTGCACCTTTCTCTATAAGCAGTTCACATAATTCTTTATTTCCATTCTCTGCTGCATGAATAAGTGCTGTCCTTCCATTTTCATCTACTACATTAACATCATCACTTTTTTCTTTTACTCTAAACCCTTTGAATGTACAACTTAACATTAAAACTAAAAATATCACTTTTCCTCCAAAACTTAAAATAAACTGAGATAATTCACAATAGTCTTTAGGATTTTAGTGGGTGTGTGTTACGATTTGAACTTGAAATATGGCTTTTTATTGTAAAGTTATGTATCTGGACTGCATTCTAACACTTTTTTTAATAATTGAAAAGAAAATTTTTTGAACAAATTTCCTATTTACATCTTTAACATAAATGGTTAATCTTGAAAAAAATCTGTCAAAAATTCAGGATAATATTTTATCTTCTTAACTTCTTCTAAACTGTAATATCTTGCATGTTTAACTTTTAAATCTGGATCTTGCAACTCTATTTCTCCATCAACTTCAACCAAAAAATAGAGCTCTATTTTTCTTACTTCATACCTTTTATCTTTAAATTCTGCGATTGATACAAAAGTAAAATTAGTCACCTCTACCGACAACTCTTCTTTCACTTCTCTTTTCAAAGCTTCTGTTATCTCTTCTCCTTTATCTACGTAGCCTCCTGGAGTTACCCAATAATCTTCGTTCTCACTCACAAGCAGTATCTGGTCACCTCTCTTTATTATTGCTCTAACTGCTACTTGAAAATTTTCATAATTCATTTAAGTAATCCTAGCTTTCTTGTAATTTCATCTATCTTTTCAGAATACTCTTCTAATATTCGCTGTTCTCTTTCAACTATATGGTCGGGGGCTTTAGCAATAAAAGTCTTATCTTTAAGTTTTGTATCAACCTTTTCAAAAGCTTTTGTCTCTTTTTTTAATTCACTCTCTAATCTGTCAATTTCCTTCTCTCTATCAAAATTGGCAACAATAGCTATTTCCATATTCTCTAATGTTTTTAGTATGCTACTTTCAGAAAAATTCTTAACAACAATAATTTGAGAATTGGTAAATTTTTCTAAGTACTCTCTAAAGTCTATATCTATTTTCAACTCAACCGTAACTCTATCTTTACCTATATTAAAATCTTTCCTTACACTCCTAATCCCCTTAACTATCTCTTTAAAGATATTCATATCGTAAGATTCTAATTCTATCTCTACACTAGGAAAGGCAGAAATTGATATTGATTCTTTGTCTTCTATATTTAAATGTTGATAAATCTCCTCCGTTATAAATGGCAAAAAGGGATGTAACAACTTCAAACAGTTATTTAATGTGTAAACCAAAACATCCAACTTCACTCCTCTTTTTTCACTCTTAAGATCTAATTTACTTATCTCTATGTACCAGTCAGCAAATTCACCCCAAAAGAAGTTAAAAATTGCTTTTAGAGCTATATCTAAATTTCCTTTTTCTATATTATGCCTCACAGAGGAGATAGTGGAATTCAGCTCCCCTATTATCCATTTATCAAACATATCTAAATTAGAAGAAGGCTCACTGTATGAATGTTCTTCCGTATTCATACTTATAAATCTAAAAGTATTCCATAATTTGTTACAAAAATTTCTGCCTAACTCTACCCAAGACTCAGAGTATAGAAGGTCATTACCCATATTATTGTTGTATATGAGAGCAAATCTCAAAGCGTCTGCCCCGTATTTCTCTATTATATCTAGTGGATCCGGTGAATTACCTAAAGATTTACTCATCTTCTTACCATCTTCATCTCTAACTATTCCATGAAAGAGAACTTTAGAAAATGGTTTTTTATCCAGACAGTAGTAAGAGCTCATTATCATTCTTGCAACCCAGAAAAATATAATATCTCCTCCTGTAATAACCATATCAGTTGGGAAATATCTATCTAAATCTTCTGTCTTTCTTGGCCATCCTAATATAGCAAAAGGCCACAGAGCTGATGAGAACCAAGTATCTAAAACATCCTCTTCACCCTCTAAAGGAATTTTGTGACCCCACCATAACTGACGAGAGATACACCAATCTTTAATATTCTCTAACCAGTGATAGTATATTTTTTTCCAATGCTCAGGATACATTTCAATTTCACCACTCTTAACAGCTTCAAGTGCTTTTTTGGCTAAAGGCTTCATCTTAACAAACCACTGCCTACTCACAACAGACTCTATTGGCCTGCCACTTTTGCTACAATGACCTACAGGACTCACAACCTCCTTAAAGCCTCTTAAAGCACCTAATGACTTTAATTCTTCCAGTACTCTTTTTCTTGCATCTTCTATGCCTAGTCCTTCATATGCAACATTCAATCTGAAATCCTTGTCAAATATGTTAATAATATCCAAATTGTGTCTTTTACCTATCTCAAAATCATTTGGGTCATGAGCAGGAGTTACTTTTAGTGCACCAGTTCCAAAATCCTTTTTCACATAGCTATCTGCAATAATTGGGATATTTCTGTTAATTATTGGGATAGTTGCATGCTTACCTATTAAATCTGCATACCTTTCATCTTCAGGGTTAACTGCAACAGCTGTATCACCAAACATTGTTTCAGGCCTTGTTGTGGATATAATTATCTCTGTATCTTCAACCTTATAGGCTATATCCCACATACCTCTTTTAACATCTTTGTAATCAACTTCATCATCAGATAAAGCTGTACTATATGCTGTAGACCAATTAACTATATATTCACCTTTGTAGATGAGGTTATCTTCATACAGCTTACGAAAAAATTCTTTAACAGCTTCCTTATAATTATCATCTAAAGTAAATCTCTCTCTAGACCAATCTAATGAGAGACCTAATTTCCTAAATTGAGAAAGAATTTTGTCACCGAACTTCTCTTTCCAACTCCATGCTTCAGACAGAAATTCATCTCTTGTTATATCTTTAACGCCATCATTTTCTAATTTTTGTAAAACCTTCTGTTGAGTAGAAATCCCAGCATGATCCAACCCTGGTATCCACAAAACGTTATACCCATCCATTCTTTTAAATCTTATAAATACATCCTGTATGGAGCTATTCAGACAGTGACCTATATGCAAAATCCCTGTAACATTAGGTGGAGGAACAGCAATTGAAAATTTGGTGCCTTCCCCCCTAGGCAAGAAAAGCTGATTCTTAACCCAATAACTATACCATTTATCTTCTATTTCTTTAGGAACATACCTTTTACTAATCAATTTTCTCTCCCTAACAAAAAAAGAGCGCCCTCTAGAAAAAGGGAGCTCTTTGTTAAAACACATTCTAAAATGTATTAGCCATTTACTCTTTTTTCTAGAGGATCTCCTGCCTTGAACTTAATAACTTTTCTAGCTTCGATCTTTATAGGAGCACCTGTTCTTGGGTTTCTTCCTTCCCTTGAACTTCTCTCTTTAACCTTCCAGCTACCCCATCCAACAAATGATAGGCCACCATGGTTAACTAGGGCATCTTCAACGCAACTCAAGAAAGCATCTGTTATAAGTGCTGCGTCCCTTTGCGATACTTCAACTTTGTCAGCCAGTGCTTTTACAAATTCTTTTTTTGTCATTTTATCTTTTTCCTTTCCTAACGTAGAGAATTAGCTTTTTCAGCATCCTTTTACTGGTGCTAATTATAAACTACTTTTTCCAACTAAGTCAATACCATAATACACTATTTTACTAATAAAATTGATATTTATATCTTCAGATGTGACAAAATTTCCTTATACTGAACAATTGCTAGGCGCCTAAATAACTTGCTTAAGAACATATACCAGGGATACTTTACAAACTCTTGTTGCTTTATAGTTAAGCTAACTAATTTATTAAGAAAATTAATCTCATCAAAGCTTAAAAGTATATTTTTAGAACCTCTTGATGAGTTTATATAATCAACAAAATTGTTGAAATTTCTTGGTAAAACTCCTTCTGAAGATATAGCTTTTCTCATCTCACTTAGAGTCTTGTAAAGAAGCTTTCTTGAAGAAAATGATAGAGAGACCCTATACTTCCTCTTCCCTTTATCAAGTTTCTGTATAAGGGAGCTCATATCCATCATCTCTTTCATGTTCTGCATGTCTGTGTAATTAACTCTATTCGGATTAATAGCCTGTTTTTTCATATTCTCTCCTTTTTATAACATTGTACACTAAAAATATTTGAATTTTGATACTTTTAATTGCATTAACTAAGCAGGTGAACTATGTTTCTAAATATCTTCTTATTAATATTAGGATGTGCTAGTGGTTCTAAATCTAGTTCTAGCACTAATATTAACAAAATACCTATAAAATCATTAGTCATAGATTTTGAACAGGTAGATAAAAACGATAATAAACTAACTTTTCAAGTAGAAGATGAAATATTTGATAACAAGTCCCCTATTGTAGTAAAAACTAGTACATCCTTGATTAATATTCAGGATGAGGTGGAGATACTAGAAGCAAAAACTATAAGTGGAACTGTATCTGTTCAAGATAAAGATATTAGCTATACTCCTGGAGAGAATAGATCGGATATTTTAACAATAAAATATCTAGAGCAAAATCAAGAAAAAACTGAAATTAGAGAGGTAAGGATAAGAGATAGGAGTAAAACTTGTCTTGCAGTATACATAGCTGGAGATAATAACCTAAATGGCTCAGATAAGCTGGGAGTACACAGATCAGATCTAGATTTTGTCTGGTTAGATCTACAAGAGATGACTCAAGTCTCTTTTGATTCATCCCAGCTCTCTATAATAGTCTTTCTTGATTTACACTCAGACTCAGAAGAGTATTACTCCAACACTATCTTTTCACAATCAGGAGTATACCTGATAGAAAATGGTGAAGTAGAGAGAGTTAGAAACATTCTCTATGAGCCAAATACTGGTAAGCGTGAGCAATTAGAATACTTCTTGAAGTGTGTACAATCTTTCTCAAATTATGAAAAAATAGTACTTGACCTATGGGGTCATGGGCTATCCATATTTGGAGTCTGCTTCGATGATAACATAGGTACTGACGAAGAAGTTGATGGTTTCATAGCTTCAGATGGACTTACTCCGCTGGAACTAAAACAGGCTTTAGACAACTGTGATATGAATATAAGTGTTATTCTTTTCAGTGCATGCCTAATGATGGATTTAGGTGTCCTATGGCAACTTAAAGATAGAGTAAAAGCTGTTTCAGGCTCTGCTGACTATGTCCCAGGCAAAGGTTCTTTTTATGGAAACACTACTTTTCCTGGAATAGTAGGTTACTTATCTAACCTTCCAGATAATACTGATGATAAGGACATAGCTATTGAAATAAGTAAAATAAACTACAATAGCTTTATAACAGAAGGTGCTCAACTATTAAGAGGTGATGTAGAGCTTTTCTTAACTCAATCTGCTGTTGATCAGACAAAAATAGTAGAGGTCAGAGATGCTCTTAAATCGCTCTTAAATTACAATATAAATTTTGAATTCAAATATCAATTAACAGATAAAGTGAGCCATGACAATACTCTTTTCTACTACCAAAAAGATTATTCCAACCCTCAATCAACCATAATGGTTGATGCAGTTAGTCTATCTAAGTTTCTATCACAAAACGCTACTAGTAGTGAGATAAGGAATAAAGCGAAAAATCTGTATGAAAAACTGGATCAATATGTAATATATAGAAAACACATAAAGAATCACGAAGATATAGGAGTATCTCTTCTTTTCACAAGATATGATAAGAGATTCTCTGTAGAAGTAATAGATCTCATATCTGAAAATGAATTTTACAAAATAACTAAATGGGATCAACTAATAAAATAGGAGGAACTGTGTACTTAATAACCTTATTTATCTACTTAACCTTAGGTTGTACTTTATCAAACAATTCAGCAGCAGTATCAGCAATACAGGGCAGGATAGATAATGAACTAATAGATCTGCATGCAGTAACTAAAAACGCTAAATTAAATATAAATTTTGAGAGAGGATATGCTGCTCTTAACCAATCATCAAAAGCCTACGTAAGTTCTATATCCCCCCTAATTCTCAAAGAAATATCTAGTATATCTGGTAATGAAACAAAAATTGTGTCAAGCAACAGCTTTGATTTTCTAGACACTCAAGGCAAAAGAACAGACATACTAAAAGTAAAAGCAGAGATAGATGGCAAAGATATAGAAGAGAGAATAGAAGTAAGATTATCAGAAAAATCAGAAACTTGCTTAGGTATCTACTTAGCTGGAGACAATGATTTAAATGGAGGAAGATACAACTATTCAGGAAGTTCTGATTTTGTAAAAAAAGACCTTAATGAACTAACAAAAGTGACCTTCAATGATGAAAAGATACAGATAATATTAATGCTAGATAGAGAGTCAGTATCTGACAGTGAGTACAGCGGAACAATATTTGAAGATCCAGGTATATTTTTAATAAAAAATGGTGAAGTTGTAAGAATAAGAAGAGTTGAAGAGCCCAATATGGGTAAAAGTGAAACACTAACCTTCTTTTTAAACTGTATGAAAGACTACTGTGAAAGCGATAGAAAAATTTTAGATATATGGTCACATGGCTTCTCAATATTTGGGGTTGGTTTTGATCAAAGTCATGAAAATGACAGTTTGACCCCATATGAGATAAGAAAAGGAATAGAAGAGAGTAACTTAAGTAGAGTAGATGTTTTAATATTTAGTGCCTGCTTAATGATGGATTTAGGTGTCTTGGGTGAACTAAAAGATTACGTAGAAGCAGTCACTGGCTCTGCAGATTCGGTCCCAGGTGATGGATCATTCTATGGTAATTCTGGTAACAGAGGAATAGTAGGAGTAATTGAAGATTATTCAAGTTCTACTAGTGTTGATATGGCAAAGGCAATATGCGTAGCTAACTATGAAAGCTACTTCAACAAGAACCAACAAAATGCCTACGGTGACATATACCAATTCTTAACCTATTCAGCTGTTGATCAATCCAAAGCTGATAAGGTAATGTCTTCACTCAAAGAATTGATTTTAGATAATAGTGGTGAACTTAGATCAAGCTTTTTTCAACTCTTTTCAGAATTTATTTTAAATGAATCTGTTTTCTATTCATGCTATGACTATAGTGGCACCTCAAACGTAGGTGACGTGTTAGATTTAGGAAGTTTTGCTTATGCCTTATCAAAATCGGGCAATGCAAAAGCAGATGCTCTTCTACAATCGATAAAAGAATACATAGTAGAGGCAAAACACATAAGAGCTGAACCAGAATTCAATGAAGAACATATAGGATTAGGAATACTTTTTAAGTATCCTGAAAGTAACTTTGGATCTTATTACATAAACACGAATGAAACATATCGAAACACGGGATGGAATTTGTTAATTAACCCGGACAATTAATATGATTTTTAGCTCCTAAGTGTTATAATAACCTAAAAGGTTTTGAGGCTGGTTAAACTTCTTTTTAGAAGTTAGGAAAGTCCGAACTCCACAGAGCATAGGGGCAGTTAACAACTGCTGGGAGAAATCCTAAGGAAAGTGCCACAGAAAATAGACTGCCTTTTCTTTTTTGTTAAGGTGATGGTGAAAAGGTGGTGTAAGAGACCACCATTGCCTCTTGTAAAAGAGGTAGATAGGTAAACCCCCCTTGGAGCAAGACCAAATAGAGGAAGGATAGAGTTGCTCGCTCTCTTCCAGGGTAGGTTGCTCGAGCTTGTAAGTGATTACAAGCCTAGATAGATGGCCAGCATAACAGAATTCGGCTTACATCAAAACCTTTTTTTACTTTTAAGAAATTGTCAAGCTGCTGTTGAAGTGAAAAAGAAACCGAACTCACCCTCTTTCCTATATTTTTCTATTTCTATCTTTAACAACTCTCTTGCTTCTACTATCTCTCTGTACCTCACTTCCAATTCTCTTTTTATTTCTTTATTCCATCCTCTACCTTTATTTCTAATTATTCTTTTTATCTTGGTTTCTATGAGTTCTTTGTAAACTGAATATATAACGTTGTACCTTTCTAGTTCTTCAAAAATCGCCTCTAAATTCGGACCTATCCCCAATCCAAATTCCTCACCAGAAAACATCTCTTCTCTCTCCTTCTCAATTTCTAATAAAGTTTTTGATAGATAAGAATCTGATATTTTGCCTAATTCATTTTTAACAAATGATTTTGCTCCTTCTTTTCTTCTTTGCCAGCCACTTTCCATTAAGCGTTTCAGTTTGGAAGTAGCCATCTCCCTAAAACTTCTTGCTGTCTCTTCATAATATTTGAGTAAAGACTTTTTAGGAATTATCTCCAACTTCATCGCCCATCTTCCGTCTCTATAAATTTCGTCTATATAAAATATTTCTCTTAAACCTGCCTCTTTACCTTTTGGTTTAACCAAAGCTCCTACAACACCTGCTACCACGTCCGCTCCAGGCAATCCTAAAGAATTACCAGCTATTCTTATTAACTTTGATAGTCTCTCTCTACATTTTTCTATAGCTATATCTTTCTTTGTCGTAAAAATCACAAAATTCCTCAAAAGGGCTTCAACTACATCCCTTTTTCTCTTTCTTGCTGCCATGTATATAAGCTTGCCAAATTGTTCATCCTTTCCAATTTTCGAAGCGAAACTACCCTCATACCTATCCAGTATTATTCCTAAGTGGTCCACCCTATTTCTATCTACTAACTCCTCTAATCTTTCTTCAATTTGGTTTAGTAACCTCAAATCATTTTCTACCTTGTTCTCACTTTTATCTACTTCCTTCATAACTTCGAGTAGATAATCTGAATCTCTCATTGACAATATCTTTCCAGATGCTGAAACACCTCTATTATCTTTTACAAACGCCTCCTCTACTCCCCTATTCCTTAAAACTGCTCTTAATATCCCTAAACTTAAGTTATCATATTCTATTACTTCTAATAATAAAGTTTTTCCCTTCTTTAAATTAAGCTTCTTATTGCCTAAACAGTGGAGAAGCTTTTCTATCTTATTTACTACCTTACTATCTATGTGGGCTCTAGATATTACAATTTTGAATGCACTTACCAAAGTGAATGCTCTCTCTTCTTTGTAATCAGAATTACCCAAAAACTGCATTGCAATATCAGAATATTTACCTCCTTTTTTTACAGCTATTTCTAACACACTCTCACCTTTGCTATCTACATCTAATACATCCCCAAGTTTTAGTAGCTGCTCTAACGATTCTTTGTTCCCCTCTTGTATGGCTAATTTATATCCGTTAATGCCATACCTATCTTCGAGTGTCAGGTCTGCACCTAATCTTTTTATTTCATAAATTAATTCTATATCGTTTCTTTCAACAGCTAAGTGTACAGCATATCTTCTACTACCAGAAAGCTCAGAATTAACATCTTTTTGCTGCAGTAACACTAATTCAAGATCTTTTTCATCCTTTTCATCTTCTTCTCTTTTTGCCCTAGCTCTATTTCTTCTTTCTTCTCGTACACTCATATCATGAAAGTCAGGTTTATAGCTCTTTAGAAGAGAGAAAATTTTGTTAGCTCTTCTATCTATAGGCTTGCTTGGACTTTTAAATTTATCCAAATTCATTTCAATCAATGAACTTCTACTAGCATCTCCCTTACTTCCCAGTCTTTCTCTACCTTTCTTATCTACATTAAGTTTACTTAAATCTCGTGTCAGATCTCTTTCAATTTTAACTAGCATTCCTCCAACTGAGTTACTATTTATACTGCCTGTATTCCTTGCCCCTTCCACTGCTGTCCTACTCTTAATTGATCTTGCTATATCTAAAGCATTTTTCCCTCTATTCTTCCCATCTTTTACTATCTTATTTTTATCTGCTCTATTATCTAATGCGTACTCTATCAATCTTTCCATGCTTTCTTCTTGACTTCTTATAACAAACTTGTGTAAAACACTTTCTCCTTTATTATTCGGCATTTCCAGCAGTAGCTTTGATGATATACCTTTGTTTATAGCATTTTCAAATATTATCTCCATAGCTTCTACTGATTTAGCCATATGAAGTGCCGTATCCCCATCTTTGTTTCTTGCTATGTAACTTACTGAAATACCTATTATTCTATTTAATAATTCCGTATTGTCTCGACCTACTATTATATGCAATGGTGTATTTTCATCTCTGTCTCGCGCATTCACAAGCCCTTCATTCATTAACTCTTCTACTAGCTCGTCTTCTCCCATTTTTATAGCCATATGAACTGATTCATCTATATAATCTATATCGTATTCACTACCAGACATACCACATAGCAAGGCGTATATAGTTCCCAATCTCTTCCCTCTTTCTGTACTATTTGTTGGTTTTAGTCTTATTATATAATCTATTGCTCTCTCATCATTTTTATCCCTCAATTCCATTTCAAATCCTAGTCTGTAAAATAAATTCACCATATGTGGACTTAAAGCCAATGCTGCTGAATGCATCATACTATGCCCAGAATCATCCCTGTGTTTCCTTATAAATTTCATCTCTTCTTCTTCAAAGTAGCTATTATCTATTCTATCTTTTTTAGGATCATAACCTAAAAGGAAATCCACTACATCATCCTTATCTTCTCTTTTGGACTCTGCAGCAGCTTGTAAAGGTATCTTACCGTCAACATCTTTTTGAACAAGCTGATCACTCATGAATTCGAGAACTAGTTTTAGAGACTCTATCTTACCCTCCACACACAAGTCATTCAGGTTTACATGTCTTCTTATATCTTCTTTATTAATCCTGGACTTCAGGTAATTGAGGCACTTTATAGATGAGAAATCCAAACCATAAAAAAATAACTGGTGTAAAACATTATAATCGTGCATAATGGATGGAATTACAAGCTCAAGCCCTGACAAAAAATCATTCCCAACTATAGTCTCCATTAATTTGCTACCTCTTTTAAACTCTTCATATATATTATTTCCCGAGTTTAAGTATGAAATTAATGATATTTTCTTCTGACCTTCGCTTTTTTCATCTGAAAACAAAATAGAACATATATCTCCTCCATTGTTTTCATGCTTACATAAATATTTGATCATTGCATCGATTGTCTCTTTCGATACTCCATTATCTCCTACTATGTCAAAAATACCCTGACTATTACACCCTAAAACAAGTTCTTCTGCTGTTAACAACCCCAATAGGGTTACATGCTGTATAAAATAGGGGTTAGAACAGAGTATGGCCACATGTATAGGCCTAACCCCATCAATATCCTCTTGTATCAACAATTGTTTGTTGAAACTTTTTAATTCAACTGCTCTATTTAAAAATTCAGATGTACATATATCATCAAGGCATTCTGCCAAATAGTGAAATACATTCCTCCCTGACTCATCAAGGGAGGAGAGATCTATAATATCTTTATAACTTTCAGTATTTTCAAAACCATTTGGCCCATACAACCTCTTTTGAGCATTTTCCAAATCTTTATCAATTAATAAATCGAAAATCATCTTTTTTGAAAGATAATTCATAAGATCTTCATTTTCATTCAAAACATTTTTAATTCCAAAGAAAGTACTGTAGAAAGGGGAAGCACCTTTTGACAGAAGCATCTTAGCATTGTCCATAAACCCATGCTTTATAGCAAGCCTAAGTGGAGAAATTTTCTCTCTATTGCTAGATTCATCAATAAAAGATTGGAAATTATCATTTTCGGTGAGATATTTCAGAATTTCGGGTTCTTTTTTCATAGCTGCAAAGTGAAGAGAGATATACCCTCTTCTATTCATGTCTTTTATTTCTAGAAATTTGGAAGTTAAAAAGTCAAGACTTAGAAAATTAGAAGCTTCAAGGTAATCCATGGAAGCTTTATCAAAATTACCAGAGGATAGAAGACAACTAACAACATCTGGACTGTAGAAATCAGAACTGGATTCTATGATTTTTTTAGTTTTTTTGTTGAAAGAAGCGCCATTATCAAGAAGTGTGGTAAAAGTAGCCAAATGCTGATTGTGAGCTGCAGCAATTAAAGGAGAAATTCCTTTTTTATTTCTGGCATTAACATTTGCTCCTAGTTCCACAAGAAATCGACAAAGTTTTGTTCTACCTTTGACTGCAGCAACAATTAAAACTGTATCTCCGTTTTTATTTTTAGCATCTATATTATTTAATTTTGTTAACAACAACTCACAGATACCTTCATGGTAATTATCTACTGCTAATATGCACTCTGAAGCCTCTACTTTTGCTCCCATGTTCAAAAGAAGCTTGCAAACATCTTTATGGCCATTCTGAGCTGCTGCTGTTAGAGCTCTAGTTCCATCACTCCTTCTTGCATCTACATTAGCACCTTTTTCTAACAAAAGCTTACATACCCCCTTATGACCATTTTGGGCTGATAATACAAATAATCTATCTCCATCTTCTTTTGTTACATCTGCTCTTGCTCCCCTATTCAATAAAAGCTCGCACACATCTTGGCGTCCACTTTGCGCTGCAAGTATTAGTGCTCTATTCCCATCTTTCCTTTCAGCATTTATATCTGCACCCCTGTTTACTAATAACTCACATACTAGGCTATTTCCTCTCTGTGCCGCTAACATCAGTGCTTGATCCCCATTTGCTTTTGAAGCATCCAATCTAGCTTTTCTATCTATTAACAACTCACATACCCCTTTGTGGCCATTTTGGGCCGCTAACATCAATGCAGTAGATTGGTCTTCTCTGGTAATATTTACCTCCGCACCTCTATCCAACAAAAGTTCACATACTCTTTCATGACCACCTGAAGCCGCTATTATTAAAGATGTCGATCCATCTTCTCTTACAGCATCCACTAATGCTCCTGCATCTATCAACATCTCACATACTCCTCTGTAACCTTTTGCAGAAGCCAACATAAGTGCTGTTCTTCTACCCCTGGTAACAGCATTAGCCCTTGCACCATTGTCCAGTAACAACTTACAGATGTTTTCATGCCCACTTTGTGCTGCTATCATCAGTGCTGTCCAATAATATTTACTTGGAGCATCCACATTTGCCCTTCTTGACAACAAAAGTTTACATACGTTTTCATGCCCATTTTGGGCTGCTAATATTAATGCCCTTCTCCCATCCGCTCTCTCTAAATCAACTTCCGCTCCTCTATTCAATAATAGTTCACATACATCACTATAGCCTTTCCATGCAGCTAGGGTAAGTAGGGTCCATCCGCCTTCTTTTACATCGTTTATGCTCACCTTTTTTGCTAATAATAACTTACACACTTCTCTATGGCCGTTACCTACTGCCAACATCAAAGCTCGCCAAAAATATCTATTCAGCTTGCCAGTCTCATCTCTTTCTAATAAAAGTTCACAGACTTCTTTATGGCCATTCTTCACAGCATACATAAAGGCTTCGCCTCCATTAGTTGAGCCTGTGTCGCCTCTTTCTAAGAGCAACTTAAATATTTCTTTATAACCACCTTGAGCCGCATACATTAATGCTCCATAACCAATGTTGGAAACCGCATTAGCATCTGCACCTCTCTCTAACAATAATTCACATATTTTTTTATGCCCATTCCCTGCAGCATATATCAAAGCTCTCCATCCATCATCGTCTTCTATACTAACATCTGCTCCTTGGTCCAGAAGAAGTCTGCATATATCCTCATGTCCATTTTGTGATGCCACCATCAATGCTGTACTACCACCATTATCTCTTGAGTTTAACTCTGCCCCTTTTTTTATAAGTAATTTACATATTCTTTCATAGCCATTTTCTGCTGCATAGGTCAATGCTCCCCAACCTTCGTTGTTTTTAGCATTCACTTCTGCCCCTCTATCTATCAACAGTTGGCATACATCCTCATAGCCATCTTCAGCTGCTGTCATTAAAGCCTGACTTCCATCTTCATCTACTGCATCTATTTTAGCGCCTCTATTTATTAAAATCTCACAAGTATGCCTATGCCCGTTGCCAGCTGCATACATCAAGGCCCTAATTCCATTTTTACCTGATGCATTTACCTTAGCTCCCCTATCTAGAAGCATCCCACATACTTCCCCATGACCATTTTCTGCTGCATATGAAAGTGCTTGATTGCCACCATTATCTGCAACACTTAGCTTAGCTCCCTTTTCTAAAAGAAGTTCACACACTTCTTTATGACCCTTGTTTGCTGCGTACATCAATGCTCGGACTCCTTTTTCATTTTCGGAATCTATTTTCGCTCCTCTTTCTATTAACAATTTGCAAATTGATCTCTCTCCATTTTTTGCTGCTAAACTTATTGCTCCTACTCCATCAATTCGCACAGAATTTATATCTGCTCCCCTATCTAATAACAGTTCACAAATTGATCTTTCTCCATTTTTGGCCGCTAACATCAATGCTCCCACTCCATCAACTCTTGTGGCATTAACTTCTGCCCCATTATCCAGCAATAATTCACAAATATCTCTCTTACCGGCTTTTACTGCCTGCATTAATGCTCTTGTGCCATTCTCATCTGCTAAGTTTACCTCTATTCCCTTTTCTAGTAACAACTCACAAATATCTCGCTCCCCACTCTTCACCGCTAAAAACAATAACTTCACCTCGTCTTCACTTGTTTTATTTGGAAAGAACATCCTACTTAAGAGTAGTTCACACACCTTCCTTTGCCTACTCTTTATTGCCAACATTAACGCCGTGTTTCCTTCAAAGTTTTTTATATCAGCACTAGCTTCATTAGCAAGTAAAAATTCACATAGCTCTACATAGCCATTCTGGGCTGCTAGCATCAACGCATTATTTCCATAAGCATCTAATTCCATATTGATATAAATACCCATCCCTAAAAGGTACCCAATTATTTTTTTGTTGCCTACCTCTGCTGCACTAGCAAACACTTGCTGCCACATCTCCTTCTTTCTCAGCTTATCTAAAATTTCTTCTGCTAAATCCTCCTTCCCATATATACACAAAATATCTGTAGTATTTATTGCTCTTTCAAGTACACTACCTTTTTCACTTTTATAATTTTCTATTATCCAGTCCCTATTTTTGTCTTTTACTGTGCTAAATTGTCCTCTTACTATTAATTTTTCTAACTCTGTTGCCCCGATTTTAATTAAAAATTCTTCTTCTAACTCCTTATCATCTTTATCTTTTATTTTTGTTAGTAACCTATAATCTAAATATTTCTTTGGAATCTCTCTAAACATCTCCAAACTTTTTGTATCTACTATCTTCTCGTAAACCCTAAAAGGATATTCTCCCATTAAAATTCTTACCATCTTAACATCTCTAGCTTCTATCGCCTTTTCTATTGGTAAGAGATCTGAATTACTTTCTTGCAAAGATTCTTCACAGTCTGCCTCACCTAAAACAAGAACACTTACCCTAGAATTCGTACTCCGTACAACTCTACTAGAGTCTTCATCTTCCATTTTCCACTTTACTTTTAGTTCCGTAAAAGCACAACTTAATAAAAAAATTAAAAACAGCATACTTCCCCCGTGATTATGTTTATGCAAATTCACAAAAATCAATAATTAAGTGAATCACAAAATAAAATAAAATAGCAACATGTGTAAATCTACTAAATACTATAACATTTCTTCTTCGCCAGATTATATCATATTCTATTTAAAATTGCTTATTATAAATAATTGCACAAAATAATATACAAAATTCAAATGCCCTAAGCATTATAATTCATAAATTAATAACTCCCCTTTCAAGTTAATATCCTCATTTTTGTTTACTAATCATTCTTTCACTAAATTCACTAATTCTTTCAACAACCCCTGATAAATCAGGTATAGGAATATTCAGTGTTGAGACTTGTAATTCTGAAGAAGAAAATCTATCACAAAAATCTCTAGCAATATCAAGAGGCAATTCCTCTTTTTTATTCTTCATATTCGTATCTATATCTCTACATCTCAAAAGAGTATTTACTAGGTCAACATTACCAGAAAAGGCAGCAATGTGAAGAGGTGTATTCAAGCTTTTATCTTCAATAGAATTGACATCAGCACTGTTATTTAATAGAAAATTAACTATCTCTATTCTCTTAAAATAGTAATTAGTATAAAATTCTCGACAAGTTATTGATTTTCTCCATTGTGATAGCCTCATAGAAATTTGCAAATGTTTTTTGGACTGCCTAGCCATAGAGTCAATAAGGCATTTAGCATTAAATTTCTGACATTTTCTCATAAAAGCTGCTAATTCCCCCTCTTTCCCATCTCTTTTAAACTTTTTGCTGAATATTCCTATTAGATTGGAAATCTTCTCTATTTCTCTTCTATCCAGCAATTCATACTTTCTTATTTTCCTTTGATGCTCTTGCTCATCAATAGCAATGTATTTAGCACTAATCTCTCTACATTTCCTTATAAATGCTGCTAATTTATCCCTTTTCACATCTCTTTCAAGCTTTTTGCTGAATATCCCTATTAGATTAGCAATCTTCTCTATTTCTCTTCTATCTAGCAATTCATACTTTCTTATTTTCCTTTGACGCTCTTGCTCATCAATAATAACGTTTCCTCTTGATAGGAAATTGACATACTCCAAAATGTAACTCATGTAAGTACATTTATGCACTGCCACATGCAGAGCAGCGGTTCCATTTGTATTTTTCTCATTGATGTTGGCACCGCTATTAATTAACAATCGACAAATTTCTAAATTAACACTCTCGATTGACTTAGTTAAGGCTGTCTTTCCTTCACTATTCTTGCAATTAGTATTTGCTCCACTTTCTATTAAACTCCTACATGACTCTACGTCATTATTCTCAATTGCCTTAAACAACTCCTTAATTTTCTGTTCAGAACCAACTGTTTTGTATTTAGTAAAATTTATGCTGTTAATACAGCTTGTTAAAATAAAGAATATAAAAATCATCTCTTCTCCTTAGTATAATGCTTCGTATAAATGATTTCCAAACAAACTTTTTAGAAAATATAAGCCGTGAAAGTAAAAATGGCACTCCCAAGGGGAATTGAACCCCTGCCTCCGCCGTGAAAGAGCGGTGTCCTAACCACTAGACTATGGGAGCTAAAATGGTGGGCGCACCAGGACTTGAACCTGGGACCTCCTGCTTGTAAGGCAGATGCTCTCCCAACTGAGCTATACACCCATTTTAGTTTTTGGTGGGCCCACCAGGACTTGAACCTGGGACCTTTCGGTTATGAGCCGAGTGCTCTAACCAACTGAGCTATAGGCCCTAAACATGAGTATATTCTATACTAAACGGAGCATAAAATCAAGATCATATCATGAAAGAAATTAAGCAAAATAAAGTTGATTTCAATCTCTCAGACACTATAATAATATTGAAACGATTGTTAGGAGATATTATGAACAAGAAAAAAGAAAAGAGAGACAAAAACTGCTATCACAAAATTATATTTGAGAATGAGCTACTGTCAAAGTCAATCGCTTACTCAAATTCAAAGAAAATACTATAAATCTTAATCCTCTACTAAAGTCTGTAGCTTCTTTTTCCTGCTTGGATGCCTTAATTTTCTTAACGCCTTAACCTCAATCTGCCTTACACGCTCTCTAGTAACCATAAATATCTCACCAACTTCCTGGAGAGTCCTTGTACAACCATCATCAAGTCCATACCTTAATCTAAGTACTTTCTCTTCTCTTTCACTTAAAGTTCCCAATACTTTACTTAATTGACTCTTTAATATAGACTCTGCAGTTGCATTATGTGGATCTTCAGCTTTGTCATCCTTTACAAAATGCCTTAAACTACTGTCCTCATCACCTATCTTTGTCTCAAGAGAGATAGGCTCATTATTTATTTCAAGAATCGCCTTAACTTTATCCTCACTTATTCCCAGTATACCAGCTAGCTCTGTATTGTCCGGCTCTCTTCCGTGCTCTTGAGCAAAATTTCTTGACTCCTTCTTCATCTTGTTCATTGTTTCTACCATATGTACAGGGATTCTGATTGTCCTACCCTGATCAGCTATAGCTCTAGTTATAGCCTGCCTAATCCACCAGTGAGCATAAGTACTAAACTTAAAGCCCTTCTGATATTCAAACTTTTTCACTGCCTTCATTAGCCCTATATTACCTACCTGGATAAGGTCCATTAACTTTAAACCTCTCTTAGTATGCTTTTTAGCTATGCTAACCACTAGCCTCAAATTAGATTCTATAAGCTTGTTCACAGCTTGTTGGTCACCTTCATCTATTCTCTTAGCTAGCTCAACCTCTTCTTCAGCTGTTAAAAGCGGAACCTGACCTATTTCACGAAGATACATCTTAATAGTCTCATCTACCTGGCTATGAAAGGCATTTTCAAGACCCTCTACTTGATCTTCATCTTCCTCTAATACGTCTTCATGTTCCTCTTCTATCATCCTTATAGAGGATTCTGAAGGATCATAATCAAAAGCACCACTATCCTCAAGAAGAGCTTCTAAATCTACACTATTTCCCACTATCTATCTCCTTCTTTTTTTCGTAATATGCCTTAAGCATACTCCCCTTACTTTCAAAATTAAGTAGCTCCTCTATGTCCTCAAGTTCATCTCTCTTTCTCTTCATATCCCAATCCGAAATAACTTCAAGCCTTGCTTCTTCTAAATTTACAACCTCTGTTAAATTTATTTTATTTGCTTGAGTAAATAATTTTATCATCTCTTCTATATTATCATTAGTAGCCCCAATTAGGAAAGATATTTTACTTCTTTTAAAAGAGGTATTTGAAGAAAGTTCCTCTAAAAGCGATGGATCTTTAGCAATACAAGAGAGTGTCTGAGTCTCCAAAGAGTTTAATTTATTACTGTTTGCCTTAACTTTAGTTTTTTCAGACTTGCCTCCTATAACCTCTTTTATGGAATCAACAGACAAAGAAATTTTTTCTGATAGTTTGTTCAAATATATCTCCAATTCCAAATTGTTAGGAAGAGATCTTAAAAAGTCCTTAAACTTATATATCATTTTTTTCTTCTCTATTACACTCTCGCCTGAGTAATACCTTCTGAATAGAAAATCGAAGCTCTCTTCAGCATTTTTCATTTTTAATTTAAGGTTTTCTAAGCTCTCTTTTTTCAAAAACTCATCAGGATCTTTATATCCTAAACTACAAACCTTGACATTAAACCCTTCACTTTTTAGGATATATATGGCTCTCTCTGCAGCAAGTTCTCCTGCTTTGTCACTATCATACATTATAATCACATTATTAGTCAGCTTTCTGAGTAACTTAGCCTGATCAGATGTGAAAGCAGTTCCTAGTGAGGCTAGACTATTTTTGATCCCTCTCTCTTTTAATGCTAAAACATCAGTATATCCTTCAACTAGAATTGCAAAATCCTTCTCTCTAATATGGCTTTTATCTGAAATACCATAAAGATTTTTTCCTTTTTTAAATACAATACTATCTTTCGAATTGATATACTTTGGAAGCGTGTTATCCAATGATCGTCCACCGAAACCAATTACCTTACCTGAGTAATCAAATATGGTAAACATAACCCTATTTCTAAACAGATCTTTACCAGATCGTGAAAGCCCCACTACCTCCATATCCTTAACAAGAAAGCCTTTTGACTTTAAATAAGGCACCAATCCATTAAAAGGAGCATACCCTAATCCACTGTTAAAAATCAATTCTTGACTGAATCCTCTTTTGTTCCTTAGGTAATCCATAGCAGGCTTACCTTTTCCTGAAAGAAGTGCATCTCTAAAGTATTTTGAAGACTCTTTAAGAAGATCATAATATTTACTGTTTTTTTTATTACTGTAAACCTCTAACTCTATCTTATACCTAGCAGCAAGTTCTTTAATTGCCTCCATGAAAGGCAATTTTTTTATTTTCATATAGAATGAGAGTGCATCACCTGATTCCCCGCATCCAAAACATTTAAATATTCCTTTTTTAGGACTAACAATAAAAGAGGGAGTACTCTCTGAATGAAAAGGACAAAGCCCTTTATAGTTACTCCCCGATTTTTTTAATTCGACACTTTCAGAAACTATATCTAAAATGTCTGCACTATCTATTACCTTCTGTATACTCATATCACCTTACAAAAAGTGGAATTAGGACCAAAGAGACTATTGACATAAGCTTTATAAATATATTCAAAGATGGCCCTGATGTATCCTTAAAAGGATCACCTACTATATCACCAATTACAGCTGCCTTATGAGCCTCTGAGCCCTTACCATCTGGCAGTTCCTCAATCTGCTTTTTAGCATTATCCCACGCACCACCAGCATTAGCCATCAAAATAGCTAATAAAACTCCGGTAGATAGAGATCCAACTAAAAGACCTGCTAAAGCGAAGACATCCCACAATCCCACACATATAGGAATAGCTACTGCTATCACACCAGGTAAAATCATCTCTTGTAAGGCAGCTCTTGCAGAGATATCTATACACGAAGCGTAATCAGGCTTACCTGTTCCATCCATTATTCCAGGAATTGTCTTAAATTGCCTTCTAACTTCCTTAACCATTTTCATAGCAGCTTTTCCAACAGATCTCATTGTAAGGGAAGCAAATAGAAGAGTTATCATTCCTCCTATGAATATACCTGCCATTACCTTAGGGTTGGAGACATCAACAACAAAATTCTCATTAAGATAGCTCTCTACTCCACTCTTGTATGCAGCAAATATAGATATAGAAGTCAAAGCAGCTGAACCTATAGCAAAACCCTTACCAACAGCGGCAGTTGTATTACCAACAGCATCAAGTTCATCTGTTACTTCTCTTACCTTAGAAGGCATACCAGACATCTCTGCCATACCTCCAGCGTTATCTGCTATAGCTCCATAAGCGTCTATTGAAACTATTATTCCGGTTATTGATAACATACCCACAGCGGCTATAGCAATTCCATAAAGCCCTGCAGCATTAAAGGCAAATATAGTAGCAATAGCTATTGTAATTATCGGTAATGCTGTAGACTCCATGCCAACTGCCAACCCCTCTATTATAGTTGTACCAGCACCAGTCTCACTTGACTTAACTATTCTATTAACTGGAGCTTTATTTTTCTCAGTATAGTAACCTGTAATTCTAGCTATTAGCACACCTGAAATTAGACCTATTGCTATGGCATAAAGTACGTTTGAACTCAGACCTAAATTCGTAACTATAAAGTAAGTACTTATAGCTGAAACCACCCCTGCTACCAAAGTACCATTCTCTAATTTAGAATGAACATTTCTACCAAAATATTTAATAAAGATTGATCCGATTATACTTGCAAATAGACCAGCTGAAGATATAAGTAGAGGAGCTAAAATATAGGAAGAGATATTTCCACCTAAATATCTGACAGCTGAGGTAGAAAGAGACATAGCAGCTATTATAGATCCAACATAAGATTCAAATAGATCCGCACCCATTCCTGCAACATCTCCAACATTATCTCCA
>DCBY01000003.1:22408-26508 GCA_002313635.1 Fusobacteriia bacterium UBA1095
CAGGATTTCTTGGATCATCCTCAGGAATTGAACTCTCTACCTTACCTACAAGATCAGCACCAACGTCAGCAGCTTTGGTAAATATACCTCCACCAACTCTAGCAAACAGAGCTATAGAAGAGGCTCCCATAGCAAAACCTTGTATAACTGATATATCTTCAAAAAGGTAGTAAAAAATAACAATACCTAAAAGACCTATTGCTGCTACTGACATACCCATAACCAAACCACCTGAAAAAGCAACATCTAAAGCACCAGATATTCCATATTTATGGGCTGCTTCAGTAGTTCTACCATTAGACATAGTAGCAGCTCTCATACCTATATTTCCACATAGTACGGAGAAGAATGCTCCACAAACAAAAGCATACATCGTGTTTAAACCTAAATAGTAAGCTATAGGAAAAGATGATACAAACATAAAGACAAATATAATTCTATACTGAGCACTTAAGAATGACAAAGCCCCTCCCTTTATTATGCTTGTCAGTTCTGCAACTTTCTTGTTAGTTATCTTTATATTTGATATTTTCATTCTCAGATACACCGCAAAAATCAGCGCAAAAACTGCATTTAAAACAATATAAATCATTTGAAACTCCTTAACTACTTAAATATATTAAATATTATTGAAAGAAATAGACTTATTATAATAGAAGAAGTCAAAGGGATATAAATCCTAAAGCTTCCCTGGTCTATCAGTATGTCTCCCTTCAATTTACCCACAAAAGGCACATGCTCATAAGCATACATAAACAGCCCTGCAGCAAAAATTATACTACCTACAGCTATTAAACTTCTAGCTACATTCATATCTATCTAACTCCCCCTTTTTTTCATCTCCTCAGAAAGTTCTAGATTAAGGAACTTTTTCATACAGTCATTCAACATCTCGTCCAAAGAGCACTGATTCTCTTCTTCATAATTTTTTATCATCTGTTTCTTGAGAAGCTCCCCTAGAAAATATGACAAAAAATATTTATTGGGCATCTTCGCCTTAAGTTGGCTAAAAGTTACTTTTTTCATAGATCAATCTCCACATTTCTGTAATAGTCCAGACCTGTACCCGCAGGAATTCTTCTTCCTATGATAACACTCTCTTTCAAACCTTCTAAATTGTCAATACTTCCTCTTATGGCAGCATTTGATAGAACCTTTGTAGTATCCTGGAAGGAAGCTGCAGATATAAAGCTATCAGTATTTATAGCTGCCTTAGTCAGACCTTGAACAACGTGTTCAAACTCGACTAACTGCTTATTCTCTTTAGCAAGAGCTGAATTTGCCTCTTCTACCTTACTTAGAGAGACTATCTCATCCTCAAGCAGATCAGAATCACCAGAATTCAATATTCTAACCTTCTTAAACATTTGTCTCACTATTATCTCAACGTGCTTATCATTTATCGCAACACCTTGCTCTCTATATATTTGCTGAACTGAGTCAACTATGTAGGATTTTGCACTAACAACACCCTTGACTCTAAGTAAATCACCAACAAATATTGTACCTTCTGTTAGCTTATCACCCTTCTTAACCTCACTATTGTCAGCAACTATTATTCTATCTGTAGCAGGGATTAGATGTTCAACATTGTGTTCTCCATCACCTATTGTTATTATCTTCATACCCTTTTTACTTTCCTGGTGTACCTTAACCACGCCATCTACCTCAGCAATAACTGCTCTATACTGCATAGAACGTGCCTCAAGCAACTGTTGAACTCTAGGAAGACCACCGGTAATATCTTTTCTAGATTTCTTCTCTTCCTTAACTGTTTTAGCTATAACATCACCTATCTTAACCTTGCTACCATCATCACCAATCAAGAAAGAACCAGAAGCAACAGGATATCTAGCTATAACATCGCCTCTCTTACTTGCCTTAACATTTATAAAAGGAACACTCTCCCCTATCTTTGACTTGATAGCTACTCTCTCTTTTATTCCAAACCTTGGATCAGTTCTCTCACTGATAACAATGTCACTAAAATCAAGGTAACCATCTACTTTGGTAACGTAATCAAAGGTGTAAGGATTAATGTCAGCTATCTTGTCACCTTCTTTTAATGTATCACCCTCTTTTACTAATAATACACTACCTATATCCAAAGCATATATATCTCCACCAATCTCTATTTTAGAACCATTGGTGATAATATTTTCACCATCTGAGTTTGTAACAAAGTGAACATCAATAAAAGCTACCTCTCCTGATGAAGCGGATAGAATCTCACTAACAGCACTATCTCTTTCAGAAACACCACCTGTATGGAAAGTTCTCATAGTAAGCTGAGTTCCAGGTTCACCGATAGATTGAGCAGCTATAACACCTGCTGCTTCACCCAAAGAGACCTCTTTCTGTGTAGACAGATCCATTCCATAGCATTTTGCACATATACCTCTTTTAGATTCACAAGTCATAGGAGATCTAACAAAAGCCTCCTGGACTCCCTTGCTCACTATCCACTTTGCTGTCTCTTCATTAATTAAGCTTCCTCTTTTAGCAAGTACTTCACCTTCATGAACTATATCTTCACAAATAGTTCTTCCTACTAATCTTTCAAAGAAGCTTTCAATAATTTGGCCTTCTGACTCTATATTTCTTATCTTTATTCCCTTCTTAGTCCCACAGTCATGAGATACAACTATAACATCATGAGCTATATCAACAAGTCTTCTTGTTAGATAACCAGAGTCCGCTGTTCTAAGAGCCTTATCCGCTGAACCTTTTCTAGCACCATATGATGACATAAAGAACTCAAGAACTGTTAAGCCTTCTCTATAGTTAGATCTTATAGGAGCTTCAATTGTTCTACCTTGAGTATCTGCAACAAGACCTCTCATACCTGACAACTGTCTCATCTGAGTCAAACCACCTCTAGCACCTGACTTGGACATCATGAAAACTGGGTTAAAATCATCAACTTCTTTCACTAAATCTTTAACCACTTCTTCAACTGATTTATTCCAAACGTCAAGAACCTCTCTATACCTCTCAATACTTGATATTTGACCCTGTTTATATTTCTCCTCTATCTTACCAACCTCTACGTCTGCAGCCTCTACTATACTCTTCTTAGTACTTGGTATGTGAAGATCATCTATACTTATAGTTATACCTGCTCTGGTTCCAAAATCAAATCCAAAGTCCTTTATCTTATTGACAACATGTGCTGTTTTTGTAATTCCATGGACTTTAAACAAACTAGATATTAGACTTTTAAAGTCTTTATCTGCATAGTGCTTACCATAATCTCTAAAGTCTTCTGGTAGTATGTCATTAAACATAATTCTACCAACTGTTGTCTCTACCAACTCTCCTTTAATTCTCACTTTTATAGGAGCATTTACAGCTATCTTGTCATTTTCATAAGCTATTCTAGCCTCTTCCAAACTAGCAAAAATTTTGCCATCACCCTTAGCACCTTTTCTAAGTCCTGTCACATAGTAACAACCCATAAGCATCTCTCTTGAAGGTGATATCATAGGTCTACCACTCGCAGGAGAAAGCAGATTATTTTCTGATAACATTATCATTCTAGCTTCCATTATAGAGTGAGGCGACAAAACTAGGTGAACTGAAAGTTGGTCACCATCGAAGTCAGCATTGAAACCAGCACAGACAAGAGGGTGCAGCCTTAAAGCTTTACCTTCAATAAGGACTGGATCAAAAGCCTGTATACTTGCTCTATGAAGTGAAGGAGGTCTATTCAACAGAATAGGATGATCCTTTATGACTTCTTCTGCTACTTTCCATACTGCATCATGCTCAGATTCCACCATTCGCTTAGCAGATTTAATATTGGAGACTAGCTCTCTATCAACCAAACCCCGCATTATAAATGGCTTATATAGTTCCAAAGCCATTTTTTTAGGAAGACCACACTGATTCAATTTCAAATCTGGACCAACAACGATAACAGATCTACCTGAATAGTCAACTCTCTTACCAAGTAAGTTCTGCCTAAATCTACCATGTTTACCCTTAAGCATATCACTTAAAGATTTCAAATCTCTGTTACCTTGAGATATAGTAGGTGCATCCCTTCGTCCATTATCTAAAAGGGCATCAACTGCCTCTTGTAACATTCTTTTTTCATT
>DCBY01000003.1:26815-63509 GCA_002313635.1 Fusobacteriia bacterium UBA1095
TAACATTCTTTTTTCATTTCTTAAGATAATTTCAGGTGCAAACATACCCTTTAATTTTTTCAATCTTTTGTTACGATTTATAACTCTTCTTAGCAAATCATTCACATCAGCTGTGGCAAACCTACCTCCATCTAATTGAACCATAGGCCTTAAATCAGCTGGCATAACAGGCAGAGCTTGTAATATCATCCATGAAGGTTTATTCCCAGAGAACATTAGTCCTTTAACTAATTCTAGTCTCTTCATTATTTTCTTTTTCTTTTGTACGCTATCTATTCCCTCTAATTCTTTGTATAGCTCCTTTTTCAATGATTCTAGATCTAGATTATCAAGACATTCCAAAATAGCTTCCGCCCCCATTCCTGATTTAAATTTAATTTCAGGGTTTTGGGATTCTACTATCTTACACTCTCTCTCTTCAACAATTTGGTGTAGAGAAAATGGCGAATTCCCTGGATCTATGATTATATTTTTACTAAAATAAATAACTGATTCTAAATCTTTAGGGGTAACACCTAAAATTATACTCATATTGTTCGGTATACCCTTATAGAACCATATGTGAGCAACTGGAACAGCAAGCTCTATGTGCCCCATTCTCTCTCTTCTTACCTTTGATCTAGTAACTTCAACGCCACATTTTTCACAAACTATCCCTTTGTATCTTATCCTTCTGTACTTACCGCAAGAACAAGACCAATCTTTTACTGGCCCAAATATTGCCTCACAAAAAAGACCATCTTTTTCAGGCACAAGAGTACGATAATTTATTGTTTCAGCTTTAGTAACCTCTCCGTAAGATCTCTCTCTTATAGACTTAGGAGAAGAAAGTGATAATTTAACCTTGTCAAAATCTCTCATTTATTCACCTCAACTATTCTCTTCATCGTTATTTAAATATGACATTGAAAACTCCTTAGCATCATCCGGGCTCTGCTTATCCCCGTCTATTGGCATTCTCTTTCCTTCTTTATCAAATATATCCACATCTAATCCTAAACTATTGAACTCTCTTATAAGAACCTTAAATGATTCTGGAGCACTTGGTTCTGGCATAGGACCTCCCTTAACTATAGCTTCATAAGCTTTTGTCCTTCCAACAACATCATCCGACTTGATTGTAAGCATCTCTCTAAGTATACTTGAAGCACCATAAGCCTCTAGTACCCATACCTCCATCTCACCAAGACGTTGTCCACCAAACTGCGCTTTACCACCCAGAGGCTGCTGAGTAACCAAAGAATAAGGACCTATGGCTCTAGCATGCATCTTATCTTCAACAAGATGATGAAGCTTTAGCATATACATATAACCAACTGTTACCCTATTATCAAAAGGCTTTCCTGTTCTTCCATCATATAGGACTGTCTTACCATCTTCAGAAAAGTTTGATTTTTTAAGATATTCTCTTATTTTCTCTTCTGTTGCACCATCAAAAACAGGAGTAGATACATGTAAACCTAGCTCACTAGCACCCATTCCTAAATGAGCCTCTAAAACCTGACCTATGTTCATACGAGAAGGAACACTAAGAGGATTCAACACAACATCAACTGGCCTTCCGTCAGGAAGATATGGCATATCTTCTACAGGTAATATTCTGGATACTATTCCTTTATTACCATGTCTTCCACACATCTTGTCTCCAACGGTTATTTTTCTCTTCTCGGCTACATAGACCCTAACTATCTTGGTAACACCTGAAGGAAGATCATCACCACGATTCCTATCTAATTCAACTATGTCAACTACAGTTCCTTTAGATCCATGAGGCATTTTCAGTGATGTATCTCTAACATCTTTTGCCTTTTCTCCAAATATTGCTTTTAACAGCTTCATCTCAGCCGAAGGCTCTACGTCACTTTTTGGTGTTATTTTACCAACCAATATACTTCCTGACTTTACCTCAGCACCAATTCTAACTATTCCATTCTCATCCAGATCTTTTATAGCACCTTCAGGAGCATTAGGTAGTTCCCTTGTGGTTATCTCATCACCTAATTTTGTACTTCTAACCTCTACATCATATTCCTCAATATGTATAGAAGAAAAAACATCATCCTTAACTAATCTTTCACTAATAAGAATTGCATCCTCAAAGTTGTAACCCATCCAAGGCATGAAAGCTATCATAACATTCTTACCTATAGACATCTCACCATGACTAGTTGAAGGTCCATCAGCTATAACCTGACCTTTTTCAACTTTATCACCTATGTTAACTAGAGGTTTATGAGTCATACACATACTATGATTAGATCTCACAAAATTATCTAGTTTATACTCTGATAATTTACCTTTAGAGTGATCTATTATTATCTTTGAAGCATCAACATACTTAACCTTACCTGAATCTCTTGCTGTTATAACAGCATAAGAATCCCTTGCTACTTTCTCTTCCATACCAGTTCCAACGTACGGTCTCTCAGTAGCAATAAGGGGTACAGCCTGCCTCTGCATATTTGAACCTGTAAGCGCTCTATTGGCGTCAGTATTTTCCAAGAAAGGAATCATAGAAGAAGATACAGAAACTGCCTGTTTTGAAGAGACATCAATGTAATCTACTTTTTCTCTAGGAACTCTTATGATTTCATCATCTGCTGCAGATCTACATAAAACTTGTTCTTCTAAAATATTTCCCTCTTCATCTACCGAAGTTCCTATTTGAGCTATAAAATGATTCTTTTCATCATCATAGTTCAAATAATCTACTTTATTAAACTGTATTTTTCCGTCCTTCACCCTAACGTATGGAGTCTCTATAAATCCATATCTGTTTATTCTAGCAAAACTAGCAAGCGAAAGTATAAGACCTATATTTTGACCTTCAGGAGTCTCAACAGGACACAGCCTACCATAGTGAGAGCTATGAATATCTCTCACTTCAAAGGTTGCCCTCTCCTTTGAAAGACCTCCTGGACCAAGGGAACTTATCCTTCTTTTATGGGTAAGTTCAGAAAGAGGATTTGTCTGGTCCATAAACTGTGAAAGTTGCCCACTTGCAAAGAAATCCATTATTATAGACTGTAAAAACTTTGTATTTAAAAGAGATTGTATAGAAACTGTATAAGGATCACTCATTGACATCTTTTCTTTCGCATTTCTCTCTATCTTCACAAGTCCTGTTCTCAACTGAACACCCATTAGCTCTCCAACACCTCTTATTCTTCTGTTAGACAAGCTGTTTATGTCATCTAGGTTACCTTTGTTATTTTTAAGATCAAGAACATATCTAGTTATTGTCAAAATATCTTCCTTTGTAAGTGTAACTTGATCTTCATCTACACCTAATCCCAATCTCTTGTTAAGCTTATACCTACCTACATCTCCTAAATTGTATCTATCAGAGTTGAAAAAAGTATTCTTTATGAAAGTTTTTACACCTTCAGATGTAGCTATATCACTCGATCTTATCTTTTTAAATAATTCAGTCGCTGCCTCTTTCCTATTTTTTGTGTGATCAACTATTAAAGTGTTAGATAGAGGCTCATTCTCCACGGAAGGAGAATAAACAGATAACGATCTTAAAGACTTGCTAGATATAAAATCAAAACGTTCCTTGTCTATATACAGTCCTCTCTCTGCAAGAACCTCTCCAGTGTTTTCATCTTCAACATCTTCACCTAAGAAGCTTCCTATCAACTCACCTCTAGCTTCTTTCCAATCACTAATTTCAACTTTCTTTTTATCAAAAAACTCTTTTACTATCTGAAAATTGTCTTCAAAAAAACCTAATGCCTTAACAAATATAGTGAAAGATATCTTCTTTCTTCTATCTATTCTAACCTGCAATAAATCATCTTTTGTAGTCTCTATCTCTAACCATGTACCTTTGTAAGGAATTATTTTACCATTAAATATTTCCTTACCAGACTGCATATTAGTCTCTCTACTAAAAAACACCCCTGGAGACCTGTGAAGCTGGGCAACAACAACACGTTCTGTACCATTTACTATAAATGTACCTTTGCTAGTCATAAATGGCAAATCACAGATATATGACCACGCTTCCTGTATCTTCTCTCCTTCAGCATTCACCACTCTAAGCTTTGCCTTAAGAGATATGGAGTATGTTTTTGATCTTTTTCTACATTCTGCTTGACTGTTTAGTGGAAACTCTGGTTCTTCTAATTTGTATTCTACATATTCTAATTTAACATTACCGTATGAAGATACAATAGGGAAAAATTCTCTAAGTATTCTCTCTAAACCTTTATTTTCTCTTTGACTAGGTTTTACAGATGATTGTAAAAAGTCTTCATAAGATGTTATTTGATAATCAAGAAAATGAGGTATCTCAGCCCTATCTTGTATTCTGCCGAGGTTTATCCTCTTCTGACTTGAGTTGCTCATGTTCCTCCTTTAGGGAATAAAGAATTTACCGAATAAACGGCAAAAAGGCACCCACTTAGATAGAGGGTGCTTAAAAAACAAAATCTATTAATTTAGCTTTACTGTTGCTCCAGCTTCTTCAAGCTGCTTCTGTATGTCCTCAGCTTCTTGCTTAGGTACATCTTTCTTAACTGTTCCAGGAGCACCGTCAACTAACTCCTTGGACTCTTTCAACCCAAGCCCTGTAATAGCCTTAACAACCTTTATAACATTTATCTTGTTAGCGCCAATAGATTCTAGCACCACATCAAAAGAGGTTTTTTCTTCAGCAGCTGCAGCAGGGGCAGCAGCATTAGAGGCAGCAGCAGCAGCAACAGCAGCAGCACTTACACCAAACTTCTCTTCAAGAGCTTTTACTAATTCTGAAAGCTCCAAAACTGTCATTTTTTCTATAGCTGTTATAAATTCATTCATTTCCATAAGAGATCTCCTTGTTAATTGTAGTATTCACAAAACTTTATTTCTTTTCACTTACGCCCTTCAGGACTAAAGCCAAACCTGTTAAATTAGCCCTAAGAACATTATGAAGCCCTTGCACAGGAGCCATCAACTGGCCTAGCAAACGAGCAATAAGAACTTCCTTTGAAGGCAGGTCAGAAACCGCAATGACTGTTGAAGCATCAACAAACTTCTTTTCAAATATTCCGCCTTTTATTTGAAAAATGTCTTCTCCAGCCTCAGCAAACTTTTTAGAAAGTCTAGGGGCCAAACTAACATCATCATAACTAAAGATAAAGGAAGTAGGGCCTTTGAGTACTTTTTCTAATTCTTCATTAGAAAGCTCTGAATTTTGCAGAGCTAACTTAAACAATCTATTTTTTGCAACAAAATACTCCACATTCTGCTCTGAGTTCACTATTTTCCTTAATTTGTTCTCATCAGAAGCAGTAACTCCTCTGTAGTCCATAAAGACTATAGACTTAGCATTTTGTATTTTATCTGTAAGACTGTTAACAGATTCTATATTTTTAGAACTTGGCATACCTAACTCCTAAGTTCCCTTTGCAGGGTGAGAGGATCTAGTTTCACTGAAGGTCCCATTGTAAGAGACAAAGAAACTCCTCTTAAATACTGCCCCTTCGAAGTCGAAGGCTTCAGAGATAGAACTTTTTTCAAAAAGAAAACCACGTTCTCTAAAAGCTCTTTTTCTCCAAAGTTGCTTTTACCAACGGGAGAGTTAAGAAGTCCATACTTATCATTTTTGAACACAACTCGCCCCTCTTTGAAGCTTTTTACCGCAGAGGCTATATCTTTATCTATGGTACCATACTTGGCATTAGGCATCAACCCTTTGGTACCTAAAACTTTACCTATCTTACCTATTCTAGCCATCATATCAGGAGTAGCGACAACTACATCAAACTCCATCCATCCTCCGGATATCTTGTCAATATACTCAGCACCAACAAAGTCAGCACCTGCATTTTTAGCAGCTTCTGCATCCTTATCGGACACTATAGCAAGCACTTTCTTAGCTATCCCTGTTCCATTTGGAAGATCAGCAAAACCTTTAACATGTTGCTCAGGTTTTGTAGGATCTATACCCAGCTTAAGAGAGATATCCATAGTCTCAGTAAATTTGGCTCTCTGTGTAGCCTTGGCTAACTTAACAGCCTCTTCTAAGCCATACAGCTTACTCTTATCTATAACATTAACATTCGTAGTAGACATTATTCTTCCACCTTTACACCCATGCTACGGGCTGTCCCTTTCACCATCTTTACAGCAGACTCTCTTGAGACAGTATTCAAATCAGGCATCTTAGTATCAACTATCTCTTCAATCTTATCTTTGGTTAAGACCCCAACATTTTCATTCTTCACGTCACCTGCACCCTTGCTTATTGATAATGATTTCATTATCAAGCTGGCCATAAGAGGCTTTTTTAACACAAGATCATAGCTTCTATCTTTGTAAACTATTATCTCTGCAGGTATTGTAAAACCCGCCTGATCCTTAGTTTTGTTATTAAAATCGTCACAAAACTGCTTTATGTTTATACCCAATGGACTAACAACCGGTCCAACAGGGGGTGCAGGCGTAGCCTTACCAGCAGGCAAGTTAATCTTAACTCTGCCGGTTATCTCTTTCTTACTCATAATTTCTCCTATCTCCCACTACCGTGGTATGCGATAAATCTGTGTATTAAGATTATCAAGGTAAATGATATCGTTTTATTTATTCAAAGTCAAGTTATATAGAGTGAATTTCATCAAAGTTAACTTCAACAGGAGTAAGCCTATTGAATATTTCAACCATAACTGTAAGCTTACTATGTTGCATATCTATGGACTCTATTTTACCAAAGCTGCCCATAAATGACCCGCTTATTATCTCCACCTTATCTCCAACATTAAATTGCAACTCCTCTTTAGGAGCAGAACTATATCTCTTCATTCTTCCTTGTATAACAGCAACTTCGTCATCAGAAATTGGAGTAGGTACATTCTTTGTACCAACAAAACCTGACACTCCGTCAGTGTTCCTAACAACGTACCAAACATTATTGTCCATCCTATACTCAGTACCAGTCTTAGATTGGTAAGGCTCTACCATTATCCTAACTAGAACATAACCAGGAAAAGCTTTCTTCTTAACTATCCTTCTCTTGGCACCTTTGATTTCAATTTTCTCTTCGTCAGGGACTAAAATTTCTAAGACCTTGTCTTTTACACCTAAACTAACAACCCTTTCGGTTAAAAGATCTTTTACCCTGTATTCATGTCCTGAGTAAGTATGAAGGACATACCATTTTTCTACAAAATTTTCATTCATTAAAGAATACCTATCCTATCTAAAATAGAAGTAAATAAAACATCGAAAAAGCCTAAATACACGCTTAGTGCTCCTGAAATAATAACAACCAGCACAGAGAGAACAGCAACTTCTCTTGCTCCAGGCCAATCCACTTTTTTAAATTCGTTAATTATACTTCGAAAATAATTTTTTATATTCATTTTTTAGCTCTCATTTCTGGCAGGCCCAGGAGGACTTGAACCCCCAACCAACGGTTTTGGAGACCGCTACTCTACCAATTGAGCTATGGGCCTATTTACTCATTAAATAATATCATAAACATAAACTACCTTCAACACAGTAGCAAGCAGTTTTATGGTAAAATATTTTAAATTTTTCATTTTTTAGAAAGAGAGAAGATATTTATGAAAAACAGAAGCGCAATAACTAACAGCATACTTGCTACAATGTCTTACCTTATATCCGTCACATTCACGATGACTTTTATATACGGACTTATTTTCTACAATAGAGCCACAAGTGGTCAGAGCACAGCTGCATGGTCAATAATAATGGCATCATTTATTTTACCTGGTGCGCTAGCTAATATATTTGTAGGGGTTCTTTCAGATATTTACAGCAAAAAAAGATTAATGATGTGGTCAGAAATAATTGGTGGAGTCGCTACCCTTTTGTTCCTTTACCTATTCTCAATGGGATTTGAAGGTACTGCATCCATATCATTCTATGCTGCTGCTTTCAGTATGATTTTTGCTTTTTACGAAGTTCCACTTGATGCTTCAATGGTAAACATAGGAAAAGAAAAAGCTAATAAACTTGTTTCAATCATATGGCTTTCAAGAGCTGTATGTTACCTAATAGCTCCCGTGCTAGGAAAAATATTAAGCCCTTATCCCAATCTTCTATTTTATTTGAATGCCTCATCTTTTTTAATCTCTGGATTACTACACTGGCTTTCAAGATACGAAGAAAAGATAAATTCTAGTACATCACTGTCCAAAGCAATAACTAGTGTTGGAACAGAACTTAAATCACTTACAGACTACATAAAAAGCAAGCAGATAATAGGTTTCTTGTTGATACTTAATTTGGCCATAGCTTTGGTGTATATGCCTGTATTCAATTCAATAATACCTGATATAGGTAAGGAGTTGAGTTTAAGTGATACTACGCTATCATTCATAGAGAGTTCTAGCTGGTTAGGAGTATCACTAGCAGCTATAGTAGTAACCCTAACTAACATGAGTGGCTTTCTACTAAGGAATCTTTTTAATACTCTAAAACTACAAAGTCTATTCTTTTTTGTATGGTTTGCTCCTCTATTTGTTGAAATGACTGCCTACCAAATGTCTATATTTTACATAGCTTTGGTAGTTATTGATGGAGCTGTTAACACCCTGCAATCCCTAGGGGCATTAACATACTTCCAGGTGAAGATACCCGAAGAAATTAGAGGCAAACTCTTAGGTACTATGAGAACAGTTATGAAGATAACTGCTCCTTTAGGTCTTTTTATTTACGGTATAGCCCTAGAATATCTACCTTGGTATTCTATGCTTTTAGTAACTACATTAGTGATGATCTCTATATCTTTTATAATGGAAAGAACAAAAACTTTCAAAGATTTTATGGAGGATATGGAATTAACTTAAAAGGTTAACCAGGCTAGTAAGATTCTTAATATCTTCTAGCCTCTCTACCTTGTCAGGTTCTAAAATATCTCTAGGTTTGTCTCCTTTTTTGTTAATCTGTTCTTTTAATGTGGTAATCTGATCCTCTGTTAAAAAAGAAAACAAAAATTCAACAGCATTTTTAATTGAAGTAATGGAGTGCTCCTTTTCGTAAATGTGCTCTATAAGTGTATGATGGAGAATATTATTGTCAAAGCTATTTCTATGCATTAAAAAGCTATCTCTGTTTTCCACGTGACTTAATATATTTGTCATAGCAGCCTCTTTTTCAATCCCGCCATGTTCAATCTCTTCCATAATGTAGAAAAGTATGTTATTTCCTCTCAAATCTTTAAAATTTAAATTAAGCCCATACTGAACTAAGGAATCCACTACTTCTCTGTCAAAATTTATAAGTTCACTCCACAAAGAGTAGTTATCAAAGAAGCCTAATTGTGAAAAGGTTAAATTAAAGTTAGTACCCCTACTTCCAAGGTCATCTACTATCTGTTTTTTTGTAACACCCTCTACATGAATATCTGTAATCAACACCGCAGAGAGAGAATTCGATTGAGGACCTAAAGCATTAACATTTTCTCCCCTATCTATTAAATCTAAAATTTCATTGTATTCCTCTTTTGTTATTGTATCCTTAGCACTAACCTCTGAATCATCATAATCAAAAAAGTAAAGTCTTTCTACCATAGCCTGGCTCATATTTGGTATAGAATAACCAGAGGCTACGCCACCACTACAGCTGTTTAACAAAATCAAAAATAACACCGATTCATCCTCCTCAATTTATTTGAATCCCTACAGGTAATGATTCATTATCTGTTCAGCATTCCTTCCATCTTCATCCTTTATTGCTTTTATCTCTTCTATTTCAGCTGGAGTTAAGTAACTGAATATTTCATCTATAAAGCTATCTAAGTTATTAGATGTCCTGTAAACTGAAACTAAAATGTGAAGAATAGTTTGATTATAAAAATTTTTATTCATCAAATAAGATGCTTTGTCATCCACATCACTCATTAATTCAGATAAAAATTCCAAAAATGTTGAATCATTAATATAATTCAAGCAGGTATTCTGTAGCAAAGTATTACCTACAATATCCTTAGCTTTCACATCCAGCCCTAGACTTTTAAATACTCTAAGTTTCTCTACATCATGAACTTCCAACAAAAATCCCATATTTGGATAGATAAGGACTTTATCATTTATATTGAAATTATACTGTTTTATCAATTCAATATCTGATTCTTTAACACTTCCTAAAAAAGGAACTAATATCATAGCGGCAATAGGAAGCTCTATTTCAAAAAGTTTTATCTTCAAATTGGGATTTCCACCTGATTTTATAAATGATCTTATCTGCTCTTGTAACTCCTCGAAGATCTCATCTTGATCAAAGTACCCTGTGTAGTAGTCACTATCATACAAAAGATTTTCTTCTATCGTTGATTGAATTTGAGATACAATCTGGCTATTTCTTGATTGTTGACGAGACACATCCAGAGAACTTGTACCAAAACAGTTAAATAAAAGTAAAAATAATAACACTGTCCCCCCTGTAACTTAACTGTAATCACAAAATTTAATTTATCAAGTTTATTTTTGAAAAAACAAACTACAATCCTGTATGACCAAATCCTCCTTTTCCTCTAGTACTCTCAGAAAGATCACTTACCTCATTAAATGATGCCTGCTCAATTTTGTTCACAACCATTTGAGCTATTCTTTCACCATTACTTATTTTGAAAGATTCATTACTCAAATTGATAATTAATACCTTAACCTCACCCCTATAGTCAGAATCAATAGTTCCAGGTGTATTCAAAAGTGTTAAACCATGTTTTAAGGCTAATCCACTCCTTGGCCTAAGTTGAACCTCATATCCTTCTGGTATAGCCATCTTAATCCCGGTAGGGACTAACATTCTCTCCATAGGATGGATAATAACATCATTATCCAAGCTAGCATACATATCTGCTCCCGCAGCTCCTTCTGTCATATACTTTGGCACCTGTGCACTGCCACTCTTAAGTATCTCTATTGTAACTTTATTCATATATTCCTCCTAATAGAGATTATAACATTAAACTTAGGCAACATCACCTAGTGCTGTGAAGGAGGTCGTATTGCAATTGAGGTTATTCTTAGCAAAAGTTAATATATCTTTTCTACTGATGTTTTCTATTTTTTGCTGAATTTCATTCACATTAGTTGTATGACCATATGCAAAGTAGTCATTTAAATTTCTAAACATCTCTGTCCTTGTATTTTCTATATCAAACAAAACGGATGCTAATATCTGATTTTTAGCTTTCTCTAACTCATCAACTGTAACAAGATTTGTAGACAATTTAAAATATTCATTAAGGGTTATATCAATAGCTCTTTTATAGTTCTTCCTTACAGTCCCAATATAACTTGTAAATAGCCCTGTTTTTTCAAAAGCTGAAATATAACTATAGACAGAGTATGCTAGACCTCTATTCTCCCTTATCTCTCTGTATAACCTTGAGCTTGTTCCTGCTCCTAATATATTAGAGACAATTTGAAGAGTCACAAAATCTTTATCAGAATAAGATGTTCCTGTTGCATTTACACATATATGAACATGAGGAGTGTTCTTAGGAATAACTTGAGGCTTGTAGACTATATCTAGATGTTGAGAATTCTTTTTTCTAGGTCTATTCTCCATTTGAGACCATAATTTTTCAATCTTACTAATTATTTTTTCTTCATTGAAGTTACCAGCTATAGAGAGAAAGATATTTTCAGGAATGTAGTGCCTTTGATAATACTCTAATAGATCATCTTGGTTCATCCTAATTACAGTGCTTAGACTACCCAATATTGATAGATCAATTGCACTGTTTCTATATGCGTTCTGAATATTAAGTTCATGTACTAAAGATTCAAATGAGCTCTCTTGTATTATTATCTCTTCTAAAATAATTGCTCTCTCTTTTTCAATATCTTCAGGGTGGAAAACAGGATTCATTACTAAGTCACTTAACACATCCACACAGGTCTCAGCATCTTTAGATAAAACAGTACTATAAAACATTGTTACTTCTCTAGAAGTAAAAGCATCTATTTCTCCTCCAACTCTATCTATGGCTTCTGAAATTTCTACAGAGCTCCTCTTTTTTGTCCCTCTAAATAGCATATGTTCAATGAAATGAGAAATTCCCTCATTTTCTATAGTCTCATCTATAGCACCTACTCTACATGCTATTCCAAAAGAAAACGATTTAGCAGTTGGGATACTCTCTAATATCAAAGGTATCCCATTACCCAAATTGATAATTTTTGTCAACTTATCTCCCCTTACTCGTCAGCTTTTAAAAATAAGTACAAAGCAATAACGCCAAAAACAATATTAGGAATCCAAGCACTTAAAAGCATAGGTACCACATTGCCAAAACCCATTGCCTTGGCTATGGCAGATATAACATAGTAAGAGAACCCTATTAGAATACCTACTGTTATTATCTTGCCTTTGCCTGCTCTTGAAAATCTACTTAATAGAGCAAACCCTATTACTACCATTATAAAAAAAGAAAAAGGATAAGCTACCCTCTGGTGGTAGACATGTGTAAGCAATCTTCTGTAATTACCACCTGACTTTTGCAAGAAAGAGATATTATCTCTTATCTGCTTGAAGCTCAACTCTTTCCCTACATCATAAGGGTCAGTAGAATAAAATGATTCATCAGCTATAATTCTATACTTAAGAAAATCATCTGGACTCTCTTTTATCTCCGGATCATATGTATCATAATCTATAATTTCATTTTTATCAATTAAATTTACCACTACATCTTTTAATAACCATTCACCAGTTTCAGGATTATACTCTCCGGAGCGTGCATTGATAATTTTTTTAACATCTTCACCCTCAAGCTCAACAATTTGACAATTTTTTATTTTATTACTATACCCATTAACGTTATATATGCTGTAAAACCTATTATCACTTTTGTAGTAAATATTATTCCTATTCCTAGATATTATATATCCATCAAGCTTTCTAAAAGTCTCTGTTTTACTTCTGAAAGTATCAACTGAAACAAACTCTGTAAATAAAAACATTGAACAGGATACAAGGAAAGAGATTATCAAAGGAGTCTTGACCATCCTTCCAAAACTTATTCCAGATGTCTTTATTGCTACAACCTCAAGATGTGAAGATAGGTCACTCATAGTTAATAGCCCTGAGATCAAACCAGCAAAATGCATCATCTCATAGGATATGATGGAGGGAATTGACTTTAAAGAGAGATAGGGAACATCCAAAATATATAGCCTACCTGAGGTCACCTTCTCTATTATTTGAAAAAAATCATAAGAGAAAAAAATAACAGTCGCACCTGCCATACCGACAAGTAGATTCATAAGAAATTTTTTGGCTAAATACCTATCTAAAATTTTTAACACTATGCTCTCCTTTTATATAAAAACAGTAATATACCCAAAATTAAAAATATTAAATTAGGCCCCCACATAATGTATGCAGGATAATTATTACTTATTATCACTCCCCTTGAGGACATTATCCATAACCAATAAAGGAAAAGCACAGTTATACCAGTTATTTTCCCATCACCTTTTCTAAACCTTTTATGTGAACTGGTAGCTAGAGTAGCCCCTAACAGAGCCATGACAATTGGGCTAAAACATAATGAAAGCTTAGTATGGAGAGTCATCTCATACCTAAGAGAGGGTAAGTTATCCCTTTTCTTACTCAAAATAGTTGAAATAAGTGAAGTCAAAGACATCTGATTCTCTTCATCATTCATACCTAAGAAATCAAACCCTACTATCTTACTTCTAATAGGTATCTTCTGCTCCCTAAATTCAACAGAAGCTTTTTTTCTTCCCTTTTCATCCAACTCGTATGCTTTTGCATCTCTTATATTCATATACCCATCATCCCAATTGGCTGAAGACCCCTTAACAACATTAGGAAAAATGGCATTTGAATCATTTGCAAAAATTATAAAATCCCCTGATGTTGAAGTTCCACCATCAAATTCATCCAGATATATGGAGTATCCCTTTATACTATCTATAAACTGCCTTTCAGCCAAACCTAGCGAAGGTTTGTAGTAAGCAAGCATTTTGGCTATGTCTTCCTGTCTTTTAGCAGCAATAGGTGTAATAAATTGATTGTTTAGAATTAAAAGCACAAATATAGCAAAGCCCAAAATCAAGATAGGCCTTAATATCTTCCATAAATTTATACCTAGTGAGTTTAATGCAGAAATTTCATTCGTATTAGAAAGGGATCCATAGGCTAAAAGAGCACCTATCATCATACCCATAGGAACTGTAAAAGAGAGAAGATGGATCATCTGGTAGGAGAGTAACTCCATAACTTGAAGAAAGGGAACTCCTCTAACAACTATATTCTCTATCATCTCTGAAAGAGTATCTATAAGAATCAAAAAAGTACAGCCAGCTATACCTGACATAACAGGCTTAAACATATTTCTGTAAAGATAAGTCGTTAAAATCATCTCCCCCCCTTACTTAACATACTCCAAAATTGTAGTCTTAACTTCTGAAGGAAGTAAACTTAAAGCAATACTAGAAAGCTCTGGCAAGATCTCAATAGATTGAGATTTATCTAAAGCTTCTGAAAGAGATGGCATAAACTTCCTTAAAAAGATCAAAACTGATATCAATAGTACTGAAACTAAAATACCCCTTATAAAACCAAATATGGCACCAAATATTTTATCTACCCAATCTAGCATTAAGTGCCCAAAAATACTTTTTAGCATACGAGAAGCTATATGAATTAAAAAATATAGAGAGAACATCATAACCAGATAAGATATGATATAAGTCCCATAATTCCTATTTATATCATATGGGAAATCATCTATCTTCACAAATGAGACTACTACCTTATACACATCACCTAAGTAGTTAGAGGTTAGATAGGCAGAAAATATCAATCCTCCAAAAGAGCTTACACTCATTATAAATCCTGATGTTATACCAGACAACATGGACCAAATAACTATAGATAAATTAACTAAATCTAAAATATGTATCATGCATCCTTCTTTGTAAAGTAAAATACTAGCGGACTAGCCAGAAACAGAGAAGAAAATGTTCCTGCTACTATACCAAAAAGGAATGTGATAAGAAAAGGCTGCAAACTATCTGTGCCCTTTAATATCAGAGCTAAAAGAGCTAAAAATGTTGTAAATGAAGTATTAAAAGATCGTAAGAAGACCTGGCTTATACTCTTGTTAATTACATCCTTCATATTTCTATCTCTCTTCATATTCTCTCTTACCCTATCAAAAACCACAACTGTATCATTGATTGAATAACCTAATATAGTCAATATAGCTATTACAAAAGTGGAAT
This sequence comes from Fusobacteriia bacterium UBA1095, assembly GCA_002313635.1. GTDB lineage: Bacteria > Fusobacteriota > Fusobacteriia > Bac17 > UBA816 > UBA816. The sequence continues at coordinate 42,034 of DCBY01000003.1, forward strand.
TCACCTCATAGCCCAAGTAAGATACAGCTCCAATAGATATCACAATGTCATGCATTAAAGCAACTATAGCAGAAACAGCAAACGCTAGTCTAAAACGCAGAGAGATATATAAAACTATAAGAATGGCACCTATAACTAAAGCTATCATGGCATTTCTCTGTAATCCTTTACCAACAGATGCTCCAATACTCTCCTCTTTTTCAAGAGAGAATTGTCCAAATCCTCTTCTCATAATAGAGTAAAAGTCACCTTTAGTCTCATTTGACATCTCACTACCTTTAACTATAACAGTACTCTCTTCAGAGAATTGAACTTGAGCCCTTGGATCAAATTCCAATACCTTCTCTGTTAGTAGCTTTTTATCTATATCTTCATCAAATTTCATTTCAAAAATAGTACCACCAGTAAAATCAACTCCATAATTCAGACCTTTTGTTGCTATATAATAACCAGACAAAACAACAGCCAAACTAGAAACACCTATTATCAATTTGGAAAATCTTATAATATTGAGATTAAATCTAAAATTTAAAATACCAAAAGAGTAAGGACTCTTTATTCCCAGACTTTCAAAAAGCAGCTCAATTAGCAATTTAGTTATAAATACTGCACTAAACATGCTAGTCATAACACCTATTGAAAGAGTAACAGCATATCCCTTAACAGGACCTGTACCTAAAGCAAAAAGTATAGCTGTTATTATTAAAGTAGTGATATTTGAGTCAACTATAGAGGTTAAAGATTTTTTAAAGCCCTCCCTAATTGCAGTAAATATACTCACCCCTTTAGATATTTCTTCCTTGATCATCTCAAAAATTATTACATTGGCATCAACTGCCATACCTAGTGACAGGATAAATCCAGCTATACCTGGTAGAGTAAGAGTCGCACCCAAAAAGTTCATTACCCCAAAAGATGTAAGACCAAAAACTATTAAAGATATGCTAGAAATTAACCCAGGTAGTAAGTACCATAAAGTCATGAAGAGGATAACAAGAATGAACGCCCACATTCCAGATGTAATACTACTATCAAAGGCTGTTTCACCCAATGTAGCACTAATAACTCTAACTTCCCTAACATCTACTTTAACAGGAAGAGATCCTGAGCTAAGCAGTAAGGCTAATTTTCTAGCTTCCTCATAAGTAAAATTACCTGATATCACAGCTTTACCATCAGATATTACACTGTTTATAGTTGGAGAAGATTGAACCTCTCCATCTAAGGTTATAGCCAATTGTTTACCTGTATTATTTTTAGTAATGTCATGAAAAGTCTTAGCTCCCTCAGAAGAGAATTGTATGCTTACAACTGGCATACCCATGTTATCTGACACTTCGGCCTTAACAAGGTCCCTTCCTGAAAGAAGTGAATCACCTATAGTACCATCAGACTCTTTAAGTCTAAATTCAAGAAGAGCAGTCTTTCCTATCATAGATACAGCCTCTTCTGTATCTCGCACCCCTGGAATCTCAACAGATAGACTATTGGATCCAACAACCTGTATTACAGGCTCAGCAACTCCTAAAGAGTTAATTCTCCTGTCTATAACCTCTGCTAATCTTTCCATAGAACTAAAGTCTAAGCTACCCTCTATAGGAGTAGCTTCTAAAAGAATGGAGACACCTCCCTTTAGATCTAATCCATACCTAGAAGGTTGGTAGAAACTATAAAAAATCCCAAACGCCAAGGCTGCAATAGCAACCAAAGATCTATACATTACATTTTTTCTCATAACACCCATCCTCTTTTTTTTGTATATTGTAAAACAAAAGGATTATATCATCCAAACTACAACGATTCAAGATTAATGCACTTTTCACAAGCATTTATAATATTAAAAATTTAATTACAGATCACTTATTTCTTATACTATCTAGGTAATTTTGTAATATTATAGTAGCTGAAACACTATCCAATCTAGATTTTTGAAATTTTTTCTTTCCTATGGAAGAAAACATATTTCCAGCTGATATGGTAGAGTATCTTTCATCTATTGGAGTAAATTTAACATCAACCATTTCAGATAACTCTTTTATGAATTCTCTTACCTTTTCTGCCTGCCTCTTTTCACTTCCATCTAAGCTTATAGGAAGTCCATAAATTATCTCTTTTACACCACGAGACTCTACTATCTTAATTATCTCCTCTTTTACGTTAACTTCCTTTGAATTCAATATTGTAAGAGGTGATGCAATGATTCGGAGAGGATCAGAAATGGATACTCCTGTTCTGACATCACCTACATCTAAGCCTAATATTCTCATCCAAAAATATTTTCCTTTACAGAGTCTATCACTTCCTTAATTTCATTATGTTCTAGCTTAGTTCTTGCAAAATCTGGCCGTCCACCACCCTTTTTACCCATTTTAACCAAAACTTTTTTCAAAATTGCTCCTAAATTAAAGTCACGATCTGTAATCAGGACCAAGTCACCTTGAATAGAAAAGGCAAATATCAAATAATTGCTTCTATCTTTAATTTTAGCCAGCCTACTTATCAAATTTGGCTCTAATTCCACCTCTACTACCTTGACTCCATCTATAACTTCAGGATTTACAAATGAACTCTCTATGGCCTTATACAAAACTTTATTCTCTAAGAGACTAAGCTTGTTTTTTAATTCAATCTGTTTCTCTATCATATTATCAATTTTGGATAAAATGTCCTTCTCCTGAGAATTTAATTTAGAAGCAACTGACTTAAGCTCTAATTCTCTATTTTTCAAATATTCATAAGCACTTAACCCTGTTATAGCCTCTATCCTTCTAATTCCAGATGATATACTTTTTTCATAAACTATCTTGAACAGACCTATCTCACCCGTATGAGAAGCGTGTGTTCCTCCACAGAGCTCTTTTGAAAAATTAGGAATTGTGACAACTCTTACTACATCTCCATATCTATCTTCAAAGTAAGCTATTGCACCCTCTTTTTTTGCATCTTCGATATTCTTGCTTGTGGTTGTTATTTCACTATTTTTTAATATCTCTCTATTTACCAAAACCTCTATCTCTTCTAATTCTCTGTTAGATATAGCTCTATCTATATTTAAATCTAACCTTAACTTTTCATCAGTAACTAATGATCCTGCTTGTCCTACTTCACTGCCTAAAACATTTTTCACAGCCGAGTGAAGAAGATGTGTAGCTGTATGATTAGCTTTTACTTTAGATCTAAATTGTTCATCAATTTTCAAATCATAAACACCCTTTTCAGGCTCACCCTCTACTCCTTCCACATAGTGAATGAAAACATCATTACACTTTTGTACATCCACAACTTTGCCCTTAAAACTATTAGATGAAACTGTTCCCCTATCTGCAACTTGACCACCTGATTCAGCATAAAAACAGCTTTTGTCAAAAATCATTTCGTATCTATCATCTATTTCCCTAACTTTTATCAAATTACCTTTATCTTCTAGATTGTGATATCCAGTAAAAATTGTTGAAGGGATCCCCTTTAGTTCCTGCTCAGAAATTCTATCTTTGGTAAAAGATTTATTTTTTCTAGATAACTCCTGATGCTCTTTAAACCTTCTATTATATGCATCTTCATCAACTTTTTTCCCATACTTCAAAGCCAAATCCTTGGTCAATTCAATAGGAAATCCATAAGTATCATAGAGCTTGAATACAAAATCAGAGTCTAAAGTCTCTTCATCAGTTGCCTCTATATAATTTTTGGCAAAATCTAAGCCCCTTGAGAGAACCTCATCAAACTTCTCCTCTTCTTTTCTTATTACCCTCTCTATGCTGTTTATTTTCTCTTTTATAAATGGATAAGATTCTGCAACATCTTTCACAAGCTTGTAAAGAAAATTACTTAGCCCCATTTCATAACCAAATTTGGCTGCTCTTCTTATCAAGCGTCTCAAAACGTATCCCTGTTTCTCATTGGAGGGCCTAACTCCATCATATACTAAGAAGCAAGCAGCTCTTATGTGATCAAGAATTATCTTCTCTGCTTTGTCATTTATAACATCAGTCATAGAACGCAGACTACTCTTTAAAGGAATCATTACATCAATATCAAATACAGTTTCAGCTCTCTGCATCACCATAGCTACTCTTTCCAAACCCATGCCAGTATCTATGTTTTTGTTAGGAAGATGAGATATACTGCCACCATCTTTATTGAATTCCATAAACACCATGTTGTATATCTCAATAAACCTTTCATCATCAGGATCAAAATCATTTATTCCATCAAAAGCATAATATATCTCACTACTAGGTCCACAGGGTCCTGTTTCACCCATTTCCCAAAAATTATTATCTTTGTCAAGCTTAACAATTTGTGAAGCTGGGATGATTTTTTCCCATATTCTAAAAGCGTCTATGTCATCTTTGTATACAGTAACTATTAACCTATTTCTATCTATACCCAGCTCTTTTGTTATTAGTTCCCAACCCATTTTAATAGCTTCTTCCTTGAAATAATCACCAAAAGAAAAATTACCTAACATCTCAAATGAAGTCAAATGCCTTGCTGTACTTCCTATTACATCTATATCACTTGTCCTTATACATCTTTGAGGAGAAGTGGCTCTAGAAGAAGGCGCCTTGTCATATCCTAAAAAAAATTGCTTAAAAGGAACCATCCCAGCTATGGTGAAGAGCACACTTTTATCTTTTGGAACTAAAGGTGCACTTTCGTAAAACTTATGATCCCTATCTTCAAAAAATTTAATAAACCTCTCCCTAATTTCAGATAACTTCATACACTCTCCTACAACTTAAAGTTTTCCCCAAGATATACCTTCCTTGCCTTTTCATTTTGTGCTATTTCCTCAGTTGTACCATCAACAATAACAGATCCTTCAGACATTATGTAGGATCTATCTGTTATAGATAACGTCTCTCTAACATTGTGATCAGTAATTAATATACCTAAACCCTTCTTTTTAAGATATCTAACAACATCCTGTATATCCTCAACCGACAAAGGATCCACACCTGCAAATGGTTCATCCAGTAGCATAAACTTAGGCTCAAGAGCTATAGCTCTTGCTATTTCCACTCTTCTCCTCTCTCCACCTGACAGAGCATAACCTTTACTCTTCGCTATCTTAGTTATTCTAAATTCGTCTAGCATCAAATCTTTAATAGCATTTATTTTCTTTTGATCCTTGTGCTTTATTTCAACTGCTAACTTTATATTCTCTTCCACAGTTAAATTCCTAAATATGGATGCCTCTTGAGCTAAATAGCCTACCCCCATTCTTGCTCTTTTATACATAGGCAACTTTGTCACATCTTCATTATTAAAAAAAACAGATCCGGTTTGAGGCCTTACAATACCCACTATCATGTAAAAAGTCGTAGTCTTCCCTGCACCGTTAGGTCCTAGGAGACCAACCACTTCGCCTTCGTTCACCTCTAAGCTAACGTCTTTCACTACCTGTCTGCCGTTGTAAGTTTTTTTTACATTTTTTGCAATTATTTTGCTTTTATTTTCTGGTTTTGACAATTTTACTTTTCCCCACTCTTTTTGAATATTCTACACTAAAAACAGTACAAAAACCAGTTAAAAAATTTTACAAGCACCATAAAGCTATAATTTCTTATGATAATGCCTTTGCCCTATTTTTTCAAACAAAAAACTATTCTCTGTCCCCTTTACTCTCTTGATATTCTAATTTATTTCAACAAAAGACATTTACGCCTTCTACATTTGCTTTATCCTGAGATTACATAACCCATCTTTTCTAAACATTACAGTAAACACTTCCTTTTAATTATAAGTTTTGTCATCTATTTCTATAGCCTACTAAATTATATTACTCACCTTAATCTACTCTCTTTTCAAAAAGAACTTAGTAAAAAATTATAACTTTGAATTAAGCTTAGTCCTACAAACATAACCCTGCTCCTATTTAACTTTAACTATTGTAATTTTTCTATTTTTTTGATATAAATTGTTTAGAAAGACATGAGGAAAATAAAGTGAAAAACACCATATGGTCTCAGATAGAAAGTGACGATAAAGCAGCTGCAAATCTTGCTTCTGGAATGGGCATTAGTCCTGTACTTGCAAATTTGTTAGTTCAAAGAAATGTAAAAACTAAATCAGAAGCTATTAAATTTCTGAATCCTAGTATAAAAAATATTTGTAACCCTTTTAAGCTAAAAGATATGGCAAAAGCTGTTAGTCGAATAGAGAAGGCTATATCAAATGATGAAAAAATATTCATCTACGGTGACTATGATGTGGATGGCATAACATCTTCTGCTACATTGGTAAATGGACTTAGGAAGATAGGAGCAAATGTAGATTACTTTATACCATCAAGAGACGAAGGTTATGGACTTAACAGTGACGCTATAGAAAAAATATCCACAAAATCAAAGTTAATAATAACTGTTGATTGTGGTATATCTTCCTTTGATGAAATAGAGTGTGCAAAGGAACTAGGCGTTGATATAATAGTGACTGACCATCATGAAATTAAAGACATCCCTAAAGCATTTGCTGTAATCAATCCAAAGAGAGAAGACAATGCATATAAGTTCAAAAACTTAGCGGGAGTAGGCACGGCTTTTATGCTGCTATATGCGATATACAAAAGCTTAAATCAAGACTTAGATTTCCTATTTTCACTTCTTGATTTAGTCGCTATAGGTACTATCTCAGATGTAGTTCCATTGATAAGTGAAAATAGGATATTTGTCAAACACGGTCTAAACATAATAAAGAGAAGTCAAAATGTAGGCATACAGACTATAAATGACAATTTATTCCCAGAAAAAGAGATAACTTCTATGGATGTAGGCTTCAAAATAGCTCCTCTCTTCAATGCTGCTGGAAGACTTGAGCACGCTGGGCAAGTTGTTGAATTTTTAACAACAAAAGATAGAAGTAGAGCACAAAAGATATTCGACTACCTAGTACAACTAAATCTGAAAAGAAAAGAGATTGGAAAGGACATGTTAGAAAATGCAGATAAGAAAGCGTCAGATCAAGATAGTGTGATAATTGTATACTCTACTGAATTTCATCAAGGCTTAGTTGGAATAATTGCGGCAAGACTAGTGGATAAATATAATGTTCCTGCAATAGTTCTTAAAGTAAAAGAAGATGGAACAGCAACAGGATCCGCTAGAAGTATAGAAGGCTTCAATATAGTAAGTGCATTCCAAAAGTGTGAAGATATTTTGATAAAATTTGGAGGCCACAGCAAAGCTGCGGGGCTTACAATAGATAGCACTAAATTGCCAGAATTTGCAGGTAGAATTAAAGAAATTTTCTCAAACGAGGTTAAAGACAATAAAAAAGAGATCAAAATATCGTCTAGCCTCCAAGATTTTTCTGTATCAATAGATTTATGCCAGTCAGTAAATAGGTTAAGACCCTTTGGATATGGAAATCCAGAACCACTCTTCCTACTTGAAGACGTCTCTTTAGTTAACGTAAAAAAGATAGGTAAAAATGGAGATCATCTAATGTTCGATTTAATAGGAAGAAACAGAATAAAAAATGCAGTTTGGTTTAAAAATTCTGAATTAATTCACAAAATAGAGACAGGCAAAAAGTATGACATAGTATTCAAAATTGAAGAGAATTTCTTCAATGGTAGAATTTCTCCTAAAGTTTATGCAGAAGATATAAAAGAGAATAGAAGAAAAAAATGCTCAATAAAGTACTACAGAGACCTGCATGGAGTAAAATTACCCCTTAACGCCTCTTTCACATCAACTTTTCCCATTAGAGAGGGCACTGAAATAAAAGATAGTGAATCCTATTTCTTTTTTGAGGGCATAAGAGTGAATTTAAATGATGAACTGCAGCATCTACTTAGAGAACTTCAACAAAACTATTTCTTTAAATTTAAACTTAAAGTTACAAAAAGTGAACAGAGAGATGAGTACTATATTAACAAAATAAGCATAGACAGAAGATTTGACATAACCTCAGATAATAGTAAAGATTCTTTAAATAGGATTAAGGAGATGCTAATAGGGAAATTTCAATATAATAGCATTCAGAAACAAGTTCTTAGAAAGATAGTTCTAGAAAACAAAAGTGTAAACTTGATATCTAAAAGGGGAAGAGGAATAAAAACGATAGCGACTACCGTAGCTATGTACTTGTATAAAAAGACTGGTAAAAAAAGTTTGCTGATCTCCAAAAATGAAATAGAAGAACCTATGAACAGGTTTTTTGATAAAAATATAGACAACCCTCCATTCACTTTTGTAGATAATATTGACAAAAAAGTTCAAGGTCTCTATCTAAGGTTTTTTGACAAAGATATAGAAGCTGAAAATAAAATTGTAGATATAATTAGAGAGGCTCCTAATATAGAAATAGTACCAAAAAAGACTGAAGGAATAGTTTTCAATAGATCAATGAAGATAGACCACAAAAAACGTATAATTGCAAAAATCAAAAAGGGAGAGAAGGTCCTAGCAGAGAGAGACATACTCGCACTATTTTGATTCTCTATGTAAATCAGCAAATCTACCAAACTCATTAAAAAACTTAACTCTTGCATTACCAGTAGGGCCATTTCTCTGTTTACCTATCTTGATATCAGCTAAGCCCCTCTCTTCTGATGATTCATTGTAGTAATCATCTCTATATAAAAAGATAACAATATCTGCATCTTGTTCAATAGCACCAGAATCTCTCAAATCAGATAACATTGGGTGCTTATCAGCTCTTTGTTCTGGCGCTCTAGACAGCTGTGAAGCAACTATTATTGGTACATCTAACTCTCTAGCTAATCCCTTTAGCGAACGAGATATCTCTGACATCTCTTGCTGTCTGCTCTCTGACTTATATCCTTTTATTAGCTGCATATAATCAATAACTACTAAATCCAGGCCATGGCTTGCCTTCAATCTTCTACATAGCGCTCTTATCTCCATAACAGTTATAGTTGGTGTATCAGCAACAAACAGATCTGAATCTGCTAGCCTACTTGTTATTAGACCTACCCTACTCCACTCTTCTTCGTTTAGAAATCCATTCTTTAGCTTAGATAGAGAAACTTGTGACCCTAAAGAGACCAATCTTTGAAATATCTGAGAATCCGACATCTCCAAACTAAAGATCAACACCTTTTTCTTTTGTACTATTGACGCATTATATGCAATGTTAAGAGTAAATGCTGTCTTACCCATACTTGGCCTAGCAGCTACTATTATAAGGTCTGATTTTTGAAATCCTGAAATTATTTTATCTAAACTTTTTATCCCAGAAGATATCCCAGTAACAGAACCTTTATTCTTATAAACATCTTCTAACCTAGCCAATTCGTTATTTATCAAATCTTTGACATGAACTAACTCTTTCCTCTCTGACTTTTGTGCTATATTAAATACTAAATTTTCAGCTTTGTCTAAGACACCTTTTACATCATCTACTGATCCAGATGCAAGCTCTGCAATATTAGTTGAAACATCTATCAATTTTCTAAGAAGAGACTTGTCCTTAACTATTCTTGCATAGCTTTGTATATTAGCAGCACTGGGTACTGTCTTTAGAATGTTAAATATATGTTCTTCGCTATCAACTTTGCTAGATGAGTTTTTCTTTATCCTATCAACAAGAATAACAGGATCTATTATCTCTCCCTTTTCGTAACAGGAGAGCATAGCTTCATATATTACACCATGAACTTTTTTATAAAAGTCATCTGGGAGTATTATATCTACAATTCTCGAAAGTGAATCTGGTTTCAGTAGGACAGCACCTAAAACAGACTCTTCTGCATCTAAATCATACGGGATATACTGTTGTTTCATAAGGAGATAACCTCTAGTTCAACAGTCGCTATAACATCTTTGTGTAATTTAACTTCTACATTGTAAAGCCCTAACATCTTAATATTATCAGCAATCACTTTCTTTTTATCTACACTTACCCCTAATTGAGAAGATATAGCTTCTGATATATCTTTATGAACTATGGCTCCAAATAACTTTCCATCTTTAGATTTTGCTCTTATCTCTACTTTTTTACTCTCTAGTACGGCTTTCTTCTCTTTAGCTTCAGATAACTCTCTCAAATATTTTTCTTCTTTATCTGCTTTCTCCTTAGACAGTTCTCCTGAAGTAGATGAATTGTAGGGAACTGCTAACTTATTGGGAAAAAGGAAATTGCTAGCATAGCCCTCCTTAACCTTAACAATTTCATCTTTCTTGCCAAGGGATTTAACATTTTGCCTTAAAATAACACTAACGTAACTCATAAAAAACTCCTAACTGATTATATCAAAATTTTAGTTACCTTCCAAAATAGCATCCACTTTACTTTTAAAGTCATTCTCTACATCTTTATCTATTTCTAAGGATATGTTAACACTAACACCAACTAATCTGCTTAAAGCTCGCTCTAAAATAATTCTATTCTCACTTCTCTCCAGAGACTCTTTATGAAACTTATGACCTTTATCATATTTAAGAGTCAGCTTACCACCTTCATAATTTACTAACTGGGCATTAAGCAAAAATATCATTACTGATATACTCTCTTCTTTCAAATCTTTCAAAAGTTGATCCCAATTGTTAGATATTTTATTAAAGACAGCTTTGTCTTCCATTGTACTAGGGCTAAAACTTTTTTTCTCTACTCTCAAACTAGGGGTATGATTCTTTGTAGAGTGAGTTTCACTAGACTTTCCGTCTTTAAAAACAATTGAATCTTCTTCCCTATCTACTTTTGATTTATTAACAGCAGCTTTATCTTCTACCTTATCATCAAGTTTATTAATTTGTTGGCTATCTGACTCTGCTGTTGTTTTAGACTCATTCCCTTCAACAATAGATGGTTTATCTTTTTGGTACAATTTCTTTTTGTTTGATTCATTAGAAGCACTACTCTCTTTACTAATCTTTGTGTCAATTGATTTATAATCTTTTTGACTTCTATTGATATCCTCAAAAAGTCTAGACAATATAACATATCCTACAGCTCTCTTGTTCTCCTCTAGTCTAAATTCATTTATAGAACTATATATCTTAGATATTTGTTTTATAGATTTGTAACTATCACTAGACTCTTTTTTAATCAAATAAGCTAAATCTTTCATTAAAAGATCTATTTTATACCCTTCTAACCAAGCTTTGTCAACAATATTGACCATCTCATCAAAATTACCATCTAAGTAATATTCATAAAATTTGCTGATAATAGCCGAAGGTATGACACCAAGTGCTTCTTCACAACTCTCTCTCTTTATCTCATCTTCTGGAATAAAGGTAAGAACCTTCTCCAGCAGAGAGAGTGCATCTCTCATAGAGGACCCTGACTCTCTTATTATTAAATCTATAGACTCATCATCCATAGATCTCTTTTCTAAATTTAATATATCTTTTATTCTAGTATGTATAGAATGTGAGTCTAGGAGCTTCAAATCATGTCTTTCACACCTTGATTTGATTGTCTCTAAAACTTTGTCAGGTTCAGTAGTAGCTAAAATGAATATAACATGCTTTGGAGGCTCCTCTAGTGTCTTTAATAGAGCGTTAAAAGCTTCTTTTGTAAGCATATGAACTTCATCTATGATATAGAACTTGAATTTGCCAATTAAAGGCTTATAGTTAACACTATCTTTTATATTTCTAATATCTTCTATACCTCTATTTGAAGCTGCATCAATCTCTATCATATCTGGAAATTTAGATTTAGCAATACTGATACAATTTGAACACTTCAAGCAAGGATTATAGCCATCTATTGGCTGCTCACAGCTTAAGCTTTTAGCAATTAATCTAGCTAAAGTTGTCTTTCCTGTTCCTCTTGAACCAGAAAACATAAAGGCGTGTGAAACTTTACCTCTTATAATTCCATTTTTAATTGAAGTTATTACATGAGAATTACCAAAAAAATTATTGAAATCCTGGGGTCTATATCTTTTATATAACATTTCTTGCATATCTCTACCTCAATCTATATGGTATTTTTACTCTAAACTTCTCCCCCTCTTTGAAAGAGCTCATATCTATTTTAGCATTGTAAATAGAGTCAAGTGCAGCTCTATCTAAAATTGAATGCCCACTTTTTTTCTCAAGTGATGCATGAACAACAGTCCCATCACCAAGAACTTCTACTAGCAAGATAACTTCACCTTCAAAGTTATTCTCTTCAGCTTCTACAGGATATTCAAATTTCGGTTCAACTAACCAACCTGTACCCTGTCTTTTTTCTGATAACAGTTCTGCTTCCATAACTCTTGGCTTTACACGAGGAAAAGTCACTTTTTTATCAGAATGTCTAAGAGAGATGCTTTTCACTATATTGCTATAACTGTCAAATTTAGTATAAAGATCCCCTTTTCCGTAATCAAAAAGCAGTAAGCTAAAAAACAACAAATACACAACAAAAGAGTATATAAAATACTTAATTGACATTCTTAGCTGTTCCTATGTTTACTTCTTTAAATCCTGCAGATTTAGCAACACCAATTATAAATATGACATACCCTACATTTACATTTTTGTCACTCACTACAGTGATTCTACCTTTATCTTCCTTACCACATAGAAAAGAGTAAAGACTGTCAAGAGGAATTTCATATTCATCTGTAAATATCTGCCCCTCTGCATTGATTGATAAGATTAGATCGCTCTCCACATAAGATACAAAATCAGACTTTGGAAGGTCTTTAACATTCACAGCTGAGTAAATCCCTGTCATCCTGTAACTAGAAACAAAAAAGACCAACAGAAGAAAAACAACATCCACCAAAGGAGCTAAAGCTAGTGGTGAATTTCCCTTAAACCTGATCCTCTTGTAAATCATATCTATTCGTCACCTTTTATAATACTTGCTACCTCTAAAGAAGAAGCTTCCATGTCTAAAAGAATCCTATCTATCCTTTTTTCTATAAATCCATATATCAATGAGAGTGGTACTAAAGCTACAAGACCTGCTGCTGTTGTCACCAATGCTTCAGATAGACCAGCTGAAAATTGAGCTTGATTTATGGAAGTTGAAGAAAGTCCAGCAAATATCTTCATCATGCCTGTAACTGTTCCCAATAGACCTAATACTGGGGCCAAATTCATTACAACCCTAACAAACCAAAGATTCTTCTCCAAGTCCATAGAGGTGGTTATGATAACTCTACTCACTTTCTCCTTTATAACTTCTAAACTATCTTCAGAATTCATTAAAACAGTAGAAAGAGCTCTAGAGAGGTAACCTTTTGAGGAGGCTACATAATTGGTAGCAGCCTCTAAATTACCCTCTCTTATAAAATTCTTTATTCTGAGGGATGCTTTGTTATTCTCAAACAGGACAACCTTGTAAACTCTTTCCAATAAAACTGCCAAAGCTAACACAGATAACAGTAATATTATCCATAATATTGCTCCGCCAGAAATTAGAACCTTAGTCATAAAAACCTCCTAAAAGTTTATTGTCAGATCCACAGATATCTTTCTCTTGTCTATGAAGAAATCTCTCTTATAATTTGCCTTTTTATCTAAAATATTATAAATTCCAACAGTTAACTTGAAACCATTGTTACTACTAAAACCGCTCTCAGCATCTAAAGTGTAGTACCCCTCTATCTTGTCTCCTTTTTGTCCTGAAATAGTATAGTATGACCCTTTCATATTCATTGTACCAGCTAGGAAAAAGCCTTTATTATTTATTTCTGCTCTACCCTTCAATGTATAAAAAGGTGTGAAAGCTAAATAACTTTGGTTAGAAGTTAAGCTAGTCTCTAAATCAAAAATAAACTTACCAAACTTAGCTGTAGCACCCACATTAGCATCAACAAAAAACTTACTTTCACCATAGTTAATCAACTGTATTGGCCTACTTTCAATACTAGGATCCTCTTCGTAACATATTTTGTTATACATGTATGAAGCAGATGCATCAAAATTGATAAAGAAAGTCTCTTTTAAATTGAAAACCGTCCCTAGAAATAATTTGGGACCATACTCTTTAGCCAAATCTGAAGGTGGCAATATATCAAAGTCCTCTATCAAATTAAGGGAATCTTTCATCCTGTTAGTCAAATAATCATATCTAAGTCCAGCCTTTAATATGAATTCATTTCCTTCATCTCCAAACATAGCCGTTTCAGCGACAGCTCCAACACCTAAACCAGCTCCTGAAATAAAATTGTACTCTAATTCTGCATCTATATCTAAAGAGATCTCCCTTTCAAACTTTAAGACATTAGAGTTAACAGTATCGAGTCTTACTATTCCAGTGTGACTACCGGCACCGTTTCTCCCAAATATATCACCAAAATAAGATAAATTCATAGAAAATTCTGAATCTGCCTTAGAAATTAAATTGGCTACAAAATTACTTCTTACACTAAAATCTACAGATACTAAGCTAAATTCTTTTTCTACAAAGTTAGAGCTCTCAACTCTTCTTTCAATGGACAAATCCACCCCAACTTCAACAGGGTCTTTTATCTTATTACTCAAAGATAGATCAAAGATGCTTTTTTTTCTGGTATCTAATCCCATAAGCTCTTTGTCTCTTTCTGAATAGGACAACTCTGCAGATAAGTCCTCGCTCAACATGTACCCATAGATCATGTCATCTATAAGAGAGTTACTTTTGTACCCACTCTCTATCTTATCCCTTTTACCTTTAAATCCCCATCTAATATTATTACCTTTGAATAGGAAAGAACTAAATATACAAAAATCTAGCTTGAAAGGATTAAAATCTTTATCAGTGTCTGCTAACTCTACACCCCAATTAATATAGTTTATGTTAGAAGTACTGTCTGTGTCTTCTTCAACTTCACTTTCATCCTCTTCTATGATGACAAGATCTTCGTAGTAAGGGAGCTCTTCCCTGAATTCATTAACATCAATTTTTTTCCTTTTCTTACCTACAACTTCTATGTTAGCGGATATGGCTATACTAAAAATTGATAGCATCAACATACTTTTCAGCAGCTTCATTGTTAACTCCTTTTAGCTTAAAAAAATATTTCTTAGCCTCACTATTATTTCTTCTTTTAACATTGATATCAACTAAGTCATCCAGCACCTTATGTATCAATATACTGCTCTTAAACCTCTCTGCAAAGTCTATCAATATTTCTAAGTAGCTAGTTTCATCACCTAAATTCTTATAGCAATTTGCTAATTCAAAATATATTTTATCTCTAAAGCTACTATTTTTCAACTTAAGAGTTCTTAATATTGAAATTGACTCTTCAAACTCTCCCCTCTTAGAGTGCTTTAAAGCTTTGATTAAAGAGCTTAAACTGCTATCTTTAGTTTTTGTAGAATATATTACAAATATAGCTCTATCATAATTTTGAATAGCCAGATAATATGACAACAATATATCTAGTGCTTCCTCTTTATAGTTGCTATTAACAAGGCTCCTAAAATCTTCAATATCTCCTTCCACCTTTCCAGCAAACACCATTCTCAAAGTTTCAAGTCTAACTTTTTCTCTATTTAGACTATTAGCCAACCGTAAAAATCTTTCTCTATATTCAGTGGAAAACCCTTTTTCAAATACAAAAACTGCAATATACTCTATCCAATTATCGACTCTTGAACTATTTTGAGAAAAGAATTTTTCAAAACTTCGAATAGCATTCTCAAAATCTTTAATTTGGCAGCTTACTATACCTAATGAATAGAGCGCTTCATATCTAAAAGGACTATCTACGTCCAAAAGCTTTTCTAAATAAACTTTAGCTAATTCATAACTCTCTGTATTGTAAAAGATCTGTGATAAGGAGAACAATACTTCAGGAACATACTCAGAACCAGGGTATTTTTTCAAAAAATTCAGATATTTTCTAGCAGATTTGGTATATTCTCCTGTATTGAAGTAGAGATCAGAAATTAATAAATGGGCTCTCTCTTTATTAGTAATTTTATTTATCAACTTTTTAGCCTGTTCTATATCGCCTCTTTTTAAATGTATCATTGATGCCTTTTCTAAAATCTCATCTCTATGGTTCATAAATTTTTGCTGTAGATAGAGAGAAGAGTAGTTTAAAGCAGCATCATAACTTCCACTAGAGAAAAAGGAATCAAAAAGTAAATATAAGGAATGCTCTCTGTATTTAGGATCTTCAGAGCTTAACTTCAGATATTGATAAGAATCTTCACCTAGGTTAATTTTTGCTAAACCTTTGTAAAAATTTTTAGCAGAATCAGAAGAGAATCTTTCAGCATAAGAAAGTACTAAATTGTAATCTTCTAAGTCTAACAGATACTTCATCACCCTATTTAAGGTTTCATCTGAACTATCTCTGTTTAAAAGCTCATCAATCAAAATTAGGCATGTCGATCTGTTATTAACATATCCCATTAACTTATCAAATATTTCATAATCCTCTCTACTAAAAGGCACTTCCCTAAATTCTTTTAGAAAAGACTTGGAGATAGTATTCATCTTAGCCATAATCACCAGAATACCATAGAAAGCATCTTTAATCCCTCTCTCCTTAAGATTATTAAAAGCGGCTAAAGAAGAGCTATAATCTTCTAAGAATAGATATGCCCATGAGACTCTTAGCATAGACTCTATATCTTTGAGCTTAACTCCCTTTTTTACTACCATCTCATAGTTACCTAAATTAAAAAATATTAAACATTCTAAATAATCTCTTTTATCTCCACATAAATCTGATTTTCCAATCTCTTCTAAAGCCTCTTCAAACATATCGAAATCTACTAGTATGTCTACCTTCTTTTCTGCAGCATATGAATTACTAATACTGTAGCTATTCAATACTTCCATAGCCAGATCTCTTTTATCTTTTTTTATAAGATAATTAATAATGGAATCAAATCCTCTTAGATCATTTCTCTGTATTGCAATAGAGATAGCTTTATTAAGCCAAAATAGAAATTCAGAACTTGTTCCAAACTTCAGATTCATCATTGATATTGCACTGCTCAGTGAATATTTACCCACTTTTTCAGCTGACTTTGTAAAAAAGTAAGTGGCTTTTTTAGTATTACCTATCTTTTCATGACACATACCCAAAGTATAAATTATCAAGCCCATATCTTTTAAATCCTTGTTCGAAAGGCATCTTTCCAAGTTAGATATAGCACTTTTATAGTCCAATTCATCAAAATTGATCATTCCCAGCTTGAAACAGGCATTATAATATTTGCTACCATAGCTACTTACAAGTGATTCAAGAATCTTTTTAGCCCTTTCTATACTACCCTCTTTAAGGTGAAAAGATGCTATTTCGAATTTAGCTTCTCTTCTCATATTTGTAGATTTCATCCTCTTCACGACTTTGTAAGCCGAAAATGTATCTGAAAGAGATAGAAAAGAAGAGACAAGAAGAAATTGTGATTCCTCTAAATGCTCTTTTTCCACATTTTCAAGTATAGCTACTGCTTTTTCAAATTCTCCTAATTTATAAAAAGAGGCTCCAACAAAGTATCTGTCAGAATCATTTTCAGCTCTATACTCTTCAACTATTTCTTTGTAAAAACCCTTAGCATACATCTCTTCAATATTTGAAGCTAAAGAAGTTGTATAGGTCAAAACAAAGAGAAAAACTATCTTAAACATAATTAATTTCCTATCTGATGACAATCTCTACACCTAGGCTCATAAAAATCAGTTGCTCCTGGCATAAATATTGGATCTTTGGCATTTGCGGGTTTACCATTAACTATTCGTTGAGACCTAGAGGCTAGAGCACCACAAACTGCACATATGGCATTCAGTTTATCAACACTCTCAGCTTTAGCCATTATTGTTGCAGTTATGTGAAATGGATCCCCTTTGAAATCCTGATCCAAACCCGCAATTACTACCCGTTTACCTTGATTAGCTAAATTCTCGACCAGATCAATTATTCTGTCATCAAAGAATTGGACTTCATCTATAGCGATAAGTTTAACATCCCTAGTCATGTCTTTGTCAATGAGATACTTTATATCCTGAACACTCTTAACAGGAACAGCCAATATCTGATTCCCTCTGTGAGAAACTATCTTCTCCTTATCAAATCTACTATCCAAAGAGTGTTTAAAGATTAACACTTTCTGTTTAGCATACTTAGCTCTAACAACTCTTCTTATCAATTCTTCACTCTTTCCGGAAAACATACCTCCAACTATAGCTTCAATCCATCCTTGATCTGAACAGTGTGCAAACATTATTCTCTCTCCTTGTATGGTTATTTAATAGATATTATACAATAATTTTGTTGATTTTCTAAGAGATAGATGATATCATTAAAGTTATTAAAAAATTTTTAAGGAGTATCTCTATAAATGGCTAACAATAAATCTGCAAAAAAAAGAATAAGGGTTGCTGAAAGAAATAGGATAAGAAACAAAGGATACAAGACAACATTTAAGAATGTGTTTAAGAAGGTGGAAGAATTTATATCTTCTGGGCAGAAAGAAGAGGCAGTATCTGCCCTATCTAAAGCTCAAAAAACTATAGACAAAGCGGCAGGTGCAGGTGCCATACATAAAAATAAGGCTGCTAGAAAGAAGTCCAGATTAACATCTAAAATAAATTCTCTTTAAGGTAATTATGAAAATAGGTGTGTTTTACGGGAGCACTATGGGAGCTACTGAAGACGTAGCAGAGAAGATTGGATTAATACTGAAGGCAGATGTGTTCAATATAGAGAGTGTTAGCAAAGATTTAATACAAAGCTACGATTTTATAATAGCTGGCTCTTCTACTTGGGGGTATGGTGATCTTCAAGATGATTGGAGTAATTTTTTTGATGACTTTGGTATTCCTAACTTAAATAACAAGAAAGTTGCTATCTTTGGATTAGGAGATCAAGAAGACCATAAGGATGTATTTGTTAACGCCATTGGTATACTTCACGATATCTTCGAAAGTTCAGGTGCTACTCTAGTTGGTTACTGGCCAACAGAAGGTTACAGCTATGGATCTAACACTACAGCTATTAGAGATAATAAATTTTTAGGACTAGCCTTAGATGAAGTAAACCAAGCCCAATTGACAGATGAAAGAATAAAAAAATGGACAAACCAAATAGTAAACTCATAACCAAGTGGCTTAAAAATTTAGTTACAGCATCAACAAAATTAATTTTTCACTAACATATATAAACTTTTTTAGTTTTAGCAGTCTTATCTAAAAATACAAAGCCATCAAATTCCTTTGTTATTCTTCACAATTTTTTGTGCTGAAATGGAAAATAAAAACCAACTCATCAAATTTGTCTTTCAATACACAGATGCAGTATATAAAGGTTTTTTATTAATTTTTATTTTCTACTAACATTATAAAAGCACTTAATATATTGTTCAGTAATTGATGTTCAAAGTTTTACAAGCAATATCATAATTTAATGAACTAATTTTCAACCTAAAGACTGTGTTTCAATAAAAAAAGAGCACAGCCCTGGATAAGCTGCACTCCTTTTCCTTTATGTTATGTTTATAATTAAAATCAATTAGCCCTGTTTGCAATCTTGACCAAATTAACTATATCTCTGGTAATCGAACCAATAAAAGAGTCAACTAGGTCATTCCACTTCTCATCGTCTGATTTTGGTTTTGATGGCTTAGATTCATAATCATCACCCCTAAACATAGTAGCAGATTGATTAGACCTATGATAACTTCTTTCACCTTCATGCTCTTGCTCAACTTCATCAATCTTTTCTTTTGGTGTTTTATTCAAAATCTTCTCATCTTCAAAACCTTGTAAAAAATCTTTTCCAACCTTTTGCTCTAAGCGAGTAACATTGTAGGATCCACTATAAGCAACCGCTGTGTAAAGACCTTTCTCTCTAACTAAAGTTTGAACATATTCCTTAGAGTAAAACTCTAGATTAGAAAGCACTAATCCAGAAAGAAGCACTAAATCTTTCTGATCATTTGTCAAACTAGATATAACTTCTTTTTGCATATCTACCTTATTTTCATAAAGCGCTTTAATTATTACGTTAAGAAAATCATTTCCCTTTATTGCTTCTTTGTATTTGTCTCCACTATCTAACCGCAAATTTACTGCTGAATAAAATAATCTATCCTTATAATCCTTAAAAGGAGTTAAGAACAGATCTACCTCACCATTAATACTATTATCAGCAAGCCCAACAAAAGGTAAATTCAATAAATTTGACAACAACAACTCTCTAAGATTGTCTACAAGTGCTTCATTAGGACTTGACTTCATCAATTCCTTCACTTCTTCTATTCTATCTTTATTCTTAGGGTCTTTCTCTACTTTCTTCATTAATTTCTTCAAAAGTGTTTTAACCTTAGACTCAGAAGGGATCTCACCAGAGAAGACACCAAATTCTTCATCAAGGTCATCAACAATAAATCTAGTACCTTTCTCAAAAGCATCCTTTATCTCTTTGTCATCCCCACTGTAAAGAGAGTAAGCGCAGACGAATTTTTTCATGTCCTTGTCACCACCAAAACACCTCTTTATAAATTCATTATTATAGTGCTTTTCTCTTTTTTCCTCAGAAATAGGATGTAAAACCTTTACATTGTAATCAGGATTTCTATCCATAACCGCCTTGATAAGTTCTTTATCCCCATTTTCCGCTGCAAACATCAACCAAGTATACTCTTTACCGTCTCTGGTAAATACTTTGTTTATGTCCTTATCCTCTACCTCAGCCAACTCTTTCATAAACTTATTTACTTCCGCAACTGGTCCTTCTCTTAAAGAAGTGCTTGAGTTACTATCCCAACAGGACAAAAGTAAAAATAATATATGTAACATTTTTTTCTCCTCACTAAATATGATATCAACATAGCACTTGAATTATACCACAATATGGTGTAATTTGGCAAAATTTTTTCGATTTAT
This sequence comes from Fusobacteriia bacterium UBA1095, assembly GCA_002313635.1. Lineage (GTDB taxonomy): Bacteria > Fusobacteriota > Fusobacteriia > Bac17 > UBA816 > UBA816. The sequence goes on from DCBY01000003.1 coordinate 62,785, forward strand.
CAATCTACTGTACTTTACATCCCCAACACATATTTCTTACAGACATCTTAAAAATTAAATTAGCATAATCTAATTTTGATTTCAAGAGCTAGTAATAAATTTATATAGGATTATATCGTTATTTTTCTCTTTCTTCACAAGATCAATTAATTTTTTTACAGCCTCAGCATCATTGAAATTATCCAATAGATACTTTCTCATCTTGTATATGGCTTCCAATTCCTCTTTGCCAAAAAATAATTCTTCTTTTCTGGTTCCAGACTTTCTTATATTAATTGCAGGGAAAATTCGCAATTCAGAGATAGCCCTATCAAGATGTATTTCACAATTACCTGTTCCTTTAAACTCTTCATAAACTACCTCATCCATTCTACTTCCTGTGTCAACCAAAGCAGTGCCTAAGATTGTCAAGCTACCTCCCTCTTTTATATTCCTTGCAGAACCAAAAAACTTTTTGGGCATCACAAAAGAATAAGGATCTAATCCTCCAGATATTAACTTCCCACTATTAGGAACCACTAAATTGTAGGCTCTAGCCATTCTTGTTATACTGTCCACTAGGATGACTATATGCTTTCCATATTCAACCGCACGCTTAGCCTTTTCCATTACATTTTCTACAACCTTAACATGATTTCTAGGTTCTTCATCAAATGTTGATGAATATACTTTAGCACCCTTTGTATTCAATTTTATATCTGTAACCTCTTCAGGTCTTTCATCTA
>DCBY01000032.1 GCA_002313635.1 Fusobacteriia bacterium UBA1095
TATCAGCAGCTGGCACACTTCTTTGTTCCCCCTCTTTGCTGCAATCATAAGTGCTGTCCATCCATTTTTAGCTACTGCATTAACATCTGCACCTTCCTCTATTAGCAACTGGCACACTTCTTCATTTCCTCCCTCTACTGCATTACTAAGTGCTGAGTCATTAAAATTAGCACCTTTCCTTATAAGCAATTCGCACACTTCTTTATGTCCATTTTCTGCTGCTCTCATTAGTGCTGTACTTCCCCACGCTAATCCATTTACTTTTGCTACTTTCATAAGTGCTGTACTTCCCCATGCTACTGCATTAACATCTGCACCTTCCTCTATTAGCAACTGGCACACTTCTTTATTCCCTCCCTCTGCTGCTCTCATAAGTACCGTACTTCCATACTTACTTACTGCAGCTACTTCTGCACCTTTGTCAATTAGCAGCTGGCATACTTCTTTATGCCCTCTCTCTGCTGCCCTCATTAGTGCTGTACTTCCCCATGCTACTGCATTAACATCTGCGCCTTTCTCTATTAGCAATTCACACACTTCTTTTTTTCCATTTCCTGCTGCGTAAATAAGTGCTGTCCTTCCATATTCATCTACTGCATTAACATCTGCTCCTTTCTCTATCAGCAGCTGGCACACTTCTTTATGCCCTCTCTCTGCTGCTCTCATTAGTGCTGTACTTCCGTATTCATCTACTGAATTAACATCTGCACCTTCCTCCATTAGCAACTGGCACACTTCTTTATTCCCTCCCTCTGCTGCTCTCATAAGTACTGTACTTCCATATTTATCCGCTGCATTTACTTCCGAATCTTTCTCTATCAGCAACTGACATACTTCTTTATGTCCATTTTGCGCTGCAATCATAAGTACTGTACTTCCACCTTCATTTACTGCATTAACATCTGCTCCTTTCTCTATAAGCAATTCACATACTTCTTTATGTCCCCAACTTGCTGCTCTCATAAGTGCTGTCCTTCCATATTTATCCGCTGCATTTACTTCCGAACCTTTTTCTATAAGCAATTCACACACTTCTTTATGCCCTCTCTCTGCTGCTCTTATTAGTGCTGTCCTTCCACATTCATCTACTGCATTTACTTCCGCACCTTTTTCTATGAGAAGCTGGCTCAATTTTTTGTGACCATTCTCTGCTGCAAGAATAAGTGATGTTCTTCCATATTCATCTACTGCATTTACTTCCGCACCTTTTTCTATAAGCAATTCACACACTTCTTTATTTTCTCTATTTGCCGCAATCATAAGTGCTGTCCTTCCATACTTACTTACTGCAGCTACTTCTGCACCTCTCTCTATAAGCAATTCACACACTTCTTTATGTTCCATTAGTGCTGCAATCATAAGTACTGTTCTTCCATCCTCATCTACTGCATTTATTTCTGCACCTTTTTCTATAAGCAATTCACACACTTCTTCATGTCTATTAAAAGCTGCAGCCATAAGTGCTGTTCTTCCAGCTTTATCTACTGTATTTACTTCCGCACCTTTTTCTATAAGCAATTCACACACTTCTTTGTAGCCATTTTTTGCATACATAAGTGCTGTTCTTCCATCCTCATCTACCGCATTAACATCTGCTCCTTTATCTATTAGCAATTCGCACATTTCTTTGTAGCCATTTTTTACTGCTATTATTAAACTTTTACCACCCAAGTCTTTATCTATATTAATGTCCATTTCTAAAAGATCTTTTACTAAATCCTGCTTCCCCAACTTAGAAGCCGCCAGAAATATATGTTTTCCTACTTCTACTTTCTCTTCCTCTTCTATAAGACTTTCAGTCACCCAATCCAACAATTCTCTCCCACATATGACAATTATTTCTGCCGTGTCCACTATCCCACGTCTATAATTCTCAATTAACCACTTTTTACTTTTTTTTCTTATCTCCTCAAATTGGCCTTTTACCACTAATTTTTCTAATTCTGTTGCCTTTATTCTTTTCAAAAAGTCATCTGCCAATTCTTCATCTTGATTATCTTTTATTCTAGACAACATACCATAATTTAATTGTTCTTTAGGTATTAATTGAAAAATTTCCAGCATTTTTGTATCTATTATTTTTTGATATACACCTTTTGGATACTCAAAATATAATAGATCAAAAAATATCTTAATTGCTTCTAAATTCTTTTCCTCTATTGCTTCTTCTATCGGTAACAGTCCATTTTCATTTTTGCACAGCGCTGTGTAAGTATCTACTCTTTTCAAAACAGCTCTACTATCTTCACAATCTGGATTCCTTATAGCTTTACTTATATCTTCTCTTTTCCCTTTTTCTTTTCCTCTTAACTCTTTGAATGTACAACTTAACATTAAAATTAAAAATATCATTTTTCCCCTCCTGGAACACAATTCTTGGCACATGCCTTATTTATATTTTATTTCTACTCAAATATGCGGCTTCTAATTCTATAAATGTAATCTTCTAAACCGGATTATAACATTTTGGGTGGTAGTTTGAACATTAATTTTCATAATATTCTATGATTTGAGTATTTATTTATAAATCAAATATACAATACCTTCCACATTAATCATATACGGCAATAGCACCTTTGAACATTTTTATCTGTTAGGCCACATACCTATTGTTCATATTTTTTGCTATTACCATAAGATATAACTCCCTACTTCAATAATTTTATGACTTAACAAGTAGTTATAGGCTTGTATTTAAAATTGCCACTATTTCCTGATGACCTTTTTCCTTTGCTAAAATAGAAGCTGTATGTCCAAATTCTGATTCTGCATCTGCTTTTGCACCTCTTTCTAACAATAACTCACATACTTCTTTCTGACCTTCAGATGCTGCTGACATCAATGGGGTACTATACATAGGTCCCTTTTCATCAACATTTGCACCTTTATCCAAAAGTAGTTTACATATTTCTTTATTACCACTTCTTGCTGCTGTTATTATTGGCCTAACTCCTGTGTAGTTATCCTCATTTACATCTGCTCCTTTTTCTAATAATAGACTAACAATGTTCAGGTTACCCTTCAATATCGCCCTTGTTAGAGGTGTTATTCCTTCTTTACTTTGTAATGGAATATCTGCTCCTAAGGCCAAAAGGAATTTACAAAGATCTATATCTTCTTTTTCTAAAGCAAGCACCAACAAAGGTTTTTGATTTATTATTAAAGAATTTATGTCTAATTTCATTTCCACTATTAACTCTTTTAGTTTATCAAGCTGTTTATCACTATACTTATAAATTGGAGTATCATCTCTTAGTAATAAATCTACAGTAGATTTAATTAAAAGTGCTACAACTTCTTTTTCATTTGACAAAGTTAAGGCAGTGTCTCGCTTATAGTCTGACAAATTGACATCCGCTTCTTTCTCAATAAGCAGATGGCACACTTCTTTATGACTGTTAGATGCCGCAGCCATAAGGGCTGTCCTTCTAACTTTATCTACTGCATTAACATTTGCACCTTTCTCTATAAGCAGTTCACA
>DCBY01000031.1 GCA_002313635.1 Fusobacteriia bacterium UBA1095
AATGTATCTACTTTTGTTTTTGCAACTGCAGATCCACTTGCTGAACTACCTTCACTAGAACCAGTACAACTAGCTGCTAGTAACGCAGAAACAACTAATAAATTTCTAAAGTTTTTCAAAGTTATAAACCTCCATTTTATTTTGTTCAGAATCAATTTTCCGGAAGACAAATTCTGAGCTTTCTCAGAAAATGTACTGAAACCTCTGATGTGATTATAACATAACTGGGATGTTTTTCAACCAGTTTTTAACATTTTTTCAACAATTTTTCAACATAAATTTTTTTGAAAATTCTCAAAAAAACCCTCTAATGTTGCCTGCTTTTTCAAAATGTAGTATAATCTTCTACCTTCAGAGAGTTAACTAAAATATTATACATTAAATATATACCCTATTTCAACTATCAAAGTAAAATATTTTCAATAAATTCAACTACTTCAGTAGATTTAGCCTTGCAAATTTAAAAAATAGTTTCAAATAGAGTATAATGTTTCATATGAGAAATTTAATAGTAACCTTAGCACTCCTTATATCATTCTTCTTCTCTTATCATAAGTATAACGAAGAGATATCTGTACACTTTTCAGTCATTGACAACTGTTCTGAATACATAATAGACAGAATAGATAAGGCAGAAAAGAGTGTGGAATTCTGTAGTTACATACTAACTGACAATAAAATAAAAGAGGCTCTTTTAAAGGCTAAAAAAAGAGGAATAAAAGTAAGAGGAGTTGTAGAAAAGAAAAACCTAAACAAACAAGTTAAGGATCTAAAAAAGGAGAAAATTGTGAAGATTAGGGGCAGAAAAAAAGGAATTATGCATCACAAATTCATTATAATAGACAGATCTATATTAATAACAGGCTCCTACAACCTCACATTTTCGGCTAACAATATGAATGATGAGAATTTTGTAACCATAAAAGATAAAAGTATTATCTCTAAGTATCTACAAGAATTCTTAAGATTGTGGAACTGATATAACAAAATTCTGAAACCTTTTACTCTTGTCTACGTCTTCTATAAATTCTTTTCCATCTATAATTATTTTCACCCTATCTTCCATAAAATCACTAAGTATAGCTGTACCTATACCCGTCTCATCTAACTCTGCACTTATACCTTCTATAAATATGAATCTGTTTTTACTATTTTTCACCTTAACATTAATAATGTACTCTTTTTCGTTAAGATATATCTCATTTTCACTGTCTGTCTCAGAATTCAATGTCACCTCTTTTTCGAAAGGTAGGTACCCCTCCCTTAAAACCCTTAAAATATGAGACTGTTTTATGGGAATTCTTTCAAAAACAAAATTTCCATTGCTATTGGTTGAATATTCATATTGCTCTTTAGTCCATAAATTTTCTAAAGTGACCTTTTGGTCTCTTATAGGAGTACCTCTAATAGCAACTCTTCCAGTTACAGCTGCATATTTAGGCTTCATTTCTAAATTTAGATCTCTAGGCTTACCTATATATCCTTTGTAACCGTACCCCTCTTTTATTGCTTTAACTAGAATCATTTCAGCATCCTCTACATCAACTTTAATTAGTCCTTCATTAGAACTTGTACTAATTTCCTTATCATTAAACTTCACACCAACATCAGCACCATCTACAGGTTTTCCTCTATACATCAATGCTATATTTATTACCTTAGAATAAGATAAATTTGACAAAATACAAAAAATAGGTAGAATCATCCGGACTCCTTTGGATTAAAATTAACAAATTGTAAATATATTATATATATAAAATCAAGCTAAAGATACTTTTTTCACAATCTTTGAACGCGAACAAATATTTTTTTAAAATATTTTCTTGTCAGTATTGACATCTAATAGATGGTATGATATTATCTATTTATGAAGACTTGGTTTAACCATTCGTAATTCTACTCGAAATAAGGATTAAACAGAGAGTCTTCAGAGTAGTTCTAATTTATCCCCCCAAAAACGAACTAGAGAGCAAAGGCAGCTATCACAAGCTGCCTTCTTTTTTTACCTTTTCACAGATAATCGAAATGTAATATCTTAACAAACAACGGATTTTATAGAATTTGAGTATTATTGTAGAGAAATGATTGGAATTTTTATTAATCAAATTACTAATATTATTTTTTTATTTTGCCCTCTATAGAACTTACTGTACTATAATCCAAAAACTATCTTAGAATTCTTGTTTGTTGCTTTCACTACATCTTCAAAACTAATTCCCTTTATTCTAGCTAACTCTTCTGCTACATACTTAACATTCTTAGGAAAATTTTTTCTTCCTCTCACAGGCTGTGGTGCAAGAAAGGGGGCATCTGTCTCAACCAAAATTTTGCTCATAGGCACCTTTAATGCAGTCTCTTTAGCTATTGCCTTAGGAAAGGTCAATATTCCACTAAAAGAGATGAAGGCTCTATCCAATAGGCTCTCTATTTGAGAGTAGCTTCCTGCATAACTATGCATTATGACTGTAATATCCTTAAATTCATCTTCATTCAAAATGTTAACTATATCCTCATATGCCTCTCTCCCATGTATAACAACTGGCTTCTTTGTCTCTTTGGCTAAAACTAGCTGCCTTCTGAATGCAACCTTCTGCTTGTCAGCTGGAACAATGTCTCTGTAGTAATCAAGTCCTATTTCACCTACAGCAACTGCTTTATTTGACTTTAACATATCTCTAAGAGCATCTACATCTTTTTCACTAAAATCTGAAGAGTAGTTTGGGTGAACACCAGCACTAAAGTATATGAAATCGTTACTCTCTGCTAAAATTTTACTATCTAGAGACGACTGAACACAGCACCCTATATTTATGGCTAACTCTAGCTCTTCCTTAGTCTCCTTCAGCACTTCTTCTACGTTATCGTAGCCTTCTCTATCTATGTGACAATGTGTATCTATTAATTTCATAATTTCCTTTCCTAAAAAAAAAGAGCCCTGAAGCTCTTCTCTGTTAAAATGCTAAACTACACTGACTCTTTTCTTGCCTTGCCTCTCTTTTTCAAACTTAACCTTTCCATCCTTAAGGGCAAAAAGTGTATGATCTCTTCCCATACCTACATTCTTTCCTGGGTGAAACTTAGTCCCTTTCTGTCTAACTATTATGTTTCCTGCAATTACAGATTCACTACCAAATTTCTTAACTCCTCTATACTTAGGATTAGGATTAGCATTATTCTTGGTACTACCTACTCCCTTTTTTGTGGCAAAAATTTGTAAATCAAAATTAAACAATCTCATCTGTACTATTCTCCATTACTTGTAATCTATCTGAATAAGAAGCAGTTATCTCCTTTAAAGACTTTACAGTTGTCTCCATGAGGAATATAGCTTTCTCTAAATCCTCGTTGTAGTCCCTCTTAAGGACTATGTTGATGTTACCATGCTCCATACTACACTTCCAGTCAACACTTAAACTCTCTAATCCTATCAAAATGTTCTGTATAAGTGAGGAAACAGCAGAACAGACTATGTCCTTGCCCTGTTCTCCACCTGCATGCCCCTTAGCGCATATGGCGTAGCTATTACCCCTATTAACATGGATACTTATCATTCTGTCTCTATTTTATTAATCTTTATCTCTGTAAAATCTTGTCTGTGTCCAACTTTTCTGTGGTAACCCTTTTTAGGTCTATATCTAAAGTTTATAACTTTATCATGTTTACCATGCTCTACCACGGTGGCTGACACTTTTGCAGAGGAAACATAAGGCTTACCTACCAAGTGCTTATCACCATTTATTATAACAAGAACCTTGTCTATATCAACTTTCTTTTTGGGTGCTAAATCTAATCTATCAACTTTTATCACATCACCCTTTTTTACTCTGTACTGACTTTTACCTTGTTGTATAATGGCTTCCACTTCGTTTTACCTCCTGATTTTCCTACAAACAATAATATCAAAAAAACAGCCTTAAGTCAATTTGAATCTTATCTATTTATTAATATTTGTAAGTAATTTGAATGCAAAATAGCCACATGATATGATAGTTCTATCTCTGAATAGAGAAATCATTAAACATTCTAGAAAGGAAGAAAAGTGATTAAAATTATTTTAAGTTTAGTTATGTTTTCTTGCTATAGCCGATCATTTAAATTAAAGAAAGCTAAGGTAAGAGGAAAATCTATAGCACAAAAGGTAGCTAATAAAGAGAATATAACCATAGATAAAGGAGATGCTAAGGAACAAAGAGCTAAGGTAGTAGAAGCTATTGCTCTAGGCTCTGGTTTTGACAAGATACATCCTACAAACAGATCTGCTGTAACTCTGCTTGAAGAGATAGCTGAAGCACAAAAAAGTATTTTAACAAATGAAGCTGGAGAAAAGGGAGAGCTGTTTAAAGATGGAGTACCAACAGAATTGGTAGGTAAAGTATTTTATATCCTAGGAGAACCTGGCCTAGAGATAGACAGTAGTGATATAGATGAGACTATGAAGACAAAAATTGCAGCTCACCACCTGGTAGCCACTCAGATCTCTGAAGGAATTTACAGATTAAATGCAAGAAGTGTGAGTAGAGCTGAAGACTTTAATGTTATTAATAACATACTGACATTGCAACTAACTCAGGCTCTTAAGATAAATGGTGAAGGAAAGAGAATTTGGGGCGACATAGTATCTGCTGGTGCCGACTTGCAAGCATACACATATGCTAGGACCCCTGTACCTCATAGAGATGAAATAGTAAAAGCACCTACATGGTTTCAAATCATAACAACCAAAGATGAAGATATGTTCAAGGATTTCATCAAATCTACTAAAATAGATCCAGACCTTGATATAGAGGTATTCCAAAGAGTTGGTGCTGAATATAAAAAAACTGAATCAAGGACAGCGAGAGACTTTCTTGAAGAATTGAAAGAAACCTTTCACGAAACATTTGCAGGGCTTGACAGAAGAGTAATTCCTGATACTTTGCTAACAATAGTAAAAAACATAGAAATAATTTTAGAGATCAACAACTAGAAACCAACTCTGTTTAGGGGCCATATTCTAAATATCAGACCCCCTTCTATTCTCGACCTATTTATAAAGCCAACGTACCTAGAATCATGGCTACCTTCAGTGTTATCACCCAGGAAGAAGAGAAAATCCTCTTCTAACTCAATCTCCTCATTATTAACTAGATCAAGATATACATCTTTATCTAATATTGGACCTGTCTCTTCTCCGTTTAGAATGAATTTACCTCTATTCACAACTTCAACATCATCTATTGTTCTTAGTTGAAGTTCTCTCATTTCCTGAAGGTCTTTTATCTCACCCATATACTCAAAAAGAGCACCTTGAAGAGAGAGCTTATCACCCTTTTTAGGAACCTTCCACACTCTATCCATATTACCTTGAGTATATCTTCTATCCTCAACCAAGTTACCGTTAACATATAGAGAGTCATTTTCTATTTTCAACTCATCACCAGGAAGGCCCATCAATCTCTTACACCATCTATCTTGCCTACTATGAACACTGACAGTGCTATCAAATATGTACACTCTACCTCTGGAAGGTTCTATAAATTTACTGGTTACCATATCAACTATAAAGTGGTCTCCTGGTACAATTTCAGGTACCATTGAGGGAGTCGGAACCATAAAGTGCCCTATAAAAAATCTCTGTATAAACAACACAACAACAACTGCCTCTGTAAAAGAGTAGACAGCACCTACAAACTTAGATGCAATAACTCCAAAATTTTTCTTAGCAAACTTTACCAAAAGATTCTTGTAAAAATTAACCTTCTCCTCAAACTCATTGTTCTTAACTAAAAGATAATAGAGAAGAAAAGGACCATTCACCACGTAGAAAACGGCCCATATATACTTGAAATAGTATGAAAAATATATCTTCTTAGGGAGAATACCAAACAATCCTAAATATAAGACCATAGATATCATGGAAGTAACTATAAAAAAATCTTTTATCAGATTAGCTTTCTTCAACATTCCCTTTCCCCCTTTAGTGTGTTACTTTAGCCTCTTTTACCTTAGCAGCTTTACCCTGCTTACCTCTTAGATAGAAAAGCCTTGCTCTTCTAACTCTACCTCTTTTAACAACTTCTATTTTGTCAATATAAGGAGATTGTACAGGTATTATTCTCTCTATACCAACGCCAAGGCTTACTTTTCTAACGATGAAATTCTTGTTATTCTTAGCTAAGACCAAGCCCTGAAAGACCTGAATTCTCTCTTTTTCACCCTCTCTAACCTTGTAATGAACTTTTATAGTGTCACCAGAACGAAATTCTGGATGTTCATTTCTCTCTTCACCTTTTTCAACTAATTCTATCAATTTATGCTTCATTTAAAGCTTCCTCCTGATCTTTCTTATGTTTAATAAACATTCTACCCACTTCTACGGCTGAAATCAACCATAAAACGGTTATAACTATCAAATAAGGATAGGCTGCCATGGCCATTGAGCTAAAACTCACTATAGGTGCCAGCACTGCCATGTTAAAAAATGATGCTAGTGCTTTTCCACCACGGGCTCCTACCATATCAACTAATGATTTGGCCTTATATCTCTCTTCTGCAGAACATGGAATATATAACATCTGCTTTGCAGGATCTGCAAAAGCATATTTAGATATTTTAGTAATAATCCATTGAATTGCTCCACCAACAGGTGTCATGTAGAGGAAGAAATAGACAGTGGTGGATAGGCCAAAAACAGCTGGAAAAAGAACCAGCGCTACTACTATACCCACGTATCTCATGAGACCACCCGTTAAGAAGATCGCTAATATGGAAGAGACTATATTTGTCCAGAAAGAGACATTTCCAAAGAAAACAAACTTATCTCCTTTGGATACATACTCCATAGCAACATTACTCTTCCATATGTACTCAGTAACTACTATTGTAAAGTTGTAAGAGAGGGTTATAAAGAGTATCAAAAATAGATACCTTGACCTGAAAACCAATAGTATTCCTTTAAAAATACCTTTGTAATCTTTTTTACCTCTCCTATTGTCAACATCAGCATCTCTCCTGATATTAACAAAAGAAGATTTAAAAAAATTAAGAGAAAATATTATCAAAGAGCAGGTTAGAACTAAAGAGAACATAGCTGGCTGAACAAATCCATGTTCACCAAAAACTCTAACAAGCCAAGAAGCACTTGAGCTACCAACTATTGCACCTATCTGTGCCCCTGATATTAACACATAAAATCTCTTTGCTTCATCTATGGTACATATGTCGTTAAAGAACGCCCACATACATGTTCCAAATACTACTGTACTCCATGACTCTGCTAAAGCATAGAAGAGATAACTAACAACTTCCTCTTTGCTGTCAAAGAAAAAGAGCGTGTAAGTTAAAAAAGCTAAACCAAAGAGAGAGACAAAAACTTGAAATATACCTCTACCATCCATGTAATTTGAAAGCTTGTTGTAAAGAAACATAAAAAATATCGAAGAGGGCAAAACATACCAAATTTTTGCTCTAGGTATAGCGGAAGAACCCATATGAGTAAGTAGTAGGGCATCTTTAAGCTGCCTTAACATAATGAAGTTAAAAATAACCAAGCTTCCAATCAAGAACATAGGGAGAAACTTTCCCAGTTCTTCTCTTTTTACTATGAAAACATTTTCAGCAAGATATTTCCTCATTTAATTCCTAAAAACAGCTAAAATTCTAGCAAGCTAGTAATAAAATTATATTCTGAGCCTCTAATTTTGTCAATCTAGACTGATCTCATCTAACCTCTAAATTAAACTTTAGGAGGGCATTTGTTACTGATATTAACTCTTAGGATCATATCACCTATATCTAACTTAGAGATAAGCAATAACTATCTCAAATTTTACAAAAAACAGTCTTATCTCAAATTTTCTAAACAAAACATTAAGCTTAAGTATTATTATTTAAAAGCTGACATATCCAATTTGTCACTCTTTATTCCACAAGTTAGCATCAATTTACTAAAATTGCAAAATTCCTACTTTAAGAATGTAACATCCCTTACTCTAAACTCCCTCTCTCTTAAAAATACTTCTACCCTATCATACAAAAACATCTCTTTTAGATTGAAAATAGGAAAAGAGATGCGGGCATCTTTTAGGTTAGTAGTAGACAATAGTTCTGTAACAATTAAAATTCATAAAATCCCTTCTATAAAAATAAGGAACAGGGTTAATAACTTAAATTTAGAGTTAGAACTATCAGATAAACTAACTGCTAAGCTATGTCTTAAATTTAGTGTATAATCTCTATAATACAAGGAGATTTTATGTTTGATTATTTGTTAGGAAATATAGTAGAAATAGGAAAGTTTGTAGTTCTTGATAACTCTGGCATAGGGTACAAAATATTCTGCTCTCGTAATTCTTTAATGAAGTTGGCCGTTGGAGAGAGAGCAAAGCTTTTTATATACCTTTCTATAAAAGAAGATTCACATACTCTGTTTGGTTTTGCAAGTAAACAGGAAAGAGAAATCTTTGAATATTTTATATCAACGAATGGCATAGGACCAAAGCTAGCTTTAGACATACTCTCAACCTTCTCAATAGCCCAAGTGAAAGATTGCATATTGAATGAAAGAGCTGATATATTGACAAAAACTCCAGGGATGGGCATGAAAAAAGCTAAAAAGCTTATAATTGAAACAAAAGACAAGATAAAAATGATAGATTGTGGACAAGCAGACGTGTCCATTGAAGATGATATAACACAAGCACTGCTTAATTTAGGGTATTCCAAAAAAGAAATTATGAATAAATTAGAGTACTATGAAGACGTAGAGGGTGGTATAAGAGACATGCTTGCAAAGTTGAGTTAATTTTGTAGCTAATTCAAAAAATGAAAATTTAAGTGCAAAGCGTTTCCCTTGATCCTGCAAATTCAATTGCCAAAGTCTTTCTTAGCCTCTTATTCATATTCTTTTTATAAATGTTGTTAGTTTTTCATTTATATAACTTCTACCCTTTCTCCTCTTTATAGTCTGCTATATTCATTATGATATTTTTTAGATAAGTCCTATCTTTGGACTCTCGACTACAAATGGGTATTTAATTATCAAGAGCAGAAATAGAAATATTGTGGTAAAATCGTCATAAAAGAAGTATAAAAACTTTCCAACAACCTATTAAAATAATATCCAGCACACCCTAGCTTTTAGTTTTTTCTACTTTCCAATTCACATAGGGGGAAAAATGTTATTCCTAATCTTAACTGTAAGCTGTACACTCAATAAATTTGATGTAAGGACAAAAGGTAGAAGGGAAGATTTAAGTAATGCTATTCACAATCCAGATTCTGAAGACAGCAAAGTCATATTATCAAAAATAAATACGTACACAGCACTACACAAAAATGAAAATGGAATGCTTCCAATAGAAGAAGCAATAGAGGTTGAGAATTTAGAAGCAATTGAATTATTAATAAATGTAGAACCTTTTGGGTACCCAGAAAAAATATATGAAAAAATGATAGGCACAAGAAATTTGGCAATATTTAAATTAATACCGCAGGAACAATTAGACTACAGACTATTGTTGAAAATAAAAGAAAATGAAGACAAAGAATTAGAAAAAGAATTTTTGAAAAGAATAGAAGCAACAGAATTAGAGCAATTGATAGTAGAAGGTAGAAAAGAGGAGATAAAAAGCAAAGACAAAACATGGATATTAGAAAATTATAACGATGAAAGGAGCTTAACTCACCGAAGAAGAGTAAATACTACGGAAATACTTTTCATATATATGGAAGAGCTGATGGAAGACATGATAAAAAAGCTAGAAGATGAAAAAAAGGACATAAAGGATTATTTTTTACTTATAGCGTCAGTACTTGGAAAAGAAGAGGTAGTAAAATATCTTTTGGAAGGTAACAATACAGATGTAAATAAAAAAGTGGATGAAGATAGATGGACTACATTAATGTTAGCGGCCCAAAATGGTCACAAAAAGGTGTGTGAGCTACTGCTAGAGGAAGGGGAGCAGGTTGATACAATAGATAAACATGAACGGACTGCAATGATGAGAGCAGCAGAAAATGGACATAAAGAAGTATGCGAGCTATTGTTGTCAAGAGGAGCACAGGTTGATTCAACAAATGGAAAAGGATGGAGTGCACTGATGTTTGCAGCAGAGCGTGGACATAAAGAAGTATGTGAACTACTGGTAAGCAGAGGAGCGCAGATTGATACAGCAAATAAACATGGATGGACTGCACTGATGTTTGCAGCACAAAATGGACATAAAGAAATCTGTGAGCTATTGATAGGCAGAGGTGCACAGATCGATATAGCAAATAAACACAGATGGACTGTAATGATGCTAGCAGCACAAAATGGACATGAAGAGGTCTGTGAGCTACTTTTAGATATAGGGGCACAGGTTGATACAAAGGATGAACATGGATGGACTGCAATAATGCTGGCAGCACAAAATGGACACAAGGAAATCTGTGAGCTATTGATAGGCAGAGGTGCACAGATTGATGCAGCAGATGAATATGGGTGGACTGCAATAATGCTGGCAGCACAAAATGGACATAAAGAAATCTGTGAGCTATTGATAGGCAGAGGTGCACAGATTGATGCAGCAGATGAATATGGGTGGAGTGCAATAATGATGGCAGCAGAAAATGGCCACAAAGAAATCTGTAAGCTATTGTTGTCAAGAGGAGCACAGGTTGATACAAGGGATGAAAATGGGTGGACCACAATAATGCTGGCAGCACAAAATGGCCACAAAGAAATCTGTGAGCTATTGATAGAGAAAGGAGCAGAAGTAAATATAGCAGATAATAATGGATATACTACACTAATAATGGCAGCACAGAATGGACATAAAGAGGTGTGTAAGTTGTTAATAGATAGAAGTCAGGATAATGCACTGATATTTGCAGCAGAAAATGGACATAAAGAAGTCTGCAAGCTATTGTTGTCAAGAGGAACACAAATTGATGCAAAAAATAAAGAAGGATGGACTGCACTGATGAGAGCAGCATATGTTGGACAGAAAGAAATTTGCAAACTGCTGCTAGATAGAGGAGCACAAATTGGTTTGAAAACTAATAGATGGACTGCATATTATAAACATAAAAAAAGGCAAGAATTATTTTCAACAAAAGTATATGCAGAGTCAGAAGGTAATGAATTAGACAAAAATGAATGGACTGCACTGATGTTTGCAGCAGATAATGGGCATGAAGAAGTGTGCGAGCTATTGTTGTCAAGAGGAGCAGAAATTGATGCAAAAAATGGAGAGGGGTGGACTGCACTAATGTTTGCGGTAGAGCGTGGGCATGAAGAAGTGTGCAAGCTATTATTGTCAAAAGGAGCAGAAGTTGATGCAAAAAATGATAATGGAGCAAGAGCATTGATATTGGGAGCTTTTAATAACCATAAAGAGATTTGCAAGCTGTTGCTAGATACAAAAGCAAGAGCCAATGCACAAGACAATAATGGGATAACAGCTCTAATACTTGCAGCAAAAAATGGCTACAAAGAAGTGTGTGAATTGTTGTTAGATAAGGGAGCAATAGTTAATATAGCAGATAATGATGGAATGAGAGCATTAATACTTGCAGCAGAAGATGGCCACAGAGAGCTGTGTGAGTTGTTATTAGAAAGAGGAGCAGAAGTAAATGCAGCAGATAATGACGGATCTACTGCACTAATGATAGCGGCACAGAATGGACATAAAGAGATATGTGAGCTATTGATAGAGAAAGGAGCAGAAGTAAATGTAGCAGATAAATATGAAGGTGCTGCACTAATATTTGCGGTAGAGCGTGGGCATGAAGAAGTGTGCGAGTTACTGTTAACAAGAGGGGCAAAAGCAAATACAACAAATACTCGCGGAACACAAGCGTTGATATTGGCGGCAATGCATGGCTATGGAAAAGTGTGTGAAATGTTACTAGAAAGAGGGGCAGAAATAGAAGCAGCAAATGAATTTGGATTAAGAGCATTGATGATGGCAGCAAATAATGGTCATAGGGAAGTGTATAATTTATTGATAGAGAAAGGAGCAGAAGTAAATGCAGCA
>DCBY01000030.1:0-1279 GCA_002313635.1 Fusobacteriia bacterium UBA1095
AGAGAAAACAATAGAAGAGTATATAAATGAAAAAGGTATACAACCACATCCGTCAAGTGAGTTAAAAGTGGAGGGAGATTCTCCTATGGGTATGGGAGAGGCTTCAGAAGGTGCTCCTTCATCTTATTCTCTAGCAATGACATCAGAATCTGATGCAGAAGAGGATAAAGTGCAGAAGAAGTACGATGCCAAAACTCTACCTTCTAAAAAGGCCAAAACTGCCAAAAGAAGCAAGAAAAGTGGGCGATCTCGAAGAAAAGTATCAGTTGCTAAGTCTAGAAAAGGTAGTAATTAGAAGAGGTGCATATTAATTTGTATTATTGATAAGACAGAGGTTGCTTTAGTTAGAATAATGAATAACTACATTGAAATATTTAGGAGGGGGTATGTTTATCTTTTTATTGCTGCTATTTACAAATTGTTTTAGTAACATTTCTGTTGGTAAATTCAAAGGGAAAGTTGATGACCTGATATCTGAAACCAGGAACTTATGGGGAGATAAGGTATGGGAGCTTGATCAATCCAAATTAAAAAGGGTAATAGAAGAGTTTGTTAACAATCTTAATGAGTTAGAGGATCCTTTTGCTTCTGCTGCATATGGTGGTTTTTCTTTTGTTCATCTACTCTTTGCACTAAAGTGTGATGAGGAAGGTGGGCTATTTGACAAAGCATATGAAATACTTACCCAAAGAAAAGTTACAGAAGAAGAAATGTTTGATTTAAAGACAATTCTTGACTATAACATAATTCACTTAGTTATAAATCATGGGAATCAAAGGGGCTTTGAAAAGATAAAGGAAATTGCTGAAAGGAGAGACTTGAGTCAGTATTTTATTTCTACCAATTCATTTGGAAGGGATCCTTTTATGTTAGCATGCCTATCCTTAGTGGCCCAATTTATGGGTTTTTGTGGTAATCCTGAGGGGTTTAAGAATGGTGGGACTGTATTATTTTTGAAGGAAGCTATTCAATATATGGCTCCCAAGAGATATTTTTTAAATGAGCAAGGTTCGTTGAATGTAGATATGATGGGTCAGACATCACTAAATGGAGCAATAAATATTGTTGTTTACGAAGGGTATGATAATATTGAAGATGAATCTGAAAGTGAGCGCTACATGCATGATTTCATTCCGGTTTTCAAATTTCTTTTAAGCAACGTAGCAATTAGTTTAGATAGCAAAGAAAAAGCATTAGAACTATTAGGAAATTGGAAAGAGGATGTGAAAGTTGAAATACCAGCTCTACTAGAGAGAGAATTAGATAGTTTTATATTAGA
>DCBY01000030.1:1693-78510 GCA_002313635.1 Fusobacteriia bacterium UBA1095
ACAACCACGTCCGTCAAGTGAGTTCAAATTGGAGAGGGATTCTCCTATGGTTATGGGAGAGGCTTCAGAAGGTACTTCTTAGAAGTAGGATGTACAAAAGGCTAAAACTCCCAAAAGAAACAAGGAAGGTAGGAAATCTCGAAGAAAGGTATCGGCTTCTAAGTCTTGAAAAAGTAGTGATAGAAGTGTATATTAAGTTGTATTATTTTATAGGGAGGGCATCTCCCTGTGTTTATAGAAGTAGTAATAGGACTTGGGTATTTCCACAAAGCATTCCATAAATGAGTATGGCATTATTTATAATAAATGTTTAAGATGTATGTAATTTCATTTCTAGCTTCAAATTTCTTTTGATCAACATAGATTAGTTTAGATAGCTTGGGTAAGCATAACAGAACAATAGAGCACAAAAAAAGAATAAGGAAGAATTATTTAGTGATTTTGAAGAAAAAGGGATGAATAATGGGAGGTTATCTTGAGTAATTCTCAAGGGGGATACAGAAAAAAGTAGATTAACAAAAATTTTGTGCTATATAGTTGTCATTATGACATCTCCTGAAAGTAATAGCTTTTTACTGAGCAAAAGAAATTGATATCTTTTACACATGTTGTTTAGTAGGAAAAGTGGAATAATATAAGCAAATGTTTGTCTGTTATAATTTATTCAAGAGCATTTCTAGAAAGTAGAAAGAGGTAGATATGATTGCTGTTTGCTTTTTATTGATTACTAGTTGCTGGGGGAATTTTTTTCATTTGAAATCTAAAGGAAAGATTGATCAATTAGTTGAACATTATAGAAATTATACAAAGACTAATTCCATTAATTTAGATCAAATAAAAGTAAGAGAAATGATAATGTACTTTACTAGTAGTCCAGAAGAACTTCAGGAACCTTTTAGGATGAATTTGTCTGGTAGGTTTTCTTTTATTCATTTGCTATTCTCCATGGAGTGTGGAATAGAGGATTTTCTTTTTGAAGATGCCTGGCGCAAATTATTTAAAGATGGTACAGTTATTCCTAATGAATTATTTACAAAGAAAGACCGCCTTGGGATGAATGTGGTACATTTAGCGCTTAAGTATGGGAATCAAACTGGAATTGAAAAAATAAAAGCTTGTGCTGGTAAGTATGAAAGAGAATGCTTCACTTCTGCTGATATAATTGGCGTTGATCCCTTTATGGTTGCTGCTTCTACACTTGCTTTTGGCGTCATAGGTTATTCTTCCTATAGCCCTGGATATTTAAGGTTTTTGTCAACAAATCTTCTGTACATGTTTGAAAAAAGGTATTTTTTGAATAGTGAAGGTGATATAAGTAGAGATAAGAGAGAAAGAAATTTTCTGATGGGGAGTATCTTTACATTTACTAAGCGTTACAGAAATGTTGATGATATAGAACATTTCATTTTAGTACTTAAGTTTCTTTTTGGCAATTTGTTATCTAACTTAGATGACAGATATAAAATATTGAGAGCTATAGATGGCTGGGAGGGGATAGCAGATATATCTAAGCATTGTTTGTTAAAGAGTAAGATAAAAAAGGTCATAGAAGAAATAAAACTTTGTAACAAAGAGGAATTAGATAATTTCATAGATAAGTCAACTAGCTTGGCTTTTATTGATAAGGCTATTATTGGTAAAGATATTAGTTGTGAAAAGAGAAGTGGAAATAAATTTACTAAAAAGCAGATAGTTGGGTCTATTATTGATGTTAAGGAAGAGTTGAATTCTCTTAAAGAGCTAGTAAAACAGGAATCGGTAGAGATTTTAAATGAGATTGATAAATTGAGAGAATTTTTTGTTAGCATAGAGCTAACTAACATATCTATGTAAATTGGAAATAAGAGTATGTTAGATTTGTCTTTAAGAGCTTGATGTTCCTTAGACAAGTATTTTTAGTGATATTGAGGGCTCTTTAGTGTGCTAAGGACCTATTATTTAATTTGAGGAGGATTTAGAAAAAGAAAAAGTATCCCTAAGCAAAAATTGCATTTAATCTTCTAGGTATATGAAATTTTGCATTAAATAGCCCCCCTATTCAATTATTAGACTGTGTTAACACTTTTTATAAAGCTCTTAATGTGAGTGTATAGAGGTAATTTTATAAATAAAGAAGGTGAGATAATGCGATTTTTTAATAGAAGCGGTGTGCTCATTCAACTTTGAAAATATTACTAACGTATAAAGATTTATCCAGATTGCAAGTGTACTAAGAATACATATGTGTGGAGAAATGAAAACTTTATAGGATCTCCGTTAACTGAATTATATGTGCCAGGAATAATTCTTAAAGTAAATTACAAGCTTATTTGATCAAAGTTTTTTTAGCAATGATTTTGAGTGGATCTAAAAATTTAAAGATTGTCAAATTAATTGTTAGAGGAATAGGAATTGAAATTTTGTTTTTCTTAATCTCACAGTATCTTGTAAATATTTTTCCATGTAAGCAAATGGCATTAATTTAATTTATTATTTAGACTTATTAATTGTTTATTAATACAAATTTAACTTGCTTAATTTAATAAATGAACAATTTTTGGCAGTAGTAATAATTATATATTTATTATTGACTAAAAAGGATAATGTGATAAAATTGCTTATGTGCAAAAATTATTCATATAATGGGGGTATAGGTGTTGATAATAGTTTTTATATTCATTTTGAATTCCTGTGTCTTGGGCTTTACTCAGAAGAAAAGCAAGGGCTTTTTGGGGCAGGATGTTTTATCCAGATTAAAGGTGTCTGATGACTGCAAGTGTAGGGGTTTTGGTAATTGTGATATTTGTTTAGAGGATAAAAATAAGTTGAGTGAATGGATGAAGTCAGATTTAGTTGATTTTAAAGACAATGTAGGTAGAAACAAGTTAATGGTGCTTGTAGGTGAATTGGAAAGAGGGGTTGAGTTTAAAAAGTCTATTATTAGGGGTTGTGTGGATTGTTTATTAGATAAACTGTCTGGTGACGAATATAGCAATTTATCAGATTTAACATTATTTGATGAAAAAGATTATGAAGGTAGAAGGGTAATTTCCCATATGCTTACTATTGGAATGGTTGAGGAGTTAAGATATTTTATTGAATCAGTTTCAGATAAGGTTCATTATAGGTATGATTTCGGTATTACTAATCCATCATTGGGAGATGGAGTTTCTCCTTTTTGCTTGTTGGCTAACATAGTAAGAAAAAAGGGAGATTTAACTGGTATTTTAGAAATAATTTTAAAGGTTAATCCCTCCATTATGAATCTTGCTGTAGACGGCAAAGGTAATACGGTGTATCATCTTTGCTCAACTTATGGTAATAGTACTCTTTTTGAGTATTTAAAAGGACTAACTGGGTACTCCAAAGAACTCCTAAGGGTTAACAATAAATCTTTTTTAGGAGCAACGGCACTTTCTATAAAATGTTTCGAAAACAACATATTTAGGTCTATGTTGAAAGAGGAATTACAAAATGAACCCAAAGGCTTTAAGCCTAATCTGAAAGAGTATGGAAGAGAACTCTTACTTATTGCAGCTAATTCAGGCAATGATATGGCTATGAAAGTTCTTTTTGAGAATGGTGCAAATCCAAAAGGGGCAATCAAAGCAAGGGTATGGGAAAAGACAAAAACAGTGGGGAAATTTTTAGTGGATGTGGTTGCTAATGTTGGGGATACTTCCTCTTTTTATGCAAGTGCTTATTTGTTTGGAGTTGCCTATAAGGGTAATTTAGCTTCAACTATTGTAGGGTCTTTTAGAAAGCATTTTCTCTCAAATAAATTAGTATTAATGACAGAAAAGGATATTAAATTTGCATTCAAATATTTAGATAGTCATTATGAATCTTTTCACAAAGCTTTGAAAGCTATTTGTGAGGGGAAATATGAAAGTTACAAAGAAGTTTTGGAAAAAGTAGAAAATCTTTCTAAACGACTTGAAGATTATCATGGACATATAAGGAAGAGGCATCCTCATTTCTTTGGTTTGCAAGGTGTTAAGAAAGAGAAAGAAAAGGAAGAGGAGAGAAGAGCTGAGTTTATTCTGATGGGGGAGAAAATCTTTTTGGATGGTAACTTTAGTGAGGAGAATGTTAATAAAATTCTTAATTCTGAACCCTCTTTTGAGGAGTTGTTAGAATGTGGTAGTGGACTGGTAGAAATTATTGAAAATTCTATTGAGAGAGCTGAAAATTTACTTAAATCTCATGGGCTTGATAATTTAGTAGGGTAGTTTTTTACTTTTAGGAGGTAGTTATGACTTATATTTTTTTACTGTTGTTTAGTGGTTGTCAAAGTGATTTTTCTTTTATAAAACCAAAGGGAAGAATTGATGATTTTATGAAATCTAGGAAGAATTACATAAAAGACGGAACTATGGTGTTAGATCAATCAAAGATTAGGGGGATGGTAGAGTCTTTTGTTGATAAGCCTGAAGAGTTGAGCGACCCTTTTGAAACTTCATTTTTTGGGGGCTTTTCTTTTATTCATTTCGTATTTGCTATGGAGTGTGAAAAGAATGATACTCTTTTTGAAAATGCCTATGCTAAATTGTTTGAGGATAAGCCGGATGTTCTTGAAAGGGCCTTTAGAGTAAGTACTAGAAATAGACTTAATTTGGTACACCTTGCTTTAAAATATGGAAATCAAAGTGGGTTTGAAAAGATAAAATCTTTACCTATATCAGAAAAGTATTTCAAATCTTCCAATATTATTGGAGAAGATCCTTTTATGTTAGCAGTACGTATAATTTCAAGACAGGTAGCAAAGCCCGACTATTGTCAAAATTATATAAACTTTTTAGTAGAATCAATTTCTTATATGTCGAGCAAAAGTTATTTTTTAGATAGTGAAGGTAATTTAATTAAAAATAGGGAAGGTAAAGATAGTTTAACTGGGAGTATATCTGCTTTTGTTGATAGTTATGAAGATGAAGATGATGTAGAAAGATTCATTCCAATATTTAGATTTATTCTTGGAAATGTTATGTCTAAATTGGGTAAGAGTAAGGTATTAGAAGCATTGGACAATTGGGAAGAGGTTTCTGGAGCCAAGAACCATAATTTTTTGCAACAGAGGATAGGTGAAGTTATAGAACAAGTTAAAAAGTGCAGTGAGGATGATCTTTCAGAAATGGTCAATGATATGTTGATTTCCCAATCTGGAAAAGAACAAGAGCTGTCAAATGATACTCAGGATGAAGATTGTGATACAACGGGAAAGGAAGACAAAGCCACATCATCAAAAACGAAAAAATCAGACAATGTAGAGGAAAGGTTAACGGCTTTAGAGAGGAAGCTTGATGCCTTCATAGATGCGTCTACGCGTATCTTGGCTTCAAAGACCTCTAGGGAGGATATTGATCTTCAGATTGAGTTGTTGGAAGCAAATAAAAGTGAATTGCATGCTGAAATGGATGTATTGTATGCTGAAAGGAATAACATTGTTAGAGGAAGGGAAAAGATGGGGGAACTCTTTTATCGTCGAAGTGAACCCTCTTATCATAAGTTGTTGAAAGCAAATAGAGAGGAATTGCATGCTAAAATAAGGGTATTGAATGCTAAAATGGAAATGTTAGAATCGGAAAAAGAGAGGTTAGAGGAGAAAGACTCACACGAAAGACGATTAAGTACTGAAAAACAAGGTCACGTTGATTTTGAAAAAGTTCCTTCTAGTGCCCTTACTACTTCGCATTAATAGGATAATAGGGAAGGAAAGAGATTTTTTGGTATATTAATTTTAAGAGAGAGGGGCTTGCTTTTTCTTCGTAAGTGTTGTTATATTCTGTTTAGTAAACAATAAATCTAAGGGAGAGGTACCTGGGTTAAAAGCAATCACGGTTTATCTTTGAGTTTAGAAAAGCCTAGATCTATTTACAAAAATTTACAATATTTTATTGTGATTTTTATTATTAGTGTGTAGTTGTCAGAATAGTTTTGGACATTTGCTACCAAAAGAAAGGGTTGACGATTAAATAAAATTTAGTGAAAACTATATGGAAGACGAATTTATAGAATTAGGGGGGCTTTTGTTATAAGCTTTGATAAGTTGTAGGATCCATTTCAGATTTCTTTGTCCGAGGGCCTTTTTTTTATATTTGTTATGGATTGTAGTAAGAATAACTATCATTTTGAGGATACCTATAGTGTTATGGTTAAGGAAGAGCCTTTATTAATAAGGCCTTTTAAGAAGGGGCTAGTGCTGAATTTAATTTGGTGTATATTAGTTTTCAAATATGGAAATCAAAGTGGGTTTGACAAATTAAACTCTTTACACCAGGTACAAGTTTTTCTTCTACAGATATAATCAGATAGGACCCCTTTGCAATATTTCAGAATTGGCCAATAAGATATTGATTTGGAAATCTGAAAAAGAAAAAAGCTGTTAAATAATCCCGGGATGAAGATTTTAATAAAAAGCGAAGAGAGAGCTAAAGCTAGTGAATTGATAGGGTAGTTGAGAGGCTTAAAGGAGGTGCTTTAGAACTTGATTTCAGCAAGTTTTAAGAGTGATTTGGAGGAAAAAGGAGGAATTCTAATATTTTGTTTCATTTTTATTCAAATATGAATGAATTATACAGAATTAATTTGAAATTGTTTGTGTAATTTCTTATTAGGAGGTAATTATGATTTATGTCTATTTATTGTTTATTTGTGGTTGTTGGAGTTATTTTCCTTCTATTGAGGTAAAAGGCAAAATTGATGGTTTGATAGAGGATACAAACTATGCGAGAGATGATTTCATAGAGTTAGATCAGTTAAAAGTAAGAAAATTAGTAAAATGCTTTCTGGAAGACCCTAAAGAACTTGAGGATCCTTTTGAGCCGTCACTGTTTGATGATTTTTCTTTTATTCATCTTCTATTTTCTATGAGATGTGAAAGGAATGATGTTGTTTTTGGAGAAGCTTATGACAAGTTGTTTGTTGAGGGTTCTTGTCCCCTTGAGAGAGCTTTTGAAGAGAGGACTGCTACAGGGCTTAATTTAGTGCATTTGACGCTAAAATACAGAAACCAGGGTGGGTTTGCAAAAATTAGAAGTTTAAATGCATGTCTGCCTAGATTTGCACAATACTTCGCTGCTACTGATATAATTGGTATAGATCCTTTTATGCTAGCATCATTTAGTCTTTCAGGAGGTGTAGTTTCATCTTCACACTGCAATCCTAGTGATTTGCAATTTTTAGCAAGATCTATTATTTATATGTCCGAAAAAAAATATTTTTTGAATAGTCACAATAAAGTAAGCTTAAATAAGGAAGGGAGAAATTTTTTAACAGGGAGTATATTCGCTTTTGTAGATAATTATGAAAATGTTAATGACATAGAAAGATTTGTTCCAATATTCAAATTTCTTATTGGGAATTTTTTATTAAATGTGGGTGATAAGTCTAAAATTGAGAAGATATTAGATAACTGGGAGGAGATGTCAGGTGCCTCAGAACATGAATTGTTGAAGAAGAAAATAACTGAGGCCAAGAGAAAAGTTGTGCTTTTTAGAAGGGATAAGTTAGAGGAGGTTACTAAAAGCATAACGAATATTCATTTTTTAGAAAAACTAATGAATGATCATGGCAACAATATTTTGGGAAAGGGACCAAGTTCCTCAAAAGGGAGTTCAAGAACAAAAGTGAAATCGGGTAGAGGAAGCTCTTCGCCACCCTTTCTTCGTGTGATTTCAAAAAAGCATGTAGAATCACCAGGCAGATCCTCCTTAGCTAAATTTCAATCTCGTGTGACTTCAACGCCAAGTAGCCCCGAAGCAGCAATGAGATCGGATCGTAGAAAAATTACTAAATAGACTTAGTTTATCATTTATTCTAGTAAAACTTCATTAGAAGCAAGTGAGGATGGGGATGGTCTAAGAAGTTGTTATTGCTACTACTGACACATTTGTGAATGCAAGGGATAATATATATAAATAGACTGCTTGTTAATTAAAGCTTGAATAATACTAGTTTTTTGTAAATTTTCTGTATGGTTTTAGAAAATTACGTCATATTGGTAATTAAGAGGAGATATTAATGCTTTTATATGAATTGTTAAATGATCAATTTCATTATTTGATTATAATCTCTACTCTTTCAACTGAGACATTACGGTAGTTGAATTATGATTTTTATTTGATTGAGTACTATTACTTCTGCTTAAGGTGATTAATTGCTATTAACAGCATTAGTAAAGATAAGAAGGAAATGGTAGGTAGAATTATGTACACTTTTTTTATGTATTTTCCCTTTATGTTTTGTGCTTCAACAAGTTCATTAAAATTTTTTTATGATAGAATATTCCTGTTGAAAGGATTTAGATATGTTAAGTAAAATTTTTGAAAGTATTTTTGGGACTAGAGATTCAAGGACCATAAATAAAATAAAAGTCTATGTTAATAAAATTAATGATCTTGAGGATCAATTTTCTTCTCTTTCTGATGAAGAATTAAAGTTGAAGACAAAAGAGTTTAAAGAGAGGGTTTCTCAAGGGGAGTCATTGGAGTCTATTTTACCTGAAGCTTTTGCAACAGTTAGAGAGACATCAAAACGTGTGTTGGGTATGAGGCATTTTGATGTTCAATTAATTGGTGGTGTAGTGCTTCATCAAGGTAAGATAGCTGAAATGAGGACAGGTGAAGGTAAAACTTTGGTCGCTACTCTACCTGTCTACTTGAATGCGTTAACTGGAGGGGGCGTTCATGTTATTACAGTCAATGATTACCTTGCTAAAAGAGACAAAGAGTGGATGGGTAAGATTTATGAATTTTTAGGACTGAGCGTTGGTGTTATTGTTGCTGGTATGTCACCAGAAGAGAGAAAGAAAGAGTACTCTTCTGACATTGTCTATGGTACAAATAATGAGTTCGGATTTGACTACTTAAGAGATAATATGACTCAAAGCTTGGATGATGTTGTACAAAAAAATCTTAACTTTGTAATAGTTGATGAGGTAGATAGTATCTTAATTGATGAAGCAAGAACACCTCTGATAATATCTGGATCATCTAAAGATATGATGAAAATATATGAACTGTTTGCAAGTGTTGCAAAACAGTTAGGCAAAGATTCAGATTATGAAGTTGATGAAAAAGAGAATTCTGTTCTTATGAAAGAAGAGGGTATAGCGAAAGTAGAAAAAATACTAGATATAGATAACCTGTACTCTGAAAAAAATGTAGAATTAACCCACTTTCTTAACCAAGCCTTAAGGGCAAAAGAGCTCTTCAAAAAGGATAAGGATTACATAGTTAGAGATGGAAAAGTAATAATAGTTGATGAATTTACAGGAAGACTAATGGATGGCAGAAGGTACTCTGATGGCCTACATCAATCTATAGAAGCTAAAGAGAAGGTTGTAATAGCATCAGAAAACCGTACTCTGGCTACAATTACTATACAAAATTACTTTAGACTTTATAACAAAATAGCTGGTATGACAGGTACTGCCAAAACTGAAGAGACAGAATTTTCAATGATATATGACTTGAATGTAGTGTCAATTCCAACAAATAGGCCTATAGCTAGAGTTGATCATTCAGACTTGGTATACATACTAGGTAAAGAGAAAATGAGTGCTATAGTAAAAAAGATAGAAGAGGTTCACAAAAAAGGTCAACCTATACTAGTAGGTACAGCTTCTATTGAGATGTCAGAGGTTATATCTAAGATGCTAAGAAAAAATAATGTCCCTCACAATGTTTTGAATGCTAAGCATCATGAGAAAGAGGCAGACATAATTGCTCAAGCTGGTAGATTTGGAGCTGTAACCATAGCTACTAACATGGCAGGTAGAGGTACTGATATAGTTTTAGGTGGTAACCCTGAATTTTTAGCTAATAGGGAGCTGAGTGAGGAAGACCCTGGTTATGAAGATCTTATAAAGAAGTATATAAGGAGATGTTCAGAAGAGAAGCAAAAAGTTCTCGAATTAGGTGGGCTCTTCATACTTGGTACAGAACGTCATGAGAGCAGAAGAATAGATAACCAGCTTAGGGGTAGAGCAGGAAGGCAAGGAGATCCTGGAGAGACGCAATTCTACATATCTCTAGATGATGATTTGATGAGAATGTTTGGTTCAGAAAGGGTTGCTAGTCTGATGTTAAGAATGGGATATAGTGAAAAAGATCCTATACAGCATAGAAGTGTTAACAACTCCATAGAAAGTGCTCAAAAAAGGGTAGAAGCAAGGAATTTTAGTGTTAGAAAGCAACTTCTTGAGTATGATGATGTTGTCAATAAGCAGAGAGAAGTTATATATAAACAGAGAAAAGAAATTTTGAATGATGAATCTCTCTATGAAAAACTTAAATCGATAATAGATAAGGTTGTTTCAGGTGCAAAGAGCACCTATATGGGTGATAACCCTGATGTAGAGTCTTTCATTGGTTATTTCAGTGATAAGTTTAGCTTTGATATAAAAGGTATAGAAGATATAGAGTCATCAATTTTTGAGCATTTAAAGAACAAATTAGAGGGCAGAGAAGATTCAATAAAGAGAATAATGCTTCAAGTAATAGATGGCAGATGGAGAGAAAATCTTTCTAATCTTGACTCTTTAAGAGAAGGGATACACCTTAGATCCTATGGACAACAGGATCCTATAGTTCAGTACAAAATTGAAGCATCTAGACTTTACTACAGCATGGCAGCTCACATAAGAGAAGAGATATTAACTTATCTCTTTAGAATAGAGTTATGAAGAAAAAAGTATTAATAACATCAGCTCTGCCTTATATAAACAATATCCCCCATATGGGGCATATGGTAGGTTGCCACTTGCCTGCTGACATTTTTGCTAGGTACTGTAGACAGAAGGGTTACGATGTAACTTTTGTCGGAGGTTCTGATGAGCATGGAACTCCATCTGTAATAGCTGCTGGAAAAGAAGATAAGAATATTAAGGATTTTGTGGATAATCTTCATGAGATTCATAAAAAGATTTATGAAAGAATGAATATTAGCTATGATATATATTCCAGAACATCTGATGAAGAGCATTTTGATATGACTCAAGAGATCTTTCTTGATATATATAACAGTGGTTATGTGGTAGAGAAAGAAGAAGAGCTATACTATTCTGAAGAAGATAAAATGTTCCTTCCTGATAGATTTTTGATTGGGGAGTGCCCCTCCTGTAGGTCAGAAGCTAACAGTGATCAATGTGAATCTTGTGGTAAGGTGCTCTCATCAAAAGAGTTAGTGAACCCTAAATCTATACTTTCAGGGTCCACCCCAGTCTTGAGAAAATCTACCCATCTCTACTTAGATTTAGCTAAGATATCTTCTAAATTGGATGAGTGGTTAGAGAGTAAGAGAGATATTTTCAAAAAAAATGTCTATAGTGAAGCAAAGAAGTGGATAAAAGAGGGTTTGAGAGCTAGATCTATAACTAGAGATATGTCTTGGGGAGTTCCAGTGCCTCTGGATGGATACGAGGGTAAGGTGTTTTATGTCTGGTTTGATGCTCCTATAGGTTATATGACTTTTGCTAAAAAGCTGGGTGTGAATTGGGAAGATCGGGAAATATTTCATTTTCTGGGAAAAGACAACATACCTTTTCATACAGTTTTTTGGCCTAGTATCCTTATTGCTGCTAATAGAAAGCTACCTTACAACGTTGTAGGTTACAACTATCTCACATTTGAGGGAGAAAAATTCTCAAAAAGTAAGTCTATAGGTGTCTTCTGTACTAACATCCATGATGAGAGTTTAGATATAGATATGTTACGTTTCTATCTTGCCTCTTGCTTACCCGAATCAAAAGATTCAGACTTTAGATGGAAAGAATTTCGGCAAGTTGTCAACAGTCAGCTTATAGGAAATGTTGCTAACTTTTTTAATAGAACTGTGAGTATGATTAATAAATATTTTGATGGTGAGATATCTTTATCAGAAATGCCGTCCTACCCTATTCTTAGCGAAAAAAAGATTTTCTCTAATGATATTGGTATTTTATTTGAGAAAGGTGAGATAAGAGCAGGTATAAAGAAAATATTAGAATTTTCTTCTTTAGGTAACTCTTTCATTGATTCAAAGGAGCCATGGAATCTTGCTAAAACTGATAAAAAAGAGTTGTCTAAGGTATTATACTCCTGCTTGGATCATGCTAGAACTTTGGCAATTCTAATGAGCCCCATAGTTCCTGATAAAATGGCTACATTTTGGAAAGATCAACTCCTTTTGACAGATGTTCCGAGCAAACCTGGTTTATGGAATTTAGAAGAAAATTTTCCTCTTATACATAAAATTGGCAGACCAAATCCTCTCTACAAAAGAGTTGATGAAGAGGAATTAACTAGAATAATTAATATTTTGTCTTAATCTCCTTTTATTAATTCAAACTTTTGAAGAATTTTGGTAGAATCTACATATTGTACAAAGAATAAAGGAGATATGATTTTGAAAAAAGAAGATAGTAAAAATAAAGCTTTAGATTTAGCCATAAAGCAGTTGCATAAAGATTTTGGTGAAGGATCTATAATGAGGTTAGGTGCTAGAGCCAGACAGACTTTTGATGTTGTTTCCTCAGGTAGCTTGAATTTAGATGCTGCACTGGGTATAAACGGATTTCCTAAGGGAAGGGTAATTGAAATATACGGTCCTGAGTCTTCTGGTAAGACCACTATTGCACTTCACGCAATAGCTGAAGTACAGAAAAGTGGTGGTACTGCTGCGTTCATAGATGCTGAACATGCGCTTGACCCTACCTATGCCAAAAATTTAGGCGTAAATGTAAGCGACCTACTAGTCTCTCAGCCTGATACAGGAGAACAAGCTCTAGAGATAGCCGATGTACTTGTTAGAAGTGGTGCAGTAGATATTATAGTTTTAGACTCTGTTGCTGCTCTTGTTCCTAAAGCAGAGATAGAAGGAGAGATGGGAGATGCTCATGTTGGTCTGCAGGCTAGGTTAATGAGCCAAGCGTTAAGAAAGCTTTCAGGAAATATATCAAAGTCAAATACTTTGATGATATTTATAAATCAAATAAGAGAAAAAGTTAACTCATTTGGTTATGGTCCTAGTGAGACAACAAGTGGTGGTAGAGCACTTAAATTTTATGCTTCAGTAAGAGTTGATGTTAGAAGAATAGGGTCAATAAAACAGGGTGATAAAATTGTTGGTAATGAAGTTAAAGTTAAAGTTACTAAAAACAAGGTTGCCCCTCCATTTAGGGAGGCGCGTTTTGAGATAATATACGGAAAAGGTGTCTCTAGAGTAGGAGAGGTTATAGATTTAGCTCTTAATAAGGGCATTATAAAGAAAAATGGAGCATGGTTTAGTATGGGAGATGAAAAGCTAGGCCAGGGAAGAGAAGCGGTTAGAGCTCTTCTATCAGAGAACAGTGATTTGGTTGACAAGATTATAAAAGAGATAAAATCTTAGTTTTGTGTTACAATTCAATAAAAAGGAGGTAAAGATGAACATTGGAGAGAATTTTTATGAAGAATTGGATCTAATAGGTCTAGATAGTAAAATAGATATATTTCAAAATAATGATATAAAGAAAGTTGATATCAATAATTTTAAGGGTAAGTGGGTAGTTCTTTTCTTCTATCCAGCAGATTTTACATTCATATGTCCTACTGAACTTTCAGAACTTGCAGATAAGTACAGTGACTTTGTTTCAGAAGGCGCTGAAGTTATCAGTGTAAGTAGAGATAGTGCTTTCGTTCATAAGGCTTGGTCAGAAAAGGATCCTAGAATAGGAAAAATATCTTATCCTATGGCTGCCGATGTAAAGGGTGATCTTACAGAGCTTTTTGACGTTTTTGAAGAGCCAAGAGGAATGTCTCTTAGAGCTACATTGATAATAGATCCAGAAGGATTTATAGTCTCCAAAGATGTAAATGATAATAGCATTGGTAGAAATATAGATGAGATACTAAGGAAACTTCAAGCTGCTAAGTTTACCAGAAGTAACTCAGGAGAGGTTTGCCCGGTTAATTGGACTCCTAAGTCTGATTCATTAAAATTACCGGAGCTATCTATACTAAAGTAAATGAAGAGAGTAGGAGCGCATGTAAGTGCATCAGGTGGGGTGTCCAAGGCCGTAACGAATGCAGCCAGCATAAATGCTAAGGCTTTTGCCCTGTTTGTTAAAAATCAAAGGCAGTGGTTTACTAAGCCTTTTGGAGAAGATGAGGTAGATAAGTTTAATTTTAATTTATCTAAGATTGATATCAGTAAGGATATGATACTGCCTCATGGTAGTTACCTTATCAATTTGGGTAGCCCTAAAGAGGAAGGTAGAGAGAAGTCGATTAAGTCCTTGATATTTGAGCTGAAGCTATGTAGAAGGCTTGGTATAAAAGCTTTGAATGTGCATCCTGGTAGCCACTTGAGAGAAATAAGTGAAGAAGAGTGTTTGGATAAGGTTGCTGAAAGTGTAAATATTGCAAACAAAGAAGTGCCAGAGGTTAAAGTTGTCATAGAGAATACAGCAGGACAAGGTAGTAATATAGGGTATAAGTTAGAACATTTGTCCAGGATAATAGAGGGGGTAGAGAATAAAGAATTGGTAGGAGTATGTATTGACACTTGTCATTCTTTTGTTGCAGGGTATAATCTTTTAAGTAGGGACTCTTCTAGAGCATTTTTTGATGAGTTTGTTGACAAGGTTGGAATTGAATTTTTGTCAGGCCTTCACTTAAATGACTCTAAGACTGAGTTAGGTAGTAAAAAAGATAGGCATGAAAGTTTAGGTAAGGGATATATAGGTCTAGAAGTATTCAAATATATAATGAACTCTGATTACTTTGAAGACATTCCCTTAATTTTAGAGACAGTTGATCCCTCGATATGGAAAGAGGAGATAGAACTTCTTTATAGTTTGGTTGAGTAGTGTACTGCTTTAAATGAAAAATTTATTATATCAGAGGGGGTAAGTTGCCAAAGACATCCATTTTTAGAAAAATATCCAAGATAGCAGATCTCAATGTTGAGATCTGGAAGTTGAACAAGATAATTTCTCGTAACTCTAGCAACATAGAGGCTTTAAAAGAGTTAGGAGCAATATATCACTACATCCATGAAGATAGAATAGCTATTAGGATTTATGAGAAAATATTGCAGATAGATCCTAAGGATAGTGACGTGAGAGCATATCTAGGCTATCTTTACTACGAGATAGGTAATATGCAAAAATCTGTTGAAGAGTTGAATAGTTCATTAGATCTCAACCCTAAGAATTCTTTTGGTTACTTTTTGTTAGGGAATTCGTACTCAAGATTAGGATTAGTTAAAGAGGCTGTCAGAAGTTATGACATGGCTCTATTATTAGGGTTAGATGTATATAGAGCTCATATGGATTTTGCTTCGAAATTTGAAGACATGAACAGAAAGCATAGAGCACTGTTAGAGTATAAATCTGCTTATGAAGTTGGTCCTAAGAGCAGAAATCTTATGTTAAAGATAAGAGAGCTAGAGCTAAATGCTATGCCAACAAAAATTCGTATCTAGTGTAGGTAGAAGAAGATAGAAAAGACATGATAGGCTTGCGATCTTATAATGGCTGTGATGCTTGTATTTATGCTTGCATTGATGATGTGTAATATTTTGAATTGAAAGTCAATGCCACAGTTAACCATGGTATATATTTTTAATTCATCTGAAGCAATTATACCAGGAGTTACATTTAGAGATATTTTGTCCATATATAACATTGACTCATCTACTCCTGGATAAAACACAGACTCCGGTGATACACTTCTCTTTATGTCAATATCTAATTCAAGTTTGTAGTAAGAGGCTAATGCACTGGATCCCAAAATAGCCATTCTGTTTCCAACCAGTAGGCTTTTTTGTGAAATTTCTGATTTTAGGTAAAGATTAGGCATGCTTTCGTCACTGATGATTATGAGACCGTTTGAATTATACATTGCTTGGGTAGTAAAGTTATTGAACGAGAAACCCACAGTGGCAGCAGTTGAAGAATTATCTGGTAAGTATTTGTTTGAAGAAAAGGAACTGTTTAAATCAATTGATGCCCACAGTACTACTGAGTTAATCTCTAAACCTAGGCGTTCTTTAATATCAAAATACATCTCTTTTAACATTGAATTAAATTCTAGCTCTACTCCAGATGAAAAAGCAGTACTCATACCTATTTTGCTTATAAAACCAGGAATGTTTAGTTGGGTCTTAGTTGATATTTTCCCCATCATGTTATATGCCATTTCTACGAATATACTTCTATTTGCTAGCTCTATGCCTATGGTTGGTTTGTTAGCAAACCTATTCTTAACTGCATGAAATGGTGCTATAGCGAAAAGGCTTATGATAAAGTCATTAGCTTCATTTCCTATGCCTTGCTTTATTTTCATCATATCCTGATCACAATAGAGGATAGGGAGTGTGAAATCTAACTTTGGTGAATATCTTTTGGAAGTAGGTGAGTTGAAGCTATGCTTAACTGCATTGTATTCCTGCTTTATAATGTTCATTTCGTCTATGTATTCTAAATCAGTGAAGTATATGTGGGGAAAACCTTCAATGTGTTGATTAAAGTATATTTTATCTTCTATCCTTACAGGATTTTCTATTGTATCACCCTCAATTATCTTTTTGACTTTAGAGTTATTGTCTGAGTATTCGTATAAGCTTATTTTAGACCCCGTATCCTTCGTGAAGTATATCTTGCTTCCATATATGTATGCTGAGGGGTTAGATTCGCAAATTCGCTCTATTTTGCCATTTTCTAATTTGAAGAGGTATGTACCACGTTCATAATAATTTTTACCTATGAAGAAAATTCCTGCTTCTGAGAACATAAGATCGAAAAAGATTAGGTCACTATCTTGGTCTATTAGTACTTTGCTGCTATTATCCTCTTTTATTAAAAGAGATTCTCTACCATTTTCTGTATTTACAAATATTACCTTATCTTCGAAGCTGGCGGTGATTTTGTTACTCTTCTGGTCTATTAAAGAACCGTTTATATATCCTAAAAATTTGTATTTCTGATCTGTTATTTGAAAATCAATAGGTAGGTTGGATATAAATACTAAAGTTTTTGTTAAATTTTCTCCATCAAATTTAAAGTATCTTACATTTGTTGCATTAGACACATAATATTGTTTCCCCTTGCTTACATCCATTTTTACTATCTTCTCTCCATCAGAAAAACAGAGGAATTTTCCTCCCCCAGTTAGGTGGTATGCAGTATTTTTTAAGAAGATTTCTCCTACTGGGGTGCTTTTTTCTACACTATCGTTCCACTCATAGACAATATTATATTTTTTTAGGTCAAAGAATCTTAACAGAGTTTTAGAATATGTATCTATTAGTTCTATCATTGCATCTTTTCCATATCTCTTTTCATAAAAATTCATAAAGCTATAGCCTAGTTCATAGAGAAATACTCTACTTTCATTTATCTTTTCAAATGAAATTTGTGAAAAACTTTTGGGAATGTTTGAAAATAGATTTGATTTTCCACGTCCCCTATCTTTGGTCAAGTGCGTTTCAAAGTATACAGCAGTGCCCTCATGCATCCACATAGGCGCTAAATTTAGTCTCTGGCTACCAAGTTTGATAGGGGATTTCTGAGCTAAAATAGAGTGAACAAGTTCATGCCTCAATATATCTTCCACAGGAGTTCCCATATTGCCTAAAGCAGTGTTAGGGAACATATATATACAGAGTGGCTTTACTGGAACTACGAAGGCATTAGCTAAGTCATTATGAGACATAATTATATTTATTCTTCTGGACGGCTTAAATTTCAAAGCTTCAAATAGTTCTTCTGCAACATGATCAGCTTTTGAATTTAGAATATCTGCTTCCCTTTGCAGATCCTTATCATATATCACTCTAAAATGTTTAGTCTCAAACTCTAGCCTTCTAGTTGTAGATAGAGAATCTAGAGAGCTAATAGAAAAAATTAGTGTTATCTTGATCAGTTTTGACTTTAATGTTCTTGCTATATTCACTTTTCAATATCTCCTCTATGCCTTTTAGTGTTCCTGCTGTCGCACTAGGACAACTTCCACAGGCTCCTGTGTATGATATTGTTAATGTGTTATCTTCTAAATCTTCTATTCTTAAATCTCCACCATCACCCTGTAAAGCAGGTCTAACTTTATCATTTAGAATTTTTTCTATCTTTTCTACTTCAGCTTTTACCTCAGGTGGAAATTCCTTTATACTCTCTCTTTTATCTTCTATCTTAAATTCTGGATCATGGAATGGCAAAAAATTCTCTATGATGTCTCTCACCTTGTCAAGCAAGGAAGACCATTTTTTATCGTTGCCCTTAGTTATTGTAATGAAATTGTCAAGCAGAAATACCTCTTTTACACCATCTATTTCGAATATAGCTTCTATCATAGGTATATTAGGAGCCTTATTGAACGCAACGCCCTCACCTACCCTGAAATCAAGATTAGAAATCATCCTAACTGCATTGGGATTGGGAGTCATTTCATGTATTAGCATAATGTTTTTCTTCATGAAAACATTGTATCACACAAATAAACTAATCCTCTTGATTAAAAAGGAGTTTGTCCCATTTTTTGAAGTTGTGTTTCTCTCTACTTTTTTTACCAGCAGATACTTTAGATAGGTCAGCTTGTTGCCCACCAGACACTTTTGAAAGGTCTATTTTATTTTTTTTCTTCAAGACTACCCCCTAATTTTTTTTATGAACTTTTTACCCAAAAAACTTAACCCATTCTCCTCTGCCTTATTAATTGAAAATTGATCTGGCATAGCAGGAGTTGATAACCCACCATAAACCTTATCTAAATCTATCCCATTTTTTATTTTTTTCATAAAATTCTCCTACTAGATTGTGCTACTTTATCCAATTAAAGTCAAGAAAAAATCTTTGCTAATTAAACAGTTGTAAACCCTGTATTTATTGACATAATGACAGGATTATGTTATAAATTTTGTAATGGAGGAATGTCCGAATTGGCAAGGGGCCGGTCTTGAAAACCGGTGAAGCCCGAGAGGGTGTCTGGGTTCGAGTCCCAGTTCCTCCGCCATTGGAGAGATGGCTGAGTGGTCGAAAGCGCTCCCCTGCTAAGGGAGTATCTGCCTAAAAGTGGATCGAGGGTTCGAATCCCTCTCTCTCCGCCATTTGTTTATTAGAATTTCAAAATTAAGTTCAAAAAGTGTTTATAAAAAAATTATTGTTTTAAGTACATTTCTGGTTATAATTATTGTATACTTAATATTTTTTGGAGGATATAATGAGTGCTTATTTAGTATTTATGGGAATAATGGGAGCTCTGGATCTTGTTTGGCTCTCTGTGATGACACCAGCTTTTTATAGGAAGCGTCTAGCAGGAATTACAGACACTATAAAGTTTATACCAGCGATTTTGTTCTACGTATTGTTTTCTATAGCTGCAGTGATATTCGTTGTTACTCCTGCCGCTATTATGAATTTGAATGTCTATTTGACCTTTGCTTACGGTGCCTTTTTTGGCCTGGTTGCTTATGGAACATATGACTTAACCAATCAGGCAACAATATCTAATTGGCCAATTTTAGTTACAATAGTAGATATGCTTTGGGGAGCCTTTGTTACAGGTATATCATCTGTTTTAACCATATACATATTCAAAACTTTCTTTCTCTAGCCTCTTTTTTTATTTTATTTAAATTGATAGAATGTTAATCAGATGCGTCTATAGCTCAATGGATAGAGCACCTGACTACGGATCAGGGGGTTGGGGGTTCAAGTCCTCCTAGACGTGCCATTGTTTTGGAGAGGTGGCTGAGTGGCTGAAGGCGCTCGCCTGGAACGCGAGTATCTGCTGAAAGGTGGATCGAGGGTTCGAATCCCTCCCTCTCCGCCATTTTATTTGATTTATTAAAATTTAATAAAATTGAGACTTTGCTCTATTTAAATATCGTACATATAATTTAAGAAATACTACTGGTAGAGAGCTTATGTCAATTTTGTGTTGTAAATATTTATTACATTATGCTAGAATGCTAGGGTAGAGTTAATCTTTATGCACCTGGAGGAAAAAATATCTTTAAAAGTCAAAAATAGAGTAAATGAACAGATAAGGTCAAGAGAGCTAAGAGTTATATCTGATAGCGGAGAACAACTGGGTATAGTCCCTTTAGAAGAGGCTATGGAGATGGCGAGAGATAGAGGCCTTGATCTGGTCGAGATATCTGATAAATCTAACCCCCCAGTGGCAAAGATAATAGATTTCGGTAAATTTAGATACGAAAAAGAGAAATCCTACAAAGAGAATAAGAAGAAGCAAAAAGTTGTTGTGGTTAAAGAGGTGAAAATAAGGCCTCAGATAGATCAGCACGATCTTCTTATAAAGAAAAAACGAGTTCAGGATTTTATCTCTGAAGACAAAAAAGTCAAAGTTATCTTAGTATTAAGGGGCAGGCAAAGGCTTCATGCCGATAGAGGTAAAGCCCTTTTAGATGAACTAGCAGAGGAGTTTGCAGAATATTCCACTGTTGAAAAAAATTATTCTGCGGGCTTTAGCTTACTTTTGAGCCCGAAAGTTAAGAAGAAATAGAAATTAGGAGGACTTTTGAAGACTAACAAAGGTTTAAAAAAGAGAGTTAAGATTACAGGAAGAGGCAAAATTTTGGCTCTAGGTTCCGGTAAAGAGAGAAAGTTGGGCAAAAAGACAACTGCTAGAAAGAATAGGCTAAAAAGCTTTAGAGAGGTTGCTAAGGAAAATAGCAAAAGACTAAGAAGGATGATGAATATATAATGGCAAGAGTAGCAAGTAGTGTAACTACACATAAAAGGCATAAAAAGATTTTAAATAGAGCTAAAGGTTTTTATGGCGCTAGGAGCAAAAATTATAAGACTGCTAGACAGGCTGTAAGAAAGGCTATGTCTCATTCAACTAGGGATAGAAAACAGAGACAGAGAAGAATGAGAGAGCTTTGGATAATGAGAATAAATGCTGCTGTTAGGGAGCATGGCACCTCTTATAATAAATTTATCTCTTCTTTGAAAAAGAGCGGCATAGATTTAGATAGGAAGATGCTGTCTGAAATAGCGATTAACGACAAGGAACTCTTTGCAGCTATAATAAGAGAATCCCAATTATCTTAAGGAGTACAAATGGTAAAAATAAGATTAACAAGAATAGGAAGAAAGAAATTACCTTTTTACAGGTTAGTTGCAATAGATTCTAAAGCTAGGAGAGATGGAAAGCCAATATCCTTTCTAGGTACCTATGATCCAGTTGCAAAGAACACTAATCTTAAGGTAGAGGAGATTAAAAAGTTTTTGCAAAATGGTGCACAACCAACAAAGACTGTTGAAAGCCTTTTATCAAAAAATGGAATTATCAACAAAGGAGTTAATTTAGCACAATGACAAATCTTCTATTCATTTTACTGTTTCACTCCATTTGTGGACTCTCTTTTGCTGAGGCAGATTTTGATGAGATAGATAGGCAAGAAGATAATATTAGTGATGATTTCAAACCTGAAAACTTTGAAAGCGATGATGTACTTGATGTTCAAACCATTTTTAAGGTTAATGGAAAATATTTTATAAATGAAAAGTTCAATTCAATAAAAGCTCCTTCAGTTGGCTCTGAGGAGAATAGGGATGTTAATACTGTTAACTCCCCTATGGAATCTTTTGATGGATACAGTTTTCAAATGGAGAATAGATTCAGGTTTAATTTATATGATGACATAAGATTTGATATACCTTTAAAGATGTCGTATGAGACTGCATATCCTGAAGAAGCTTTAGCTAAGCTTGAAGATTATGGCAAGATGATAAATAGAGTAGTAAAGGTAGAGATAGGTTTCTGGTTGGATTGGTATGCACTTCCTTTCTTGAAGCTGGGATTAAGAGGAGCAAAAGACAACAACAATGGTTATTTTGTTGAGCTAAGGAATAAGCTTTACTTAGACAGAAGTAGAACTCATGAAAGTGGCTTCGATGTGTTGGATTGGGATGGAATTATTTTTGGTGAATTTTTGTTTAGGCCTAATGAGAATATAAAGATAGAGCCTGAAATACGTTTAGGGCTAAGAAAAGGCTATGAAGAGATAGGAAAGCCTACTAACGTGAATACTATTTTTTATGTTTCATTATTAGCTCCTTTTAAATTTAAATATGAATTGATGGATGATTTGCATTTTAAGGCAAAGGTAGAGTTAGGTGGTGACAAAGGATTTTCAGGTGAAAGTAGCTTGCGAGAAGGCAAGTTTGGCTCCAGTGCTGGATATGGTTTATATGCAAAAGGAGGCCTAGAGTTAGAATACGATATAATGGAGACAGCTACTTTTAGATTCCCTGTTTTAGTAGATTGTAGGCACAGATTGTCTGTCGAGGACTCTTTTAGTGTTGTGAAGCCTGCTTTGAAAATGTCAACAAAACCTGGCATTGAAGTTGATTTTGCACTATTTAAAAATTTACATCTTCTTTTAGATACAGAACTAGATTATAACTTTATGAAGGTTACTTTTGCTGATGATACAGATTTTAAATTTTTGACTAGTCCTATTTTTAAATGGGGTGTTGGTTTTAGATACGATTCTTCCTATTAGGATTAATTTCCTTATTTAGCTAAGTGTCTCTCTAATTAAATAGTTTGATTTTGATAAATTTGCAAATATCATCTGATAAGCTATAATATATCTAGAAGATGTCAATGCTGAGTTTTATTTTTATTATTTGTTTAGAAAACAAATAGATTAAAGGAGAGAATTTGTCAGTTTTCCCTTATAAGCTCAGTATGAAAGCCTCTAAGATCATAGACGGAAAGAGTTGAGAGAAATAGTATTTTGCTACAGATGGGATTAAACTGCATTTCTTAATAATACATTTGGCTTTGATGACTAGTAGAAAAGATTATATTTTAGTATTGAAAAAATTGTTAAGTAGCTTTACAGTTTTCTATTTAAGTTTTAATAGCATTTAAAAGAGTAATGGCTTTTACAGAGATTATGAAAATTCAGTTTTTATTATGTCTGAATTTATATTAAAGTACATGATAAAAAAGTTCTGAGATTAAATCTTTAATAGAATAATTTAATAGAAGAAATAGATAAACAATTTCTTATTCAAGTAGCACTGAATTTTTATAGAAGAAAGCATTTAGCAAGCTGTGAAGATAAAGTTATTTTTCAACAAAAAGAAAACTGCTGTTAATCTTTCTGAATTTTGATATCATAGATATAAAAATATAAATAAGAGTGCGAAACTTTAATTGTAGGTTTAAGGAGAAAAAATGTTGATATATATTTTGCTATTAATGTCTTGTCAGATACAAAAACCAAAAATTGAAGATCGAACTGATGACAAACAGACCGAAGACACTTTCATTAGTGAGGAATATGACGAAGTACAGGTTCATGAAGAGGTATTTGACATCTTTACAAAATTCGCACAGGATTCTAATTTAGATGAGGATGAGATTGCTAAAATAAAAGCCGCTGTTGATCATCTTTACCCTGATAACAACTATACTGAGAAAGAATTGAAGGCAGGGTTTAGTGCTAATTTCTATGGCTGGCAGTTTCTTTATGACTCTATGTATGCAGAAGAGGGCAGTTGTGACCTTAAAAAATTAGTTGAAGAAGACGCTGATTTAAGAGATATTTTCAAAATAATAGTTGCCACTCTAAGGCCTGATGAGATTCACCGTAACATATCGTTTAATTTGACGTCTCCAGAGTCTTTAATTAACTCATTGGTTCATAGTAAGTCTTTGGTTGATACTGGATATTCAGTTGATGAAGAATATTTAACTGGTAACCAAGGGGCAAAAACTATAAATTTTGCAAAATATTTTGATGACAGTGAGTTATTGGATTATTTGGAAAAGACGGTTTCTTTAGAAGATTTAGGTTTAACTCCTGCTTATATAATAAAGCATGACCCATTTATAAAGGACATTGAAGCAAAATTGAAAAATGGTAAGAGAGTAACTATTGGAGCAAAAGAATTTACTGAAGTGAGTGAAATATATGAATATGATGAGTCTACTGATAGATATGAAATTGCATCTGGTGCTTTAGGTCTGATTAGAAAATCAGAAATGTTTAAAAAAAGAGTAAAAAGCTTACTGCTAAGTAAGGGTGATATTGATTTTTCCTCAAACCCATTCAAGGATAGGTACAAAGTTAAGGCTATACCTAAAAGTCAAATGTCTATTCCTCTATTTTTGATTGGTTATTATGGAGGGAAATATGAAGATCTAAATGACTATGTAGATATTGCTTTCTCTACCAATAACCAAGATTTAAAAAATACCATCTTTTTAGGCATTGCGTCTATGGTAAGACATTGCGACAATGGTTTAGAAGAAAGGTTAGGGGAGGAGCTACCTGTACTTGTTAATCAGTTACTAGATCATTTAGAAGATGAAGTCGAAAAAGAGAGAGTTTTATTGATATTAGATAAAGATATTAAGTATAGATTAATAAAAGCTTTGTCGAATGATGTTCGTATAAAAGTTTTTTCACAGATTAAAGAAGTAGATGCAAATTTATTTACCAATGCCGAAATGGCTGAAATAAATAAGGTAATCTTTGGAAAATTGTTTTCTGAAGCCGGAAATGAGACTCCTTCAAGTGGCTGGGAAGTATCAGTTATCAACAAGAGAATTGACATGAGGGTTGTTCAGAAAATGAAAGATTGGTTCCATTCAAATATTATAAATGGATATGATTGGGCTAATTTGTTGACTAAAGTAGTAAGAAATGATGCGTCTGTTCAGAGTATTAAAGAAGTTGTTAGTGGGTTTAATCTAGCCTACCCCTATATAATGAAGCCGGCAGCACAGGCCCTCTATATCCTATACAGAGAAGGAATAATAAGTTTAAAAAAATGAAGATACATTTATGTATTTCATTATCATTATTCTCCTGCTATCCCAGAGAAACAAAGTCTTCATCTGCTAATATTGTGGATAAATCTCCAGAGGAAGAGCAGATTATGGAAGAGAGAAATGATACTGAAATTAACAGTTCAGCATTCAAGTTAGTTAGTGGCCCTGTTAATGATGAAGATGCTACCGTGATAGCTTCATTTATGAATTCTAAAGGCTTCTCTTGTAAAGTAGAGGAATTGAGAAAGTTTATCTCCGAGGATCAAGTAACATCTCTTAAATCAATATTAGGGTTACTCTATGATGATAAACTTGACTTCGATAGTCTAGAAGAGGCTTTTGATGATAACCAAGACATTAGAAATGCAATCTTAATTTTGTTTTTGACAGCATATCCTAACAAAATAAATAATATATTTAGAGTTAACTCTTCATATCTAAGTTCTGTAAATGAGGAAGTGAAAACAGATTTTTCTCTTTTTATTCTTGATGACCTGACAAAAAAATCAAAATTAATGAGTGATTTGAGGTCATCTATCACCATGGATGCTCTGAATTTAACCTTTGAAAATCTTGAGAATAGCTCATATGATGAATGGACTGAGATAACAAAAAAATTACAAAGTGGTAATAGCCATGTTTTTTCTATTGATGGTGAAGAAATAACAGTTACCAGCTTAGATGATATTTCATATCAATCAGGTACAAGAAGAGTGCTTAACTCTCTAGGTATTAGATTAGTTAGAACACTTAATCTTTACAAAAAAGAGAGTGATATCCTACTAGAGGGTACTGGTGTTGGATCTCTTTATTCTTTTATAAATAGACATTATAATAAATATATACTAGCTGCTATGGAATCATATCAATTTAGCAAGCACATGAATCTAGTTTTAGCAAAGCATATCAACTATGCTATAAATACTAAGAACCATGCTTTAAAGTTTGCAATTTTCTCGTTTTTGTTGGATGCTGCTAGACATTGCAGTAAAGGCATGCATGAAAGGGTGGATGAGCATCTTTTACCAACAGTTGAATCTGTTGCCAATTCCTTATCACCAGAAGAGCGAGAGAAGGTTTTGAATGAGTTGCATGATGATTTGTTAAGTCTTGTTTCTAAAGAGTTAAAGAGTAAATTTAAGATGCAATATGGAATTAAATTGCATAAGTCTGGAAGGTTGTCTACTTTCTTTGATTATGGTCACAGTGCTGAATTAGTCAATAATCTTTTTGTAAAAGACATAAATGAAAATAGTTTGAACGTGAAGAGGCTGGAAGAAGACTTTGATATATTGTCTTTCATTTTTAATTTCGAAGAATCTGATTTTGGTAGACAATTTTTTATTAAGTACGGAAAGTCAAGAAGTAATTGCAATTTCTTGCTTCCTTTTCATGGGAATTTGCTTTTCATTCTTTTAAGCGAAGGTGCTATTGTAAAAAGAGAGGGCGTTGCCCCCTCTTTTTAGTACATACCTCCCATTTGATGTGGAGCAGGTTCAGGAGTTTTTTCCTCACCTTTATCAACCACAGAGGCCTCCGTTGTAAGCAGTAGAGCAGCTACTGATGTTGCATTTTGTATTGCTGCCCTTGCAACTTTAGCAGGGTCTATTATACCCTCTTTCAGCATATCTACGTACTGATTTGTTGAGGCGTCATAACCTATTCCCTCTTTTCTATTTCTTACCTCATTTACTACTATGCCACCGTCTATTCCAGCATTCATAGCAATCTGTCTTAGAGGTTCTGTAAGAGCTTTTGTAACTATGTCAAGCCCAAATTTCTCTTCTCCCTCTAGTTTCATTTTGCTAAGTTCACCAGAAATTTCTACTAGAACGCTACCACCACCTGGAACTATTCCTTCTTCTACAGCGGCTCTAGTAGCATTGAGTGCATCTTCAATTCTCATTTTCTTTTCTTTCATTTCAGACTCGGTTGCTGCACCTACTTTTATAACGGCTATACCACCAGATAGCTTAGCTAATCTTTCTTGCAGCTTTTCTCTGTCATATTCAGATGAAGTCTCTTTTATCTGTGTCTTTAT
This sequence comes from Fusobacteriia bacterium UBA1095, assembly GCA_002313635.1. GTDB lineage: Bacteria > Fusobacteriota > Fusobacteriia > Bac17 > UBA816 > UBA816. The sequence goes on from DCBY01000030.1 coordinate 28,490, forward strand.
CATTTCTACTCTTGCAGATACGTCTGTGTTATTACCGTAACCATCCACTATTATGGTGTGATCTTTTGTTACTTTAACATTTTTTGCTCTACCTAGAGATTCAATAGTAACTTGATCTAATTTTGAGCCTTTGTCTTCTGATATAACTTCTCCTCCTGTGAGTGTAGCTATATCTTCTAGCATAGCTTTTCTCCTATCACCAAATGCTGGTGCCTTTACTCCTACAACATTCAAAGTTCCTCTAAGTTTGTTTATAACAAGAGTTGTAAGAGCCTCTCCATCTATATCCTCAGCTATTATAAGTAGTGGTTTTCCTGTTTGCGCAGTTGATTCCAGTACAGGGAGTAGCTCTTTCATATTTGATATTTTTTTATCACATATCAAAATATATGGTTGGGAGAGCTCAGATTCCATTCTCTCCATGTTTGTAGCCATATATGGAGATATGTAACCTTTGTCAAACTGCATTCCCTGTTCAAGTTTTAAAGATGTATCTAAAGACTTCGCCTCTTCTACTGTTATAACGCCTGTTTCACCAACTTTTTGCATAGCTTCAGCTATCAATTTACCTATTTCAGGGTCTGCTGCAGAAATGGCACCAATTTGCGCTATTTCGGAATTATTAGATACCTTTTTAGATTTCTTAGCTAGAATTTCAACAGCCTTTCTTGAGGCTTTTTCCATACCCTTTCTCATAAACACAGGGTTAGCTCCTGATGAAACCAATTTCAGTCCCTCTTTTATCATAGCCTGGGCCAGGACAGTTGCAGTTGTCGTCCCATCTCCTGCTACGTCGTTAGCCTTTGTTGCAACTTCCTTTATTAACTGTGCTCCTAAATTCTCATGTGGATCACTAATCTCTATCTCTTTTGCTATTGTGACTCCATCATTTGTCATAAGGGGACCACCATATTTCTTTTGAAGAAGTACATTTCTACCTTTCGGTCCCAAAGTTACTTTCACGGTGTTAGCTAGCATGTCAACACCTTTTTCTAATTTCTTACGTGCATCCTCACTATACAAAATATCTTTAGCCATGATCTACTCTTCCTCCTTTACTATTGCTAATATCTCTTTCTCCTCAACTATGAGAAGCTTTTTAGTGCTGTCGCTTACTTCTGTGCTTGAAAATTTACTGTACACCACAGTATCTCCCAAAGAAACTTTCGTTACATCTCCTCCTACTTCAATGATTCTACCTAAGTTGTCAAAATCATCCCCAGAAGAGGGTATGTAGATTCCAGACTCCGTTCTGCTTTTTTTCTCTACTGGTTTTAGCAGAACCCTATTTCCTATGGGTTTTATTTTCATGGATCCTCCTTTTACTATTAGCAATCTCCTTACTTGAGTGCTAAATATAGTATAAACTAAAAGTAATTTTAGTCAATATGTAAATTTTGAAATAAAATTGATTTAATTTGTTATTACTCAGCTATTTTATTGCAGAAACCTCAGTTTAATGATAAAATTAACAAAAGTGATTTTTCGTAATAAAAGAGGTAATTTAATGAACAAATTTTTCTCCACGGCCTTGAATAAATTAAAAAAGCTATTCTCAGGAAGAGTTATTGCTGTTATAGACATCGGCACTGATAAAGTTAAAACAGTTGTTGCAAAGCCTAGTGGGGATGGTTTTTTTGAAATTTTAGGATATGGAGTTGCTAAATCAAAAGGTTTAAGAAGAGGTACTGTTGTTGATATGGAGGATCTTTCTAAATCAGTGGCCATATCTGTTAGCGAAGCTGAAAAATTTTCTGATACACAGATTGATTCAGTTGTTATAAATATATCTGGAGATCATCTATCTTCAGTTAACACTAAAGCTACGTTAGAGCTTGCTAGTTTCCCTAAAGAAGTTACTGATGAAGATAGAAAGAAATTAGAATCAATTATTGAACAAAAAGTGGTAGGAGTGGAGAGAGCTATTGTTCACAGAGTTGCCTACAATTATGTCCTAGATGGAGAGAGCATAGTTAATAACCCTGTGGGGATGTTAGCGTCTACTATGAGCGCCAATATACATCTTTTAGTTGGAAGGCTGGGTGCTATAGATGCATTGATAAGAAGTGTTGAAGCAGCAGGTATCAAAGTCAAAGATGTTGTCTTTGACGCATGGGCCTCCTCCATGTCGGCTCTTTCATACACAGAGAGAAGAATGGGAGCTATCTTAGTAGATATAGGTGACAGTAAGACTGATGTAGCTGTTATAAAGGAAGGCAATTTGATCTACTCCTGTGTTATCCCCATAGGTGGTGTAAACTTCACTAACGATATAGCATCAGTTCTTAATTTAGATTTCAAAACTGCTGAGCACTTGAAAAAGAATTTGCCCAATCTTATGGAGAGCTCTAAGCAGGATAGTATAGAGGTAAAAACTTTCGATTCAGATGAGGTTGTAAGGGTCAGCCTAACTTACCTTAGATCGATTGTTGAGGCAAGGGTGTCTGAATTAATAGATATGATGTTAAGTTCCACATCTATATACAAGTTTATCCCTTTTGTTAATACTGTGGTGATAACAGGGGGCTCAGCCAAAGTTTGGGGATTGAAACATATGCTGGGCAAGTCATTGAATTTACACGTTAGGTATGGGGTTCCTTCTGTGGATTCAGAACTTCCTGAAGAACTGAAAAATGAAGATGCCTCAACAGTGGTGGGGTTGGTATGTTATTCTTTAATTAGTGGTAAGAAGAATAGAAGTTTAGAAAATAGAATGACTTTGGCTTCTATTTTTGATAGAATAAGAGAGTTATTTGATAGATATTTAGGTTAGGAGTTTAAATGAAAAAAGGTTCATCAAAATCAAAGGAAGAAAAGAAGGTTACTAGAAAAGCTAGACAGAGAGACCTTGGAACAGTTAGCAAAGGCTCTATAGCTAAGATAAAAGTGTTGGGAATGGGTGGAGCAGGTGGTAATGCTGTAGATTTTATGAAGAGAGACAGTGACTCTGGAGATATAGAATTTATAGCTATGAATACTGATGCTCAGGACCTAAATAGCTCTGATGCTGACATCAAAATTCAATTAGGTGAAAAGATAACTAAAGGCCTAGGTGCTGGTGCCAACCCTGAAATAGGTAAGCTAGGTGCTGAAGAGGATAAGGATAAAATAAAGAGTGCTATAGTTGGTACAGATCTTCTTTTCATAACCGCAGGAATGGGGGGAGGTACTGGTACTGGTTCTGCCCCTGTTGTTGCTAGAATAGCTAAAGAGATGGGTATACTTACCGTGGCAGTAGTTACAAAGCCTTTTAACTTCGAAGGTTTGAAAAGAAGGCAAAATTCAATGGCAGGTATAAATGAGTTGTCACAATATGTTGATACTCTGGTTGTTATACCTAACGAGAAGCTTTTTGAGTTACCTAACAAAGGTATCTCACTTGTGAATGCTTTTGAATCCGCAAATGGTATACTTAAAATAGGTATAAGAGGTATATCAGACTTAATAACCAAGCAAGGGTATATAAACTTAGACTTTGCTGATATAAGATCCATAATGTCAGAGTCTGGTGTAGCTATGTTAGGATTTGGTTATGCTGAAGGTGAGGATAGAGCCAAGATTGCAGCTGAGCAGGCACTAAACAGTCCTCTTCTTGAAAGACCTATTACTGGAGCTAGAAAGATACTTCTTAACATATCTGGTGATCCTGAATTAGGTCTTAATGAGGCAAGCCAAATAGCTGAGATGGTATCATCTGCTACAGGTGACACTGCTACAGATGTTATATTTGGTACTGTTATTGATTCTAGCCTTAACAAAGGCATAAAGGTTACTATTATAGCTACTGATTTTATGGATGGTCCAGATCCTAGAGTAGCTAATAACTCCAACAGAGTGGAGTTAGGCCCCGAAAAGAGATCTTTTCAGGATAGTTCCAGAGAGCATGTCGAAAGTTCATCAGACTACTCTGATGTTCTAGATATACCGGCATTTTTAAGAAGAAATAGAAAGTAGATTAGGAGATTAAATTGTTGAAAAAATATGAAATGATGGTAATATTAGACCCAACAAAAGAGGAAAATATCAGCGCAATATCACAATCTGTTGAAAAAGTGCTGACTGACTCAGGCGCTTCTGAGTTGTCTTTTGAAGATTTAGGAGTTAAGGAGCTTGCTTACAGTATAAATAAGCAGAAAAAGGGGCACTATTTCCTTTACAAATTTAGCTCTGAAGGTTCAGGGAATAAAGATATAGAGAAAAAACTAAACATGAATGAAGATGTGTTTAGATACCTCATAATTCGTGACGAAAGTGAGAAGATCCTAAAGAAAATTAAGGACAAATCTGAAGCAAGAAGTCTTAGGAAAAAAGAGAGAGAAGCAAAGAAACCTAGGACAAAAGAGGATGGAGATAATAGAAAGCATTTTAAGAGAGAGGAGAAAGCATAGTGTCAGTTAATATGGTTGTTCTAACCGGAAGATTAACAGCTGATCCAGAGCTTAAGTACACACAGACTGGAAAAGCACTTGTTAGGTTTGCATTGGCTGTTAACAGAAGGTACAATAGAGATGAAACAGACTTTATCAATGTAACTGCTTGGGATAAGAAAGCTGAACTAGCTTCCCAGTACCTACACAAAGGTAGTCTTATAGCAGTGACAGGCTCTATAAGAGTTAGAAGCTATGATGATTCAGAGGGTATTAGAAGGAAGTCAACTGAAGTTTTGGTAGAAAATCTTGAGTTTTTGGATTCTAAGAAATCTGATTCTAGTGGATCTAGCTCTGGTGAGTCTAATTTAAGTATCGCTGAGACGGAAAACAAAAGTAACGTTTCAGATGATGATTTCCCATTTTAATTAAAGGAGTATTTTGTTTATGAAAAGACGAAAAATAAAGAAGAGATGTGAATTTTCTCAGAAAAAAATAGGATATGTTGATTACAAAGATATAGATCTATTAAAAAGGTTTGTAACTGAAAAGGGTAGAATGCTTCCAGCAAAGACTACTGGCCTGTGTTCTGCTTATCAAAAGAAGCTTACCACAGCTATAAAGAGAGCTAGACATATGGCTCTGTTACCTTTCATTAACTAGTTAGGTAACCCTATTGCTTTTCTAACTTGTTGTATTTTTTTCTTGGCTATTCCTCTGGCAAAAGAGCTGCTTTTCTCCAGCTCTTTTTTTACGTCTTCAATGTTCTTTACTAACCCTTTTCTTCTATTTCTAATGGGTTCTATGAAGTTATTTATCTTTTCAAAAAGCTCTTTTTTTAATGTACCATAGCCAATATTACCCTTTTCATATCTACTTTTAAGTAATTGTTGCTCTTCTTTGTTTAAAAATAATTTGTATAAGCTAGCAATGTTACACCCTTCATAGTCTTTAGGTTCTTCAACACCTCTTGAGTCAGTCACTATGGACATTATCTGTTTTTTTATCTTATTCTCTTCAGCAAAAATTTCTATAGTATTTCCATAGCTTTTGGACATTTTTTGACCATCTATTCCTTTTACTGTCTCATACTCTTCCATAATCTCTACATCAGGTATCTTAAAGACCTCCCCATATATGGAGTTGAATTTGATAGCTATATCTCTTGCCATCTCAACATGCTGCTTCTGATCTTTACCAACAGGGACTAAATCTGCATCATACATCAATATATCTGCTGCCATCAACACTGGGTAGAGGAATGTTCCAACATTAATTTTTTCTTCCCCTTTAGCTTTAAAAGCATGTGCTCTCTTCATAAGGCCAAATGGTGTTAAATTAGATAATATCCAACATAATTCTGCATGCTCTGGTATGCTTGACTGTATAAATATGGTTGATTTGTTGAAGTCTAACCCGAAAGCAAGGTAATCGAGGATTATGTCCCAGCTATTTTCAGCTAATTGTTTAGGGTCAGGTGTTGTTGTAAGGGCGTGATAATCTGCTATAAAGTAGAAATTTTCTCCATTGTCTTGATTATCAATATACTGCTTTATTGCTCCAAAGTAGTTACCTAAATGTATTTTGCCAGTTGGCTTAATTCCTGAAAGTCTTCTTCTCATTATGCTTCCTCCCTATTAGATAGTGATCTTGAAAGAGTATCTCTATCCGTTACACTAACTTTGCCTGAAGAGGGAATACCAACTGCTATTTTGCTTATTTTTACTCTACCTTTCAGCTGCTGTATTATTACTTCTGATGTTAGATTTCCTTCTACGTCTCTATCTAACGCTAATATAACCTCTTCTATATTTTCATTTGCAATTCTATTACCTAATCTATCTATGTCAAGATCTTCCTTATTTATACCTTGTATTGGATCTATTTTACCTTTAATTATGTGGTACTTACCATTAAAAGGTGTTTTTTCTATATTAACTAAATCAACTATATTATGGACTATACAGAGTGTTTTAGATTGTGACCTGGTTTTGCATATTCTGCATATCTCTTCTTGCGCAAAATTGTTACATAGACTGCACAGTTTTATAGATGAGAGTGCTCCTGTCAAAGATTCTTGAATTAAATCGCCAATTTCCCTATTCTCTAGAATAAAGAACGCAATATTCTCAGCATTCTTCTTACTGATAGTTGGTATCTTTGCTAAAGCATGAGCTAAATTTGTTATATATTTATTTATCATATAGTTATTTTAGCATAATCTCTATCTTTTCTATACACTCCTTAGCATATTTAGATGCTAAAATTCGATCTCTTGCAGAGGGAGCTCCTCCCCTTTGCATATGACCTAAGATTAATTTTCTAACCTCTCTATTATGATTTTTACTTAGTTTATCACACAAAATATCAATATCTGTAGCTCCTTCTGGTACTACTATTATGTTTGACTCTTTTAATGCTACTTTTTTTAGGGCACCTTCTATATCTTTTTCACTCAATATTGTTATATCAGGTAGTCCTGCTAAGTCACAGCTCTTAGCAATAAATTCACTTCCGTTACCCATAACTTCTATGACAAAGTCTCTATTATGACTCCGTGCAGTTGTTTTCACATTGTCTATGCACTCTACTATCCTATTCAAAGCAGAGTCAAATCCTATGCTTTCTAAACCATCTATGTCATTATCTATGGATGCAGGGACAAAAAGCGTTTTTATATGCTTACTGAAGATTTGAGAAGCTTTTTTTGATCCATCACCACCTAATATTATCAAGCAGTCTATCTTGTCTTCTTTCAAATTCTCTATGCATCTCTTTTGAACATCAGCTTTGAGGAAATCTTCTTTGAATCTTGATGTTTTGATTACACTACCTCCTAGAGAAGATATTCCATCCACATCTTTTTTACTAATTGGGAATATATCCCTTTCGTATATTCCTTTTATACCTGATTTGTAGTATACAACTTCATGGTTACAGTTCTTTACGAATGCTTCAATAAAGCTATTCATTCCTTGTGCATCACCACCACTAGTTATTACAGCTATTTTCAAATTAACCTCCAACTAAATTTGTCATCCATCTTTTGGAACGAAACCTAAAGATAAATATTGTTGCTGTCAATATTTCAGATAGAATTAGAACAGAGTATATTTTTGGTATATTCCAATTAAATAGGTATTTTCCTATATATATTGAAGGAAGAGCAAATATCCAGTCTGCCGTCATAGTTACAAACATCAAAAATACGTTGTCACCACCACTGCTTAGCATCCCATTAGACATAGTTGAATTGAAAGTACGTACCGGCATAGATATTCCTAACAGTGTTAGCATTGTCACAACGTAGCCAACAGTCTCTTCATCAATGTCCAAGAACCATGTTACCTTGCTAGAAAAGAAAATAAAGCAGCTTCCTATGATTAATGAGCTAGCTAGCCCGCTCCAGATTATGGATTTGGCATGACTATATGCAGATTCAAACTTATTTCTTCCTAATTCAGCACCAATTATCACTATTGATGCTAAACCTACTCCTGCAAAGAGATCAGATAGTATGTTCTCCATTGGAGATATAATACCGTAAGCTGCTAGCTCCTCTTCACCTAATCTACCAAATATATTATGAGAGAACATTAGTGACAGGCTAGTCAATAGTCCTGCACTTAAGAGTGGAAGAGAGACCCTAAGAAATTTGTCTATATCTTTAAAAGAGAAATCTATATCCTTAATCTTAGATATAGGAGTTATTTTATAGTTTACTATAGCAAGCAGAATGATTATTGATAAAACTTCAGATATCACTGTTGAGATAGCTGCTCCTCTTATTCCTAATGCAGGAATACCAAATTTTCCATATATTAATATGAAATTGAATATGAAGTTTGTAAAAAGACTAATAACACTAACTAATAGAGCTGATACAACATTTCCTGTGCTCCTTACAACAGTCATCATTGGCATGATCAATGAGAAGCTAAAGCTGGTGAATATTATAATAGAGAGATAGGACCATGAAATGAGAACTATCTCTTTGGAATCTGAAAAGCTTGATAATATAAAATCTTTGTTAGTGAAGAATATTATGCAGAAAATCATAGCAGTAGAGAAAGTTATTATGCTGTTTATTGCAAAAGTTCTACTTACTCCCTCTTTATGTCTACTTCCCCTATATTGGGATATAAGTGATCCAGAAGCAGAGCATATAGCAATTATGGACATTCTCACTATAACCATAAACTTATTAGAAGATCCTAGAGCTGCTATGAACTCTTCTCCTAAATAAGAGACCATCAGGTTATCTATTATAAAATTCATGGATATTACAAGCTGCTGTAGTGTTACTGGAACTAAGACAGAGAACATTTTTTTCATTTGACTAAATTGTTCATCCATTTTTTAGACTTAAATCTCAAAACCATAAGAGTTAAAGTAACTACCTCTGATGCATTCATTACAGTGTAAATAACATATATGTTCCAGTTATAGAAGTGATAACCTATGTAAGATATAGGTACTATCAATCCCCAAGCTAGTAGTACAGTTAATAGAAGTATAAATGTCATGTCTCCACCTGCTCTTAATATACCGTTGTATAGTATACTGCTTGAAAGCTTTACCGCCATAAATATGCCAAGTATTCTTAATAGAATAGCTATATTAGCTGCTTCTTCATAACTGACTGAGTATAGAGAGGCTATATTACTGGACAGTATAGCCAATCCTAATCCTGCTACTGCTCCTACCATGGTTCCTACTTTCAACATATTTAAAGAGAAAGAAAAGGCTGCTTTCTTTTTGTCTAAAGCTAGCTTTCTTCCTACAAATATTAAAGTTGAAAAGCCAAATGCTGCAAAAATATCTAATATGATAGTCTCTATAGGAATAATTGCTCCATATGCAACAAGTTCTGATTTACCTAATTTACCGAATAGATTGTGCATTATCATAGTCTGCATTGACCATACAGCATGGGAGAAAAGAATTATTAAACTTATTCTAAGATAAGATCTGAAGTCACCTAAATTAGGACGGAACGCCTCTTTAGAGAACATTTCTCTTTGCTTCATGTATGCAGCAACTATAAGAAAGAGTAGAGCAACTATCTCAGATATCACTGTTGAGTATGCAGCACCCCTTAGTCCATAACTCTTAAAGCCCCAGTTACCAAATACCAGGATGTAACTTAAGGAAAAGTTAACCAATAAACTTAGAGCTGATGAGAGCATAGGATAGAACAGAGAGCCTAAGCTTCTTAAAGATGTAATAAGAGAGAGATATATTGACAAAGTAAAGCTAGAAAAAATAACTATGTCTATGTAACTACCTGCTGCTGATACTATATCTTCATCAGGAGAGAATGAAGTAAGAATAAAAGATCTATTGGTAAAGTATGTAACTATAAAAAATATAGAGAATAGAACGCTTGTTACTACACTTACAGTTAAAGTTTTACCTATCTCTCCTTTTTTACTACTCTTGCTAAGCTGTGCTGAAATTACAGCATTACCAATTGAGAAGGCGACTATGCTAAACCTAATTATAAAAAGGAACCTGTTACTTGACCCTAAAGCTGCAATTGCAACAGATCCTATCTGACTAACTATTATATTATCTAATATGAAATTTACTGATGTTACAGCCTGTTGAAGTGCTATAGGCACTACATAATTTAATATCATTCTTCCTCCCTTTTAGAAAGATTTTTCATCCATTTTTTAGAACGAAATCTAATTACAAACATCAATGCTAACACTATTTCCATGAAGTTGGCTACAAAGTATACTTCCACTGGCCCCCAATTGAGGTGGGTGTGTCCTATGTATAGAGAGGGCAGTGTCATGAACCAACTTGTTATAGCTACTATCCAGAATATGAATACAGAATCACCACCACTTCTAAATGTACCATTTAAAGAGATAGAGTTAAAAACTCTTACCCAGAGAAATATGGAGAATATTCCTATCATTGATGTAAGATACTGATGGGACATAGGTGAAATTTTATTGTAAAAAGAGGCTATAAAACCTGATGAAATGTAGCCTAAAGAACCTATTATCCCTGCTATCAAAGCTCCTATTAAACTAATATCCTTTGCTTTTTTGTAGGCAGATTCAAAATTATTCCTACCTAGCTCTGTCCCTACCATTATCAATACGGCACTACCAAAACCTCCAAACAGATATTGGATAGATGTTTCTACAGGGGATAAAGCACTGAATGCTGCTAATGCATCTGTGCCCATCATACCAAAAATATTATGTATTTTACTTAAGCAGGCTCCCCATAAGAAATTAGCAATTGTTAGAGGAACTGCTAAGGTTAAGTACTTCTTTACAAAACTAAATGGTATCTTTTTCACATATTCAAAACTGGATATAACTTTGTACCCTAACAAGTCAGAGGCAATATAGCCCACAATTACTACAAAAATTTCAGATACAAGTGTAGCTATAGCAGCTCCTATCATACCCATTTTTGGAAATCCAAACTTACCGAAAATCAAAAGGTAATTTAGTGAAAAATTGGTGGCAAGCATCACAGTTGTCAATATAAAAGGGAAGTTCACAACTCCCTTGCTTCTAAGTGATGCAATCATAGGGAATAGAATTGATAACACTATTATAGAGAAGACCCCAACGTTTAGATATATTCCAGCTAATCTCTGTATCTCTGGATTTTCTGAAAAAGTTATTGGGATCCACTTCCTGTTTACAAAGTAAAATATAGCAAATCCTAAGGAAAAAGTGAGGCTAAGAACAAAATTTACTACAAATGCTCTGCTTGTCCCTCTATTGTCAGCTTTTGAATGAAACTGAGATGTAAGAATAGAGTTGCCTGTCAATATACCCAAGAGTGTAATTTTAGCAATCCCTATGAATTTGTTAGCAGATCCCGCAGCTGCTAAAGCTTCATTACCAAGCTTACCTACCATATATGTATCTAAAAGTGAATTTAACGATAACATAAGATGCTGAAAGGCTATAGGAATAACTATTTTAAAAAGCTGTATTATCATTTCCCCTCAATAACTGTGTTAAAATTTATAACGTATAGTAGAAATTATAGCATACTAAAGGGATATTATGAATAAAATACAGGACTTTATAAAGCATAACCAAATACTGAATAGAAGCAATAACACCATTAAAGCTTATGTTTCGGATATAAGGCAATTTGTGGATTTTATCTGTGACAAAGAGAGTGAAATGAAGAATATAACAACGCTTCATATAAGACACTATCTCTCTTACCTGTCGCTAAAGGATGTATCAAAAAAGAGTGTTGCCAGGAAGCTGTCTTCCTTGAAAAACTTTTTTGATTTTCTAGTACAAAAAGGTGAAATAAGTGTTAATCCAGCTTATATTCTTAAGTCCCCTAAGATAGGTAGATTTCTGCCATCTGTGCTTTCAGTGAAAGAGTTTACCAAGATAAGAAATATCATATTTAAAAATGATTTTGCAAGCAAAAGGGATAGAACCATTTTGGAGTTTTTATACTCTAGTGGTGTAAGATCTGAGGAGCTTCTTTCTATAAGAGATAGAGATATAGACTTGAAAAATAGGGAAGCTTTAGTTACGGGTAAAGGATCGAAAGAGAGGGTAGTATTTTTCAGTTATGAGGCTCAATCATCTCTTCTAGATTATCTACCTTTGAAAAAAACTAAATTTCCAGAAGCTACTTTTTCATTTGTTAATAGATTTGGAACAAAACTATCTTCTAGATTTTTGAGGAAGTTAGTGAATAAGTATGCATCACTTGCAGGTATAGAGAAAGAGGTGACACCGCACACTTTTAGACACTCTTTTGCCACCTTACTAATGGATCAAGGCGTTAGTTTGAAGATAATTCAAGAGCTACTTGGTCACTCATCTATATCTTCTACTCAAATATATACTCACATATCTAGAGAAGAGCTAAAGAGGTCCTATGACAGGTATGCAATCAAATAAAGTTTTGAATGACTTTAAACATAATTTAAGCAAATTTAACTTGAACAGAGAGGTGGTAATCGCCTTTTCTGGAGGTTCGGACTCTAGTTTTATGCTAGATCTATTTCTACGTTTAGGTTACAAAATTGAGCTTGCTTATGTGAATCATATGCTACGGAAAGACTCTGAGGCAGAAGAAGAGTTTGTTAAAAAAGTTGCTGAGGTTAATAATCTTACTATTCATGTGAAAAGAGTTGATGTTTCCAAGTTTGCTAAAGAGAGAAAGATTGGTATAGAAGAGGCTGCTAGAGAGGTTAGATATGACTTTTTCAACTCTTTGAAAGGGACAATAGCTACAGCTCACAATTTGGATGATAATTTAGAAACATTTATTTTTAGACTTATAAGAGGCTCGTCTATAAATGGATTAAGAGGTATTCCTGAAGTTAGAGATAAGTATATCAGGCCCATCCTCACCTTTAGCAAAAGAGTTATCTTAAATTATCTTCATGAATATGGCATTAAATATGTTGATGACTATTCTAATAGGACAAATGATTTTACTAGAAACAAGATAAGAAACAAAATTTTTCCACTTTTTGAAGAGATAAATTCTGGATTTAGATCCAAAATTGCTAATTTCATGAATGACTTGAAAGAGATTGAATTGGATGAGTATAGTTCCCTTATCAAGGAGCAGGGTATGAATAGAAGAAAGATGAATCAGATAAAAAAAATTAAAGATAGAAATGGCTCTCTCTCTCTAGACATTTCTAAGGACAGGGTTTTAAGGAAGGTATATGATGAGATATACATAGAGAACAGAAAAAATACAAAGCCTGTAGAGACTTCCATTGTCTTAGGGGGCAGTGTCGAATTTGGAGAGTGCAAGATAGACGCAGAAGTAGTAGAAAAAGTAACAGAAGATTCTGATAGAGTTTGTCACATAGAGTATTTGGAAGGTATGAAAGTTAGGTCTAGAAAGCCTGGGGATTCTTTTTATCAAAAGGGGCTTGATGGAAGAAAGAGCCTTAAAAAATTTCTTATAGATAGAAAGGTTAACAGGTTTGTAAGGGATAACATACCTATAATAACTTATAATAACGAAATAGTATGGGTTGCTGGTTATGTAGTTTCAGAAAAATTCAGGCCTAAGGATGGTAAGATAATAAGATTGAGCTTAAGGAATTAGCTATGATAAAATCTATCTAGGAGTTGTTATAATGAAAAAAAATTTAGGAACTGTACTTTTTGTTTTATTTCTTTTAGCGGGTCTGTTTGCTCTACCCTACATTTTTGGGGATGGTGATGTGGAGGATATGAGTTATTCGAACTTTGTTCAATTGGTAGAAGAGGAGAAGGTAAAAGAGGTCTCAGAGCTGCCTCCATATCTGTTTGCTAAAACTAAAAATGGAGAGAGTGTTAGAGTAAAGATGCTTAGCTCAAAATTGTTAGACGATAGCTCTCTTATGGAGTCATTAAAGAGAAGCTCTGCAGATGTAAGGAGTAAAGATGTAGAGTCGCCAAATATTTTAATTTGGATATCTAGCTTCTTACCTATGATACTTATGGTACTATTCTTTGTTTTCTTATCTAGAAGAATGGGAATGGGCAAAATGCCAGGAGCTAAGCCTAGTGATATAGGTAGAATGAGTAGTAAAAAAGTGACATTTGCAGATGTTGCTGGTCTTGAAGAGGCCAAAAGAGATCTCATGGAGATAGTAGAATTTCTTAAAAATCCTTTCAAATTTTTGAAGTTAGGAGCTAGGATACCTAAAGGTGTACTTATGTTAGGGGAGCCCGGTACCGGTAAGACATTGCTAGCTAAAGCAGTGGCGGGAGAAGCGGGAGTGCCTTTCTTCAATATATCTGGTTCTGAGTTTGTTGAGATGTTTGTCGGTGTGGGAGCATCAAGAGTAAGAGATCTATTTAACAAAGCAAAAAAGCATGCTCCTTGCATAGTATTTATAGATGAGATAGATGCGGTTGCTAGAAAAAGAGGCACAAGCCATGGCGGTGGAAATGATGAAAGAGAGCAGACATTGAACCAGCTTTTAGTTGAAATGGATGGATTTTCAGAAAATCAAAATGTCATAGTTATTGCTGCTACAAATAGAGCAGAGGTCCTAGATGAGGCAATTTTAAGACCTGGTCGTTTCGATAGGAGAGTCTCTGTAGATCCACCTACGTTCAAAGAGAGGGTAGAAATATTGTTAGTTCACTCTAGAAATAAGCCTCTCTGCCCTGATGTTAAGCTGGAGAATGTAGCTAAGAAGACATCAGGTATGGTGGGGGCTGATTTAGAAAACATACTAAATGAAGCAGCCATAATAGCAGCTAGGAAAGATTCTGATGAGATAACAAGTAAGCATATAGAAGAAGCCGTAGAGGTAGTTGTAGCAGGACCTGAGCGTAAGAGTAAGGTTATGAGTCCCGAAGAGAAAAAAGTAGTTGCTTATCATGAAGCGGGTCATGCGATAGTTGCATATATGCTTCCCAATACTAGACCTATTCACAAGATATCTATAATTCCTAGAGGTAAATCTGCACTTGGTTATGTTATTAGATTTCCTACTGAAGATAAATTTTTATGGTCTAAGGAAGATTTTTTAAATGATATAAGAGTCTCAATGGGAGGAAGAGTAGCTGAGGAATTAATGTTTAAAGAAATTACCTCAGGAGCACATAACGACATAGATAAGGCAACTTCTACTGCTAAAAACATGGTTGCCATTTATGGAATGTCTCAGAAAATAGGCCCTGTAGCTCTTTTTTCTGAAAGAGAGTTAGCAATGAAAAGAGGCGATACAAGGAATTTTAGTAATGAGACCTCTTTGGTTTTTGATGAAGAGGTGAAATCTATAATTTTGTCTTGTTATGAGGATGCTAAAGAGATAATAATGAATAATTTTGGTAAATTAAAAGCAGTTGCAGAATATCTTCTTAAAGAGGAAATAATATTCGAACACGAAGTTGCCAATATTATTGAGTCAAGTGTATAATCTTTGAAATATTTTTTCGGGAGGAATATGATGTTTAATAATAAAAAGTTACAGAGAATGGCACTACTATTTCAACCAAATGTGGTGGGTTATGCTTCATCCTTTTTGACTAGTTGTATAGCAGTTGAAGGGTATTCAGAAATGTATTCAAGGGTAATGGAAAGAACTGTACTTGCTCCGCCTTCGTGTCTATTCCTCCCAATCTGGATTTTATTGTATACATTGATGGGTATAGCAGCTATTAGAGTCTTCTCTTTGAGTGAGTCTACCAACAAGAGAAAGGGAATGATTTGGAATCAAATTCAGCTTTTCTTTAATTTTTCATGGAGTATAGTATATTTTGGATTAAAAATGGTGATTTTGTCCTTTGCTAATATAGTCTTACTTTGGTTATCTATAGCTACCACGATGTACTTCTACAGAAAAATAGATAGAGTGGCTTTCTATCTTTTATTACCTTATATATTGTGGGTTAGTTTTGCCTCATATCTCAACTTTTTAGCCATATAGAGATTGACATAATTACTCAAATATATTAGAATTTATTGATGTTAAGCCACCTTAGCTCAGTTGGCCAGAGCAACTGATTTGTAATCAGTGGGTCGTCCGTTCGAATCGGACAGGTGGCTCCAGGTGAGGTACCCAAGCGGCCAACGGGATCAGACTGTAAATCTGACGGCATCTGCCTTCGAAGGTTCGAATCCTTCCCTCACCACCATGAAATGCCTGCATAGCTCAGTCGGTAGAGCACTTCCATGGTAAGGAAGGGGTCACCAGTTCAAATCTGGTTGTAGGCTCCATAACAGAGAGGTGAGAATATGCAAGATTTCCAAGAGAACGTATTAAATAAGCAAGGTCTAGTTTTAGTAGATTTTTGGGCGCCCTGGTGTAGGTATTGCATACTTCTTGAACCAACCTTAAAAGAATTAGAAGATAAATTCAAAAATAATTTTTCCATATTCAAAGTAAATGTTGATGAGAAGCCTGGAGTGGCCCAAGAGTTTGGGGTTATGTCCCTTCCTACTTTGAAATTCTTTAAAAATGGTAAGGAGCTTGATATAGAGATTACTGATAGATCATTTGAAGCTCTAAGTGAAATTATAGAGAAAAATATATCCTAATAGGATTTTTCTAGCTCTGTTCCCTCTTCACGTCTACCCATTTTTAATTTCTATCTAATCCAAGATTACGGGATCATTAGAGAAAGCTATGTTTGCATATTTTATTACAATCTTATCTGCTCCTATTTCTACTTTACTTTGTTCATTAAGCAGAATTGTTACTTCGAGAAGTATCTCTGAGTTTTCCTCTTTTGACATTTTGATTTCATAATCATTGAATAAAGTCTGAGAATATTCAAAGCTTAGGCTGTATTTTACGACATTTTCATTTCTTTCCTTCAAATAGAGTTGAGCATTTGTTACTGATGTATTATCAGTTTGTAATGAATGATTATAGACAGCATCTTGGTTTGAGAATTTTATTGCAGGTACTGGAAATTGTAATACGTAAAATTGTTCACTTTTTGATTGTACAGGATTATTGTCTTCATCCAGGTACTCTACAACTATGTTTCTGTTTGTTAAATCTATGTATTTGTAGCCTTCAAAAGTGAAAAAATTTGCATTGACAGAACTTGCAGAAGCGCAAGAGAGTATAAATGAAAAAAGAATATAGAGCATTTTGTCTCCTTAAATTTTTTTGTAGCTAGTTTGCAAATATACCAATGTGAATTCAATCTTTACAATTCTACAAAATTCACCCTATCTATACTGAGTGTTATCCGTGATGGAGATGATTCGTTATCATCATTATCATTTGTCATTAATTTACATTCTGCAGATATTGTATTATTAGACTTCTTTAACAGAATTTCAAAATCAGATTCTTCATTTTCTTCATTTTTTATTTGTATTAATTTATTGTTTTGGTCTAGGTTGATTAGTGATATAGAGGTACCTTCTGTGTCTCTATACAGTAAAGAGCGTTCAAAAATTGATCCCACAAGAGCTTCATCTAGGATAACACTTTCATTTGACACCTTAACTGCAGAAAAGATAATAGGGATATAAGTTTTGAAATATTGCTCTTCAATAGCGACTACTTCCATACTTTTGCCATCTTCATCAAAGTATTGTATAGTGCTGTTATCAAGATTAACATTCATCCTTTTATAACCTTCAAAAGGAAAGAAATTGTTACTGCTACTACTATTTGCAGATGAGCAAGATAGCAATATATAGAGAATAAAAAACATCCTTATCACCTCAAATAAAATATTATCTGAAAAAGGCAATAAAGCAATTTTATTTTAAATATCTATATATTAACTTAACTTATCATGCTATATAAATCTGATGCATTCATTGAGTCTGATAACTCTTCATGAAGGTGATTAAGATTCTTCTCTTGGGCATCTCTTAAAACCAGAATATCTCTGAGCAGATCAGCGGAAAGACCCTCTATATCTCCTTTGATAATTCTAATCTTAGCCTTGTAAGACAGCTCTACAACTGCCTTCGCCATTTTATCCAAAGATTCTATTGCTTCGTTAAGTTTTCTAATTTCTGTCAACTTATTTTTCATGCTGCGTATCCCCTGGAATACTTTATAGTCATAAAATACTAGCACAAAAAACCATTTAATTGAAGCATATAATTTTGTGAATTTGTTTGGTATAATCCTTTTTAGAGGTGAAAATGTATAAGTTTAAAGAGATAGAAAGTTCTCAACAAAAAAAGTGGGAAGAGAAAAAAATTTTTAATACAGACTCTTATTCCAATAAAAAGAGATACTATGTACTTGAGATGCTGCCATATCCTTCAGGTGCCTTGCATATGGGGCATGTTAGAAATTATTCTATAGGTGATGTAGTTGCAAGGTACAAGAGAATGCAAGGATTTGAAGTTATGCACCCAATAGGCTGGGATTCCTTCGGATTACCAGCTGAAAATGCAGCCATAAAAAGAGGAATCAACCCAAAAGATTGGACTGATGAGAATATATCTCAAATGAAGTTACAACTGAAAAAGTTAGGTTTTTCATATGATTGGTCCAGAGAGATAAAGACATCTTCTCCAAGTTACTACAAATGGAATCAGTGGTTGTTTTGCAAAATGATAGAAAAAGGCCTAGCTTATAGAGAAAAAGCCTTTGTGAATTGGTCAGAGAGTATGCAGACGGTGCTTGCTAACGAACAGGTAGAAGCAGCCTTTTGCAGTGGTAAGGGTGATGATATAGTGCAGAAGGAGCTTACGCAATGGTTTTTTAAAATAACAGACTATGCTGAAGAGTTGCTAAGTGGTTTAGACGAGATAGATTGGCCAGAGAATGTAAAGATAATGCAAAAGAATTGGATAGGAAGAAGTGAAGGTGTAGAACTAGAGTTGGACATACCAGGTTTTGATTCTATAAAAGCGTTTACTACAAGGCTTGATACTGCATATGGCATCACCTTTGTCTCAATATCTAAGAGTCATTGGTTTATACAGCATCTGGGTGATGAAGTAAAGAACTTTGTGAAGCAGACTGTGGAAGACAAAGATGGTGGAAGAGGTATTTTTACAGGACATTACGCTGTGAACCCATTTAATGGAGAGAGGGTTCCCATATATGTTGCAGATTACGTTCTAGACTATGGAACTAAAGCAGTTATAGGTGTTCCTGCACATGACATTAGAGATTGGGAGTTCGCGCAAAAGCACGGAATAAAAGTTAGAGAGGTTATAGTTTCTGAGGAGCTACCCAATGCAGAGAAGGGAATTTTAACAAATTCTGATGAGTTTGATGGGATGACTTCAGATAAAGCTATAGAAGCTATGCTATCCAAGATGTCTCATCTAGGCCTAGCATCCAAAAAAGTTAATTATAGATTGAAAGATTGGTTGATATCCAGGCAGCGATATTGGGGAACTCCTATACCTATAAAATATGAAAATGGAATAGAACTTGATAGAGAACTCCCTGTTGAGCTACCTGAAGATGTTGAATTTTCAGGTAGTGGTAATCCTATAAAGACATCTAAATCATTTGGAGATAGTAGAGAGACAGACACAATGGATACATTTGTCGATTCATCCTGGTACTACTTAAGGTACTTAGACAGCAATAACGAAAGAGAGATATTTGATGGTGAAATAGAGAAGCATTGGCCTCAGATTGATCTCTACATAGGTGGAGTAGAACATGCAGTGATGCACCTACTGTATGCTCGTTTTATACATAGGGTTATGAGCGATTTAGGACTTACAACAAAAAAAGAGCCGTTCAAAAGGTTGCTTACTCAAGGTATGGTTCTATCCAATTCCTATTACAACAAAAGGGATAATAAATATTATTTCCCTAAGGATTTACCAGAAAATTTGGATGATTTTGACGTTAAGATGGAGAAGATGTCAAAATCCAAAAATAATGGGGTAGCTCCAGAGGAGATGGCAGACAAATATGGGGTAGATGCAGTTAGAATTTTTATACTTTTTGCTGCACCTCCAGAGAGAGACCTAGAATGGAATGAAAAAGGAATAGCAGGAGCTGCTAGGTTCTTGAATAGAGTACATCAGCTTGTAGAGGAATTTGAAGTTAAGGAGGTAGAAGAAGATAGCGAATTACTAAGAAAGCTTCACTATACAATTGACAAAGTTACAAATGTTATGGAGACTAATCTTCATTTTAATGTAGCTATTGCTGCCTTGATGGAGCTCCTTAATACAATGTATGAAAAGAGAGACTTTTTGAATTTAGATGCATTGATGGATTTCCTTAAGCTTTTAAGTCCATTCGCTCCACATATTTCTGATCACTTGCTCCAAAAATTAGGTGGTCAATTCTTCATAAAAGAGAGCTGGCCTGAGGTGGATAATAGGTATTTGAAGAGAGAAGTACTAAGTGTACCTATACAAGTTAACGGTAAGCATAGAGGAGTTATTGAAGTTAATGATAATATGGAGAAGGAACAAGTATTAACTTTAGCCAAGGAGGCTGTCTCTAAATATATAAATGGAAATATTAAAAAAGAGATCTATGTTACAGGAAAGATCATAAATTTTGTGGTATAGATAGAAAAAAGACCCTCTTTTAAAAGGGTCTTTTATATCTTATTGTGATGATGTCATATCAAACTCACCTTCAATTAGAAGGATTGAGTTGCCGGAGTGGTCAGGTGAAATTGATGTTGATTGAATGTGATCATTTTGATGAGTTATGACAAATGATGAAATTTCAGATATTTCATGTGTTACTCTGTTGTAAAATTCATTGACCTGAATATTTTTTGATGTCACTCCTTCATATGATGTTGAAAGAGAGTAATATACTTTTGCTTTACTGTCATCAACAAATAGTATAGATATGTTAATGTTGCCGAGATCATCTCTAAAGCTAACACTTGTATCTCTTACCTCTAGTTGAAATGTAAGGGTAGTCTCATCAAAAATTGTAGTATTTTCAAGCCCTGTTACTGTCGATAAGTCAAGATCACCTATGTCAATATTGAAATTGTTGTCTTCAAAATACTGTAGCTGCTCAGGATGCGCCGCTAAATCTGTTTCTGCTTGCGTTATAGCTAAACTTACCTTTGAAAGAAGTTTTGGCAGTATCTTCTTTACTGTTTTGTCAACAGCATTTGCACTGCCCTGCTCTAGGGTCTTGGTTCCATCGTACCTAAATACATTGAAGAGGCTCTCTCCGTAATTTGTGAATTGTGTTAAAGATGCCTCATTTCTAATTAGTTGTTTAAATTTGTTAGAGTCCACATCTTTTTGATTTTCAGGGACCAATTTAAAAATCCATCCAAGGCCACCATCAAAACTTGCCTTTACTTCAGTGTTTCCCTCATGTAAATTAGCGAAATTAACATCTTCCATACTTATGGCTAGTGTAAATTCATCTTCACTAACTCTATTAATGGTCATAGTTCTGCCATCAAAGTCAGGAATTTTCCAACTGATTGATGATGCTGAATTTTGAATTTTTGTCACATTGTAGGTTTCTCCATCTATCTCTATGGAGCTTAAGTCTTTATTTTTAAGAAGTTTTAGAAGTCGTTCTTGCTCTTCAAACACAATACTTGCAGGATTAATGTGCTTTCTAATGCCTGTCTCTATCAAGGCTTTTCTAGTTGGACTGTTCACATTTTTTATATTCATAAAGACATTCAGATTACCATCCCCAATTGCTCTACTACCTAAGTAGGAATTTTCTGTAAGCTGAAATGACTTTCCTTCTGCATCAACTTTGTCTATGCTGAATCCAGTAGCTGCAGTACTACAGGACATCAAGATTGGTATAATTAGTGTTATCATAGAGTACCTCCCACTCATTCTGCTATTTCAATTGACAAAAAGCAAATTTTATCTTTCAATTTCAAATTCTCCCTCTATCATTAGCATAGACCCTTCGCTATGTTCTGAATCTCTCTCTGTGTCAGTGATGTAGCCATTACTGTGAATTACCTTAAAAGAGGCTAAGTCATCTATGCTAAGTCCGTTTTGTAATGATAAGTTATCGTAGCTGGGGGATAAGGAGTAATATACTATTGCCTTTCTGTCATCAATAAAAAGTATAGAGATATTGATAAATCCTGGTATACCTTCATCTACTGTGTGTACAAAATTGATTACAGGTCCCATCAATGCAGCTTTCAGCTCTAAACTGTTATTGCCAAATATTTTTGTATTTGTAAGTGTAGTGTCTGCTAAATTTAAAAGGATAGTACTACTTGTTATCTTTTTATACATTGACTCATCATATGGTGGATTAGTAGTTGAATATCCCGGTAGATGCTCAGTAACACTTTTAAGGAGGGCAGGTAATATTTGTTTGATTGTGTTGTCTACAGACACAACTGCTTCAACTGCAATGTTATTAGATCCATTTTTAGTTAATATGTTAAATTTACTATCTCCTACAGGCTGAAATTGGTCTATCAGCTCGTTATTACCCATTAATACCTGAATGCTTTTTAAGATGTTGGATAACTCTTCTTCAGGGACTATCTCATGTATCCATCCCATTTTTGCTTCTATGTTAACAAAGATTGGAGCAGCATTTTCATGAAGAAAAGGTATAACATTATCAACAGATATGGAGATACCAAATTCATTCTCACCAACTTTATCTAGCTTGATAATCTTATTGTTCATTTGAGGAATTGTGTATATTGTAGATAGAGGTAGCTCTTGTTTATCTACTGTATAAAAGTTACCATCAAACTCAACAACATTGTCACTGTTTAGTAGCTTAACAATAAATTGCTGTTCACCAATTACTATGGAGGCGGGGTCTAGCACTTTTTTTAGTGAAGATTCTAGTAAGGCCTTTCTAATAGGGTCATCTTCCTTTACTGTGACAGAGATATTGAATTTACTGTTTATTGCTCTCTCTGTTGTCCTATCAATTATTTTCAGAGCTTTGTTACCACTTTCCGTGATGTTGTTTGAATTAGATTTTTGAGAGCTGCAGCTTAAAATTATTAAAAGTATTTGTAACACTGAATCTCCTAAAGAACATTATCTCTTTAACTATCACTTTGGAAAGAATAAAATGCAATTATTTTTATCTATATTGTAAAAAGACGCTCTATGATATAGAATTTATTAGCTATGAAAAAATATTTTTTTAAATTAACAGACTATATATTAGCTTTTGTGATTCTGTATCTACTATATTTAGTGGTTCCTCTGCGCCACAATTTACTAGATTTTCACATTATAAAGTTACTTACACTTGTTTTTGGGAACCTGTGGAAGATTATGCCTCTGTTTTTGATAATGTCTTCTTTTGTAAATTCTAAAAAGAAGATATACATTATGTACTTATACTTCATTGTTATTTCGTTAAATACTTTCTACAATGTTGTCCCAAGTCCTAAGTATGTTAGTAGCATAAGACCAGTGTTTTTGGCTTATGTGGCTCCATCTGTGTTAACTTTAATGTTCTCTTACCTCTTTTGGAAAAAGAGAGATAAGAATTATATATCAGTTGCTCTTATTTCACTATTATTTCTAGTATCCATAGCGGTGAACCACTTCTCTCTTTCTGTAGGTACTTTAAAACTTCTTAATGGAGTAATAAGGTCTCAGACAGGATTAATAGGGGTTCTTATATATAGCTCACTTATAACATCTATAGGGTTAGCTTTTTCTGTTTATCTATTAGTAATTATGTCTATGGTTCTATCTTATCTTTTGATTAAAGAGCTTGTATCCTATGTTGTAGATACTTTTTACAAAAAGCCAATCATACAGAAGAAGAAAAAGGTAGAGGTTAATGCTTTGGATAGAATATTTAAAGAGGTAAAGATAGATCCAGATCTTATAGAAAAAGCGAACAGGGCTGTTCAGAATAAGGTATCTTTATTAGAGAATATGCTAAAAGAGTATGGAGTTGAATCTCAAGTTGTTAATACGGTAACAGGGCCTTCAATAACAAGATTTGAATTAGCTGTAGCCAAGGGAACAAGGGTAAAGAAAGTTACTGCACTGAGTGATGATATTGCTATGAATCTTGCTGCAAAAAGTGTACGGATAGAGGCTCCTATACCTGGTAAAAGTGCAATAGGTATTGAGATACCAAATGATGTCATGATGCAAGTTCACTTCTCTTCAATCATAAAGAAGAAGAATCCAAAAAATCATTTAGAGATAGTGTTAGGTAAAAATATAGTAGGAGAAGACGTTTTAGTAGATTTAAGAAAGATGCCACATCTATTAGTAGCTGGTAGGACAGGGTCTGGTAAGAGTGTTGGTATAAATACCTTTATAGCAAGTATACTTTATACTGCCTCACCTAAAGATGTTAAGATGATAATGATAGATCCTAAAATGGTAGAGTTGATGCCTTACAACGGAATACCTCACCTATATGTACCTGTTATAACTGATCCTAAACTTGCATCAAATGCCCTTAACTGGGCTGTACAAGAGATGGAGAGAAGGTATAGACTTCTTGCAGATAGTGGAGTTAGGCACATAGATAGCTACAATAATAAAGTTGAGGAGAAGATACCTTATCTTGTGATTATAATAGATGAGTTAGCAGATCTTATGATGGTTGCACCTGCTTCAATAGAATCTTCTATAGCAAGAATAGCCCAGAAGGCTAGAGCAGTTGGTATACATCTTGTTATAGCGACACAGAGACCATCTATAGACGTAATAACTGGTACTATAAAAGCAAATTTACCATCACGAATATCTTTCTCAGTAACTTCTCAGATAGACTCTAGAACTATTCTGGATAAGCAAGGTGCTGAAAAGTTATTAGGTAAGGGTGATATGCTATTTTTAGAGTCTGGTAAGTCTAACTTAGTTAGAATTCAGGGTGCTTACATTTCAGATGAGGAAGTTAACAATTTTGCTCAATATCTGCGTACATCAGGTATGCCAAATTATAATAATGAGATAGTTAAAGAAGTAGAGGTAGTAGATAGAGATGCCATGTATGAAAAAGCGGTAGAGATAATAACAGATGAAGGTAGAGTATCAACAAGCTTAATTCAACGTAAGTTGAAAGTAGGCTACTCTAGAGCTGCAAGAATAATGGACCAACTTGAAGATGCAGGAATAATAAGAATAGGTCCAGGTGGGGAGAAAGAGATAGTTGAGGATTAATAGATTTATAGCTAGTTGTGGAGTATGTTCAAGAAGAGATGCAGACAAGCTCATAGAAGAAAATAGAGTTAAAATAAATGATAATCCAGCTCAAAAGAGTGATAAAGTTGATAATGAAGATAGTGTTTTAGTAGATGGAAAGAGAATAAATTTAGAGGAGAGTGTCTATCTTGCTTTTAATAAGCCTGCAGGGTACCTTACAGCATTGGAAGATAGTAGGTCTGCAACGATAATGGACTTGATTGATGTTCCTGAACGGGTATTTCCCTTAGGCAGACTTGATCTTAATAGTGAAGGGTTATTAATTTTAACTAATGATGGAGATATGTTCAATAGATTGATGCATCCAAGATCAGAGGTATGGAAGAAATATTATGTGACACTTAGAGATAGTATTGATCTTAGTCAAGTTGAGAAAATGAAAAAGGGAGTATTTATAAATTCACTAAATTACAAGACTAAGCCTTGCAATATAGAGGTGATTAGCGATAAAGAGCTAATTATCCAAATATCAGAAGGTAAAAAAAGACAGATAAGAAGGATGCTTGAGAGTGTTGGTAACAGAGTAAAGTACCTCAAACGGTTGTCTGTGGGGGAGATAGAATTAGGGAATCTACCTAAAGGAGAGATAAGATATTTAACTAGTAGAGAGATATCTTATCTTAAGAGTCTATGAAATTAATATTGAAAAGAATAGATGATTTTGATATGGACTATCTTAAGTCCAATATTTCACCAGAAAGAGTCAGAAGAGCATTAATGTTTAGGGACGAAAAGGATCAAAAAAGGCACATGCTTGGTGAGGTTGCATTAAGGATAGCTTTGAAGGAGTTTGGACATAGAGGTAGCTTTAATTTGAGTAGAGAGCAGTTAGGAAAGCCCAAAGTAGATGTTAAAGGTTTTCATTTTAATATCTCTCACTCTGGTAAATATGTAGTACTTGCATATAGTGACACAGAGATAGGCGTAGACATAGAGATGTTAAGAGAGAGAAGAATATCATTTTATAGAGATAAATTTCATCCTGTAGAAATTGAGTACGTAGATAGCAGTGCTAATAAATTAAAGGCATTTTATGAAATATGGACTTTGAAGGAGAGTTACTTAAAAGCAATTGGTATGGGTTTAAATTGTGAATTGAACCAATTCTATATTATACCAACCAAAAGTGGGGAATATACAACCTCTTTAACTGGATTAGAAGTTTATCAAAAATTTGGCCCAGATTATGTCATTTCTGTCTCAAAATTAATTGAATAGGTGGACCAAAGATGTATAATTTAATTATCAGAGGAGGTTTGTAATAATGAAATATCTTGTTGACATGTTCGGTATAGGTAGGATAAAGAAAGGTGCAGGAACTTTAGCATCACTTCTTTCTGCGGTTGTGCTATTCTATCTTAAATCAATGCTTGGTTGGTACTTATATACATTAGCTTTTATGCTTTTTTTACCTTTTGCAATAAAGCTTTGTGGAGAAGAGTTTAAAGTCTCTGGTGATGCTCAAAGTATGGTTCTGGATGAGTTTGTTGGTATGGCCAGTGTTTTAATATTTTCTGGTAAGGTGACTATTGTCAAGGTTGCTATAGGTTTTGTTATTTTCAGAATTTTGGATATACTTAAGCCATGGCCAGTATCATACTGGGATCAAGACAAGACAGAGGTTAGTGTAGTTGCAGACGATCTGCTAGCTGGTGTAATATCAGGAGTTATAATCAGCTTTATCTAGCATCTTTTCTATTGATGACCTACTCTCATTGACAATATCATCTATATTTTTAGTGTAGGAGATAGGTTTACCAAAGCTGACCCTTACTTTACCTCTTTTAGGGAAGTTTGACCCTGGAGGCATAAGTTCAAAAGTTCCATCTATTCTTATTGGAACTACGTCTACTTCTGCCTCTTTTGCTATTCTGGCAAAGGTTTTTTTGAATTCCAGCAGTGATCCATCCCTAGACCTTGCTCCTTCAGGGAAGATGTTAACACTATTTCCTCCTTGCAGTGCAATCTTTATATTTTCTAGAGCTTCACCAACGTTTCTATCTACGTTGAATACTATAGTGTTACTACTTTCAGCAATGAATCTTGATAGGGGATTTTTCATCAGCTTATCTTTCCCTAGGCATAGGGTTGTTTCTGATTTTTCACCTAAAGCTATAGCTATAGCGTACCAGTCTAGAACACTTAGGTGGTTAGCAACCATTAGGACAGGTCTGTTTGGTACGTTTTCAGCTCCTATTACTTTGACATCCATAAAGATAGATGAAACAAATCTAGCCACCTTCATAAATGTTCTATTAATCTTAACATTACCTATATGCTTTTTAATCTTTTTCCCTAATGCTTTAACTTTTGATGTATTTGTTCTTATAAAAGAGACTATATCTTTAATTAAAGGATTTTTTGCTAAGTCTTCTAGCTCCATCTTTACACTGAATTTATTTTGAACAAATTCAATAAAATCTACTCTTCCTATTGAATCCATTGAGAGATCAAGCTCTATGTGTGAATCAGGTGTTATCTGTTTATTAAAGTTACTTAAGAAAAATTCTTCAAGTGCAGCATACTCTTTGCTATTCATTTTTTTTGTCTGAGCTTCACTCTTTTTCTCTTTGCTTATAGTTGGTAAGAGAAACCTTTTTAATTTGCCTATTCTTGTTCTTGGAAGAGATTCACTAGTTACAATTACTTCTTTTATCTGTTGGTAGTCTGGTACTGATATGTTGTAGTCAGATATCTTATCTTTTATATTACTTGAAATATTAGATATGGAATTTGTTACTGCAAAGTCCAAATTTGGCTTAACAACGCACTTTAGTGTTCCTCTATCTTCAAATAATCCTATCTCTTCTACAATACCAACCTTTTTTTCTATTTCGTCTTCTATAGTCTGAGGCCATATATTTTTCCCATTTGACAATACTATAACCTCTTTTTTTCTACCTTTGATGTATAAGAAGCCATCCTTATCAAATTCTCCTAAATCTCCTGTATAGAACCATCCATCCTTGAATTTTTCTGAAGTCTTTTTCGGATTTTTGTAGTAACCTTTAGAAACATTGGGACCTTTCACAACAATTTCACCATCTTCTATTTTTACTTTAACACCTGGCAATACTTTTCCTGCTGATCCAAATCTATTTTCTGCAATATTACTGTATGAGATTGCTGGAGATGCTTCTGTTGTTCCATACCCCATGAATAACTCTATTGATAGGGCTGCCAAATCTCTTTGAACTTCCGGATCTAGACCTGCTCCACCACAGGTGGTGTGAACTAGATTACCTCCAAATTTGTTATACACTCTCCTAAATAGAGTTCTACTTAACCATCTATTATTACAAAATCTCGATATCTTAAATAGTGTTTTAGCCAATATGCTGGAGTTAACGTTTTGCATAAGTTTATTGTGCAGCATGTATGCAAATCTTGGTATAACAGCGAATATAGATACTTTATATTTTTGCAAAGTATTTGTTATTACTTCTGATGAAATTTTATCAGAGAGTATCAATGTTAGTTGAAGATAGGGAGATATAACAGCCATTGCTAAAAATCCAGCTGAGTGAAACATAGGAACGAATGTATAGAAAGATGCGTATTTAGGCCAATCAAGTATTTTCACCATGGAATTAAGGTTAGATATTATGTTTTTCCTACTGAGCATAACACCTAAAGGTTTTCCAGAAGTACCAGAGGTATATATAATTGCTCCTAGCTTGTCATCCTTTGGAAAAGATATATCTTCACTACCCTTCTCAAGCTCTAAGTCAAGCCTATCCACATTTATTACTTCTAGACCTTTACCTTCCACTAAATCTTTAGTCTTATCAGAGCAAAAAACCCTCTCTATTCCAGAGTTTTTTACTATATAATTTAGGTCATCACCTTTTGACATATAGTCCATCGGAACAGCTGCACAATCTTTTTTCCATAAGGCATAAAGAGAGAAGAGCCATTCTGGTCTATTCTCCATCAGGATACCTACCTTTGAATCACTCTTCTCTATGACATTTGAATACGCCTGTATATAATCTAAAAACCTGGAATAGGTTATCTCTCTACCATCATGTACAAAAGCTATTCTATTGGATCTTAATATTTTCATCTGCTTTTCCTAATGAAAATTCTATCACAATAGGGGGGAACTATCAACTTGCACTATTTCTTTCTCTTTCCATTGGTCATTATACGCAATATTGAAAGGAAAAGATTTATAAAGCTAAGGAACAGACTAAAAGCTCCAAATACAGCAAATCTATCAACCCTATCTTCTCCGTAAGAATCTGAAAGTGCTACCGCGAGTTGTTTTAGGGATTGGACTTTTACAGCTACCAAAGCTGTGAAAATAACCGCTCCAAAATACCCTATAATCATATCAAAAAACTCTAGCCTTAAGAATAAGTTTGTTATGTTAACAACTACTAAGAAGACAAGAGAAACTGCCAATACAGAGGTGAATTTAGATAAATCTTCACCTGTTAGGTAGCCATATATAGCAGATACACCGAATATACTGGATGTGGCCAAAAGTACAAAAAGTACAGTTCTAGGGTCAAATGCTATTAAAAATGTTAAAGATATACCTGTCAAAATACAGTAAGATATGTATGCTATTCTAACAGTATTTAATGAGCTCCTAACAGAAAAAGATAGAAAGAAGCTTATACCCAACATTACAAATAGTGAAATGACATGAAGGTTGTTCTTTAGAACGAACACTAGAGCGTTTGTGTTGTTTAATATTGTAAAAAGAACGCCTGCTGTTACCAAAATCCCTAACATCAACCATCCAAAAACCTTGTTTATGAATCCAGAGACTACTCTAGATTCTATATATGTGTTTGAGTTTTTGTCGTACTTAAAGTTAAAACCGTTCATCCTAACCTCCTAATTGTTTTACAAAATTATACTACTCTTTGTAAAACAATACAAATCTATGTACTTAGATGATTATAGCTCCACTTCTGTCAATGTATGTTTTGATATCTTCAGCAGCTTCTTCAGTTAAGGAGCTAATCTCTTGTTCAGCAGTATCAAAGTACAATAATTTCTCACTGCCCTCTTTTCTTGAGATATAGTATGAATAGGAGTAGCTGCTAGGAGATTTAAATATCTCAACTTTGAAATCATCTCCTTCTATAGTTATTTGTTCTGAATTTCCTGTACCTTCCTTCTTTGCAGTAGCTGTTTCTAGGTTTATAAAGCTATTATTCCAATATGCAATTCCATTCTTTTCTGCTGTACTTAGAGGAGCAACAGTTGACGTGCCACGGCCATCTAGGGCAATTATAGCACTTCTTATCGCTTGTAAAGCAATATTTCCTTGAGGAACATATTCTAATGTGCCGGAGTATTGTTGTACACCAGGCCCAGAGGATCTTGTAATTTGCTGCTGGTCTTCATCAACAGAGATATAATTTAAATTACTGTAATTATTTTCTAATACAGATATCTGATAATCGTACTCTGAAGAATTACCTGTTTCTGTAGCTGATATTTCAGTTCCACTTGAGCTATCTACACTTACGAATTTGACTCTGTTTGAAGAACCATCAACATACTTATGTTCAGCTACTTCAAATTGATGGATACTTCCATCAAATCCCTCTATTTCATTTATTAACGGTACTACTTCATCTGCATTGGGACTATAGAAGCTAAGCTCGTCAACAAAATTTTTGAATGCTTGCTCTATTATAGCTACATTTCTATCTTGTTCAACTGGTGTATCTTGTGAGATATCTTTTTCTATACCTGTAAAATTATCCTCTTCAGGGGTATCTATATTAGGCTCGTCATCTGACAATACAAATTTTTTGTTTATAAGGTAGACAAATCTGTTAGCTCCTAAGAGGTTAGCTTGATTTTGCTTTTCAAAGGCTAGATTAGGGTTGTATACCACCTGATTTTCATTGCTACTTTTGATTTCGTAAGCTATCTGAAATATCGGTTCATCATTTTCACTAGCAACTTGCTCTATAATTAATCTTCTCTCTACCTTATTTTCATCTCCTACGTCATTGTAAGTTTGGCCCTCATGGGTGAAAGTTCCTTTACCAGTTCTAGGGGGTAACTTTATTATGGTTTGATTTTTGTTATTAGGATGAAAATATGCATTTTGATTTTCATCAAATGTAGGGTTTTCTATTCTTGAATGGTTAACTTTAGTTCCATTCAGGTATATATCACCATTGCTATCTATCTTTATAACAGGCATTACTGCACTAATATCAGGATCAAATGAGCCTTTGATTGCATATACCATACTGTTTTTAGCTATGTTTTTTGAATCTCTGTAATAGAAATCATCAGCTCCCCTTATACCAGACGTATGCATTGAAAGTATATCTAAAGAAGCGGTATCATTCACTCTTTCTTCTAGCTCATTTTCTGAATATGTGGTAGAAAAGCTATTTCTTGCTGGAACAACAAATGATCCACTCTGAGTTGTTGTGTTATCTAGAGAAGTGCTTGAAAAGAATAAAACATCTTCAGAGGCAGAGTTTGAAGAGTCTATGGTTCCACTGTTCTCTAATGCCTTTGTTAGAAACCCTCCTGAATAGAAACCTTCTCTTTCAAGTTCACTGTACTTTCTTATCTTCTGTGCATCTGTGTCGTCTTTTTGGAAATATAGTGGTGTAAGGTCACTATTTTCCTCAACGGACAGAAACATGTCTGAATTAACATTAGGGAAGACATTTCCAGAATCACCTCTTATTGCTGTATATTCTGAAGTTGGCTTATACCACTCTAGTTGAGGAACTGTAGTTTGAGCGCCAGAAGATGCTCCCCCTGAGCAACCTAACAGTGCTAAAAGAAATTGAATTATCATATTTTCTCCCTTTTTATCTAAGTTTAACTTAATTATAGTGTCAAATACGGAGAAATCAAAATTTATTTCAATTAGAGCTTGTTATTAAATTTACTAAATCCTCAACTGTCATTTTACTGTTTTCCCCAGAAAGAGTCCTAACACTTAGTTCTTTATTGTCTCTCTCCTCTTCACCTAAAATAATGTGCAGAGGTATTTTTTTCAGTGAAGCTCTCTTTATTTTTTGTGATACTCTATCTGATGAATTGTCAAAAAAGGCTCTTATGCCTTTGTCTTGCAGCCTTTCATACACTTCCTTAGCATACTTTTCACTCTTTTCAGATATAGTCATGATGCTAGCCTGCACTGGAGCAAGCCAAAGAGGGAGTTTTCCTTCATAGTGTTCAATTAATATGCCTATAAATCGCTCAACACTACCATATATTGCTCTGTGTATCATTATGGGTCTCTGTACTTCATTGTTACTATCTACGTACTCTAACTCAAATCTATTAGGTAGATTAAAGTCTAACTGTATTGTGGAGCACTGCCATCTTCTTCCTATGGCATCTTTAACTTTGTAATCTATTTTTGGTCCATAGAAGGAACCATCTCCTTCATTAACTACGTATGATGTATTACTTTTCTCCAGAGCTCTCTTTAGAGCTTCTGTGGCATCTTCCCATATATCAATACTTCCTATATATTTCTCTGGTCGAGTAGATAATTCTACTTCATATTGAAACCCAAACATGCTTAAAATTTCATCAACAAACTTTATAACCTTAATTATCTCTTGCTCTATCATCTCTTGTGAAAGGAAAATATGTGCATCATCCTGTGTGAACTCTCTCTGTCTCATTAGACCGTGAATTGTTCCACTTAGCTCCCTCCTAAATACATTACCTAGCTCAAACAATTTAATAGGAAGGTCTCTGTAAGATTTAGGGCTGTTTTTGTAAACCAAAACACTTCCTGGACAGTTCATAGGCTTTACAAGAAGAGTTTCATCTTCAAATTCTGTGGAGTACATATTCTCTCTGTAGTTATCCCAATGTCCGGATTGTTGCCATAGCTCTCTGTTCATTATAGTAGGTGTTTTGATCTCTTTGTATCCCTTTTCTCTGTGTTTTTGTCTAGTTACCTCTTCAACTATTTTTCTTAACACCATGCCGTTAGGTAGCCAGAAAGTCGATCCAAAAGATGCACTGTTGCTCATAAACAGTTCTAACTCTCTACCTAATTTTCTGTGATCCCTTTTTTCAACTTCTTTTATGAAGTTTAAGTACTCATTGAGTCTCTCTTTTGTATCAAAAGCGTACCCATATATTCTTTGAAGCATTTCATTATTTTTATCATTTTTCCAATAAGCGCCTGAGATGCTGATTAGCTTGAAAGCTCTTAAATATGATGTGTTAGGAACATGAGGCCCTCTACAGAGATCAACAAACTCTCCTTGTCTGTATATAGTTACAAAATCTTCCTCTATATCATCAAGAATTTTTAACTTATATTCTTCTCCCAGATTAGAGAAAAGAGATATAGCTTCTTTTTTAGATAATACTTCTCTCCTTATATCTAATTTTTTGTTTGCTATGTTCTTCATCTCTTTCTCTACTTTTTTTAGGTCATCTTCACCCAAATGAACATTGCTAAAATCATAGTAGAATCCATTAGATGTTGCTGGACCTATTGCCTTTTGCACTCTAGGATAGAGGTTTTGCATAGCCTGTGCTAGTAGGTGAGCACAGCTATGCCTTACCACTTGAAGCCCCTCCTCAGAGCTGGCTAATACTTCATCTCCGTCATTATCTATATCAACAATCTTTCCATCAATTTTTTTAGCTACTACCATTAAGCCTCCTATAGCCCAAATTTAACATTTTCAACTTTATCTTCTCTTATATCCATACCAAATGCCTTCTCTGGGAATTCAGATATAGACAGCTCAAATCCAAACATCCAAACCAACTCTGACTCAGTGTCCCTAGCCTTTCCAAGTTTCATACTTAGTTTTGTACAGTGGATGTTATGATCCAATCTACCATATATCTTCTCTACTCTACTATCTGCTTTATTGTCTTTTATATGGAATCCTGGCCACCACTCATAGTCTTCTCTTCCAAAACCTATCCTTACATCTAATTCTCTTGTGTCTTCGGTGTACTCACTTGAAATGTCTTCTCTCTTTTTATTAATTTTGTAGCTTAGTTCAAAGAATGTTGAGTACTTCAAGAATAGGTCGATATTCACTCTTTTCCAAGAGGCCTGATAGTTTGGCCAACTTAACTTTGCTTCGTTTAGATATCCAGCATCGTGTACTATTTTACACTTAATGCCAATTTTTTTAAGGCCATCATCAACTCTCTCTCTCTTTTTTTCTCTACCTAAATCCATTATATTTCTCTTAGATTTATTTTTGTTAATCTCTATGATTTTGTCTATGTCTTCTTCTTGGAAGGACTCAAAATCAAAGAAGTCACTCTCTAGTTCATCAAAGTCGTCCTCATCCTCTTCTTCCTGAGTCATTATGACTTTCTTAATAGAGTTTCTATCTTCTACGGCCATTTCAAATCCTAGTGTAGAGTCTTTGAATTCAGATGTTATTTCATCATACTCATTTCGGTAATTAGCATATATCTCATATTTCCTCTTAAGCCTTTCAAAGTCCTTTGTGAAACTCAATTCTACTCTATTTTCTATTATGTTTGAGATATCTTTAATCTGAACTCTATCGTATCTGTGAGAAAGACTTCTCTCATACTTAGCGCCTAATCCCATAATATTAGCACCAAACTTGTATTCATGTCTCTCAAATGTTGATCTTACAGTGTTTTTGTCAGAAATACTTCGGTTGTATCTCTTCTCATAGCTGTTTTTGAAGTCAACTTTTAGGTAATCCATATCAGAGCTGTACTCTTGTGAGAAGGTGTAGTTAGGATCACTATCTTCTACTTCCCAGGAACTATTGTTAATAATTCTAAATGTGAAAATTCTCTGTGACCCTATGTTTATGCTACCTTCATTGAGGAAGTTTTTGTTCTTCATAAATTTCTTTTTGGCATAGAAATCTCTATCCATACCAAATCTGTAGTTACTTCCTATGTTGCCCATGTTTAATTGGAAAAGAGAGGAGTAATTATTTCTGTTAGTAGGCTCTTTCTGATCTTTTGGGAAATCTCCTACGAAGTATGAAAGCTTAAGACTAGGTGTTACTGTCAGGTTTAAGTCTACACTTCTATTTACAACTTTAGAGTTATCGATAGCGTAGATCGGTACTGCTACTGCAAAATTGTGAATTAGTGAATCAAAAAATTTACTGTAGCCTTCAAGTTCCTCTTTTGATTCCAAATATTTCCTTAAATCTATTCTGTACCTTGGATCTATTTTCAGGATCTCTCCTAGGAATATTCCGGTATGTCCTATCTCTGCACTACTATCTATATATGCCTCTTTTTCTCTCTTAATAATGTTAGACTCTCTATTTTCGTAGTCAGTCTCAGGATCTATTGAAGGATCTGGAACATCAAAAGATCTTGATAGGCTAGACACTCTCTCTATGCTGTAAGAGTGTGTGAATTTAGTTCCAAACAATGAGTATCTACCTAGCTCAAAGCTAGCCCTATTTTTGGAGCTGTCGCTTGATACATAGTTAGATTTCTCTACATCAAGGGAAGAGCTTCTGCTACTCCAGAGATCTTTGAAGCTGTCTTCATACTCTAACTTTACACCTAGCCTTCTAAACTCTATGCCTACAAAGTCTCTTCTATCTTCTTTAGATTTACCAGATCTTCCTTTTTCAGGTCTTATATCCCTGCTTCTCTTTCTCTCATAACCAAATTTGTGATACCTGCCATCACTGTGTGTAAGTTGTAGGTGATTCTCTATTCTGGTATCTATTTCTGCACTTTCTTCTAATACGCTCTCTTCAATTTCGTCATCTAATTTTTTTGTCAAATTTTCTAAAACTCTCTTCTCAGCAATGATGCCTAGGTATCTGTATTTAACATCTAGCATCTTCCATACTTTTTGATCTATGTTTATATCTACTTGTGTATATTTCTCTTTTGTACCTAAAACCGAGTAGTTACCTTGAGAGTCTTTTATAAGGTCGGAATCTGTAACTTTTAGGTCAAGTTTGGATTTTGAAGGACCTAAGACATGGGTATCTTTCAATTCAAATAGGTAGCCCTCATCTATGACAAGCTCATTTACTGTTTCAAATTTGTAACTACTTCCACTACTTGACCTGTTTTTAATCTCAACAGGGGAGGTATTTTCAAAGTTACTATCAATTCTCTCTGTCTTAGCTTTCACCCAATCTTTTATCTGTAAGAAACCTTTGAAATTTTTATTTTTCATCATAGAGTAGCTAGTTCTTAGCTTGTTAACCCCAAGACCTCTATTTGCACTGTATTCTAGGTTTAGAAGAAAATCTAAATTTACATTTGGTATTCCTAATACCTCTTCGTCTTTGTATACTTGGTAGTCAAATCCATAGATTACCATTGTCCCCTTAGCTTCATCGTAAGTTATTGTGGGGAAGAGAGGCGCTCTATCTTCTTTTTCAACTACATATGAGGCATATATAGGAACGGGGAACAGCTTGAAATTCTTACCTATGTATATCCAGCCTCTGTATGCTACAAACTTTGCATCTGGATAGAAGTCAACGCTATCTGCCTCTATCCTGAAGTGCGGTTCATCTAGATCACATGTTGTGACATATGCCTTCTTTGCTTTTAGGATATCTGGAAATTTTGCCTCTATGTTATCAGCTTTTAGGTGAAACTTATTAAGTTCAGTCCTACCATCGGTAACTTTGGCAATCTTGTTTTCTAAATCTAACTCCAAATGCTTGGCAAAAACACGATAGCTGTCCTGAAAAAAACCAATATCGCCTTCTGCTATTATCTTATTCTCTTGTTCTACCCTTCTTATCTTTTTAGCCTGAACTGTTATGTTTTCATAGGAAACTTCACTTTTCCCCTCTGCTTTAAAGGACTCATCAACTAAGTCAATCTCAACGTTCTTGGACCTTCCGTCTATCAAATAATTTTTGCTCTCTTCACTGTTTACAGAGCTGAACATTAAAAAGAAAAGAAATAGAAAAAACAACTTAACCCCTTTTTGATGAAATTATATCATATAAACTAGTATTAGCTTATAGAATCAAAAAAATGTTTTTTTTGAAAATTAACTTTCTAAGTGAAAACTAGTGCTGATTTGAACCCCTTTTTTCGACTAGACAACAATGGAATCTATGTTTATAATTTTCTTAACAAGTACAATATCTAGTACCTGAAGTTGAAGATCGGTACAATATATGTATGTTAGTTGGAGTTTTTTCACTTTGGATTTTGAGGAGTAAAAATGTCATTAGGAGCTATACAGAAAGAGATAATGAGCACCAGCTCGATGAGGCTAGATGGTGCTATAAGATGGGCAACAAGAGAACTGGATGTTGACCCTGAAGTTATAAAGTCAAGAGTAATTGCAAACTACACTAGTAGCATGATAGAGAAGAATATGAATAGAGTTCTTCTTGCGCTAGCTTTGGAGTTAACAACTGCTGAATCGCCAGATTGGAAGATTGCAGCTTCAAGGTTTTTGTTAATGGATTTGTATAAAAAGGCATCTGAGAATAGAGGATACTCTTCATTTGGCTACAATGGAGACTATCTCTCCTTTTTAAAGGAAGCTTGTGAGAAAAAAGTTTATGATTCTGCCATTTTTGATCACTACTCTGAAGAGGAGATTGTAAAGGCTAGCAGCTTTTTGAATCCTGAGTATGATATGAGCTTTGATTTTGCCGGAATGAACATGATGGTTAACAGGTATTTAGTTCAAGATAGAGGTGAGATTTTTGAGCTGCCACAAGAGGCTTTTTTAACAATAGCACTCTGGTTAGCTTCAAGAGAGAAGAGAGATAGACTCTCTCTAGTTAAAGATATATACAACGCTTTAGCTTCTAGAGAGGTATCTCTCGCTACACCGATACTTATAAGCCTTAGAAGAAGAGGGAATCTATCAAGCTGCTTTATAGTAGCTGTAGACGATAGCCTAGAGAGTATTTTAGAGAATATAAAAGCTGTGGGTAGAATATCAAAAAATGGTGGTGGAGTAGGAGTATGCCTCAGCAGAATAAGAGCTGCAGGTGCTTCAATCAAAGACACACCTGGAGCATCTGGTGGAGTTATCCCTTGGATAAAAATAATAAATGATACAGCAGTTGCTGTTAACCAGCTTGGAAAGAGAGCAGGTTCTGTAACAGTTGCTCTGGATGTTTGGCATTTGGATATTTTTGATTTCTTGGAGCTTCAAACTGAAAATGGAGACCAGAGGATGAAATCTTATGATGTGTTTCCACAAGTTGTCATACCAGATCTATTTATGGAAAGGGTTAATTTAGATGCAGAGTGGACGCTATTTGATCCTCATGAGATAAGAACTAAGTTTGGTGTAGAGATAGCAGAGTTATGGGGAGAAGAGTTTGAATCATTTTACAAGAAGATAGAGTTAGATGAGACTCTAACCTTGAAAAAAAGGGTTAAAGCAAAGTCGCTAATGAAAGAGATGATGAAGGTAACCATAGAGACAGGAATGCCTTATATGTTCTTCAAAGATACTGCTAATAGGACTAACCCTAATAATCATGATGGACTAGTTGGATGTGGTAATCTTTGTCAGGAATCATTTACAAACTTTAGACCTACAAAGATAAGAGATCCAGAGTTGAATGAGGTGGACTCAAAAGTATATCAAGAGGGTTATGACGGACTTGCACATACCTGTAATTTGACATCTATCAATTTAGCTAATGTTATAGAGGACAAGGATATAGAGAGAGTTATAAGACTGATAGTTAGGATTTTAGATAACACAATCGATTTAACAACAACCCCTATAGGTGAGAGTACACTACACAACAAGAGATATAGAACGATAGGGCTAGGTTCCCTTGGTTTGGCTGACCATCTTGCATATAAGAGAATTAAGTACGTAGAGGCTGCAGATGAAGTTGATGCTATATTTGAAAAAATAGCATATTGGAGCGTTGATGAGAGTGTCAATTTAGCTATAGAGAGAGGTAGTTACCCTCTATTCAAAGGTAGCCAATGGCATAAGGGTGTAATGTTTGGGAAAGATAGTGATTGGTTCAAAAAAAATTCTAAACTTTCAAGCAAGTGGTTGAAATTGATAGACAAGACTCAGAAGAATGGAATAAGGAATAGTCAAATTTTGGCTATAGCACCTAATACAAGCAGTTCCCTTGTTCAAGGGTGTTCTCCTTCAATTTTACCGGTCTACAGTAAGTTCTATATAGACAAAAACTCTAAAGGGGCTATGCCCATATGTCCTCCCTACATAAAAGAGAGATTTTGGTACTACATGGAGTATAAAAATGTAAACATGAGAGATGTTGTTGAAGTAGTATCAAGGATACAGAAGTGGACGGACCAAGGTATAAGTTTTGAGATGCTCTTCAATTTGAATTCGGGTGTTACAGCTAGGGATATCTACAGAACTATATTGGATGCATGGGAGAAAAAATGTAAGACGATATATTACATAAGAACAATACAGAAGGATGGATCAAGCATAGAGAAGAGAGAATGCTCATCTTGTGCTGGATAGAATACAATTTAGGAGATTTTTATGTCATTTCAAGATAGTATGAAAAAGAAGAAACTTTTTAATCCAGAGGGTAATGATACTCTTTCTGAGAGAAAGATTGTTGGTGGTAATACAACAAATCTTTTTAATCTTAATAACACTTCATTTAAGTGGGCAACTAAGCTATATAGAGTTATGATGGAGAATTTTTGGATACCAGAGAAGGTAGATTTGAGTATGGATTCTCAAGACTACTCTAAGTTAGATGAACATGAAGTTAGAGCTTTTGATGGTATTTTGTCATTTTTGGTATTTTTAGATAGCATTCAAACTAACAACTTACCTAAAATTTCAGAATACATAACTGCTCCTGAAATATCTCTAGTTTTGGCTATACAGACTTTCCAAGAGGCAGTACATAGTCAAAGTTATGCATATATAATTGACACTTTGATTCCTAGTGAAAAGAGATCAAAGATATATGATTTTTGGAGAGATGACGAAATTTTGTTCAAGAGAAACAAGTTTATTGCTCAGGTCTATCAAGATTTTCATGACAATGACTCTAATGAGAATTTTCTTAAGGTTTTGGTTGCAGATTATCTTTTAGAGGCAATATACTTCTACAATGGCTTCTGCTTCTTCTACTCCTTAGCTAGCAGAAACCTTATGCAGGGTACAGCAGACGTTATAAAGTATATAAATAGAGATGAGTTAACTCATGTCCTCTTGTTTGGTAACTTGATAAAGGGTCTGAAAGCAGAAGGAGCAATGCTACCAGATGATTTTGTGTACGATATGTTTGATACTGCTGTTAAACAGGAGATAGAGTGGGCACAACACATTTTAGGTGACGAGATAATAGGTATAAATGGAAAGACAACTGAGCAGTACACAAAGCAGCTTGCAAACAAAAGGTTGACTAGCTTGGGTTACAAACCTCTATATGAAGGATTTGATCATAATCCTTATACTCAATTTGAAAAAATTGGTGACATACATGGTCATGGAGATGTTAGATCTAATTTCTTTGAAGGATCTGTGACAAGCTATAATCAGTCAAGTTCTGTTGATGGTTGGGATGAAATTTAATGGTAATAACTGTAGATGGATGTGCAGCTAGTGGTAAAAGTAGTTTAGCTAGAAAGCTTGCTAATAAGTTGGGCTGTGAGCATTTAGATGCTGGTATGATGTTTAGGGCAGTAGCCCTAGCTGTAATAGAAAAGCTAGATAGGGTGGAAGTAGAGTTTAAAGATGCTAAGGTCTTCCTAAACGGAGAGAATGTAACTGAACGAGTTAGGGAGAGAGATGTAACCAACTTTGTCTCTGATATAGGTGGTGATCCCTCCTTTAGAGATATGGTCTATTCCTTGCAAAGGGATAAAGCATCTAAGGGTTGTGTCGTTGCAAGTGGTAGGGATACAGGTAGTGCTGTGTTTCCACATGCTGATTACAAGTTTTTTGTAGATGCAGATTTAGATGTTAGGGCTTTTAGAAGGTATCAAGATTTCCAAGGAAACCTAACCTTAGAAGAGGTTAAAAAGGGCATAGAAGAGAGGGATGAAAAGGATCTGCACTATGGTAGCTTAATCAAGCCAGAGGATGCTATAGAGGTTGATAACTCAAAAGATAGTGTTGAGGATGTAGTTAACAAAATGTTGTCCTACATCAAATCTTAATTTTTGATATTAATTCTAGGAGAGCTATATCTTTCGGTAGCTCTCCTTTTCTTATCTTACTTTCAGCTTCTAAGCATAGCATTATCATTTCCTCTATCTCTTCCAGGCTAAGTTTATTTGCTATCCCTATATTCTTAAATACAAAGTAGGGATGGGGAAGAATCTTTTTAAACTTTTGATGAGTCTTAACAAAGCTATTGTAGCTCTCTTTTTTTATGTTTAATACCTTAATCTTAACCATTACTCTAAAGATAGCAGATAGTGCATAGAGAAATGGCATAGCATCGCCTTTATTCGAGTACTCTATTGCCAATCTCTTTCTTCCAAGCATAAGTTCATCTATAGATTTGAATACCTCTACCTCTTCTTCACTTAACAGTAATTTTTTTGCGCTTTCCATGTCAAAATCTCTTTTATAGAAAAAGTTTTCTAGCTTAACTATTTCCAAGTCAAAATTTTTACTTATCAATGATGATATCTCTCTAGCATTTTCTAAGGATATGTTTAGTTTTTGCATTATAATATCTATTTTATTTTTGTTGCTCTCCCTACACTCTATCTTCTCTGCTTCTGTCTTTATTTTTTTAATAAATTCACCTTTATCATCTCTACCCTCTACTATTACAGTTTTGCTCTTTGGTATTTTACTTAATATTGATAGGTCTCTTAACTCTTCTGCACGTCTTAACACCAAAGTCTTATTCCCTCCAAATATGCTGCTAGAGAAGCATTCATCTTGAAATTCTAATATAGTATCAGAATCAAATGACTTATGTTCTTTATGTGAATTTAGTATCTCTTTTAACTTAACGATTCTGGATTCGTCACCAAATATTACTGTTATCATTTAAATAATGATAACATATTAATCTAATCTGTTATATAATTTGATGGGAGGTTTTCATGTTAAAAAAGATTTTCAAGATTTCAACTTATCTTTACTTCATATTTATATTTCTGTATTCATTCTTTCCTTACTTCATAAATGGTAAGGAATCTAGCAGCAGTAAAGGTATATCTGTAATTGTCAATGCAGAGGCTTCAACCAGTTTGGATAGGATTTATGATCAAGATTTTGATGACTTTGAGGTAATAGTTGTAGATTCAAATTCTAGTGAAGAAGATTCTGATAGTGTTGCTACAGTTGATGATGCGGTTAGCAGTACTTCCAAAGATATTTTGTTATTTATAGATGAGGTTTACAGTTTTGATAATACGTTTTTGGAGCGCTTAGCTAGTTCATATACAAATGGAGTAGAAGAGCTGTGTGTTAGTACTATAAATGACAAGGGACCATTGAGAATTTACTCCTACCTAAGTAGTGACTTAAATTTGATATATGGAGACAGAGTAAAGTCTATTTCTTGCCTTAAAGACTCTTATCATAAAGTTACAAGGAAATCTGGCAAGATTGCCTTAGATATGAAGGTAGAGAAGCCATTTGAAATTAATTCTAATTTTGGAATTGCTATGTTTGCTATCAATGCAGCCTATCTATATTTTTTACCTACACTATCTACTACGGTTTTCATGAAGATAGTGTCAGATTTACTTCTGGTAGAGAATGTAAATAGGTCTCATAGGTTAGAATTGAGCGTTCCAGAAAGAATTTCTTTAGCTCTCAAACTGCCTTTTTATCTAGTTTTCTCCTTTGTTTATGATAAACTTAAGGTTCAAAATCCGCACTCATTGTGGTAATATTTCTTTTAAAAGGGAGAAAGTATGATAAATCTATTAATTTCAGCTTTTATTCTGGCAGTGTTGCTTTATATGCATAAGGTAGACCCTATCTACTCTTTCTTTATGCCCATACTTTTTATTAAATGTTCTGTGGAGGCTACAGTTTTCTTATCTATCATTGCTTCAATTGCAATAATAGAACACCATAGGTATAGAATTCCAAATTTTGTACTGATTTTAGCTCTTTTCCCGATATTTTATTCAAGAATGGAGGCTATTGTATCTGGCCTTCTGTTTCTGATACCTATGGCAATACTATATTCAGCAAGTAGGGTTTTAAAGAGAAACATATTCCATATAGATGATTTGAAGTTATCTTTTGTAGTTGGTACCTTCTTTAGGTCACCAGATCTGGTTATTCCTTTTTACATTTTTTCATTTATATCCTTTGTTCCTTACTCCCTTGTGAATAGAAAGATAATACCTCTCTCTCCTCCTTTTTTCGTTGCAGCCTATTTTCTTAGTTTAGTCTCAAATTAATTTTATGAAATATTATGATTGTTATGTAGATGGTGTTAACAAGCTTCTAACCTATTCTTGCAAAGAGATAGAGGTAGGATCTTGGGTAGAAGTTCCCTTTAGAGGTAGAAGGAAAGTAGCCTTAGTAGTGGAGGAGGTTGCTAAGCCTTCCTTTACTGCATTAGAGATATCTTCTAAGTTAGACATACCTAAGAGTGATTTAATAGAGATTGTAAAGTGGATGATAGATTACTACTTGCTTGATTCTAAAGCCTTCTCTCTGTTGTTACCTAAGGGTACAGTTAATGAGAAAAAGTATTACAGAATTGTTGATAAATCTGATGATGTTTCCAAAATTTTCAAAAACAGGGAGAGGCTTACCAAGAGTACATTAGAGAAGAAAAATGTTGATATAAAAGATTTGATGAGAAGAGGAGTGGTCGTAGAAGAGAGTAGCTTTACAGTTAGAGATTACCTGAAAGAGTGTGTCTCTAGTAAAGAGAAATTGACATTAACAGAGTGCCAACAGAGCTTATTTGATGAGATAGAGAGCAACAAGTCTAACTATTTTCTCATAAAAGCTGTAACAGGGTCTGGAAAGACAGCTATATATTCTGAGCTCATAAGAAGTGCTTTGAATGAAGATAGAGGAGTAATTCTTCTATTACCAGAGATTGCCTTAGCTTCTCAAATAGCTAGCAGGCTATCTGTGAATTTTGACAATATAGCTTTGATTCATAGTGGCCTGTCACAGAAACAGATAGGTGAGGAGTGGCTCAAAGTAGCTACTGGGGAGAAGAAAGTTGTCATAGGTGCTAG
The DNA here is from genome assembly GCA_002313635.1 of Fusobacteriia bacterium UBA1095. Classification (GTDB taxonomy): domain Bacteria; phylum Fusobacteriota; class Fusobacteriia; order Bac17; family UBA816; genus UBA816. The sequence goes on from DCBY01000030.1 coordinate 72,487, forward strand.
GTCTGCTATTTTTGCTCCTGTAAAGGATTTGAAATATATAGTAGTTGATGAAGAGCATGAAGATGTATATAAGCAGGAAACATATCCAATGTATGATGCAAGAGCTGTGGCAATGGTAAGAGCAAAGAAGCATAACTGTAAATTGGTATTAGGTTCTGCTACTCCCTCTGTAGAGAGATATTATCATGCAAAAATGAAGAGAATTACACTACTTGAGATGAATAAGAGGTATAGGGGTGAAGTACCTAAGGTAGAGTTAATTGATATGAGGGGAACAAGAGAATTAATTCATCCTGAAGTGAGGCAAGCGATAGAAGAGAATGTGAATAGAGGCGAACAGACATTAGTAATTATAAACAGAAAGGGCTATGGTAACGCTGTTCAGTGTGGTTCCTGTGGTGAGGTTGACAAATGTGATAATTGTTCAGTAGCGCTAACTTATTTCAAGGTAGACAACAGTCTACGTTGTAGCTACTGTGATTATGAACGTAAATTTAAAATTATGTGTAGCTGTGGTTCAACTAAGGCACCAATAGGAAGAGGTAGTGAACTTATAGAAGAGAAGATAAAGGAACTAAATGCTAGAGTTGTTAGATTTGATGGCGATGTTAATAGGAAAAAGGGAGCATCAGAGAAGATATTTAAGGATTTTGCTGATGGAAAGTATGACATAATGGTAGGAACTAAATTGATAGCTAAAGGCTTAGATTTTTCTAATGTCACTTTAGTTGTAGTTATAGATTCAGATTCTATACTTAATATCCCTGATTTCAGAGCTTCTGAGAGGAGCTTTCAATTAATAACTCAAGCATCCGGTAGAGCAGGAAGAAATGAAAAACCAAGTAGGGTAATGGTCCAGACACATATACCTGATCACTATGTAATGAAGTATTCTGGTTATGATGACTTTTATGAAGAGGAGATAAGATTCAGAGAAGAACTTAGTTATCCACCATTTTCACGAGCTACTAACATTATTGTGAAAGATAAGAGTGAGAAGAGGGCCATGGAAATATCTGAAAAAGTATACGATATGCTTAATAAATTAGGAGTAGAGTCGTATAGACCAGCTAAATGCCTTATCTATAAGATAAATAAGCTATACAGGTATCATATTTTCGTTAATGATAGTAAAATTAACAAGAAGGAACTGAGTGCTATAAAAAAGATTTCTAAGAATATTAGTATAGATATTGATGCTCTTAACTTTATTTAAAAAATAGAATAAAAAAAAGACCCCGAAAGGAGTCTCTTTTTTAACTAAACTTAAAAGCTTTTATTAGTAAACGTAGAATTCTAGGTTTAGCAAATCGTAGCTTATTTCGCCTAATACGCTGTTCAATACAGCATTGTCAGCTTCTTCAGCATTCAACATCAAACCTGTCTTATCAGCTTCAGATCTTGCACTGTTGTAAAGTGAAACCTTGCTGAAAACTCTGTTTGTTATTGAGAACCAGTCAGCTAATTGGTACTTGTGACCTATACCTGCAGATAGGAAAATGTCAAAAGTCATAGCTTGGTCTGCTGGAGCTTCTTTAGCAGCTTCAGCAGTGTAATCAATGCTGTCCTTGCCTAGCATAGCACCTAAGTGAGCTGTGAAGAAAAGACCTGACATCTTGTCTTCGTGAACGTACCATCTTACACCTAGTTCAGGTCTAACTAACCATGATTGTTTTGTGTGGTTAGCAGCTCTTGCTAAGTTGTCTATTGATAAGTCTAAGTTCAACTCTACGGAAATAGGTGACATTGTGTCAACTACCATACCTAAAGTTGGGTTAAGCTTAGCAAGTCTAACAAAGTTAGTTGTTAGCTCTATTGTTGGAACTTCAGCCTGGTAATCATAATCAGCAGTAGCAATGTTAGATGCTAAAGCGAAACCGGCCAAAGCCATAGTCATTTTCTTGAACATAATTATATTCTCCTTACAAAATTTGAAATGAGTTTTTCCATACAATTGAAGAATAAAAAGTCTTTGCCGACTTCTTAACTTCTGTTTAAGCAAATACTAACACGAAGATAGGGATGTGTCAATAATTTTTTGAATTTATTTCACGGTCGCTAGCCCTGTTTTTATGAGACTTTAGAGAGGGAGCTCAATAAAATGGCGCCTATTTTTCCCCTTTTATTCCACATTTAATTCACCACTTTTCCACATTTATTAATTTGATATAATCTTTTCATGGAGGAATAAAATGGAGTTAAAAGATCAATTTAAAATATTGATAAAAAGAGTTGAGTCTCTAAGGGGCTATCTTTGACCTTGATAAAGCAAAAAGAGATTTAGAAGAACAGGAGAAAGAGATGTTCAATCCTGATTTTTGGTTTGACGGTGACAGAGCAGCTGCTGTTAATAAGAGAGTGGACTCCCTTAAATCAATGATAGATAAGTTTGAAAAAATTGAAGATAAAGTTGAAGAGATAGAATTGATGCTTGAATTAGAAGAGAGTCCCTCTGAAATTGAGAAAGAGATTTTTAATCTGGAAAAAGAGTTGGATAGAGAAGAGGTTGCCACTTTAATGAACGGAGAGTATGACAAGAGTGATGCCATTATGCATATTCATTCAGGAGCTGGTGGTAAAGATGCTTCAGATTGGACCAAAATGCTTGAAAGACTTTACTTAAGGTGGTCTTCTAATCAGGGGCTTAAATCAACAATATTGGATAGACAGGAAGATGAAGGTGGCCTTAAATACGTAACTATTCTTTTGGAGGGAAATTATGCTTTTGGAAGAGCTAGATGTGAAAAAGGTATTCACAGATTGGTTAGAATCTCTCCTTTTGATTCTAATGCTAGGAGGCATACATCTTTCGCCTCTTTGTCAGTCTCTCCTTCTGTAGAAGAGGTAAATGTTGATGTAGATGAGTCTGACTTAAGGATAGATACCTTCAGAGCTTCCGGGGCTGGAGGGCAGCATGTAAATACTACGGATTCTGCTGTGAGGATAACCCATATACCCACAGGGATTACCGCCAGTTGTAGTAATCAACGTTCTCAGATAAAAAATAGAGAGAGTGCATTGAAAATTTTGAAATCAAGGATACTTGAGTTAGAACTGGAAAAGAGAGAAGAGGAGATAAGAAAGGCTTCAGGTGAAGATAAGTCCATATCCTGGGGAAATCAGATTAGAAGTTACGTATTTCATCCATACAAGATGGTCAAGGATCATAGGACTAATTTAGAAACATCTGATGTAGATAGTGTAATGGATGGTAACATAGATATGTTTGTAGATTCATACTTAAGGTTAGGAGTAAAATGAGTAAAAAGGTAAGAGTTAGAATAGCCCCGTCTCCAACAGGAGATCCTCATGTGGGTACAGCATATATTGCCCTCTTCAATTGGGTTTTTGCTAAGAAAAATGGTGGAGATTTTATAATAAGAATAGAGGATACAGATAGAACGAGATTTAATGAAAAATCAGAGAGAGAGATCCTAGAATATCTTAAATGGTTAGGATTAGATTGGAGTGAGGGTCCTGACTTAGGTGGGAAGTATGGTCCTTACAAGCAGAGTGAAAGGGCGCATATATATAGAGAGTATGTGGATAAGCTCTTATCAGAAGGTAAAGCCTACAGATGTTTCTGTAGTGAAGATAGATTAAGGAAATTAAGAGAGTTTCAAAATTCTAGAAAATTACCACCTGGTTATGATAGGAAATGTAGATCTTTAACAGAAGAAGAAGTAGAGAGTAAGATTGCCCAAGGCATGGAATTCACAGTTAGACTCAGAGTTCCATTGGAAGGTAAGAGTGTTGTTAACGACCTTTTGAGAGGAAAGATAGAATTTGATAATGCTAAGATAGACGACCAGGTGCTTATGAAATCTGATGGTATGCCTACATATCACTTGGCTAATGTAGTAGATGACAAGCTTATGGGAATTACACATGTAGTAAGGGCAGAAGAGTGGATACCATCAACTCCAAAGCACGTGCTCTTGTACAGAGCTTTTGGCTGGGAGGAGCCTGTTTGGGTTCACATGCCAATACTTAGAAATGCTGATAAGAGCAAGATATCTAAGAGAAAGAATGCGGTTTCATTGAAACACTATCATGACAAGGGGTACTTGAAAGAGGCTCTTTTAAATTTTCTAGCTTTGATGGGGTGGCATCCTAAGTCTGATGAAGAGATTTTTTCTTTAGATGAGATGATAAAAGAGTTCTCTTTTGACAACATGCATTTAGGTGGACCTGTATTTGATGTTAAGAAACTTAATTGGATCAATAGAGAGTACATAAAAGGTAAGTCAAACAGAGAACTATTAGATCTATGTGGTATTGAATATAGTGAGTTTAAAGAAAAAATAGTTGGTGAAGTCAAAGAGAGTGTCTATACTTTAGAAGAGCTGAAAGAGAAAGTTGATTTTTTCAATGCAGATCCATATGAAAATATTATTAGGTCTGATAACAGAGAGAAAATGCTATCTATAATTAAAGATTCCTCAACAGTTATAGATTATTTTAGGAGTAATCTTCCTGCTGTAGAGAATTTGGATGAAGCTAAATCTTTTATTGAATTAATGAAATCGGATTTAGGTTTAAGTCCTGGAAAGATACTACCAGCTATAAGAGTAGTAACAATAGGTTCTCTTAGTGGGGTAGAGGCAGCCAAGATGTTGTCTGTATTTCCTAAAGATGAAATAGTTAGGAGAGTGGAATCTGTTCTGAAGAGAGTATATGAATAAGTATGTACATATCCCTTTTTGCACAAAGAAGTGTTTCTACTGTGACTTTACAACTTTTGAGGGAGCTCACAATCATGAGAAGTATTTTTATTATTTAGACAAAGAGATGGATTTGTATGAAAATTATGAGTTAGATACTTTGTATTTTGGAGGAGGAACACCTTCAGTTGTTGATCCTATTTATTTAAATAATATAGTAGAAAGATCTGAATTAAAGAGTGATTCCGAAATCACTATTGAATTTAATCCAGAGAGTGACTTTGATAATTTACAAAAATACAGAGCTAATAGATTAAGCATAGGAATACAGACTTTTGACGACGGTATGCTTAAAAAAATAGGAAGAATTCACAATTCTAAGAGGGCACTAGACTGTTTTTACAGAGCAAGAGAGTATTTTGACAACATAACAATAGATCTTATGTTTGCTCTTCCTGGCCAGAGTATGGAGATGCTAAAGAAGGATCTTAAAATGGTAAAGAAGCTTTCACCAGAGCACATATCTATATACTCCCTGATATGGAAAGAGAACACTCCATTTTATGCTATGAGACAGAGAGGTAGATTAAAGGCTATAGATGAAGAGGTTGAAGCAGATTTTTATGAATACATAATTGATTTTTTAGAGGATTTGGGGTACGAGCACTATGAGGTTTCATCTTTTTGTAAAAAAGGAAGAGAATCAAAACACAACTTGGTTTATTGGCAAAACATGGAATATCTTGGTTGTGGATTGGGAGCTTCAGGTTTTATAGGTGATAGGTATAGGAATTATAGGAATTTTTCTGACTATTACAAAGCTATAGATTTAGGCAAGAAACCTGTAGAAGAGGCTGAAGCTATAACTAAGCAGAGAAAAAAAGAGTATGACATTATTTTGAAGTTAAGGATGTTAAAGATAGGAGTAGATGTAAAAGAGGTAAGTGAAGATAATAGAGAAATACTTGATAGGTTTGTTGATAAAGGATTATTGACAAGAGATGTTAGTTATAGGTTGACTAGGAGGGGCCTTTTCTTGAGTAATGAAATATTCAGTGAAGTTATTTCGTAACTTTATAGAATTAGAGATAAAATCTAAAACATCTTAGTAATTTATTTTCTGTTAATTTCACAACAATGTTTATTCTCGTCTCGATTTTTATCAAATTATCAATTACCTAAAGCTAAGAGTAATGTGATACAATTGGAAGCGAGAAGAGAAAAAATTAAATGCAGCAACTATCTACCTACATTTCATGAGATATAGCACCACCCAGTATTAAATTAATGTTCTCTAAAGTGAGAATTTTTATTTTTTAGATTTGCTGCTCAAGGGGGTAGAATGTTATTTTTGGTCATA
>DCBY01000033.1:0-347 GCA_002313635.1 Fusobacteriia bacterium UBA1095
ACCCAGCTCACGTACCACTTTAATTGGCGAACAGCCAAACCCTTGGGACCTGCTCCAGACCCAGGATGTGATGAGCCGACATCGAGGTGCCAAACACTCCCGTCGATATGAACTCTCAGGAAGTATAAGCCTGTTATCCCCGGGGTAACTTTTATCCGTTGATCGATAGCCATTCCATACTGTGCCACCGGGTCACTAAGACCGTCTTTCGACCCTGCTCGAGATGTCTCTCTTACAGTCAAGCTCCCTTTTGCCTTTGCACTCAACAAACGATTTCCAACCGTTTTGAGGGAACCTTTGCACGCCTCCGTTACTTTTTAGGAGGCGACCGCCCCAGTCAAACTGCC
>DCBY01000033.1:647-836 GCA_002313635.1 Fusobacteriia bacterium UBA1095
ACCGCCCCAGTCAAACTGCCTACCTAACACTGTCCTTGTATCCACAAGTTAGTATCCCGCTAACACATGGTTGGTATTCCAAGGTTGACTCCTCCAAAGCTAGCGCCCTAGAATCATAGTCTCCCAACTATCCTATACATATGTCACCAAAATACAATATCAAGCTACAGTAAAGCTCCACGGGGTCTT
>DCBY01000033.1:1132-1285 GCA_002313635.1 Fusobacteriia bacterium UBA1095
TACAGTAAAGCTCCACGGGGTCTTATCGTCCTGCTGCGGAAAGTGGGTATCTTTACCCACAATACAACTTCGCCAAGTTTTTCGTCAAGACAGCACCCGGATCATTAAACCTTTCATGCGGGTCGGAATTTACCCGACAAGGAATTTCGCTAC
>DCBY01000033.1:1593-25405 GCA_002313635.1 Fusobacteriia bacterium UBA1095
GGAATTTCGCTACCTTAGGACCGTTATAGTTACGGCCGCCGTTCACTGGGGCTTCAGTTCTCGCCTTGCAGCAATCCCCTTAACCTTCCAGCACTGGGCAGGTCTCAGCCCCTATACGTCGCCTTTCAGCTTAGCAGAGACTTGTGTTTTTGATAAACAGTTGCCCGGATCTTTTCACTGCGACCTGTCTCGCCTTTGTGCCGCTTGTGCACGCCAACTAAAACAGGCACTCTTTCTCCCGAAGTTACAGAGTAATTTTGCAGAGTTCCTTAACGAAAATTATCTTGCTCACCTTAGAATTCTCATCCTGTCTACCTGTGTCGGTTTGTGGTACGGGTAGTCATAACCTAAATAGAAGCTTTTCTCGACAGCGTAGGATCTCTACCTTACCTCATCACTCCTCATCTTTATCTATACGGATTTGCCTATATAGACAGACTTCAAGCTTAAACTGACTAATCCAACAGTCAGCGTAGATACCTTTCTGTGTCACTCCATCTTTCAAACAGTTACAACTAGTACAGGAATATTAACCTGTTGTCCTTCCACTACGCTATTTAGCTTCGTGTTAGGCCCCGACTAACCCAGGGCGGACGAACCTTCCCCTGGAAACCTTAGACTTTCGGTGGGTAGGATTCTCACCTACCTTTTACGCTACTGATGCCTGCATCCTCACTACTGATATCTCCAGCGTTCTTTACAAAACACCTTCAACGACTTACAGTACGCTCTCCTACCAACTCTCGTTCCATAGCTTCGGTAAACTTCTTAGCCCCGTTGAATCTTCGGCGCAAGGTCTCTCGACCAGTGTGCTATTACGCACTCTTTAAAGGATGGCTGCTTTAAAGCCAACCTCCTGGCTGTCTTAGATACCTAACATCCTTTCACACTCAGAAGTTATTTGGGGACCTTAGCTGTTGGTCTGGGCTCTTTCCCTCTCGGCATAGGATCTTGTCACCCAATGCCTCACTCCACAGTAAAATCAAATGGTATTCGGAGTTTGATTGCTTTTGGTAATCCTTTCGGACCCCTAGAGCATTCAGTGCTCTACCCCCATTGATCTAAACTGTAGGCTGCACCTACATGCATTTCGAAGAGAACAAGCTATCTCCTGGTTCGATTGGCTTTTCACCCCTATACCCATCTCATCCGCCGATATTTCAACATCGGTCGGTTCGGACCTCCACTTCAGTTTAATGAAGCTTCATCCTGGACAGGCATAGATCACCAGGTTTCGTGTCTTTCCCTAGCGACTAATTCGCTCTTTTAAAACTCGGTTTCCCTACGGCTCCATATTTTAACCTCGCCACTAAGAAAAACTCGCAGGCTCCTTTTCCAATAGGCACGCCATCACTTATTACGCTCTGACGGTCTGTAAGCACATAGTTTCAGTCTCTATTTCACTCCCCTCCCGGGGTTCTTTTCACCTTTCCCTCACGGTACTCTTCACTATCGGTCAATAGCAGTATTCAGCCTTACGTGATGGTCCACGCAGATTCACACAAGATTCCTCGTGTCTCGTGCTACTTGGGTGTCTCAAAATCTCAGCTTCTACTTACGTATACAGGACTATCACCTACTCTGGTCTAACTTTCCAGTTATGTTCTACTTCATTTTACACTAAGACGAGCAGATTGTAGTCTGCTCACTCGAGATCCCTCTACCCCATCTAGATAACTCCTACAAGATATTACATCTATATGGTTTGGGCTCTTTCCAGTTCGCTCGCCGCTACTATGGAAATCGTTTAATTACTTTCTCTTCCTCGGCTTACTAAGATGATTCAGTTCGGCCGGTTCCCACTTTTGCATATTCTTCAAATATGCGGGTTGCCCCATTCGGATATTCCGAGATCAAAGTTCGCTTGCAACTCCCTCGGACTTTTCGCAGCTTACCACGTCCTTCTTCGGCTACTATTGCCTAGGCATTCCCTATGTGCTCTTAATTCTATTTCTAAAATACTCAAGATATATGTTATGTAATTATTAATGTTCACTTGTCTACCCTTTTTGAGAGGGCATCCATATAGTAACTATTGTAGATTAAAGTTATCATTTTGTCAACAAGTTTTCTTGCTATCCTTCACAATATTTTAGAAATCATAGTGATATCAATAGATTGAGAAGCAATATTATTTTTGTTAATTTTCTAAAATCATTCTTTTCCCCAACTCTGAAGACACAAAACTTCTAGCAAACTTTACCAAATCACTGTATATACTTTCTGGATTAAACTTATCTTCATTATTATGAGCAAAACTACATGTGTAAGTGTACGGTATAGAAGAGGGATTCAAAAAATCAAAATCCTTAAGGGAAATAACAAAAAGTGAGGACCTCAAACAGACTTTTATTTTTTGATCAAGTAAAGAAATTATATTAAATGGTTCACTAAATACTTTGTACTTGATACTTGATTCTGGTTCTTTTATACAATCAAGCAATATTTTCATACCTTCCTTTGAAGGCAGTTTACCCATCAATAGACTAGCACCTCTTTCTACTAAAAAGTCATGATTCTCTCTTCTAAGAGATAAACTATAAGCTGAGTAACCTTCATTAGAGGACATAAACGGCAAGTCTCTCTTCACGTTTATAAAACATCCTTTATCTATTAAAACACCTAATAAATCCACATGCTCTCCATCCATCAACAATAGCTCTATTAAGTGCTTATTGAAACATATTTCTGGTAGAGGTAGATCAAATTTATCTGAAATTAAGGCAATCAACCTAATTTTTGTTGATAAATCTTCTTTCATATCACGGAAAAAATATGAATTTATCAAATTATATCCAAACTTTTTTGCATCACAATGTGAAGTGTTAATAAAAAACTTATCCAAACACCCTTCAATAAATTTTAAATACTTTGCCTCGTTCTCTGAAGCATCAACTTCGTCAAAAAAGTTATCTAATTTACCAGACAAAAAAACTGATTCTTCATTTAATTCCGCTTTCTTTTCAAACACTACTCCACAAGATAATGACTCAAGATAATCTAATGCTTGGTAGCTAACTTTAGCTCCATCATCAAAGCAAATACCGCAAAAATCCATGAAATAGTTACTATTTCCTTTGATTATCCCACTATTCAACAAAATTTCTATCTTGGCTTTATCAATTACTCCTTTGAAACAATTTTGACGACAAAATTCAGCAAAATAATCATGATCTTTGTCTTTAACAGTAAAACCATTTTGAACTGCCCAGACTGCTAGATTAATATTTTGCTTCTCAATCAACATCAATTTCAAGATATCCTCTTCAAAATTAAAACTGTTCTCCACAAAATAATTTAAAATTTGGATGCTCTCCTTTTTAACAGCTAATTTGAATAAATCCAAGGAAAGAGAAAGATTTCCAGCATCAATTAATTTTTTAAAGATTTCAATATCCCCTTCCATACTTTTTTCTATTAGCAACTGAGGTCTGAAACCAGGAATGAGAGTAGCAGAGTCAACTACCTGTTCAAAAGTCAAAATCAATTCCCTGCCAAAGTAGCCATATCTATTCGTCTTTTCTAAATTTTGATTCAATAAATCTTCAAAGTAACCTCGAAAGCTGGACCTAGCAATAGCTCCCAGCAAATCCTTTCTATTATTCAATATGAACTCTCTAATTATTTTTTTACTCCTATCAGAATTAAGGGAATCATGCCTACTATATGCTGGAAAAAGTGAGCATAAAACACAACCCATCATTTCATCACTATAGCTCTCTACCTCTAAAACATGGCTAATAATCCTTAATTCATCTAACTCTCCCCCCCATGAATAATATCTAGCTGGCCAATTTAAAGCTTCACAATAGCCCATTATTTCAGTATCATACTTTTCCAGCCCTAAAACAAACAGTTCTTTCTTTATCGAAATTTTTAATCCCAACTCATCACATAATTCTAGTATGCCCATTAACAAATTTTGTTCACTCTCATAAACCTCTTTAACAATACTATACCCGCCTCTATTGTTACTAAGATTAACTATTTTATTCATAAAAATTCTAGCTGTAGCTTCATTTAAGTTTTTCTCATCTTCTTTAATTTTGGACAAAAATTTTCTGAAACCACCCTCACTAGATATTAAAGACTTTCCTATATTAGATTCTCTTACCAAAGCATCCTCAACATCCTTACTAAAACTGCAGATACCCCACTCTATATTGTCAATCAAAAATTGTTCAGCAAGATTATTTGTACAACAGAGGCAAATATCCAAAAGTTCTTCTACAAGTTTTTTTCCCTTATATTCTGACTTCACCCTATCTAAAATTAACCTAGCTAATGTATTATCATCTCTTGTAAACAAAAAATTTAATACATGATTATCTTTTCCATCATAATAGCAACTGTAACGATCAGCAAAAAAAAGCTCCGGCAAAGGACGATGCTCAATAAACCATCTTAAAATGGAGGTGTTACCTTCCTGTGCTCCTTTAGAAAGAAGACTCTTCTTGTCATTATTGTCAAGTGAACAAAAATATTTATCCAAAGCAATAGAACAAACAGAGTAATCCGGATTTTTAGAACTAATTTCTAAAATTTCAAGCCTGGCTTTTCTAGGCAACTTTTTATCTAAGCGATTAATAAACATACTACACAACTCTAAGTCAAAAGAGCCTAAAATCTGTAGCGACCTAACAGCATCCCACTTTTTAATTCTTTCTTCACTTTCTATTAGGGACTTTATTTGTTCCCTATCTTCTTTATTGAAGGCCGATTCTAGAGCTCTATCAAGCTTACTTCTACCATAACCCCTATTTCTCCCCTTCTCTTTCAAGTTGAAGTTTGCATCAAAGCACGAAAGCAAAAGTAAAATCAGTATCATACTCCCCCCTTATTTAATTTGAGTGAAGATAGAATAGCACATATTTCAAATTGAGGCAATAGGGTCAAGAAAAACTCTCTTTCAAGCTATTTATAAAATCTTTAGATTGTAGCTTATGATCAACAATAGGGTGTCCATATACGTTGTATTCTGAATATTTCGCATGCCAATTATGCACATCCTTCGTTGGAATATTTTTGAGCTCCTCAACCCATTTTTTTATATATCTACACTCTGGATCAAACTTTTCCTGTTGTAACCAAGGGTTCATCACTCTAAACCAAGCTAAGGCACTTGCTCCTGTTCCAGCAACAGATTGCCAATTATTTTGATTTTGCATAGGACAATAATCAACAAGTTTTTGTGCAAAATATTTAGCTCCTAAACGCCAATCTACCATAAGGTCTTTTACCAAAAAGGATGCTGTTAGCATCCTAACTCTATTATGCATCCACCCTGTCTTATTCAACTCTCTCATACCTGCATCTATTATGGGAAATCCTGTTTTACCCTCCTTCCAAGCATCAAAATTCTTATTCTTCCAGGGTATATTATCAAATTTTTCATAAAAGTTACTACTAATAACCTTAGGATAAAAATGAGTTATAGTTGCCCAAAAATCTCTCCAATATATCTGTCTAATTAGCTCTTCCGATCTCAATTTGTTCAAAGCTTCTCTTACACTTATAGTTCCAAACTTCAAATGTGCAGACAGTCTTGATGTTGATAAAAAAGGAAAGTTCCTAATATCACCATAACTTCTATAATCCTTATCTAATAACTGCAAGGCCTCTTTCCTACCACCTTTAACTGCTATCTGATCATTAAAAGTAAAGAATTTGGCATTTGCCAGATCGAGACTAAATTTGTTAACTATCTTCTCTTTTGCGAATCTCTTCTTCTCAGTAAATGGCTTCTCAACTTCCAGTAATTTAGCTGCTTTGTAATATGGGGTGAAGACTTTGTAAGGCTTTGATTTGTTCATAACCCCTTTGATTGAATTTATAAGATAGTCTTCAGCAAAATTAATCTTAATATTTCTCTCTTTACAAATATTAGATATCCCTTTATCCCGCTCCTTCGCAAATGTAGTATAGTCCAAATTGATAGATAGAGTAGCAACACCATCTAGAGATTTGATAACTTCAAATGTATCTCCGTAGAAGACATTTAGATGGCCTCCTAATTTTGATATCTCATCACTTAGTTCCTTTAGAGAAGTTACCATAAATTGGACTGCATTGTCAGATTTGAATTCATTATCTTTAACTTGTTTAGGATCAAATATGAATATTGGAGTAACATCACCCTCCATGAAAGCTAGATTCAAAGCTTTATTATCCTCTAAACGCAAATCTCTTCTAAATATAAATATGTTCTTCATTTTAAAATTATATCCTTATGTTCAAAAGTAAACCACTCATCCTCCTCAAATAGATGATATCTAAAATTATCCGCTCTCTTCAAAATAGGAGACAAAAAGGTTTGATCTTTTACATTAAATTCACATCCAGCTTTTATGGGAGAAAAAGCTGGTAACACAAGTACCTTTTTGTCTAGTAGATCTGCCTCTGCTATAACCTTAAACTTATAATTTGACCCTCCACTACCCACAACAATGCTAGCATGTTCATGTCCCAGCACAACAACCTCAGCAGGACTATTTGCGATTTCATCAATTAGGTTCATATGTCCGTGAGTTATAAAACAGTTATCAATTTCCAAGTAATCATCATAGAAATCTATCTCTTCTCTCTCCACAAATTTAAAAAGAAAATTATCATGATTACCTCGTATAAACTTAACATCAAGCTTTTTAACTCTCAAAAAATTGATAAAATCAACAAGCTCCATTGACTCCTGAAAACTCAAATTAGATAGATATTCTTTAATATCACCATTCAAAATTATAACTTTAGGATCAAGTAGAGAAATATACTCTTCTAAGGTAGCTTTCATGCTAGGGTAACTATTTCTAGGTAACTGTACACCACTTTTAGATAGCATATCTTCAAAACCTATATGCAGGTCAGAAATGATGATGGCTCTACTCTTAACCAAAAACAGACCTAAGGGAAGGAATTGTACATTATCTATTAAGCTTTGTAATTTCATATTCAACTACTTTGAAGCCTTATTTTTTCTCTTAAATCTCTCAAGATACTCTTTCTATCTTCAGTTGAAACAACATCTCCCATACCTGATAGTATCAGATTATGAGCAAATGGTGAGGGTACACTGGTCTCCATCTTGATAATATTTGAATCTGTTATACCAGCAACTACCTCTTTCAAGCTCTTAAGATCTAGATAATCTTCTAGTATCTCTCGATAAGCTTCCTCTAAAAGAGGGAATTTGTCCTCTTTTTTAACTATGTTAAGAAGTGTAGTAGCTGTCATCTGCTGTCTCCCAACAGTCTTCTGATATCCTTTATATCTCTTCAGAATCATTAATCCTCTTGATGCTACGTGTCTAAATCTTCTCTTCAATATCTCAGTCTTCTCAACAGCTTCTCTCAAAACTTTCTCAACGTCTATTCCTTGTATGATTTTTGGATCAAAAAATATACTTTTCGGCATATGTAACATGAAATTGTTGTCAGTTACGGAGATAGCTATATTTTTCTTTATTTTCTTACTTATTAAGTAAGCTATTATTCTAGACAAACCATCATTAACTCTTCTGCCATAGAGTGTGTGGAATATTATTTTGAACCCTTCTCTACTTGAGTTATAGTACTCAACAAGAAGAGTATCCTTATCATAATTAAACTCTCCTGCTAGTTTCTTCATATAAACATATTGATCATTAATATACTCGTATATAATTTTAGCAGCTTTAGCATCGACTGGCATCTTCTTAATTTCATTAATTATCAACTTTTTATCTTTACCTTCTAAAAGCATCTTGATCATGTTAGCTTTACATATCCTTATCTCTTCGGCTAAATCAAAGCTTAAAGGCAATTGCTCAGAAAACCATTGTGGAACTGTAGGCTGTTGGTTAAAAGCAGCATCTACCTTTATCCTCATTCCAGAAACTGACCTAAACTTGTAGCTTCTACCACCTAAAGAAAATATGTCACCTTTCTTTAATTTTTCTAAAAAACCCTCTTCTATGTAACCTATCTTCTGTTTGTCCATTGCAACAGTTATCTTAGTCTCATCAGGTATAGTACCTATGTTTGACATATATATCAACTTAGCTAACCTACCCCTTTTCCCAAACATATTTCCTTCTCTGTCAAACCATATCTTCCCGTAAACCTTAGCTTTAGCCAGATCTTCACTTCCGGCTAAGAAAGTTAGAGTAGAGACAAAATCTTCTTTTGTTAAATCTTTGTAACAATATGATTTTTTAACTAAGTTGTATGCATCATCTACATTCCACTTCTGCTCTAGGCTTAACCCTACAACATGCTGAGAAAGCACATCCAAGCAGTTATTGGGTATTATTATGCTATCAACAACGTGCTCGTAACTCTTCTTTAGCATCACTGCAACTTCTAACAAGTCATCATAATCAGGGCATAGAAAATAACCTTTTGTTATAGAGGTTAAGTTATGTCCCGCTCTTCCGACTCTCTGTAGGCAACGAGCGATAGATTTAGGGGATCCAATCTGTATTACCACATCTACACTACCTATATCAATACCTAATTCTAAAGAGGTAGAACTCACTACAACTCTGGCTTTACCACTCTTAAGGGACTCTTCCACCTCTAGTCTCCTATCCCTTGATAGTGAGCTATGGTGGGTAACTATCTCTTCTTCAACGTCAGGCCACTTATTCTGGTATATTCTCTTTAAATTTAAAACTACACTCTCGGTTCCTGAACGAGTGTTGGTAAAGATCAAAGTTGTTCTATTTTCATCTATTATCTCTGTTATGTTGTCATATAGGGCAGCATGAGAGTCTCTTGCACTTGTTCTAAGTGGGTCTTTCTCAGGAGCTATTACCTTCAGATCCCTCTTTTTAATATAAGATACATCGACTATCTTACACTTTCTATCTTTATTACCTATTAGATAGTGAGCTATCTCCTCTAAAGGAGAGATAGTAGCAGAAAGACCTATTCTAGTAAAATTATTCTGAGAAAAATTTTCTAGCCTCTCTAAACTTAGTGAGAGGTGGGTCCCTCTTTTGTTGTCAGCTAAGGCGTGAATTTCATCTATAACTACACTCTCTATATTAGCTATCTTCTCCTTAAATTTAGGAGAACATAGAGCTAAGGCAAGACTTTCAGGGGTAGTGATCAAAATGTGAGGAGCAAGTCTATTCATTTTCTGCTTTTGGTAGGGGCTGGTATCACCTGTCCTTGTAGCATGCCGTATATCCTGAAAAGGAATTCCTTTTTTCTCTAAAAGATCCTCAATCTCTCTAAGAGGACCATCTAAATTTTTCATTATGTCATTCCCTAAGGCCCTAAGTGGAGATATGTATATAGAATACACTTTGTTCTCCAAAGTCCCCCTTTTGGCCTCTTTAACCAATCTATTGATAATACCTAAAAATGCAGACAGAGTCTTACCAGTACCTGTTGGGGAGCTAATTAAGATATTTTTATTTTTACTTATAAGCTTTACAGAATATCTCTGTGGGGGGCTAAATTTACCATATTTGTTAATAAACCACTCTTTTACATCTTCATCTAACTCTTTAAATATTTCAGCTTCACTGTAAGGTTTTGTTAAACGCTCTATCATAGGTTCTAATACTCTACTCTTCTATTATTTCCAAAAAGCACAACCAAATTATATCAAAAAATTAGTACAAAAAGAAATTTACAGCCTTTACATAAAGCCATCAGACTGCATTTTCCATAGCCTTGCATATCGTCCATTTTTTTCTAATAGTTCCTTGTGAGTACCCTCTTCTACTATCTTTCCGTCATCCATAACTATAAGTCTGTCTAGACTAGAAATAGTACTCAATCTATGTGCAATAATTAATGCAGTTTTACCCTTCATCAAATTTTTCATGCTCTCTTGAATTGCCTGTTCTGCTTCTGAATCAAGTGCAGATGTAGCCTCATCCATAAGAAGAATTTTTGAATTTTTTAATAGAGCTCTAGCTATAGACACCCTCTGCCTTTGACCACCAGAAAGCGTTATTCCTCTTTCACCTACCAGCGTATCGATTCCCTCAGGTAATGCCTTTATAAAGCTTGTAGCATTTGCTAATTCTATAGATCTATCTACATCCTGTTTTGATGCATCACGCCGTGAATATGATATATTCTCTAATATACTTCTACTGAAAAGCATAGACTCTTGGGTAACATATGAAATGTTATCCCTAAGTGACTCTTGAGTCACCATTTTTATACTTTGGCCATCTATTCTTATATCACCTTCAAAATCAAAAAATCTCATTAATACACTCAAAAGAGAACTTTTACCCGCTCCTGAGGCACCTACTATACCTACTTTTTCCCTAGGCTTTATTGTTAAATAAAAATTTTCTATAGCTTTAACGTTTCCGTAATTAACAGTAACATTTTCAAATACTATCTCACCCTTTGTCACTTCCAATTCTCTCTTAGTATTATTCACCATACTGTAATCTTCTAACAAAATGTTCAGATTATTATTAACTATCCCAATACTTTCCAATGTGTAAGCTACTCTTGTTCCCATCCAGGACATAGATCTACCAAAATTGATGTATAGGCCATATATAAGTATAAAATCTCCTAAAGTTACTCTTCCTATTTTGTATAAGTACAAAAGCATGAAGAAAAAGACTATAAAAAACATAGAGTCTATTACATTAGTCACTACTCTTATTCTCCAGCTATGAAACATAGAGCTCTTCTTAGCTTCACATTTCGCATCATCTTTTTTCTTTATATAACCCAACTCACGCAGAGGTGAACTAAATATCTTTACATTTATTGCATTCAGTATAGAGTCTATTATAGCTCCACCAAGATCAGCACTTCTATTAGAGTGAACCCGTGCTGCTTCAAGTGCTTTTGGCCCTAGTGAGTATGCTATAAGTATTTCAAATAGAAACCAAACAACAAACACCAAAGCAAAGATGTAACTTATTCTTGCGGTAAGAGCAATAGTAAATACCATACCAATTGAAAGTGGAATTAAAAGCTCCATGAAGAAACCAACTAAATTCTCAAAATTTCTCACCACTTCATTCAGGCGTTGTGACAATTTACCAGATGGATGGTCTATGAAATATTGGTAAGAGTGACCATGAACATACTTAAATAAAAATTTTCTTATTCTAGATTGAGTATCTACAAGAAAGGTGATCCATAGATAATCATGAGTTCTGTTAAGAAGATTAGCAACTAATTTAAAAACAAAGAGAAAAGATAAAGGTGCAACAATGTAGTATATATCACCACCTTGAGATACTCTATCCACAAACACTTTGTTAAGATACGGCATAAGGACAAGGTCCAAAGGCCATGATATGGAGGCAAAAATGGCAAGTGTCGAAAATACAAGAGGGTTCTTCAAAGCGAAACCTAAATAAAAAGATATAAAGTTTTTCTTAATTTTATGCATTATTTTGTTATTCTAGCATGAAAATTAAGGTTTTCCAACTCCCCCTTGTGCAGTTTCTGGTAATACTTGCATATTCTGTACGTCATTAATAGTCAATTTAGGCTTCTTTTTACTAGCCTCTTTAATTTTGAAGGTAATAAAATTTTTGATCTTTTTTATTGTAGATTTACGTTTACGAATTTTTTGTGGTAAAACAGCTTGGTCCACTGGGTCATCATAACCATCACTACTCTCACTATCATAAGAGTCATCATCGCTAGTCCAGTCATCACTACTTTCACCATCCTCAGCCAAATCATAAATTTTTCTCTCTTGCATAGCCTCTTCTATGTTGGCGTATATTCTTGGTTCCGAAGAGGAAGGAATTTCGTACTCATGCTTAGTTTCAGGAGGAAGGGCTTTAACTTCACCTACCTTCTTATTGATTACGTATATTGCTCTATTTGGGTCAATATTCTTTCTCAAGAGGCTACTCTCTATCTCGTAAGCCTCCTCACTCCCTATCTCTATCTTTAGCTGCGGTAAGTTACAAACCTGTTTTGTACTTTTCTTCTTCCTTATGCTTAAATCTTTTCCAGTTTTCTTATCTTTTTCATCTTTTTGTTCTATATTCTGTTCAGTCAAATCGTCTTCCAAAGCTCTAACCAAATTAGAGGAGGTTGATTTAGAACATGCAGCTAACAGTAATAATATGAGCATTATTCTCTCCCGTGTCAGTTCTCAAGCCTAACTAAATTTTAATCAATCAAAAAGGAAAGTCAATTTTTTTTGCCTTATCTCCATTTGTATATCATAATTACTACGGAGTGCAATATGTTATTATTTTTTATGTTAACAATTACAGGTTGCTTTGAAGATAATGTTGTAAATAATGAGCCAATACCTATTTTTGTCTCTACTAGAGAGAGAGGAAATAGCTCAGTTGCAGAGGTTGATAGATTCGTTTTTACTAATACTGAGTGGGTTAAAACAGGTCTAAGTTCAACAGCAGGAGAGGTACATATAACCAATTTAAAGACAAAAGGCAAGAAGCGATGCAACAAGGAAGCAGTAATAAAAGAGTCAGGAGAATATTTAATAGAATACATTGTTAATAACGAAGTGGTTGATAAAAAAAAGATATTAGTTAAAATTAGATAGAGTACAATCGAGATAACCTTCCTTTTTCCATAACTGCATACTGTGTGCACATCTTTCTTATTGTATCTTCATTATGTGAGATGATTATCAAAGTCATATCTTTGAAGCTTTTCAAAAAATTATATACCAGCTCCCTATTAGCAGAATCTAGAGATGCAAAAGCTTCATCCATTATTAATATCTTTGGGCCAACTGAAACAGACCTTATTATTGAAAGTTTAGAAAGCTCCCCTCCACTTAACTCTGAAGGATAGTGTTGAAGAATGCTCTCTCTAAGATTCAACTCTTCTAACATACTAAGACCTAATTCAGAAGCCTCTAAAAGAGTGTCTTTTATCTTCATAAAAGGGTTCATGGATAGTAGAGGATTATGAAACACTATCTGAAGAAGCTTGGGGTCAATATGATTGTAGTATTGGCCCTCTATCTTGACTATACCAGAATCCCGCTTTTCCAAATTAGATATTACAAGAGCAAGGCTGCTCTTGCCTGCACCTGAATCACCTTTAATACCTAGTCTCTCACCTCTATTAAGTTCAAAAGAGACATCATCAAGTATAATCTTTCCCTTAACTTTTTTTCGTAAATTTTGACACTTCAACATCTTGAACAATCCCACCTTCATTTAAAGTAATTACCCTACTAACAAGATTTAGGATTGAATCTATATCATGGGTAACAAAAATAGTTTGAAAATCTCCTAACAGCTCCTTGGCAATATCAGCGTTATCTTTGTCTAAATTATTTAATGCTTCATCAGCTAGTATAACATCTGGCTTGATTGCTACAGCTATAGCTATCATAACCCGCTGCTTCTGACCTGCACTCAGTTGATGAGGATATTTGTCACATATATCTTCTATTCTTAGTCTTTTCATTAATTCATTAGCAACTTGATTGCTAGCACACTCTGCTATCTGTGATCCAATCTTCATAGTTGGATCCAGATAGCTAGAAGTATCCTGAAAAATACAAGATATTTTTTTATCAGTGAACACACTACCTTTTACTCTCTTATTATCAAAAATATTTAAAATAGATAATAGTAAGCTACTTTTACCAGAACCTGATGGCCCAATAATGGCTAAGGATTCATCTCCTATTCTCAAATTTAAATTTTTCAGTATAGCTCTACCCTTTTTTGAATAGAGTGTTAAGTTCTCTATATTAATCAACTCTGCTCCTTGCAATATCATTAGATATAAAAGCTATTGCAAACATTATCACAGCGGGCATTAAAAATAGCTCTGGTGTCTTGAAAAGAGCTGGAAATCCACTAAAAAGTAATGTTCCTAATGAGACATTAGGATATTTAAGCCCTATCCCCCTGGAACTCAAAGCAGCTTCAAAAAATATTATCCTTGGGAAGCTAAATGCTGCCTTAATCAATATTTTACTTTTTATATTAGGTAATACATGCTTGAAAAATATCCACATATTGTTTCTGCCTAATAATCTGGCACTCTTTATATAATCTAAACTCTTTACTCTATCAACTTCTGAATTAACAATTAGAGCCATTCCTATCCATCTATGGATTGTAAGCCCTAAAATTAGTGAAAAAATAGAATTATGTATAGATATAAGTGGCAATATAAACATAAAGCTAGGAATAGAAGAGAGAGTAGTTATAAGTAACATTAATAACTTTGACTCTTTTATAGAGGAGAAAAATCCTACAAATGTCCCCAAGCAAATTTCTAGCAAAAGCACTATTAATGCTATAGAAAGAGAATTGAAAAGTCCCAAAGCTAGTCTCAAAGCAAAAGTCATACCAAACTCATCTCTAACCCACAAAAGATTCCGCCCTAAAAACAAAGTAAGCACTGCAGTTGATATAAGAACACATGTTGATTTTTTCATCATATCTCTTCCCTTGACCTTGGATCCAAGAAACCATTCACAAATTTAGAAAGATATATAGACGAAACTGATACAAATGAATAGATTATAGAGATGGTAAAGAGTAGTGTAAAATCATTCATTTCCAAAGCCTCTATAAATCTGCTCCCTAGACCTGGAATCAAAAATATTCTCTCTATAAAAAGAGTTCCTGTTACAAGATAGGACCCCAATCTACCTATATAAGCAACAACAGATGAGAGGGAATTTCTTAACATATGCCTAAAAAAAATTTCCTTAAATGTCAGCCCTTTCATCTTTGCTAAAATCACATATTTACTATTGTAAGATTCAGTCAAAGAGCTCTTAAAAATCTTAGCAACGATAAAAATAGGGGTTATACTCAAAGAGAGCGTGGGCATTATAGTTCCATAAAAATTATTGTACCTAGCTGTAGGAAGTATTCTGAGGTAATTGGCAAAAAATAGCTGCATCAATCCTGCTAATATAAAACTTGGAATAGATCTAAAAACAGATGAAAGAATATCAATACAGTATTCTAAATTCTTATAATAGAAAGAACAGAAACCTAAAATCAGACCAAAAGTTAGAGTTAGCAAAACAACTCTAAAAGCTAAATCCAGAGAGAAGCAAGCAGCTCTGTATGCTATAGCTAAATTACTTTTGCCATAAATCAGTGAAAGCCCTAAATCAAAAGTGAGGATATTCTTAACAATTGAACCTTTAGATAGTAGGACAACTATAGATACTACTACAAGGACAGAGGTTAGTAGGGATAAAATATAGTATCCGAAACTCCTCATCTCTACCTACTCATAATCACTATCATCGTCTATGCTTGACAACTCAGGGTCAATTTCTGCACTTTCAATCCCTAATGATTCTGAAAATGCGACATCTTGTGTTGAAAATATAATAGATTTAATCTCTTCAAATGTATTTTCATCAAATCTTGACTCAAATACAGGGAACAGTAGCCTCAAAATAATTTCTTCATAGCAAATTGTGCTATTCTTTATGCTTAGATCTATTAAAGAGAAACTATTTTCAAAATTTTCTACAAGATTACTACCATTTGCAACAAGGTTACTACTGTTTGCAACAAGACTTGCACTTTTATTGAACTTAGACTTAAGAAGAAAATCTTTTACCTCCTTCCATATGTACTCTATCTGTTCATCACTAGCCTTTTCCACTATCTCTTTTGCCCTACTATCTTTTCCTGTAAGGTAGGAAAAGATAGCTAACTGAACAGCTCTTTCAAAGTTAAATCCTTCCACATTACTGTTTAAAGCATTGAATAGTATATCTTTACTCTCTTCATCTATAAAATTAAGTAAAAACTCATCTTCACCCAATGTAGAGTCTACATCACTCTCTGGTATAATATAAAAATTAGTGCCCGCTTCGAATATGATTCCGCATGCTTCTTCATAATTTTTCTTTTGTATCATCTTTTTTAGCTTTTCCAAATTTGTATATACAGGATCTCTGTGTATGAAGATATCAAAATTTAATCCAACATCTGCTTTCGCAGGAAAATAAACAGAATTTATAGTCTTATCATCGTCACAGCTCTCATCACTGTAATTGTTTTCATTAACTTCTCTGGTAACAACATCATCTTTACTATTAGTACTTTCAGATTTAAAGCAAGAAAACAAAATATAAAATATAATCACGACACTACCTCTTGAAAAATAAGATATCATATTAGAAAACTAAAAACAATAGATTAAAAAATTACAATGGTGGACCATACAGGGTTCGAACCTGTGACCTACCGATTAAGAGTCGGGTGCTCTACCAGCTGAGCTAATGATCCTTATACAAATGGAGCGAAAGACGAGATTCGAACTCGCGACCTCTTCCATGGCAAGGAAGCGCTCTACCAACTGAGCTACTTTCGCCTACTCTGGTACGAGAGGTGGGACTCGAACCCACACACCTTGCGGCGCCAGATCCTAAGTCTGGTGCGTCTACCAATTCCGCCACCCTCGCAAAAATAAAAAATGGTACGCCATACAGGATTCGAACCTGTGACCATACGATTAAAAGTCGTGTGCTCTACCAGCTGAGCTAATGGCGCTTAAATTGTTAATGGTACGCCTGGTAGGACTTGAACCCACAACCTTCGGATCCGAAGTCCGCTGCTCTATCCGTTGAGCTACAGGCGCGCGTTTGGGGTGACCGACGGGACTTGAACCCGCGACCCCCGGAACCACAACCCGGTGCTCTACCGACTGAGCTACGATCACCATGGCATGCCTGATAGGATTCGAACCTATGACCCACGGCTTAGAAGGCCGTTGCTCTGTCCAGCTGAGCTACAGGCACAAGATCTTGAATTCAATGGAGCGGGAGACGAGATTCGAACTCGCGACCCTTAGCTTGGAAGGCTAATGCTCTACCAGCTGAGCTACTCCCGCAAAACATGGTCGGAGTGGAGGGATTCGAACCCCCGACCCACTGCTCCCAAAGCAGTTGCGCTACCAGGCTGCGCTACACTCCGACAAGTTGAACTCAGTAAGGAAATTGTATATCAAAAAGCACAATATGTCAACAATAGAGCTAACTTAAAACCCTTAACACACCATGTTTTTCACTAAAACTTTTACCTAATATAGATGCTAGTTTCTTTAAACCTTCTTTAGCGTGACCTGCATATTCAAAATTAGATCCACCAGCAGAACACCTAAGTTCAAGCATGTATAACAGTTCAGGGAGAGCTACTAAACCATCAATAGAGACAACAGCTCCATAAGGGAGGGAGTATAATTTTTGCATAATATTCTTGTCATCTACTCTAGAAGCAGAAGAAAAATCCCTATTTATGGCCTTATTTACTTCAGAATCGTAACCCTCTAAGTTGTACCAAGGAGCAACAAAAGGAAGACCATTTGAAGTAACAAAATTTATCTTCCAAGGCATAGCAGGTCTATGTCTATGCCAATCTCTAGCAGCAGCTATGGAACACTTTATATTGAGTTTAAATATACCTAACTCCTTAAATGCTGGGTCTAGGTAATCTTTCTCTGCTCTTGCAGGTATGTGCTCCAAAGCAGCTATTTTCTCTTCTAGGTCTGAAGGTGGAATTATCTCTATTGAGTTACTAAAATCCAAATCTTTCTTATCAACTTCAACTTCCTTTATATCTAACCACCTAGAGTGCGCTCTTCTGGCTTGCTTTCTAAGTGATTCAAACACAAAAGGTGCTGAACTCCTTACTCCTAACATGAAATTGTCTACACACTCACCCATAAAAGGAATAGACTCAAGTCTCTCAAGATGCCTCATACCAGCTCTAGCATTCATCATAAAAGTGACCCCTAACCTTGATGTACCTGGCATAGCCCATCTTATATTGTCAAATTTATACCCTTTTTTCAGTTCATTCTTAGAATTAAGCTCTTCGAACAAATTCCAAAAAAATTCATTATGCTCTTTGAGAAATTCAGGAGCATCATAACAAGGAGCCATTCCATAACTTCCTCTTCTTACATCAACAGCTCTAGTAGAGACTTCTTGCCCTACAAAAAGAGGATCATCTTCCATTAACCAGGCTCCTACCCATCCCATACCTCTATGATGCACAGAAGGAAATGCCATCTCTCCTATTGACGCATGACCATAACCGGCCAAATTCATCCTCAAGAATTTTTCTACTCCATCCCTATCTATATCAGCTCTTATATTAAGGTCATGAGCTCGGCTTGTTTTTGCTCCTATTACAGCTCTAAAGTCCTCTAAGCCCTCTTCACTTATTATAAAAAGGTCCTTTTTTATCTCTTTCCAAAATTTCGACATTTATACTTCCTTTTTTATAACTTTACTGGACAGAAAACTGTTAGGAACAAGCAATCTCTCCTTACCACTGTTTATAACAGTGTATACCAAATTTATATCTTCTATGGTACCCTTAATACCTTCTACTTCTACTATCTCACCCACCTTGACCTTCTTGGAGACCACCATAGATACACCTGAGCTAAGATTTTCCAAATTCTCTCTAAATGCTATGCTAAGAGATATACCTGCAGCTCCCAAAAATGTCAAAAGAGACCTTACTTCAAATCCAAGCTGGCTCATTATAAAGACAATAAACGATATCTTAAATAGAGCCTTTGCAATTGATTTTAAAAATCTCAACTGAGTAGATTTTTTACCCAGGAACATAGAGGATATTTTCCTATTTATTCTGTGGTAAAAGTAATAGACTAAAAATATTATTAAAACTATAAACAAAATTCCAATTATTCCCATTATAGCTATATATTTAGGTTCCATCATGTCCATTATATCCATTCATCACCTCTGAAAGTTTTTTGTTACAAATGTCAGTAAGACACTCTACAGCTCTGTCCAAAACTCTATCCAAAACTGCCAGCTCTTCTTTGCTGAATTTCTCTAGTACATACTCTTTAGTATTTCCAGATCTTCCAATTCCTATTCTAACACGTATGAATTTATCAACAAAGTTCATTATAGATAAAACTCCATTATGAGTTGTTCGTCCTTTCTCCCTGATTCTGATTTTACCTAGGGGTAGATCCAGTTCATCATAGACAACAACAATTTTGTCAAAGAATTCAGTCTGAGTTATGCTCCTCAAAGAGCTGCCACTTAAGTTCATAAAAGTTTGAGGTTTCATAAACACAGCTTCATCTCCTCTAGCTACCAAAGCGTTGTGCTCTTTTGTAAATTTGAGATTTAAATTTTTACAAATTTTATCCATAACCATAAAACCAACATTATGTCTAGTCATGGAAAATTTATTACCAGGGTTCCCTAAACCTACAAAAAGAGTTTTCAATCGCTCCATTTATCTTCTAAATGCTTCTTTATAATTTCAAGAAGCCCCATCTTTTTATCGTAAAATTCACCTTCTTTGTGCGAATATGCATCTATATAGTCATCAAACTCTGAAAGCATCTCTTTTATCTCTGTCTCGGAATACGAGGAGTGTATAACTACAAAACAATCTGGCAATCTCTCTTTAGTAAACTTAGCAAGGTAGAACCCATTTGCACCATAAGTATACTGTCTGAAGACATAATCCAAAACAACTATATCAAACTTGTCTCTATTAACTTTGTAATCTACTGGATTATCAAATAGCTCTAAATCCAGATCTACACCCAGCTCATCTGAAAGCTGTCTAAGAAACATAGAGACTAGTTTCAAGTAAGGCCTACTATCTTCTACTATTGCAATCTTTAAATATTTTTTCATTTCAAACAAAGTATAACTTTTTAATTAGACTGAGGTCAACATCCCAAAGCCTCTTTTAAAGCATGCCATGCTAAAGTAGCACACTTTATTCTTGAGGGATGCTTGCTTACATTTTTCAAAAACGCTACCTTTGACAGTAGTTTTTGGTCATAAGTTTCACTCTTTACCATCTTCATAAAATTGTCTATAAAATTACAAGCATCTGCTTTTTTTTGATTTTTCATCACATGTGTCATAATAGAGGCAGAAGCCTTAGATATAGCGCAACCTGAGCCCAAAAAGGAAATATCCTCTATAACACCTTCCTCATTGATATTAACAAAAACTTCCACACTATCACCACAAAGAGGGTTATGGCCTTCAGAGCTTTTGTTATGCGGTATTTTACAAAAGTTCTTTGGATTTTTACTTAAATCAAGTATTAATTCTGAATACAATTCTCTCATTTTTCCTTCTTCCTAAAAATATTTTAACCCAACTAACAAAAAAATAAAAACTATTGCACACAAAATCGTTTTGTGCTAAGTTTGGTTTGTAGACCAAATGTTAGAGGGGAGGTCAAATGAAAAAAATTCTTTTACCAATTTTAGGTTTATTAGTAAGTTGCTCAAAATCAGAGCTTAGTTTGAAGCAAAAAATGGACCCAGGCTCTGATAGAAGAGCGACTACAGGCATTCCAAGTCTTGTAGAGAAGTGCAGAAGGCTAAGGGGTGACATATTGTATGCTAAAATTAGGTTGAAAAAAAGGAGATACATTGCTCTAATGAATCAAGAAATTTATCTACATCTTCTTTGTCGTTGTAAATGCCTAAGGATGCCCTAGAAGTGGCATTGACGCCTAAAAATTTCATTAAGGGTTGAGCACAATGATGACCAGCCCTTACTGCTATACCATGTGAATTCAAGAAAGTAGCAATATCATGAGGGTGCACACCTTCTATTGCAAAAGAGAATATTCCTACTCTATTATCTCCACCAAAAACCTTAACACCTAAGCCCTTAAGCCCTTGTGAAAGGTAACTAGCTAAAATCTTTTCATTTTTGACCTTATCAAAATTATTTTCCAGATATTCTAAAGCTTTGTAAAAAGAGGCTATAGCTTTGTAGTTATAGTAATCTTCTTCTATCACATTGTTCTTATCATACAAAATACCTAACCCTGTTGGGCCATACATTTTATGGGAAGAAAATGTATAAAAATCACACCCTAGCTCTTCAACATTCACTTTTAAGTGTGAAGGAGCTTGCGCCCCATCAACTACCACTATACTCTTTTGTAGCTTAGCTTTCTTGGCTATCTCCTTAACAGGATTAATTGTACCTAAAACATTAGATACGTGATCAACAGTAACTAAATCAGCCTGACTAAACTCTCCTAATTCTCCTTTATTATCAACGTCAACAAAATTCAGATTAGCAATTCGCTGCCAAGGAAGTAAGTTAGAATGATGAGAAGAGATAGGTAAGGAGACTGAAGATATTTTCCCTCTGTAAAAACTTGCTATTTTGTTTAAAGAGTTTGTGGTCCCTCTTGTGAATTTTATTTTACTGGAATCTGTGCCTATAAATTTAGCTACTCTGTCTCTTACTTTCTCTACATCTGGTTTTTTGTAAAAATAATCAATATACTCACTAACAACAACTTTTGGCTTTAGAGTAGTCGCCGCGTTATCTAAAAATGTACACCCTGAATAGAAATCCTCTTTTAAAATCATACTAAAACCTCAAATATTTCTTCAGGGTTATCCCTAGGAACATATAGTAGTT
This sequence comes from Fusobacteriia bacterium UBA1095, assembly GCA_002313635.1. Classification (GTDB taxonomy): domain Bacteria; phylum Fusobacteriota; class Fusobacteriia; order Bac17; family UBA816; genus UBA816. The sequence goes on from DCBY01000033.1 coordinate 22,954, forward strand.
TTGAACTTACCTCAAAACAGTTAGAGAGGTGAAAATATCTAAAATCTATACCTCTACTCTGCAATAAATCTTTAAAATGCTCAGACACAGTGTCAATATTTTCACTCACACTGTACTCATTTGCTGCAGCTCCCAAAGCAACTATTGAGGCTACATCAGGTGTGCCTGCTGAAAATTTATGAGGAAGCTCTGCATATTTAAAATTATATTTTCCAACATAACTTATCATATCTCCACCAAACTCTAACGCATCCATCGATTCTAGTACCTCTTTTTTCATACCTACAACATCTAAACCAGGAACACCTATAGCTTCACCTGATAGAAATGCTTTATCGAAACATAGATCCCTATGAAGAATAGAGGATATATCCACAAACCCTTTAGGAATTTCATTAAAAGGTCCATCCAGAACTCTCAAATCAAATTCTCTCTTTGAACTCACAAAAAATATCTCTTCCTTTCCAAACTTCATTAACTTTGCAATATTTTCGTATGCATTCTCATAATTAATAGTAGCTTCTTCACTTAAATCGTAGACCCCTCTTCTAACAGTCCCTGCCTTACTTAAATACTCCTTTGCAGCTTTAATAGCAGCTCTTGAATAAGTACACAATTTTATCTCTTGAAGCACGCTAAAACCTCTTCTCTGTTATTTTTATCTAATAGATCATTCAAAAATCCGTTTATTAGCATCAGCTTGGCTTCATTTCTTGTTACACCTCTAGACATAAGGTAGAACAATTGCTCTTCGTTTATACTACCTATTGTTGCACCATGAGAACATTTAACATCATCATTCAAAATCTCTAACTCTGGTTTACTGTTCATTTCACCTTCATCATCAAGTAGAATGGTTTTGTTAAGTTGATGGGACTCTGTACCTGGTGCAGAACGATCAATGAAAATACTACCAGCAAAAGATACTCTGCCTTTTTCCACTATTCCCTTATATTTTTGCTTACTTCTACTTCTATCAAGATGCTCAACCCTTAAAAAATTATCCAGATGGCCTTTATCAACTGAATAAATTCCATTTATAGTCGACTCAGAGTTAGTTTTTTGTAAAACTTTCAAATTATTTCTTAGTACTCTGGAACCCCTTGAAAAAGTTACCATCTCTAGCCTAGATCCCTCTTCTAGAGTTAATAAAGTATTATCCACCACACTTCCTGAATGTTCCTGAAGTTTTGTATATGAAAGAGAGCTCCCCCTTTTCAAAATGATATACGTTAAAGGGAAAAACATTGTCTCCTCTGTTGAGGTAAATTTCTCTATGATATTACATCTACCCTCTACTTCTATAACTAGAGCTTTAAAATATGCACCCTTCAACAATGAATTACCTAAAATAAGCTTTTCGTCTTTCATTTTGATAAAGTCTATATCCTTAACTAGAGAGAGAGAGAGAAATGCAAAGCTGTCATCCAAATATCTGAAATCATAACTGCCCAATTTTGATATAGGAAGATTAGCCTTCAAATCAAAGGACTCTCTTTCTTGATTAGATGAAAAGATATCTATCGTCTTTGTATACTTCCATCTATCATTTTTCATCTTTGGAAAGCCTTTGATCTCTAACTTATCTCTAAAAAAGTTGTTCAGAGAAGAAGAAATAAAGTTAAATTTCTCTAAAATGGAAGAAACTAAAGCCAATTGTAACCTCTCTTTTCTACCTCTTCAGCAAGCTTATGGTCTCCTGATTTGACTATTTTTCCATCAATTAATATATGCACAAAATCAGGTTTTACGTAATCCAATATCCTGTTGTAGTGTGTAACAATCAAAAAGGATGTCTCCCCTCTTAAACTATTGACTACTTTAGAAACCAGTGCTAAAGAATCAATGTCTAAACCTGAGTCTATTTCATCAAGTAAGACTAGCTTAGGCTTCAAAAGTAGCATCTGGAGCGCTTCATTTCTCTTTTTTTCTCCTCCAGAAAAATCTTGATTAACAAACCTTTCTAAGAATTTGTCATCAATTTCAAGCTCTTCAAGTAGAGGTGTAATATGCTCTCTAAACTCCAAAGCATCCATCTCTGGTGCTCCCTTCTTTTTCAGGTGAGAATTAAAAATTGCCTTCAAAAATGTAAAATTAGAAACACCTGGTAACTCCACAGGATGTTGAAAAGATAGAAAAACACCTAACTGAGCTCTTTCATCAGGACTGTAAGAAGTGAGATCTCTCTTCTTAAGATCTACTTCCATACTCATACTACCTTTAGCAATATACTCAGGATGTCCGGCAATAACCTTAGATAGTGTGCTTTTCCCTGACCCATTTGGGCCCATTATTGCATGAACTTCTCCTCTTTCCAAACTGAGATTTATTCCATCTAAAATCTTTTTATCTTCTGTTTCAGCAATAAGATTATCAATTTTCAATATCATCCAACACTTCCTTCCAATTTCATTTCTAAAAGTTTGATAGCTTCAACTGCAAACTCCATAGG
>DCBY01000033.1:25708-55203 GCA_002313635.1 Fusobacteriia bacterium UBA1095
TTCAACTGCAAACTCCATAGGCAGCTCCTTAAATACAGACTTACAATATCCATTTATCAATAGTGATACTGCCTCTTCTTCACTAAGCCCTCTTGATTGCAGATAGAATAACTGCTCTACCCCAAATTTTGAAGTTGTAGCTTCATGCTCTACTGTAGAGCTGCTATTTTTTGATTCTATGTAGGGATAGGTATTAGCACGAGAATTGCTTCCTATCAATAATGAATCACACTGGGAGAAATTCTTGGCATTTTTTGCATCCTTATCTATGTAGACAAGTCCCCTATAGGCATTCAAGGAGTAGTCTGAAGATATCCCCTTAGAAATAATAGTACTAGATGTGTTTTTACCCAAATGAGTCATTTTTGTACCTGTATCTGCCTTCATCTTATTGTTAGTCACTGCAACTGAATAGAACTCACCTACTGAATTATCCCCTTTAAGAATAACACTCGGATATTTCCAGGTTATAGCTGCACCTGCCTCAACTTGTGTCCAAGATATTCTAGAAGATTCTCCCTCACACTTACCTCTTTTTGTAACGAAATTATATATTCCACCTCGGCCTTGTTCATCACCAGAATACCAATTCTGTACAGTAGAATACTTAACGTAAGCTCTATCGAGAGCTACTATCTCTACAATAGCCGCATGAAGCTGATTTTCGTCTCTCATAGGTGCGGTACAACCCTCAAGATAACTAACATAACTATCTTCATCAGCAACTATTAATGTCCTTTCAAACTGCCCTGTGCCTGCAGCATTTATTCTAAAATAAGTAGAAAGTTCTAAAGGACATTTAACTCCCTTTGGTATGTAACAAAAAGAACCATCACTAAACACTGCTGAGTTCAAAGCTGCAAAAAAGTTATCACTTGGAGGAACAACACTACCTATGTACTTTTGTACAAGTTCAGGATGATTTTTTATGGCCTCACTCATTGAGCAAAAAATAATTCCGTGCTTTTCTAGCTCTTCCTGATGAGTTGTACCTAGGGACACACTATCAAACACAGCATCTACTGCTACTCCTGTTAACCTTTTTTGTTCAGTAAGAGGTATCCCTAATTTATCAAAAGTCTTTAATAGCTCTGGATCAACTTCATCTAAACTGTTGTGCTTTACCTTCTTGGGTGAGGAGAAATACCTTATATTGTTGTAGTCTATTGTTCCGTAATCAAAAGCTGCCCATCTAGGCTCTTTTCTTTTTTTCCAATGCTTGTAAGCAGAGAGCCTAAATTTCTTCATAAATTCAGGTTCCTGCTTTATCTCTGATATTTTTACGATTATATCCTCATCAATACCTACAGGAAAATCGTCGCTCTCTATGTCTGTTGTAAATCCATATTTATAATTTTTATTAATATTATCCAATTTAAAAGCTCCTATATATGGAATTTTAACATAATTTATTTATAAATTCAGAACTTTATATATAAAAAAGATTGCAATTGTCATACTTATTACTTAATTTTTCTGAAATTAGAGAGTGACAGCCTCCTCTTAATCTCATCTAAAGGAACACTGTCTCTCTTTTTGAAAAATTTCAATATTTTCACACTGTTTCCATCACGTATATAGTATATCCTGATATTATCTCTCCCTAGTATCCTATACTCTCTAACCTCACTAACCCCTTCTAGGTCTTTTGCATCAGCAAAATCACCGTCTATCATCTTTCCTATTGCCTTCTCTATCTTTTTTCTTACCGCTTCACTTGTGGTCAATTTTTTTCTTTCATGGATTGCATCTTCCAGCTCATATATTTTCAGCTTAACTATCTCTAATTTTTTACTTCTTTCACTATCTTCTATAACTCTGAATTTTTTATTTATTTCCTGAAATCTTCGCCTAAACCCACCTAAAGCAGATAGCATCTTCTTACCTATCTCATTTTTTACTTCATGCTCCTCTAAAGTAACCATAGCCTCAACAATATCCCTATCTCTAGCTCTTTCTCTAACTATTATGTTCATTACATCTACCTGGTCTAGTTCTAAAATTGATGCAACTAAGTCTTTACCTATTTTTATCCCCCTTCTTATCAAACTCTTTCGTATCCTAGAGTCCGTTATATCTTTCCAATTTATACCAACACTTTCTATGCCAATTACAGAAAGAGCCTCATTTATCTCATCATAATTTTGATTATATATTGCACTTTCAAACTGACTTGCATAATCTATATCCTCTTTTTTCTCAACTGCACGCCTGGCTCTGCTCTCCTTTCTACTAGTACTACTTTTCACTGAAGTGCTGGCTTTCCTAGCTTTCTCCTCTTCTTTCCTCTTTTCTTCATTCTCATGCCTTTTTTTCTCTTTTTGAATAGCAGCTGACAGTAACTTAGACTTAACTTTTGAAGTCGTCAAAAAACCACTATCTTTAGCCAAATTTATTAATTCAGAGGAACATCGGTTATGTTGCAAGAATTCTAAAAAGGTATTTGTTCCTTTCCTACTCGTAGAGTATCTATATAAAGTCTCTTTATCCACACCAAATATATCACTAAATTTGATGATAATTTCTATTATCCTATCTCTTTTAACTAATTTTCTTATTGTAGGTAGACTTATTTTTCTATCTTTTATCGAAATAGTCTGTGGTCTGAAAGTAACTCTCTTTTTCAAATTAAATCCTATTTTGAAAAAACTACATAGAAAGTCTAGGTTACTGCCATTGCTAATAATTGCTCTATTTATAAAGGGTAAGCCTTTGTAAATAATCTCATATATAGTATTATTGGACATAGCTTTGACATTTGTATCTCCTGTTATCCCATCCAAATTACTGTCATTTAGCTCAAACAATCCTACCTTGCCATCAAAAAGGATGTTTTTGTAAAAATAGTCATAATAAAGTCTAAGCCCTTCTTCACCAATAATATTAAAAATATCCTCTTGCAGTACAGCAGTTTCATCTCTTTCATATCCAGCACTGGACAAAACATCAAAAATCCCTTGCACACGTCTTATCTTATCTTCTATATCTACATCTTTATTATTCCTCCAAGAGAGAAATGCAGTAAACGAATCCCTAAATGGTCTGTAGATATCTTCTACAAAGTAATAAAAAAAAGAAGAACTATTAATCTCATACCTGTCATATATAGGAGAGGATACAAATATCAATGAATTGTAAGCTTCATTTCCATCTATGGCAGCACAGAACTCTGAGACAAAGGATTTTATAAAACAAGATGACATTGATGATAATGTACTAAATTCAAAGGTTAGCTTTTGAAAATCACCTTTGAACAATGGAGACTTCAAAAAAGCAGGATCTAAAAGCCTTTCATGTGCTTTCAAACATGGAGTTTCCACAACAAAATCCCTGTTAACACTTATCTCTCTTACATTGACTAAATAATCAAGAAGTAATGGTCTCAAAGTGCCCACTGCTAGATGTAATATTCCTGTATTAAAAAGGTCTTCAGCACTTACACATTCTCTTAAATTTTCTAATAAGTTTATAAAGTCACTCTCTGTAGACGAAAATAACTTCATAACCAGAGGACTATATCTCTCGCCAATAAGTTGATCCTTGTATAGAAGAAGTTCTCTGCCATGTTCAGAACTCAATATATTTTTGATCAATTCAATATCATCATAGAAAAGAGCTAAATGGAGTACATTTAGTATGCCATAGACTACTTTCACTCTTCCCAAGGCAAGGTTCTTTTGTATAAAGTCAAACCTGTAATCTACTCTATTTCTTATTAAAAAATCAGCAACATAGCATACAAAAAACTCCGGTTCATCTACCTTTTTGCTCAACTCATTAATCGTTTGAGGTAAAGTTCCTTTATCCATACTGGATCGTAGTAAAGAGTTAACATGCTCTAATCTGTTGTTTTGAGCAGCAAGGCAAACATACTTCCGTTCCACAGGTGCATCAATAATTTTTGATTTTATTGGCAAATCTAAACTGTAGCAGCTTATAACCACAAAGAAAATAGCTAGCATTATTACCTTCCTTACTTTTGTAATACTTTTCACACCCTTAGGACTAAGATTGGCAACATAGCACTTTGTTAGCAATATAAATATATTATAAATCTACAAATAAGCTATATTTATTATATCTTATTGTGTACATTTGTCAAATTAGGAAAAATACCTTTATATCTATTAAAATATGCTTTAATAACATTCGATAGATAAATCCTTAGATATCTTGAAATTGATCTACCTCTTGCTTATCTAATATTTTTAGTTCTTCTATGGGAACTTCGTACCTTTTCTCATATATTTTTAGTATATATACGTCTTTTCCTAACAATTTGTAATATATTCTTATATTCTCTCCTCCCAATATTCTCAACTCCCTAACTTTATCAATGCTCTCTAAATTTTTTGATCCCCTGAACCTTCCCCATCTCATATCCTCTATCTTTTTTGATAATTTATCCCTAACTGACCCTCTATCCGAAAAGCTTTCCATCTCTTCTAGACCATTTTTTGATATATATATCTTTCTCTCTTCTTCAGCTACCTCTTCTACTTCTTCATCATCTTCTTCATCAAATTTTCTATTTATGGCTACAAATTTACCTCTAAACCCTCCTAGTGCAAACAACATATCATCACTTACTTTGTGCTCTATATCTTCATCTTTGATATCTAGCATTACCATCCTTACAAAAGACCTATCTCTCTCTCTTTCATTAACTATAACTTTCATTACATCATACTGGTCTAGTTCCAAAATTGATAAGAATAATGCTCTGCTCACCTTCAGTCCTCTTCTTATCAAATTTTTTCTTACCCGTGAGTCTGTAACAGTTGAAAGATCTACTACATCGTGCTCTAAATCTATCATGTGAACTACCTTTTTAAATAATTCATAATCATTATTTGCTAGTGCTGATTCAAATAGCTCTAATGCATTTTCAGCATCTACCTTCTTAGGAGAGGAGTAAGAAGCAAAAGAAGTAGGTCCTCTCTCTTTTCTTTTCCTCTCTGTTCTTATTCTTGCTAATTCTTTCTCTTTTTCTTCTCTCTCCTTCTGCTCCTGCAATTCTATTTCCTCTCTTCTCTTCTGTTCCTTAACAGCTTCAGACAGAGCTTTTCTTAATCTTCTATTCTTTATCTGATTCTTTGTTAAAAAACCATGATCTATAGCATTATTAATAGCAGGTCCTGGGCAACCAACAAGCTTTAGATAATCTAAAAATGTTACTCTTTGTCCCCTATATTCAAATATTTCATCTTTTCCTATCCCAAACAAATCATTGAACCTTATCATAACATCTGCTAGTTCTTTTCTCTTTTTAATAACAAGACCTTCAGCCAACAGATCTAAATCTAGTACTCTCTCCTCTTTTGGTATGGATTCAGGATTAAAAATAGTACTTCCATTATGCTTAAAGCCTAATCTGAACTGCTCACATAACCCGTTTAAATTTCCTTCTGAAGATATATCTGCCCTTGTCATAAATTCAAGAATAACAAAAATTGAGTTAGTCAAGTCATCTTTGTAATTTTCTGACAAATCAAAAGTGAACTTCACTCCGTTAAAATAATTAGCCTTGTAACCAGACTCACATAACAAAGCTATAGCTTCTGTTCCTAATGTACCAATAAAACCTGTGGTCATTGACAAATCACTGCTTTCATCCCCTATTTTGTAATCATTTGCTATCATGGTTCTAAAAATAAGCTTGAATTTTCTCAATTTTTTTTCTACATTATTTGGGCCACCTTTAGTTTGTAGCCACTTAAGCACATTATCTAGTTCTTCATGAACACTTTCAGCAACACTCTTCTGAAAATAATAAGTGGCTGTAGATTTATCAAACTCTATGTCAACTAACTTATAATAATCAAAGCCAAACGATTCAACAAAAGTACCTAACGCTGGATTCCATTTGGTATAAATAGTGTTGACCACAAATCGCTTCACGAAACCAAAATTGATAGCACCTAAAAGGTTACAACTCTCTTCTTTATGATATCCGCTAATTAGACCTGTGTTTCCTTGCGCAATCTTTTTTTCATACTCGTCTACCATATAAACATCAAATTTAATTTTATAATTAACATCCAGTTTTCTAACATTAACTAGATAACTAAAAAGCCTATCCTTTAATGAGCTAGCAGCAAGGTGAAGTAATCCAGTACGTAATAAGTCGTCTGCACTAATTTCCTGCTTTAGTTCTTCAAGAAAATCTATTAACTCAGTCTCTGAAGATAACATCGCCTTCATAATAATAGGGGAGTACCTACCACCTACATGTTGGCTTCTAAAGAAAAATAGTTGATCCTTAAGTTCAGATCTAAGAATGAATTTTGACAACTCTATATCACCATGAAAGAAGGATAAATGAAGTATAGTAATACCAAATACACGTAAAAAATTCTCATTTTCTTTCATGCAAAAATCATTAACTAAATCTACTCTGAAAGGATTAGAAGTTCTTATTAAAAAATCCATACAGTAAAAGATGTAGGCATTAATGGAATAGTCCTGATCTCTTACAGGAGACATTTCTCTCCTCTTTTCTGAAATCAATTCTTCCAATATTTTTTTGGCCTCAAAATAGGAAGGAGCTTTTTTCACCAAATCCAATGTTTCTTTGGTTTTTTTATCTATCACATCTTTTTTGGAAATCGCAACCTCCTCAGCAATTTTAACCAATTCATCATTTAGTACTTTACTTTTTTGTTCTGATATTGACGTATAACAACTTAACAAACAAAGGCTAATTAAATTAAAAATCATGATAACTCCTTTTCTTTATTATATCATTAAGACCTCATAACGTCAATTTTATGTCCATCATCATAAAACCAGTAACTGAAACTGATACTCTTCTATTTTTTCTAATAGCTTTAATTCATCTACTGGAACCTCGTCTTTCTTTTCATATATCTTTAATATGTAAATGGCCGGTCCCAACATCTTGTAGTATATCCTTATATTTTCTCTACCTAATATTCTTAACTCCTTAACCTTGTCAGTACTACCTATACTTTTTGTTCCTTTTAATCTACCCCATCTCATATCTTCTATTTTTTTAAATAATTTTTCCCTTACAGACTCTTTTTCTGAAAGATTTTCGAATTCTATTAATCCATTTCTAGATATATATATCGCCCTATCTTCAGAATTAGAAAGACTCTCTTCAAGCTCTTCTGCTTCTTGAAATTTTTTATTAATGTCTATAAACTTACCTCTAAACCCACCTAGAGAAATTATCATATTTTTACTAATTTCAGACTTGATGTCTTCTTCTCTCACATCTAGCATTACTATTTTGACAAAGTCCCTATCTCTCTCTCTTTCATTGATTATAACTTTCATCACGTCACACTGGTCCAACTCTAGAATTGACAAAAACAGTGATTTATCTACTTTCAGGCCTCTTCTTATCAAGTTTTTTCTTATTCTTGAGTCTATAACACTCGAAATATCAATTATGTCTCTTTCTACGTCTATAAAATGGATTACCTTTTTAAATAGTTCGTAATCATTATTTGCTAGGGCAGATTCAAAAATCTTCATTGCGTTTTCAACACTTACTTTTTCTGAATAGCAAACAACTCCTTTATTGGACTCTATTGGCCTATTTTTACACACTTTCTTCTCTTCTCTTTGTTTTCGTTCTTCGGCCTCCCTTTGCTTCCTATTTTCAGCTTCTTCCTCCTCTCTTTTTTTCTGCTTTTTTATTGCTTTAGAAAGAGCCTCTTTTACTTTTATTGCTTCTAGCTTTTTCAGTTTATTTTTCGTTAAAAAACCATGATCTACAGCAGTATTAATGACATTTTGAGAAAAATTATTGAACTTTAAATAATCTAAAAATGTTGTCTCTCTACCTTTATATCGAATTTCTTTGTCTTTTTTTATACCAAATATATCATTAAACCTTATTATTGCTTCTATTACATTCTCTCTTTCAACACCATTATTTTCTCTTTTCAAATACTCCAAATCTAAAGTCCTCTCTACCTTAGGAACAGATTCAGGTAGAAAAGTCAAATCTTGATTATAAACAAATCTAAGGCCAAATCTCTCACAGAAACTATTAAGGTTACCTTTTGAAGATATGCTAGCCCTAGTAACGAAAGGGACTAATTTAGTAACTAACTTCTCATACTCAATTTCACAGTCTTTAGGAGCATTATCAAAATAAATTTCTTTATTCCTATAACTAAATAAATCCTCTTTATAACCAGACTCATATATCAGACCCAATGCCTCTACCCCTATTCGGTTAACAAGACCTGAGCCTATTACACAATTTTCTGTTTTCTCTCCTATTTTATAGTTATTAACTATCATAGTATTAAAAATATCTTTGAATAATTTAAATTTCTCTTCAACTGTATCTCTGTATTCTCCCTTATTAAGCAACCAATGAATTTTCTCTACCAGTGCTTCAACTACTTTACTACTGACATTATCCAAAAGATAGCGAGAAGCTGTAGATTCATCAAATTTGACGCCATCCATTGCAAAATCAAATATAACAAAATCTACAATACTTAAATCTTCATCAGAGCTATCACTATTAATGCACAACCAGTTACAAGTGAAAATTCGAACAAAGGAAAAAACAAGCGCCTTTAATAGAGAGTAGCTTCTTTTCTCTTCAATAATTTTTAAATCCTCTTTCTCTTCTTCTACTACCCTGTAAACTTCAAATTCGAAATCTCTGTTAACATCTATCTTTCTAGCCTCAACTAAATATTCAAATAGCTTGCACTTAAGTGAATTGGCTGCAAAATGAAGTAGACCCGCACTGAACAAATCTTCAGCTGTAATCTCTTCTTTTAAATCTTCAAGAAGGTTTATAACCTCCTCTTCTTCAGATATTATAGCCTTCATCACTAGCGGGCTGAATCTACCAAGATTAATACTTTTGCTTCTAAAAAATAGCAACTCATCTCTTAAATCGGAGCTTAGTAAAAATTTTGACAGCTCTATATCATTATGTAGAAACGAAAAGTGCAGAACATTAACTCCTCCCAGTGTAAAAGAGGTATGGTGTTTATCCAAACAAAACTCTTGTATAAGTTCTAACCTATATGGATTTCGATCTTTTATTAAAAAATCCAGGCAATAAAACAGGTAAGAATTAGCTGCACCTTTTTCATTTATAGTTGATAGATTTTCCAAAGGCAAAAGAGACATTGCATTTTTAGCTTCACAAAGTGAAGTTGCTCCCTTAAGTAAATTAAGTGCCTCTTCAATCTTACTATCTACTAAATCTGCTTTCGACTCACTAAAACTTCTTATAGTATCAGTTAAAGAGTGACCTTTCTTCCTAATTTTCACCAAATTAGGGCGTTGACAGCACAAAATAAGGAACGAAAAAAAGATCACAATACACCCCTTTTGTCAGCATATTACAATTATACGCTCCAATTATATTACACTATTCCAAAAATTGGAACTGATCTTCTTCCATTTTTTCTAGCAACTTCAATTCCTCTATTGGTACTTCATCTCTTTTTTCGTATATCTTCAATATGTAAATGCCTCTATCCAATAGTTTATAATATACTCTTATATTTTCTCTACCCAATATTCTTAGTTCTCTAACCCTATCTGTGCTTTCTACACTTCTTGCTCCTCTAAACCTTCCACACCTCATATCCTCTATCTTCTTTAGTAACTTCTCCCTAGTTGAGTCCTTAACTGAGAATTCCTCTAACTCTTTCATACCATTTTTTGAAATATATACCTCTCTTTTCTCCTCTTCAGCAAACTCATGTTCTTGTTCAATCTCCTCAAATTTTCTGTTTATCTCCACAAACTTCCCTCTAAACCCTCCTAAGGCAATTAGCATGTCTTCACTTATTTCATAATTTATGTCATCTTCTTTTATATCCAGCATTATCATCCTTACAAAATCTCGATCCCTCTCTCTTTCACCTACTATTACTTTCATAACATCATACTGATCTAGATCTAAAATGGATAAAAACAACTTCTTATCTACTTTTAATCCCCTTCTTATAAGTGCTTTTCTCATTCTGCTGTCTTCAACAATTGAAACATCCTCTATGTCTTCCACATTTACAAAATTAACGGTCCTTGTAAATAGGCTATAGTCATTATTCATTAATGACGATATAAAAAACTTCAGCGCATTTTCATGGTTAATAGTTTCGTAACTATGGTCAGAAACAACACCTTCACTTTTTCTTCCTTTAGTTTCCAATCTAACCTTAGCTAATTCCCTCTCTCTCTTTTCTTTTTCCTCTTTTTCTATTAGCGCAGCTTCTTCCCTTTTTTTCTGCCTTTTTATAGCTTCTGCTATAGCTTTCACTTGTTTTCGGTGCTTCATCTCTTTCAATTGATTTTTTGCTAAGAAACCATGCTCAATAGCATTTTCAATTACACTTTGAGGAAATTTATTATCTACAAGGTAGTCCATAAATGTTGTTTTCTTACCTCTATACTCTATTTCCTTATCCTTCTTCAAACCGAATAAATCATGAAATTTCACTATTGTATTAACCACATTTTCCCTGTTAATCTTACTATTCTTACTTCTTAAATAATCTAAATCTAGTACCCTATCTTCCTTGGAAATTGACTCAGGCTCAAAAGTTTTTCCTTGACTATTGATAAATCTCACTTTTAACTCTTTACAAAAGATGTCCAAGTTACCATCTGAAGATATGTTAGATCTTGTTATAAATGGTAACAGAGCCAATTGTGCTCTATCAATTTTCTGATTATAATTTGCTCCTTCAGCCTCATCAAATACAAATATGTTACCACTACCTAAAAAACTCTCTTTATACCCAGCTTCAAGCACCAAGCCTAGAGCATCACCACCCAAGTAAGCAATCAGACCAGAGCTTATAACAAATTCTTCCCGCTTGTCTCCTATTTTATAGTCTTTGGCTACCATAGTTCTAAAAATAGATTTAAATAATTCTAGCTTTTCACTTCGGTCCTCATCTCTCTTTTCTATCCAAGTAAGTGTCTTGTCCAGAAGTATTCCAAAAACGTCACTAACTGTGCTCATCAACTTGTATGAAGCTGTAGATTTACCAAATTTTGTATCACCACCGCTGAAAGAACTTGTTACACAATTAACTACATATTCACCATTTGGACCCTCTTCAGAAATTAAGAGCCAATCACTAGTAAAGTTTTTGATAAAATCTAAATTCAACGCTTTTAACAAAGAGTAGCTCTTTCTCTCTTTTATCAAAGATTTTTCACTTCTGCCCCTATTAAAGTGCTCATAACAAGAATAAACCTCAAAAGACATATCCTGGTTCACATTGACATTTCTTGATTTAACTAAATAGTCAAAAAGATCCTTCTTCAGGGCATTTGCTGCTAAGTGTAGTACGCCCGATTTTAATAGGTCTTCAGAAGTAATTTCTTCTTCTAGCTTTTCAAGAAATTCTATGAAATCTCTCTCACTAGAAACTATAGATTTCATAATTATAGGGCTGTATCTTCCCATTATATTCTGATCCCTAAAGAAAAGTAACTCATCCTTAAATTGAGAATTTAAAAGGCATTTTGAAATCTCTATATCATTATGTATAAATGCAAAGTGAAGAATGTTTAAATTTAATACTCTCCATGAAAAGTTTTTCTTAAAGCAAAACTCTTCTATAATCTCTTTTCTGTACTTTATTCTATTCTTAATCAGAAAATCAAGACAATAAAAAATAAAAGAGTTGAAAGATATGTTTAGGTCATCAAGAGAACCAACCTTGGGCATAATCATCTTCTGGTACTTAATTAAGGTAAGATCAGAAAATAGCCGCTTTGCTTCATCTGCAGAACTAGCGCTGCCAATTGAATAGAGTACCCTATCCACTTCTTCATCCACTGTATCCAATTGATTATTAATAGATTTTTTTATAATAGCAACTAAAGGCTTGCCTATAACCTTGTCTTTTGGAGCAAAAGTTTGTTTGTAACAGCCTAAAGTAAAAAATAAAATCAAGAACACAGTAGCGCCTCCTCTGGATTGATATTTTAATTATATCATTAAGGAGTATACAATTCAATATCGAAGAACTTCAGTAATATTAGATAGACATAATATCTTTCTCTTTTGAAGAAAATATCTCTTCCGCTTTTTTAGTAAATTCATCCAATATTTTTTGAACACTCTTCTCTTTAGAACGCTTCTCGTCTTCTGATAGGTCATCATTTTTTATAGCAGAGTTAGCCTTGTGTCTTATATTCCTAAGGCTTATTTTAGCCTCTTCTAGCTCTTTTTTAGCTATCTTAACAAACTCTTTCCTTCTCTCTTCAGTCAAAGGAGGGATAATTATCCTTATAATTTTAGAATTTGTATCAGTACTAGGATTTAATCCTAAGTTTGCTTTTTGGATAGCTTTATTTATACCCTCTAGCATAGATTTATCCCAAGGATCTATAACAATGGTCTTAGCGTCACTAACAGAGAGAGAAGCTACCTGATTCAAAGGGACCATATCTCCATAATATTCTACTCTCACAGAATCTAATATATCTACATTAGCTCTACCAGCTCTTATCTTAGAAAGTTTTAACCTGAACGAATCCAAGCTTTTATTCATTAATTCTTTTAAATCCATACGAACTCCTTTATGCTTCTATAACAGTACCTATTTCCTCTTCAATAGCTTTGTAAATATTGTCAGGGTTTGTCCCATCAAATATTACCATTTTTTTGTTATGCGTCAAAGCTAGCGAAGCGGCAGTAAGGTCTATAGCGTTAAGCCTGTTACTTAGTACTTCACCATATGTTAATTTATCATACTTTTTAGCTCCCTCAATAGATGGATCTCTATCATAAACTCCATCCACCTTAGTAGATTTTAATATCAAATCTGCACCTATGTCTAGGGCTCTAACAACAGCTGCTGTATCCGTAGAGAAATAGGGCACTCCCAAACCACCCGTAAATATCAATATGCTATTTTCAATCTCTTCTTTTTTGGCATCATCTAACATAGCTAGAGAAAATGAGTTAATTATTTTAGAGTTATTTATCATCATTTTTAAAACTAAACCGTTAATAACAGTAGAGTACATCCCGATAATATCAAACTCAGATCTTTTATCTGAATGATCCCTACCGCGGACCAAATTACCACCACCTATAACTACACCTATCTTGTGTCCTTTATTAAACAAGTCATTGATAATGAAGGCAGTCCTAGAAATAATGTCTTCATTATTAAGAAACTCTCCACTTATCTTGATAATTATTCTCAATTTTCACCAAGTACCATTCTTTCGAAGGATATTAACTTTATTTTGCCCTTAACGTAATCAGCAACTGTAATATTTGAATCCTTAACAAATTTTTGCTTTAAAAGGCAAACATCTTGGTAGTACTTACCTATTTTACCTTCAATTATTCTTTCTATTACTTCTGATGGTTTTCCTGAAGAAGAAAGCTCAGCTCTGTATATCTCTCTCTCTTTTTCAAGGGATGAAGCATCTACGGACCCTTCATCTAAAAATAGTGGAGACATAGCAGCTGCATGCATTGCAACATCTCTTGCAACAGCTCTGTTTTCATTGGAGTAATCTCCTTCAAATTCAATTAGAACTGCTATCTTACTATCTGAATGGATATAACTTTCAAAGTGACCATCAGTGCTTCTGCTATTAGCTCTTCTCACAACTGTATTCTCACCAAAAGTTGAAATAAGTATTTTTATGTGCTCTTCAATTGTAGTTCCATGAAATGAGCTAGATAAAAAATTATCCAAGCTATTAAAATCATTGTCCCTAGCATGCTCTGCAAGCTCATTAGCAGCTGACCTAAATTTTTCATTTCTAGCCACAAAATCAGTTTCACAATTCAACTCAACTACACCATATCTCTTTCCATCATCGGATAAAGAAACGGCAATGGCACCTTCTGAAGCAATTCTATCGCTCTTCTTAGCGGCTTTCATTATGCCTTTCTTCCTTAATAAGTCTATGGCAGCATCTACATCACCATCGACCTCTCTAAGGGCCTTTTGACAATCTAGCATCCCAGCACCTGTCAGTGATCTAAGCTTCTTTACTTTCTCCATTTTCTACCTCTCCTTTGTTTTCAGTTGTTTTTTCTTCTGTGCTTCCTTTAACAGTGTCCACTTTTTCCTCAGCAGACTTGGCTTCAGAATCTTTATTCTCTTCCTTTATCAACTCACCCTTAGTTCCAGCTATAACCGCATTAGAAAGAGTTTGAAGTATCAAAGATATTGATCTGACAGCATCATCATTAGCAGGAATTATGTGATCTATCTTATCAGGATTAATATCTGTATCTACTATAGCAAAAACTGGGATACCCAACCTAGTTGCCTCATCCACCGCAATATAGTCTTTATCTACACTTGCGACAAATAGAGCATTAGGAAGCTTTTTCATATCTCTTATTCCTGAAAAATTCCTTTTTAATTTCTCTAAATTCCTATTGTGTAGGGAGAGCTCCTTGCTATTCATCTTTGAGGTATCTACAGCTTCAAGTTCAAAGAGCTTGTCTATGCTCTTTTTAATTGTCTTGTAGTTAGTCAAGGTTCCTCCTAACCATCTACTATTGACATAAAAAGCTCCGCACCTCTCTGCGTTCTCTCTTATGGCATCTGCAGCCTGTTTCTTTGTTCCAACAAAGAGTACCTTGCCTCCATTTGAAGCTATATCCTTAAGCTCTTCGTAAGCCTTATTAAGAAGTCTGGTTGTCTTCTCTAAGTCTATAATGTGTATACCACCTCTAAGGCCGTATATATATTTCTTCATTCTGGATTCCATTTTGTCCTTTTTATGGCCAAAATGTGCACCCGCTTCTAACAAACTTTTTCTACTAACAACTGATGACATCAAACCTCCTAAATAAATTCCAATCTAGCCGTCTTGGCCCCATCACCTTTTCTAGTACCAGTCTTTACAAGTCTGGTATAACCGCCCATTCTTTCAAGGTATTTGGGGGAGACTTCATTGAAAAGCTTCTTCACAAGATCCCTGCTTCTTAACTTGGCAAAAGCAAGCCTTCTATTGTGAACACTATCTGTTCTCCCTAGAGTGACTAACTTTTCTACATAGCTTTTTAGCTCTTTGGCTCTATGAAGAGTCGTATCTATTTTACCACTCTCTATAATAGACTTAGAAAGATTATTTAACATAGACATCCTATGAGCACTGTCTCTACCTAATTTTCTATAAGATTTATTGTGACGCATTTCTACTCTCTCCTAAATATTTTTTATGCCAAACTCATCAAGCTTAGCTATTATCTCATTCATCGAACTTTTACCAAGATTTTTTATTCCTAATAACTCTTTGGAGCTTAACTTAGCAAGATCTCTCAAGGTACTAATTCCAGATTTTTTCAGACAATTAAAAGATCTAACAGAAAGATCTAGATCCTCTATCCTTAAATCAGGAACCAGAGATTTTTCTTCTTCCTGAACATACTCCTCTTCTTCTAACTCTGTCCTTAGGTGCTGAACTCTATTTCCTATTTCTAACATAGGAGAGAAATGACTAATAAGTAATTCAACAGCATAACTTATTATATCTTTGGTCTCCAAGCTTCCATTTGTCTCTATATCTAAAGTAAGCTTGTCAAAATTAGTTACTCTACCAACCATAGTGTCTTCCACTTTGTAGCTTACATTTTTGATAGGGGAAAATAGAGCATCTATAGCTATGTAACCTATTTCCCAATCTGATTTATCTATATCTTCAGAAACCAAGAAGCCCTCTCCAGTATCAACCATAAAATCAATATTTAATTCCACATCACCTGTTATATTAGCTATAACTTGGTTCTTGTTTATGATTGTCACAGTATTGTCATGTTCAATATCAGAGGCTGTAACCACCTTAGGCCCCTTAACAGAAAGCTTCATTTTTCTCTCACCATGAGTGGTAGATTTTAACACCAAGCTCTTAACATTTAAGAGAATATCGACCACATTCTCTTTGACACCTTCTATAACTGAAAATTCATTAACAACACCCTCTATTTTAACACCCTTTATAGCACATCCAGGTATAGAAGATAGTAGTACCCTTCTTATGGCATTACCTATGGTATTCCCATAACCTCTATACAATGGCTCTAAAACATATCTAGACTTAAAAGGAGAAAAGACCTCCTCTTTAACTTTCAGTTTTGCAGTAATATTTTCAATCTTTAACATTCTCTACCTCTTTACCTAGAATAAAATTCAACTACCATTTGTTCGTTTATGTTAGAATCAGCAGCCTCCCTGTTTGGAAGACTTGCCACGACAAATCCATCCTTCCCTGTTATCAACCAATCGGGAAGATTACTCTCCTTAGAGTTCTCGGTAGCCAACTTTAGATCTTCATCAAAAGTTATCACATCATCCTTGCTAACAAGAAAAGAAGGTATATCAACTCTGCTACCATTTACTTTTATGTGACCATGTCTAACAAATTGACGAGCCTGTGATCTGGACTTAGCCAACCCTAATCTGTAGACTACACTGTCTAGTCTTCTTTCTAGTAGCTGAAGTAGGTTGTCACCTGTTATGCCCTGCTTTGAACTAGCCTTCTTGTAGTAGTTGTAGAATTGCTTTTCCAGCAGACCATACATTCTTTTGATTTTTTGCTTTTCTTTAAGCTGCAAAGCGTATTCACTCTCCTTCTTCCTAGAATTATTAGAAGTACCAGGCTTAGTGTTTCTTCTGTCTATTGAACATTTAGAAGAATTACATCTGTCACCTTTTAGAAATAGCTTCGCTCCAGCTGCTCTACAGAGCCTGCAGGAAGGACCTAAATATCTAGCCATTACACTCTCCTTTTCTTTTTAGCACGTACACCGTTGCATGGTATAGGCGTAACATCCATAATTGAAGCTACAGCAAGCCCCGCCGCTTGCAAAGAACGTATAGCAGGCTCTCTGCCTGACCCTAGCCCTTTAACTTTGATATCAATCTTCTTCATACCATTTTTTATAGCCTCTTCAGCAACTTGTTCAGCAGCTATTTGAGCTGCAAATGGAGTTCCCTTTTTAGTGCCCTTGAATCCACTCGCACCAGAACTCTTCCAACACACCACCTCTCCTGAAGGAGAAGTTAGAGTGATTATGGTATTGTTAAAGGTAGAGTGTATATTTGCAACACCTTCCGGAATATTTTTAAATTTCTTTTTTTTGTTTACAACTGTTCTCTTTTTTGCCATTTATCTACCTCTTCTATTTTTTTATCTTAGCCTTGTTTTTGACAGCTAACTTGACAGGGCCCTTTCTAGTACGGGCATTTGTCTTAGTCCTCTGACCTCTAACAGGAAGGCCTCTCCTATGCATTACGCCTCTATGAGACCTTATTCTTATTAGCCTATCTATATCAAGCTTTGTGCTCTTTCTTAAAGATCCTTCAACACTGAAGTTCTCTTCTATAACATCTTTTATCTTTCCGAGTTCAGCATCTGTTAGATCTTTAACTCGCTTATTCCTATCTATTTTAGCATGTTCTGCAATAAAATTTGCTCTTTTCGAACCTATACCATGAATATATGTTAAGGCCACTTCTAATCTTTTGTTATTTGGAATATCTACACCAGCTACTCTAGCCATTCAAATCTCCTCTCTGTATTAACCTTGTCTCTGCTTGTGACGGGCATTTTCACATATAACAGCTACTCTGCCCTTTCTTCTGACAATCTTACATTTATTACATATCTTTTTAACCGAAGCCCTAACCTTCATTCAACCTCCTATTTGCTCCTATATATTATACGTCCTGTATTTAAGTCATAAGGCGAAACTTCCACCTTGACGTTATCACCAGCAACTATCTTTATGCTGTGCATCCTCATCCTACCTGAAGGCCGTGCAGTAATAGTATGCCCTTGGACTAACTTAACCCTAAAGCTACCTCCTGGCAATATCTCTTCAACCACCCCTTCTATCTCAATTATATTCTCTTTCGACATTAATCAAACCTCTTGGTTAAAATTTCTGGACCACTATTTAAAGCCACCACAGTATCTTCATAGTGAGAAGACAAACTACCACTTCTAGTAACAGCCGTCCAACCATCGCTCTTAATAAAAGTCCACTCATCTCTCTCTGATATCATAGGCTCCAAAGCTATAGTCAATCCCTCTTCAATAACCGGACCTAAGCCAGGCTCTCCAAAGTTCATGACTTGAAGTCCTTCATGAAGATTCTTACCTATCCCATGACCACAGAAATCCTTTATAACATAGTGACCTTTAGATTCAACAAAAGTCTGAATACTGTTAGAAATGTCACCTACTCTTTTTCCTACGACAAAATTTTCTAATCCTTTGAAGAAGGAGTCTTTAGCAGTAGTGATTAAACTCATTGCCACATCAGAAACCCTCCCCACAGGGAAAGTTCTAGCTGCATCCAAGCAATAACCCTTGTACCTTATGCTAACATCAACTGTAACTATGTCACCTAATTTTAAAGTTCTATTTGAAGGAGGCGCATGAACAACCTCATCATTAACGGATATACAACTAGAATGAGAAAAAGCCTTCCCATCTACCACATAACCCTTAAGGATTGGCACAGCGTTGTTCTCTAATATATACGTTTCGATTACTTTATCGATTTCTATTGTTGAGACGCCTTCTAATATTTTACACAAAATGACATTATCTAGCAAGCCCCCTAATATGGCACCACCTTCTCTCATTATTGCAATTTCTTCAGGAGACTTAAGATAAATCATAAACTAAACGTACCTCTTTATCTGATTAAAAACATCTTCAACAGCTAAGGATGCGTCTATTCTAACTAGCACACCTCTTTTTTCATAAATATCTATTAGAGGTTGAGTTTCTTTTTTATACACATTTATTCTATTCTTTACAACCTCTTCTGTATCATCAGACCTCTTGCTAAGTTTTCCTCTGCACATACCCTCTACTTCTTCTCTAGTTCCTGAAAGAATTCTTGTAGAACCATGCTCTTCACAGTACCATCTATTTAAAATTCTTTCTAATATTTTGTCATCATCTAATTCCAAAAACAAAACTTTATCCACAGACTTGTTTTCATTCTTCAGTATTCTATCAACCATATCAACCTGCTCTAATGTTCTTGGAACACCGTCAAAAAGTATCTCTTTATCAGTATTAGAAACAAAATCCTTAAAAACTTTTTCAATTATCTCAATAGATATCATATTACCTGTTTTTAATTTTTGCTGAAGATCAAAATCTGTTTTTGCAGCCTCTCTCAACGCATCACCAACAGAGAAGTGGACATACCCATGCCTGCTGCATATTAATTCAGATTGTGTACCTTTACCGGCCCCTGGAGGACCTAATAAAATTATGTTCATGCAATAACTCCTTTAGATAAAACTTTGATACTCTTCCATAGATAAGGCTCCCTCTATCTGTTGCAACGTCTCTATAGCCACTCCAACTGCTATTATTATCCCGGTACCACCTATACTAAAAGAGGCCCCAAAAAGTGAAGATAATACATAAGGCAAAATCGCAATAGTTGCTAAAAACACAGCTCCACCGAACGTTATCCTCACTATAATAGATTCCAAATGCGCAACAGTCTCACTTCCTGGTCTCACTCCAGGAATACTAGCACCACTCTTCCTCAAATTATCAGCTATTTTTTCTGGATCAAAAACAACAGATGTATAGAAAAATGTAAAAAGTAAAACTAGTGCAAAGTAGAGTAAATTATATACCAAAGAACCACTAGAAAATAAGCCCATTAGCTTTAGCCTTAAATCCCAAGATTCAGGTAGGTAAAAGACCACAGTAGAAGGAATACTCGCTATAAGATTTGAAAATATAATTGGCATAACACCTGAATTATTTATTTTCATAGGAATAAAAGATTTTGTAGCTATACTTTTACCTTTACCACTAGCATAAATAACTGGAACTTTTCTGGTAGCCAATTGAAAAGCAACTATAGCAGCTATCATTAAACCAGATAGTAAAGAGATAAAGATTAATTCTATTATTAAAAAATTCATACTAGAAGAAGATCTAAACAGAGATATAGCAGAGGTAGGTATCCTTGCAACTATACCAACAAATATTATAAGGGATATACCATTACCTATTCCATTTGTAGTTATTTGATCCCCTACCCATGTTAAAAAAGTCACACTGGTTGTGAGTATTAACATAGTGTTCAGGTAGAACCAAACTGAAGGTGCCTCAATATAACCATTCATTTGCAGAAAAGTTATTGCTAATATGGATTGAAACAATGAAATACCTATTCCTAAATATCTTGTCCACTGAGTAATTTTTTCTTTCTCCTTGCCGCCTTCTCTCTGCATTTGCTCTAACTTTGGATAAGCAAGTGTAAGAACATACATTATTATAGAAGCACTTATATAAGGGGCTATACCAAGAGTGAATATTGATGCCTTGGAGAATGCACCACCAGAAATTAAATTGACAAAATCCACAAAACCACCCTTGGCCATATTTTTTATTCTTATTAAATCGACCCCAGGAAGTGGCATGTGAACACCCGCCCTAACCACTAAAAACATTAAAAAGGTATACCCTATCCTATCTCTAAGTGTAGGAATAGACCATATCCTTCTTATTCTTTTAAAAAAACTACTCAACATTTTCTACTATCTCGCCCCCTGCCTTGATAATTTTATCTTTAGCTGAATCACTTATTTTATCCACATCAAACTTAACTTTCTTAGTAAAAGACCCTAAAGCTAATATCTTTATAAGATCACTCTTCCTTTTCAAAATATTTTTGGAAATAAGAGTCTCTCTATTAACTGTCTCTCCATCTGAATACTTCATCTCTATGTCAGACAAATTTATAACAGAAAATGATTTTTTGAAAGGGTAATTAGAGAAGCCCTTCTTAGGTATCCTTCTGAAGTAGGGAGTCTGTCCACCTTCAAAAGAAGGGTTTATAGATCCTCCAGATCTAGACCTTTGCCCATTGTTACCTCTTCCTGAGAATTTACCATAGCCTGAGGATTCACCTCTACCAACTCTCTTTCTAGATCTTCTAGCAATAGTCGGTTTTAATTCATTTAAATTCATTTTACCTCCTCAACCTTAAGAAGATTAGCAACTTTGTTAAGTTTGCCTAAAACTGATGGAGAAGCATCATGAACCACTGAGCTATTAACTTTACCTAAGCCCAAAGATTCAATGGTCTTTCTCAGTTTTCTATCTACACCGATCACACTTTTTAAAAGGGTTATTCTTAATTTTTTCATAATCTATACCTTCTTCCCTCTTATAGCAGCTAGCTCTTTAAAATTTCTCAACTGAGAAAGGGCGTCTAAAGTGGCTTTAGCTACATTAATTTTATTCTTGCTACCTATTACCTTTGTATATACATCGTGTATCCCTAAAAGATCAAATATATCTCTAACAACAGAACCAGCAACAAGACCTGTACCAGCGGGTGCGGGCTTCACGAAAACTTTCGTAGCACCAAACTTGCCCATTGCTTCATGAGGTATCGTAGAACCTTTTTTGGCAAACTTATTCAGATCTCTCTTTGCCTGAGCTATACCTTTTTTTACTGCATCCGCTACATTTCGAGCCTTACCCAAACCTAAACCTACACTGCCGTTACCATCGCCAACAGCTGTATAAGCAGAAAAGCTCATTATCCTACCACCGGTAACAGTCTTAGAAACTCTATTTATCCTAAGAACTTTATCTTTTAATGCCTTTTCATCTTTGATTCTACTTATTTTCAAGAGATCCTCCTTAAAATTCCAACCCAGCCGCCCTGGCTGAATCTGCTAATTCTTTGATAACACCCGAATACTGGTATCCACTTCTATCAAAAACAATCTTCTTTATCCCCTTGGCTAACGCTTTTTCAGCTACATCTGCTCCTATTATTTTAGCAGATTCCTTATTAGCTCTCAAACATTTAGACTTAAGATCGTTACATATAGAAGAGGAAGAGACCAATGTCTTACCATTCTCATCATCTATAATCTGAACATAGAGGTTTGCACCCTTGTAAACAGACATTCTAGGTCTTTCTGCTGTTCCTGACACTTTCTTTCTCACTCTATGAGCCTTTGTTCTTCTTACAAAATTTCTATCTATCTTCTTTATCATGACTTCCTACCTAATTAAGATTTTTTCCCTTCTTTGAGTTTGATTACCTCACCCTTGTATCTCACACCCTTACCTTTATAAGCATCTGGTTTTCTCTTCCTTTTTATGGAAGCTGCCACTAGGCCAACCTTCTCCTTATCAATTCCTGAAACTGTTATTATATTTCCTTCAACTTTGAAATCTACACCATCAACTTCAGAAATATCAATAGGGTGAGAATAACCCAAGGAGAGGCTTAATCCCCTACCTTTAGGAGCAGCCTTGTAACCAATACCTACCAATTCCAGCTTTTTTTCAAATCCCTTTGTTACACCATCTATCATATTATTTACAAGCTGCCTTGATGTACCAAAGTAAGATCTATCAAACTTAGAATTCCCCTTCTTTTCAATTATAACATTGCCTGCATCTACTTTCACAGATACGTTAGGAAGAATATCTCTAACAAGAGTCCCTTTAGGTCCCTTAACTTCTACTCTTCCTCCTTCTATATTTAAACTAACTCCAGAAGGTATACTTATAGGTGATCGCCCAATCCTTGACATAATTACTCCTTACCAAGCATAGCAGAGTACTTCTCCGCCAACTCTCTTTTCTCTACACTCTTTGTCACTCATAATCCCAGAGGATGTTGAGACAACCGCAACACCCAGGCCTCTTAAGACCCTAGGCATGTTTGTAACATCAGCATAAACTCTTCTTCCCGGCTTAGATATCCTTTTAAGCCCTCTTATAACACTCTCTCTTTTCCTTGAATGATATTTTAAAGAGATAAGCAAGGCTTTGTGTCCTTCTGGACTAACTATAGTCTTGTAGTCTGATATCAAACCCTCATCTAAAAATATTTTAAGGACAGCCTCTTTCATTTTAGAATAAGGAACTTTAACCTTGTCATGCTTAGCTAGTATAGCATTTCTCATTCTTGTCATCAAATCTGATGTTGGATCATTTACAAACATATCTCCTCCTTACCAACTTGACTTTCTAACGCCAGGGATTTTACCCTCATCTGCATTTTTCCTAAAGCAGAGACGGCACATAGCAAAATCTCCAATATATCCTCTAGGTCTTCCACAAGATTCACATCTATTTCTATGTTGAACCTTATATTTTTTATTTTTATTTCTATTGATCATAGATTTTTTAGCCATTTTTTCTCTCCTTTAATGGTAGTCCCAGCTCTCTAAGAAGCTCTTCAGCATCCTTGTCATTTTCAGCAGATGTAACAAGAGTTATGTCCATACCCAACACATTTGTAACTTTATCGAAATCTATCTCATGAAACACCAAATGTTCCTTCAATCCAAACGTGTAATTACCTCTACCATCAAAAGAATTGTATTTAAGACCTTCAAAGTCTCTAACACGAGGTAGGGCTACCTTTATAAGTCTTTCAAGAAATTCATACATTCTATCTTTTCTCAATGTAACCTTAATTCCTATAGGAGCACCCTTTCTTAGCTTAAAATTAGACTCAGAGACCTTCGCCTTTGTTATAACTGGCCTTTGACCAGTTATAAGGGCTATATCCTCAGCAGCACTCTTTATGAAATTAGGATCACCTATAGCTTTCCCAGCACCAACATTAACAACTATCTTCTTTAGTTCAGGAACCTGCATTATATTCTTGAAAGAGCCCTTACTCATAAGGTTCTTTATAACATTCTCTTTGTAATGATTAAATAAATTTGCTCTTTCCATTAGATAGTCTCCTTAAATTTTTTCATAAATCTAGCCTTTGTTCCATCTTCTAAAATTTTTCTTCCTAGTTTGGAAGGGGCTTTTTTATCTTCTGAATAGTACATAGCCTTAGAAGAAAAAACAGGCGAAGGCACTTTAACCACTTGGCCTTTTTGATCTCCTCTAGGCTTCAAGTGTTTAGTCTTAATATTAACACCTTCAACTATTATTTTACCTGATTTAGGATAAACCTTTAATACCTCACCTATGGTGCCCTTATCCTTACCAGATATGATAATTGCTTTGTCTCCCTTTTTTAAATGGATTTTTCTAGGAACATTTCTTGTTTTTAAATTCATATTTTCCTCCTAAACTACCTCTGGAGCTTGAGATATAATCTTAGGTGAGCCTTTGCCCCTAACTTCTCTAGCTATTGGTCCTAATATTCTAGTTCCCCTTGGCTCAAGAGCATCATTAACCAAAACAACAGCATTATCATCAAACTTTATGTAAGATCCATCTTTTCTTCGTCTCTCTTTTTTGGTCCTTACAATTATAGCCTTAGAGACAGTACCTTTTTTAGCATTCCCAGAAGGTATTGCTTTCTTTATAGTAACTACTATAGTATCTCCCAAATGAGCTATCCTTCTCTTACTACCACCTAAAACTTTGATACACATAACCCGTTTTGCACCTGAATTATCAGTAACATTTAATAATGTTTGCTGTTGTATCATATTATTCTCCTCTCTCCATTATTTCTACCAATTTCCACTTTTTTGTCTTGCTAAGCGGTCTAATCTCCACAATTTTTACAACGTCTCCTACCTTAGCTTCGCTTTTTGGATCATGAGCAACATATCTTTTTGTCCTTTTTATTCTTTTCTTATAAAGAGGATGCATAACACCCTGTTCTGCTGAAACAATGATGCTCTTGTCCATCTTGTCACTAACCACTACACCCTCTCTATACTTTCTATTAAGCATTGTTTAACTCCTCTCTCCTACTCATGTGTATCAAAGTTTTCGCTCTAGCAATCTCTCTTCTTAATTTTCTAACCTTAGCGCTATCTTTATCCTGGCCAAGCATTACCTGCATCTTTAGAGCAGCCAGCTCTTTTTTCATATCAATACACTTTTTTTCAAGTTCATTTATATTAACTTTGCTCATTGTTGCTCCTCCGTCCTAGAAATCATATGAACCTTTATAGGAAGCTTATGTGACGCTTTTCTAAATGCCTCTTTTGCCTTTTCAGCTGAAACACCTGCAACTTCAAACATAACTGTTCCTGGCTTAACAACTGCTACCCATTTTTCAACATTTCCTTTACCACTACCCATTCTAACTTCAAGTGGCTTTTTAGTATAAGGTTTATGAGGGAAAATTCTAATGACAACCTTACCCATCTTCTTAAGCTCTCTGTTTATAGCAACACGGACAGCCTCTATCTGTCTTGAACTTATCCAGTCACCCTCCAAAGCCTGTAAACCAAATTCACCAAATTTGACACTGTTACCTCTAGTAGCATTCCTTTTTAACGCTCTAGAATTACGCATACTTTTTCTATACTTAGTTCTCTTAGGCATTAACATGAGGCGCCTCCTTCTTTATACCATGGGACAGCCAGATTTTTATACCTATAACACCAGATATAGTGTCTGCCTCTACCTTGGCAAAGTCTATATCATATTTCAAAGAGTGTAGAGGAACCTTTCCAAAAAGAACTGTCTCAGTTCTAGCTATTTCTGCTCCATTTAATCGTCCTGAAATAGAGACTTTTATGCCGTTAACATTATTTTTCTTAGCCCTAATTATGGCATGATTCATAGCCTTTTTGAAAGGCGTTCTTCTCTCTATAGCTTGAGCCATCTGAAGCCCTATTACTCTTGCATTCAAAGTATTGGACCTTAGCTCCTTAACATTTATGTCTATCTTCTTTTTAGTGAACTTAGACAATTCTTTCTTTAATTGATCTACACCTTCACCTTTTCTACCTAATATCATACCAGCCTTGTATGTAAATATGGATACATCTATCTTGTCTTTTGAGTCTCTACTTATATGAACTCTAGCAACATCAGCTGATCTATACTTCTTCTCAATGAAGTTTCTAATCTTTAGATCTTCATGAAGATAATTAGCAAAATTTTTCTTATTGGCAAACCAATTAGAATCGTGCTCCCTATTTATACCAAGCCTCATAGATCTTGGATCGACTTTTTGTCCCATTAGTTACTCCTCTCGGTAATGTAAATAGTTACATGGCTTATTTTTTTATGAAAAATATTAGCTCTTCCTCTAGCCCTTGTCTCTAATCTTTTTATCAAAGGACCAGCATTTATGTAGGCCTTGGATATAAGGAATGGCCCCTTCAATTTAAAGTTATTTTCAGCATTTGAAACTGCAGATTTAATAACTTTAGAGATAATAGGAGCAGCTTTGTGATGCATAACCTTAAGCATATCCATAGCCTTTCCAACTTCCTTGCCCCTAACTAAGTCCATAACCAAACGGGCTTTTCTAGGGGTCATTCTAATATTTCTAGCTTCTGCTTTAATTTCCATAATATCTCCTATTTTTTATCCTTTGAATGACTTCGGAATGTCCTAGTTGGAGCAAATTCTCCTAACTTGTGCCCGACCATATCCTCATTCACATAAACTGTCACATGCTTCTTACCATTATGAACCAAAAAAGTGTGACCTATAAATTCTGGGAAAATGGTAGAGTCTCTAGACCAAGTCTTGACAGGAGATTTTTTTCCACCACTGTTCATTTCCTCTATCTTTTTCATTAGAGAAGGACTAACATAAGATCCTTTTTTTGACGAACGAGCCATTACTTTCTTCTCCTCTTAATATATTTGCTACTTAGCTTCTTATTATTTCTGGTCTTATAACCTAAAGTAGGTATACCATAAGGCGTTACAGGGCTTTTTCTACCTATACCTGTTTTACCGTTACCACCACCATGTGGATGATCCACAGGATTTTTAGCAGAACCTCTAACATGGGGTCTTTTACCCATATGTCTTGCTCTACCAGCCTTCCCTATAACTTCCAGAGAATGCTCTTGATTACCTACACTACCTATTGTAGCCATACAATCACTATGGATTAATCTTAACTCTTTGGACGGCATCTCTATGAAGACGTATTTTCCATCCTTAGCAGCTAATCTAGCTTGCGCTCCTGCGGATCTTGCTATTCTTCCACCCTGACCAGGCTTCATTTCTATGTTATGAACCAAGACACCAACAGGCATATCACCTAATCTCATAGAATTCCCCGGCTTTATCTCAGCTTCCTTACTAGATAGAATAGAATCACCTTTTTTTAATCCCTGAGGTGCTATTATGTATCTTTTATCTCCATCAGCATAATGAATCAAAGCTATATCCGCACTTCTATTGGGATCATATTCCACTGAAGCTACCTTGCCTGGAACATCATTTTTTCCTCTTTTGAAATCTATCATTCTATAAAGCCTTTTATGACCTTTACCTCTGTTTACAGCTGTTCTATGGCCATAATTATCTCTACCGTAGGCACTCTTGAGAGGTGTAGTCAATCTCTTTAAAGGCCTGACTTTATCTAGATCTTCATTAACCATAACAGACATGTGTCTTGTTCCAGGGGTATTTGGTTTTAATTTTTTTATAGCCATAACTATCTCCTAACTTATTGTCTGCCCTTCTTCTAATTTAACAACAGCCTTCTTCACTTTTTTAGTCAGTGTTTTTTGGCCTTTTCTCAGTTTAACTTCAGGTTTTTTGATAGAAGTCCTAACATCTTTAACCTTAACACCAAAAAGCGCTTGAACAGCCTCTTTTATCTCTAATTTATTAGCTCTTCTATCCACCTCAAAGATGAATTCATTATTCTGAGACTTAGCTACCTGGCTCTTCTCAGTAAAAAGAGGCTTTTTGATTATCCCAAACTTGTCTATCATTTCAGTACCTCCTCTATCTTTTGAAGAGCTTCCTTAGTAACAACCAAATTATTGTACTTCAAAAGCCAGTAAGCAGCTAAATCATAAACATCTATTATTGATCCATCCTTTATGTTTCTAGTAGAGTAATAAAAATTTTGATTTTCATCTCTAAATATATCGTCTAACAAAAAGAGAGGCTTGCCTAAGCTCATCTTACTTATAAAGGACACTACTGCCTTGGTCTCTGGTTTTTCCATGTGATAATCATCTATCACAAAAAACTTTCCATCATTAACTTTCGAAGACAGTATAGATCTAAGAGCCAATTTCCTTGCTTTTTTATTTATCTTTTTAGTAAAATCTCTAGGCTTAGGACCATGAACAGTACCACCGCCTACCCATTGAGGAGCTCTTATACTACCTTGTCTAGCTCTACCTGTACCTTTTTGAGGTCTTGGCTTTCTACCACCACCCCTTATTTCACTTCTACCCTTAGTTGAGGCAGATCCCTGTCTTGATGAAGCAAGTTCTGCAACAACTAATTCGTGAACAACAGCCGGGTTAGAATCAATTCCAAAAATCTCTTTAGGAAGCTTTACTTCCCCTATGGATTCACCCTTCAAATTATAAACATTCATCTTGAACTCCTTTTAAGAGAAGGTTTTATCACAACATAACCATTTCTAGATCCAGGAACAGCACCTTTAACAAGAAGGGTATTATTATCTTTATCTACTCTAACTACTCTCAAATTCTGAACTGTTACTCTCTCATTACCCATTCTTCCAGGCATTTTCTTACCAGGAAACACTCTACCACTAGATGCAAAATTACCTA
Organism: Fusobacteriia bacterium UBA1095; assembly: GCA_002313635.1. Taxonomy (GTDB): domain Bacteria; phylum Fusobacteriota; class Fusobacteriia; order Bac17; family UBA816; genus UBA816. The sequence continues at coordinate 54,171 of DCBY01000033.1, forward strand.
TTGAACCTGGTCTTCTATGGAAAAGAGTTGAACCGTGGGAAGCAGGACCTCCAGAGAAGCCATGTCTTTTCATTACACCTTGAAACCCTTTACCCTTAGATATCCCAATAACATCTATGTATTCAATATTATCTAGAACATCAACACAAACATCTTGTCCTATTTCATAATCAGAAGATTTTTCAACATGAAACTCTCTTACTATGGCTGCTGTATCAGCATTAGCCTTTTCAAAAACTTTTTTCATAGCTTTGCTGGTCTTTTTAGCACTCTTTTTTCCAAAAGAGAGAGCAAGAGCAGAATATCCATTCTTGTCCTCTGACTTTAAGTCAACAATTTTACAAGGCCCAGCCTCTATCACTGTAACAGGTGTTGCTGTTCCATCTATATAAATTTGTGACATTCCAATCTTTTTACCTAAGATACCTAACATTATTTCTCCTTAAATCTGCTTTATCTCGATACCCACGCCAGCTGGAAGGCTAAAAGAAGAGAGAGAAGATATACTCTGATGATTAGAGTCACTAACCTCTATCATTCTCTTATGTATCCTCTGTTCGTATTGATTCCTAGCATCCTTGTGCTTGTGAGGGGACCTCAAAACAGTATATTTCTTAATCTTAGTAGGCAGAGGAACTGGACCTGCAACAGAAGCACCAGACTTCTCAACAGCCTCTATTATACGTTTCGCAGAATCATCCAAAACCTTATGATCATATGAACTCAAATATATCCTAAAACTCTCTTTCTTCATCTAAAATCTCTCCTATTAAAAAAGTTAGGGGTAAAAACCCTAACTTATTATCTCCGTAACTATTCCAGAACCAACTGTTCTACCACCTTCTCTTATAGCAAAAGTAACTCCTTTTTCCATAGCAATAGGAGCTATAAGCTCAGCTTCTATCGTTATGTTATCACCTGGCATAACCATCTCAGCACCATTCGCTAAAGAACCAACTGTACCAGTAACGTCAGTTGTTCTGAAATAGAACTGAGGTCTGTAACCAGCAAAGAAAGGAGTATGTCTTCCACC
>DCBY01000033.1:55506-56211 GCA_002313635.1 Fusobacteriia bacterium UBA1095
AGTATGTCTTCCACCCTCATCCTTCTTAAGAACATATACCTCTGCCTTAAACTTTGTATGAGGTGTTATTGATCCAGGCTTAGCAAGAACCTGTCCTCTTTGCACTTCATCCTTCTTAAGACCTCTTATCAAAACACCGGCATTATCTCCAGCAATACCCTTATCAAGGGATTTTCTAAACATCTCTATACCTGTAACTGTAGTTTTAACAGTAGGCCTTATACCAACTATTTCTACTTCATCTCCAACCTTAACAATACCAGTTTCTACCTTACCAGTAACAACAGTACCTCTACCTGTTATTGTCATAACATTCTCAACAGGCATCAAGAAAGGAGCATCTACTGGTCTAACTGGATCTGGTATGTAACTATCCATAGCTTCAACTAGCTCTATTATCTTAGCTTTGTACTCTGGATCACCTTCTAAAGCTTTCAGTGAAGATCCTCTTATAACAGGAGCACTATCTCCATCAAAACCGTACTTTGTTAAAAGATCTCTTATTTCCATTTCAACCAAATCTATCAATTCAGCATCCGCTTCTGAAACCAAATCAACCTTGTTTAGGTAAACAACTATATGCTTAACACCAACTTGGCTGGCAAGAAGTATGTGTTCCATCGTCTGCGGCATAGGACCATCTGTTGCTGAAACAACAAGTATAGACCCATCCATTTGAGCTGCACCTGTAATCATATTCTTAAC
>DCBY01000033.1:56534-58702 GCA_002313635.1 Fusobacteriia bacterium UBA1095
AGCGTGACCAGGACAGTCAACATGGGCATAGTGCCTCTTTTCAGTTTCATACTCTACGTGAGCTGTATTAATTGTAATACCTCTAGCCTTCTCTTCTGGAGCAGAGTCTATATTAGCGTAATCTCTCAATTCAGCAAAACCCTTTTCGGAAAGAACAGAGGTTATCGCTGCAGTTGTAGTAGTCTTACCGTGGTCAACGTGACCTATAGTACCGACGTTAACGTGTACTTTATCCCTATTGAATGCTTCTTTAGCCATTTATAATTCCTCCTAATTTATTTTGAATTTTTCTCTATTATATCACGAGCTATGCTTGTAGGTACACTTTCATATCCACCAAACTCCATAGAGTAGTTCGCTCTTCCTTGAGATTTCGATCTCAGATCTGTAGCATAACCAAACATAGAAGCTAACGGAACTCTCGATTTTATAATCCTCAAGCCACTCTTTTCCTCCATAGCCTCTATTCTTCCTCTTCTAGAGTTGAGGTCTCCCATAACATCACCCATATATTCTTCTGGTGTAACTGTTTCTACATCCATTATAGGTTCAAGAAGAATAGGATTCGATGTCTTAGAAGCCTCTTTAAAAGCCATTGAACCGGCTATTTTAAATGCCATCTCAGATGAGTCAACATCATGGTAGGAACCATCAAAGAGAGTGACTTTCAAATCTTGAACAGGATACCCAGCTATAACACCGTTGGCCATTGTCTCTTTTATACCTTTTTCAACAGCTGGTATATATTCCTTCGGGATAACACCACCTGTTATCTTGTTCACAAACTCAAACCCTGCTGACCTTTCTAAAGGTTCAACCAATATTTTAACATGACCATACTGACCTTTACCACCAGTTTGTTTTACATATCTGGCCTCAGCCTCAGTGCTGCTTGTGAAAGTCTCTCTATAAGCCACTCTAGGCTGTCCAACATTTGCTTCAACTTTGTACTCTCTTTTCATTCTATCAACAATGATATCCAAATGAAGTTCACCCATACCGGATATGATAGTATCTCCTGTTTCACTATTTGTTCTAACAGTAAAAGTAGGATCTTCTTCAGCAAGCTTCTGTAGAGCAAGACCCATTTTTTCTTGGTCTGCTTTTGTTTTGGGCTCTACTGCAACAGAGATAACAGGCTCAGGAAACTCCATCTTCTCCAATATTATAGGAGAAGAAACATCACAAATAGTATCCCCTGTTGTAGTATCTTTTAAACCAACTGCCGCTGCTATATCTCCAGAGTACACTCTATCAAGCTCTTCTCTTTTGTTAGCATGCATCTGAAGTATTCTTCCTATACGCTCTTTTTTACCTTTAGTTGCATTGTAAACATAACTACCTTTTTCCAATATACCTGAATATACTCTGAAGAACGTAAGCTTACCTACAAAAGGATCTGACATAATCTTAAAGGCAAGAGCAGATAGCTTACCTTCATCATCTGTCTTCCTAATCTCAACTTCCTCTGTCTTTGGGTTTATACCCTCAACCTTACCTATATCTTCCGGAGAAGGAAGTAGATCAATAACCTTATCCAGCAAAGGCTGTACACCCTTATTCTTAAAGGAAGATCCACAAGTAACACAAACTATCTCATTAGCTATAGTACCTTTTCTAAGAGCCTTTATTATCTTATCTGATGGTATGTCCTCACCGGAAAGGAATGCTTCCATAATTTCATCATCAAAGTGAGCTGCAGACTCTATCATCTTCTCCCTATAGTCTTCAGCCTTTGCTTTAAGGTCCTCAGGTATATCAGTTACTTCAAAGCTAAGACCATCATCACCATAGATAGTAGCCTTCATCTCTATAAGGTCAACTATACCCTTCAAATCCTCTTCACTACCTATAGGAATTTGTATAGCAACCGCATTGGCACCGAGTCTCTTCTTCATTTCCTCAATAACATTGAAAAAATCAGCACCCATTCTATCCATTTTATTAACATAAGCTAACTTAGGAACATTATACCTATCGGATTGTCTCCAAACTGTTTCTGATTGAGGCTGAACACCTCCAACACCACAAAAAACTGCCACCGCTCCATCAAGTACTCTTAAAGATCTTTCAACCTCAACAGTAAAGTCAACGTGACCGGGAGTATCGATTATGTTAACTCTATGGTCTCTCCAAAAACAAGTTGTAGCAGCAGAGGTAATTGTTAT
>DCBY01000033.1:59023-78730 GCA_002313635.1 Fusobacteriia bacterium UBA1095
ATACCTCTTTCTTGCTCCTGTTCCATCCAGTCCATAGTGGCTTCACCATCATGAACTTCACCTATCTTATGCTTAACACCAGTATAGAAGAGAATTCTCTCCGTGGTAGTAGTCTTACCCGCATCTATGTGGGCCATAATTCCTATATTTCTCGTTTTAACTATCGAATATTTTCTTGACATTTCTTTACCTCATTACCATTTATAGTGAGCAAAAGCCCTATTTGATTCAGCTATTTTATGTACCTCTTCCTTCTTACCAACAGCTCCCCCTTCAGAATTAGCGGCATCCATTATCTCTCTAGCCAGCCTATCCACCATATTTCTCTCTTTTCTACCCCTAGCATACTTTACAAGCCATTTTATTCCTAAAGACTGCATTCTGGACGGCCTTATTTCAGTAGGAACTTGATAAGTAGCTCCACCTATTCTTCTCGATCTAACCTCTATAACAGGTTTGATATTCTCTAGAGCTTTACGAAAAACCTCTATACCCTTCTCGCCCGTTTTCTTCTCAATTATATCAAGTGCACCATAGAATATCTTTTCTGAAAGATGCTTGTTTCCGTTCATCATCATATTATTTAAAAACCTTGACACAACTACGTCTCCATAGATCGAATCAGGTCTTATATCTCTTTGTGGGGCTCTTCCTCTTCTACTCATATTTCAAAATCTCCTAAGCTTTCTCTCTTTTGGTACCGTACAATGAACGGCCTCTTTTTCTACTTTTAACACCTGCACAGTCAATGGCACCTCTAACAATTCTGTATGAAAAACCAGGTAGGTCAGCAGGCCCTCCTCCCTTAACTAAAACCATAGAGTGCTCTTGAAGGCTGTGCCCTATACCAGGTATGTAAGCATTTACTTCTCTTCCATTAGCTAACTTAACCCTAGCTGCAGCTCTCTGAGCTGAATTAGGTTTTTTAGGTGTAGTTGTAAAAACCTTAACACAGACACCTCTCTGTAAAGGATTGCCCTTAAGTGCAGGGCTTTTATCCGTCTTTCTTCTACTTGAACGGCCTTTTCTGACTAATTGGTTAATTGTCAAGAGACTTACCTCCTAAATTTTCATAATACAGAGCTTTTTATTTTTTTACTCTTTAAGCTTGATGATATCAGAAAAAAAGAGGTATTGTCAAGAAGAAAGGCCTTTAACAATGTATTTTATTTATTTTTTTACAAATTAAAAAAATAAGTTATAATCTCCTGTGTAGAGGTTTTTTATGATACTATTATTAATTTTTATTATTTCTTGTTGGGAGAGTAGACAATCTTCAAGTGTTGATCGGAGTTTGGATGAGACAGACTCACCATTAAACCAAGACCAGAATTACGATAACAATAGTTTTGACTTTAAATTTAACATTGAAGAAGATTACAAAGTTGAGTTGTCTTCAGAAGAACTAGAAATATTAATTTCAAAATTCATTGATAAAGAGGAAAATAGAAAAATTGTGGAGAAGGTTAAGCACTTAGTTTCAATACTCCATTACAGTCCCTCGGCTTCATTTTCACACATAGTAGAATCTATAAGGTTTATAGAAGAACTTAGAAATTTTGATGATAAAGACAAAATTTATAAAAATCCTGAATATTTAAAACAACTAAAAGATATGTATCTAGATTCATCAGGAGAGAAAAAACTCCGTGGGATTATTAATTGGATAACAAAAGATAATAAAACAGAGGATAATGAAAGGTCAGAGCACGAAAACGGAATATATGACCTTCAAAAATTGGTGCAGAAATATTTTTTAATTCAAAAACTAGATCAGCATAGAAGTCTTATTCTTGCTATAAGTTCGCTGAACAAAGAAAAAGATATACCCAAAGAAAGCTATCAAAAAGTATTAGAAGTAGGTAACAAAGTAGTCGAAGATGCATTTGAATCTTTGCTGACCTTAGCTAATCCAGACATCCAACTAAAAGCAGATCTAGAGAATTCCAAAAGAAAAATACAAACTGAACTGAAAGGCATAGTGGAAATGGAGGGGAATTTTGGTGTTAAAGCCAAAAAATTCTTCGTTGATCTCCCTGAATCTATTGTGAAAGAGATAGACAAATTTGAAGGCAGAGTAGAAAATAGAATCACAGAACAAGCAAAAATAGCAACAAAAAATCTGTTTGCCTATGATGAGAAAGATTCGTGCAACAAGATCATTAAATTTTTCAACCATATAACAGGGGAAGATTTTAGCAAGATATTTGGACTAATCAAATCTATTAAACTTGAATTAGAAGTCAACTGAGGTAAAGTAAAGACCAGAAGCGTCCACGGATCTTTTTTTCTCAGAAATGTTGGGATCCTCTAGTGCAGATTCTATAAAATTAGGAGCTAAATTGCCCTTCATAACAGCAATGGAAGTCCCTATCATTATTCTTATCATGCCCCTCAAGAAAGAGTTGGCCTTTATCTTTACATTAAAACTCGATCCAGACACAAAAGAGATCTCATTCACACTCTTCTCTACTGGACAACCTATGGGAATTTTAGTAGAAAAATACTTAAAATTATGTCTTCCTATGAATTTCTTCATCTGTTCTTGAAAAACATCTAAGTCAAGGTCATAAAAACCAAAATATCTTGATTTGAAACTATCTCTAAAACTCGTTGGTAACATTTTGTATACGTATGTTCTAGACTTAGCTGAAAATCGCGCATGAAAATCTTCTTTTTCCTCCCAAGCAGTCAAAAGCCTGACATCAGAGGGCAAGATATTGTTGAGAAAATTATTAATTTTATCAATCTCTAGCAAAGTTGATGTTCTAAAATTGATGACTTGTCCTAATGCATGAACACCTTTGTCAGTCCTTCCTGAAGCAAAACTTTTCACTTTTTCACCAAGAAGTTTTGATAAAGACCTCTCTACTACACCCTGTACACTTCTTTTATCAGGCTGAATTTGATATCCGTAAAACTCTGAACCATCATACTCTAACTTTAGAGCTATATTTCTTATTTTTGTCATGCTGATATATATTAGCATGAAATACAAAGTAAATGAATATTTATAGCTCTTCTAAAACCTTAATTTTTCTTTTAAACGCTTCAATTTGATATCTCTTTTCAGATAGAGAGATCTCCTTATCCCTCAACTTGTTAAAGTATTTTAGGTAATCTTGAAGGCTTATCAAATCATTTTTGTACATCTCCCTTTGAACCTCTACAACTTGTTCCCAATACTCTTTCTCTTGTAAAGCACTTTCTATGGCCTCTCTAGCACTTAAGTACTCTCCTCTCTTCTTCTCAAGCTCTAACGATTTGTTGAGCTTCGCATTTGCTAACTTCTCTTCACCTAACTCTACCTTTTTACAGGCTTGATTATAGGATGAGAGGTTAGGAGTTACATCCCAACTAACACTTAATCCATAAACTCCATCATATCTTTCAAGAACCTCATTCCAATCGTATTCTGCACTAATGAACAAGTCAGGCAGAAGATTTCTAAGTTCCAATGAACGTTGTTTTTTATCACTCTCCAACTCATACTCTAAAAGATTAATATCCCTACTGTCTACCAATACATTTTCTATATCTTGACTCTCAATCTCTGCAAATTGTTGATCGTCAAACTCTATGCCAATTAAAAGGCAGAGTTGCCTTTTTGAGATATACATATCCCTGTATATCTCTTGTAACTCTTGATTTAACATACTTATTTCTAAATCCAAGCTCTTTATATCCATACCAGAAGCTAAACCCGCCTTTAGCCTATCTTCCGTATACTCCCTATCTTTCCTTAACTGGTCAATAGCTCTCTCTTTTATATCTATTCTTCCTTCATATACTTTGACTGTAGAAAATATATCTATTATTTTAGATATGTTGTCAAAATCTTTCATTGAAGAGCTAATATCGTTCATCTTCATATTCAGGTAGGCCATATCAGAAGAGTAAGACGAAGAGCTATAAAACATATTAGTAAGGTTAGTTTTAGCTCCTAATGAGACGAATTTGTTATCGAAATCTTTTGTCTCTATGGCGTAATCACTTCTCCAGTTAGTATATAGAGATATACCTGCCAGATTAAGCTGCGGAGTCAACGTGTTCCTCACAAAATGGTCTTTAAAGGTATGATCTTCATCTCTTCTGTAATTTACATAGCTAGACCCAGAATCTGACAAGCTAATAGTAAACCACTTGCACCTAGCATACTCATCATAACTTCTTCTATATATATCCCTCTCAACCTCCAAGCTTTTGCTTGAAAAACTTCTGCTTTTGTAAAGGCTCAAGGCCTCATCCAGAGTAAGAGACAAGCCTGTCTTAAAAAGAAGTAAAAAAATTAAAAATATCATTTCACTACCTCCTCAAAATGGTATAAAACTCTATCGAATTCACCTGCTATTTCAGGTAAGGAGAACCTTGACAATTCATATATCAACTTATACTCATCCATACTAGGCAACTTAGCCATATTATTAACAGCATCAAAGACCAGAACCTTCAGAATTTTCTTAGCATCTTCACTATCAACAGAAGCATAATTTTCTAACCTTCCACCTTTTCTATATTTGGGATAATTCTCTAATCCTAAAAATCTCAACGCCCAATCTACATTATATTTTCCAGTTGCTTTTGCAACACCTACATAATCACAAAATATTTCGTCTATTATGTTGTTATTCATAGACCCCAAAATCCTCTTTGTAAAGTAATGTGTTGTTTCATGAAACTTTCTAATATCCAGAGATACTCTCTTCCACTCAGATTCACCCATTCCCACATCACCAGAAGGAACTGCGCTGTAAGGACCGTTACTTAAAACAATAAAGCTATCTTTGAAAAGTCTTTTGTTGTTTTTAAGCTTTTCAAACTCCTTTGCCCACTCAAATTCATTTCCTCCAGTTGCCATAGTCCACTCTTCTTTGTAGGATAGAATTCGATCCCAATTGCTGTAACCAGCATAAGTAGAGGCTCCCATCGATTTGGGAACTTTGCCAGGCTCATTATTATAGGAAAAGCATTGGATAACTCTCTCAAATTCACTCCTATCTCTAAGTATGATAAGTGGCATATTACCACCAGGTGTCAGCACAGAGCTAATTTCTATGCTTTTCAAATCAATGCCCTTTGATCTTCTATATTTTTCAGCAACTCTTCCTGTCTCTTGTGCAGCTATATAATCATCATTTTGGCTCATACCCTCTTCTATGGGGAAATTAAATTCAACAATTTTCTCTCTTAAAAAGGAGAAGTCGCTCCTGTAATTTTTCCACACCTTGGCAAAATCCTCATCTTCAAGCTGAGTGAACTTATTATGATGGAAGTGATTTCGTGTATACTCTAAAAGTTGATCAACAGCATCACCTTTAGCTCCATAATTCCTTAAAATACTCTCCCTTTTGATCATGCTAACTGCCTCCTTGCAAATTCAGCAAATACTCCATTATCTTTCATGAGCTTTTCATATGTACCAGACTCAACTATCTTTCCTTCATCAAAAACAAATATTTTATCTGCATTCATTATTGTTGTTAATCTGTGGGCAATAATTATCTTTGTAGCATCGCTCTTCTTTAGACTGTCCATAACAATAGATTGCGTCTTATTATCCAAAGCAGAGGTCGCTGCATCAAAAAATATTATTTTAGGCTTATTAACAAGAGCTCTTGCTATAAGAACTCTCTGCTTTTGTCCTCCAGACAAGGTACCACCACCCACAACAGTGTGCATTCCCATGGGCATATCCCTAATGTCTTCTGCAAAACCTGCTGCTTCAGCTGCAGCCCAAGCATCATCCATAGTTAAGTTGTAGGGACCAATTATGTTGTTAAATATGTCCCCTGGCATCAATCTTCCCTCTTGTAGAACAACCCCCATAGCCCTTCTTGCAGCTTGGACATCAAGATCATTTAAATCGTAGTTGTCATACCTAATAGTTCCGTCTTGAGGTTTGTCAAATGCAAGTAGTAGCCTCATAAGTGTGCTCTTTCCACTACCCGATTCTCCAACAAAAGCGACAAATTCACCAGGCTTTATATCTATATTTACTCCCCTTAAAACTTCTGGGCTATCATCTTTATACTTGTAGCTAACATTGCTTACACTTATAGCTCCTTTTAGCCTTCCTGGATCTCTCTTCTGCTCTGTAACTTCAGGTATAGCCTCAAGTATAGGTCTAGCTCTATCATAGAGAGGTATTACATTCAATAGTGATACAGCTGTGGAGGCAAGACCTAAGAGAGATCCCATAAAGCTGCTAAATGCAGACTGAAATGCCAAGTAGGTACCAACAGATATATCCGGACTCTTAGATATAAAGTAAAATATCACTACAGAAGTAATTACAGGATAAATTTGATTAAAGCTGCCTGTGTATCTTGCAATAGAAGAGGCCTTTTCTTGAACAGTATTCTGCTCATTATACTTATCAGCCCAGAGTGAAAATGCTCTTCTCTCTCCACCTATTATTTTAAATTTAGATATCCCCTTAATGATCTGCATTATAGTGCTTGAAGACTTAGTATTCAAGCTCATAGCCTTCTTAACCAGTGTCAATCTAAACTTACCAGTTAAAAATACAACAGCTATAGGAATAATGGTTAATACAATACCTATTAAGGCTAAACTTAGGCTATAGTAAAATAGTAAGAAAAATTGAAATACAGAGAAGATAGCAGAGAGTATTGTGGACATCGCTGCACCTGTTAACATCCTTCTTATTGTTATTATACTGTTAGCTCTAGCACTTAGATCTGAAGAGTCATATTTACTAAAGAAAGGTACTGGAAGAGAGAGAAGCCTTGCCCATATGGCTGACTGGATCATATAATCCACTCTACCCTCAAACCTTAAACTAGCTATTGATCTAGTTATACCAAATATACTTGAAGTTATCGTTATAGATATCAGGAACAATATTATGTAGAACAGACTATTGTATTCAGCAGCAGGTATAACGCTACTAAATATGATACCCGTAACGATAGGGGTGAACATACCCAAAATACCCATCATTGCACCCATTAAAGAGATGGATACAAAGTCTCTTATAGTATTGGGTCTCATAACAAAGGAGAAAATATCCCACAAATTAAGAGCTTTATTTGGAAATGGCTTGTAAATAACATAGGCTAATCTATTAATTTGATCTGCTATACTTTTGGTCACAACTCTATTTTCACCTGTCTTTGGGTTGATTACCTTATACCCTGACCCTTTAGGTATTATAGCTACTGGAGACTCCCCTATAAAACCAAATATAGGCCCACTATCCTGCTTATGCCAACCGTCATCTAGAGTCACAGCTCTTGTCATAAACTTAGAGACTCTTGCAATTTCCCCTAAAGGGTCACTTTGGTAAGTAGGATCATTAATTCTAGGTCTTACTATTCTCATATCAAGATAGTCACCTATAAGCTCTGCTACTGCTAGATGAGGCTCTTCACTTCTAGCACTTTGAGACACGCTGCTCTCAAACACACTCATAAGTCTTCTAAGAGATGAAGAGATATAATTCTTCCCCTGCTGGAGCTTTTCCTTAAATTTGGTTGCATTTACTCTCTCTTTATACTGCTCCAAGTAAAGGAAACCACGAAGATATATAGCCATAGAGCTATCCATACTTGATATTATTTCATTCTCATCATTAGAGACTGTTGCCTTCAAATCACTGTCTGCCAAAACAAAAGTAGAAGGCATTATAAAATTGTTAGGAATTTTATTATTGAAAAAGAGGGCTTTTCCTCTCTCTATTTTAAGCAGACCCCCTGACTTTATTTTAAATAATGTTCCTTTAGGAGCCTCAAAATTGCTTTTGAACACTTGTATATCTGAGGCACTTTTGGCAAAATTAGAAGAGATAGCAGTAAACATTTTAACTACAGAATCAGCATCTATATCTTTCGTCTCCTCTATTTCAGTTCCATAAAGACCTGAAACCAGCAATCCATACCCCTTTAAGTCACTATCAAACTTTGCTCCAGATATTAGGTCATTTTTCTTCAAAGTGCCAAGGAAAAATCTTCTACCTTCAGCCTTTCCGGACTTTATCTTTGTTAAGAAAAGGTCCACTTCTCCATTTATAACCCTATATACTTTTTCATTGTCTGATATTAAAAAAGGTGACTTAGCTTCTACTTTTATAACTCTCATTTAAAATCTCCTAACTTGCTTTAATCAAAGCAGCATATAGTCCTTTTTGTTTCATTAACTCTTCATGTGTCCCTCTCTGCTCAACTTTCCCTCTATTAAGAACAATAATTTCATCTGAATCCCGTATAGTACTTAATCTATGGGCAACTATTATAGTTGTACAGCCTCTCTTTCTTACACTATCGTCAATGAATTTTTCAGTTCTGGTATCTAAATTAGATGTCGCTTCATCCATAATCATAACAGTTGGGTTTGTAGCCAGAGCTCTAGCTATCTCTATCCTTTGTAGTTGTCCACCACTGAAACCGGAAGTGCTCTCCTTAACCACAAAGTCATAACCCTCTTTTCTAGCTATTATGTCATCATGAATATTAGCATCTTTACAAGCCTTTATCATCTCGGCATCACTAATTGTCTTGTCCCATAACTTTATGTTATCCCTAATACTTGCTTCAAAAGATATTATCTCTTGATCTATAACTGCTATGGAGTTATTCAACAATTCTCTAGGTATATCATCTCTGTTTTGGCCATCCAAAAATATATCACCACTCCACTGTCTGTAAAGACCTGAAACTACTTTTGTGATAGTTGACTTACCACTTCCAGACATACCAACAAGAGCTATTCTTGATCCGGGCTTTAATTTAAGGTTAAAATTTTCTATCAAAGGAGGCTCAAGAGGACTATATCCAAAAGTTACATCCTTCAATTCAATATAGCCATCAAGTTTTACCTTTGTATTCTTTGTCACACTCTCTGGTTCCATACCACTCATCTTAAACATAGGGTCTATCTTTGAATCCATAACATCATCCAGCCTATCTGTACTTCCCTTAAGGCTCTGAAGTCCTGAAAAGAAGGATATTACTGCATTTAACGGACCTAAAAAGTTACCTATTATCCCTTGAAAGGCTACTAACATACCTATTGTCATGTTACCTCTTAACACCTGAAGAGCACCCAATCCAAGTATGAGAATTCCATTCAAAGACATCAAGAAAGAGGGAACAACACTTGCATAGATGTTTTGCTCTCCTATCTCCTGCTCGAAATCCAAAAGCTTAGTATGATGTCCAGACCATTTGCTAAAAAAGCCTGCTTCACCACCACCTGCTTTTATAGATTCTATGAGCTGAATACCAGATATAGAGGTGCTGTATAATTTACCCTGTTCTTGGTATAGCTTCTTACTATTATTAGCCTGATATTTAGATATATATCTCATAAAGAACAGATTCAAACCACCTGAAGCTACCGCTACAGCCGTTAATAGAAGATCATATTGTAACATCAAAGATAGATAGAACACTGCTCTAAAAATGTTTATACCAGTTGAAGCAAAAGAGCTAGATAAAACACCTGCAAGCTCACTGTTACTTTCAAGCCTGTTACTTATGTCTCCCGCATACCTCTGGTAGAAAAATTCCATTGGTAGCTTCAGCACATGCCAGAAGAATCCAGAAGATGATGTTACATCTATCTTCTCTCTAAGCCTGTAAAGATAACTTGACTGTAATCTAGTTATGAACACTTCTAAAACAGCCATAAATAGAAGGCCCAGAATAAGGGGAGTTACCCAGCCCTGTACTTTCGATACAATCACCCTGTCAACAAACTGCTGACTAATAACTGGAATTGCAAGCCCAGGAACAATTAGAGATATCCCTGATAAAAATACAAATGATATACCTAATTTTATTCCTTTAAACCTGTCCTTAAGAGCATCCCAAATTGTTCTTCTCTTTCCCCCTTCTTTAAACTTATCTGTTTTTTCGAAGGTTAACACTATGCCTGTGAAAGATTCATCTAAAACCTTTCTAGAAACTATTCTTTTTCCCTCTGCAGGATCGTTTATATAGACCTTGTCACCACTTATACCTTCAAGAACAACAAAGTGATTAAAGTTCCAGTGAAGCACCATAGGGGGTTTCATATGCTGCAAATCTGATGGATCTTTTTTAAATCCGTCACCTTTTAGACCATACCCCTCAGCAGCTGCTACTATGTTACTTGCTTTGCTACCATCTCTTGAAACTCCACAATCTTTTCTAACCTGTGAAAGAGGAACAAATCTCCTGTAGTATCCCATAATCATGGCTAGACATGCAGCACCACACTCAACAGCTTCCATCTGTAAAACAGTAGGGGTCTTTACTCTTTTGTATGTCTTTATCTTTTCGGCCATTTTAATCTCCTAAATACCTTGACAATATAGGAAAAACCAATGTTATAGGCTTTTGAACCTTAACTACAACATCTGCAGTAGAGGGAGTTCCTGTCTTTATAGCAACAGGTGGTCCAACCCTAGATGACCATTTGTAGCCACTATTATTTGACGAATCTGGAATCAAATCCGCTCTTATCTCTATAGGGTCACGTATACTAGAGTAAGTTCTCGCTAACTCTGACCCCAAAGTCTGAGATATATGTTCAGCAGAGGATGGATACTCATTTACCTTTGTAACCCTTCCAATTAGGACACCATATTCCGAAGAGTTAACAGTTGATGGAGAAATTTGAACATCCATTCCCATCTCCACTTTTTTTGCTTCAATAGCTGGGACAAAGAGCACAGCTTCTAAGTTACGTACATCCTTGCCGTCTATTTCCACCTCGAAAAGTGTTTGCCCAGCAGGAATTATGGAATCTTTCTTTACATTTGATGAGACTATCCTTCCAGAAAACGGTGAAACTATCTTAGACTGATCATCCAATTGGTCTTGTAAAAACTCTATCTCCTCTTCTTTCTCCTTAATTTGGCTTATCATACTTAGAGTAGTATCTTCTATCTGTTTATTGAAAGATAACTCTTCTATGGTAAGCTGACTCAGCTCATTTAACACGCTCTCTTTTGACGCCTCTAACCTATCTAATGCTTGCTGAGAAGATTGTAACTCTTCTTCACTTATTCCACCCTTTGATAGGATCATTTTCTGCGCTTCTATCTTCTTTTGCTGACTCAATATATCTCTGTCTAAATCTCTTAAATTTTCCTCAAAACTCTCTCTTGATCTATCAAAATAATCTCTTTTAATCTCTCTACTCTCTGACCTATATTCCATATATCTATCCAAATTATTTTTCAAAATACCAAGTTCAAAACGTGAATTACTTATTTTGTTTATAAGGGTAGTTGCAGAGAGCCTTGCAATTACATCCCCTTTTTCTACTGTATCCCCTTCAGAGACAGCAACATCGGATACAACTCCTCCCGTCAAATGCTGTATAGACCTTATACCATCACTCTTAACTAAGATCCCCATAGCCCTAACTTTTGTAGGTAACTCTCCTACAAAACTCCAAACAACCGTCAAGGAGACCAGAAATAGTGCTGCCATAAGTGATAACCAGCCCTTTGAATCAGTTACCTTTATTAGCTTGTCCAAATGCTCTGGAGATGAAAGCTTAGCTAAAGATGACTTTCTAAATATAGTCTTGCTTTCAGTATTATTTTTCTTTTCTTTCTTTTTATTTTCTTTATTTTTCATTACTACCTCCTTATATCCTCAAAAGTACCATTTTGAACTATTTTCATATGAACATTGCCATTTTCAACATCTCCACCTGAATTAAAAGAGTAGATGTTGGCCTCACCAAAGTAGGGCGACATATTGCGAAGATAATTTGCTATCTCATCATTACTTTCAGCCCCACTTAACATAGCACGCTCTATTAACTTTACAGAGTCATATGATATGGCTGCAACAAAATTCGGATCACTGTTGAACCTATCTCTATACTTAGTGAAAAAAGAGCTTCTTTTTGGACTAAATAAAAATGGAACTACAACACCCTCTGCCTTGTCACCTAACTCATCTATCAGCCTGTTAGAAGCAAGTGCCTCACTGCAGAATATTGGGGCACCTAAATCCTCTGTTTCTATAAACTTTACTGCCTCCTCTAAGTAGCCAATGAATAGGACTGAATCATAACTGTAGTTCTTCCACCTATCTATTATTCTCTTAAACTCTCTTTCATCACCCACAGAAAATGAGACTCTATCTGAAATTTCTATATCATAATTGTTAAAAGATTTTTCAATACTACTTACAAAGCTCTTTCCATACGAGTTATCTGAATAGCATATTAGAACCTCACCCAGATCGCTATCTTTCAATGATTGCGCTATTGAATTAGCTATAATTTCATCCCCTGGTATAGTCCTAAATATGTATCTGTAACTACTATCAGTTATAGAGGATGCTGTTGAAGAGGTATTCAGCATTAAAATACCATTAAACTCATAAAGTGAAGATGCTGGAGCTGATATGTAAGACTCCTTGTGGCCTATAACTAGAGAAGTCCCTTCTTCAACTATCTTTTCAGCATTCATGACACCTTTAGCAACATAGCCCTCATCGTTATAGTTAAGCTGCTTTATCTTTCTAAAAATGTTAGGATTATCATTCATCTCCTCAATAGCTATCATCACACCTCTTTGTGCTTCTTTACCAGCTGTTACAGCTACTTTAAAAGGATCATCACTATAAAAAGATCCCCAAGCTAGCGCAGAAAATAGCAAGTTTATCATTAGTACCTCCCTATGTGAATAAATTTGCCATTTTGTATCTTTTGAACCCCAATTTTGTCTTCATTTTTCATTATCAGCTCACCATTTTTACCAAAATTATATGTATTTGTTACGCCCTTGAAGTTCTTAACTTTCCTTAAATTCTTAGCAATATCTTCAGGTAAATAAGATTTACCCTCTTTTATAGCATGAGCTATTAATTTTATAGTGTCATAAGCTATAGCTGCATACTTATCTGGATCCTTTTTATATCTTTTCCTAAATTTCATTACAAAAGATTGAACTAAAGGTTTGTTTTCAGAGTGACTGAATATAGCAGGGAAGACAAGTCCATCTACAACACTGCAGCTCTCATTTAGCAATTCTTCTTCAACCATTGTTTCTCCTGAGACAACAGGTACCTCTACCCCTCTCTCTTTCAAAACTTTATAAAAATTAACCCCATTGGGCATATTAGCGACAAACAGAATTGAGTCATAGTCATAATTTTCCCACTTTTTAACTATTCTATTAAATTCCCTCTTATCTCCTATATCAAAAGATACCCGATCTACTATATCTAAGCCTATAGACTCTGCCCTCTTTTCAAAAGAGTTAGCAAAACTTAGTCCATACAGACTTGATTCATAACATATAACAATTTTTCCTAAATCTTCTTGTTGAAAGTAATCTAGAAGTGAATTGGCAATAGCCTCATCACTAGGGATAGTTCTGAATATAAATTCATAGCCATTTTCTAAAAGATCTGAAGATGTGGCATATGGATTCATCATTAATATTCCGGAATATTCATATATGGCTGAGGCAGGGACAGATATATTAGATGTCTCATGCCCCAAAACTGCAATTACGCTCATATCTTCAGAAACTTTTGAGGCATTGATTATTCCATTATTTATATTATTTTTGTCACTCCTTATCTCTGCATATAACCTTTTCCCGTTAGGAAGTATAGACTTAACTTCCTCTAAAGCAAGCTCCGCACCTTCTAATAGAAGACCAGAACTCTCATCATGATTAAAATTTATAGCTATCTTTAAATCTTTATTATTTAAAGCATAATATGCCCTTCTATCTCTAGCAGAGTTGGAACAGCCCCCATCACAGTTAGAGAGAAGCAACAGCGTAAAAAATAACATCTTAACTCCTTTAAAAAGAATTTTCAAAAGAAGTATAAGGTGTGAAATTTTAAAAAGCAAAAATTAATTGTCGTATTTCCCTTTTACAGCATTTGCTAAATAACTTGGAAGTAACTCTTCTGCCTTAAGATTCTTATTTCCTACTCCTTCCGCAACAGCAATCTTACCGTATGTTTTTCCTGAAATAGATATAGGTATTTCTGCTTCCTTATATGTCTTTAAGTAAGTTGTCTCCGTAGTTTCATAGCCACCCTTTTCTTTATATCCACCAGAAGCCTTTGATAAGTCAAGATTCTTACTCATATCTCCTCCCTTCTTATTTATTTTTCAAGTTGTTGATTTATTGTCTCCATGTCGAAGCTCTTTCCATTACCGTAACCATTTTGCATAGCTTCCCATTCTTTTTCATCTTCTTTATTCATTGTTCCATCAGGGTTAAACCTCAAACCCCAAATATTTCTAGTATTTCCATTTTCATCTTTTACCTCTCTAAAGTATCCCCCTGCTACTCTGCTTAAATCTAGTTTTTTTGACATTTTTCCTCCTATTTTTGAATACCTGTGAAAACAAGTTCTTTAGAACCATCAGGACGGACTATAACCATGAATTGATCACTATCATTCCCATCTGATATATTTGCAAATTTTAGGTGCTCCTTACCATCATCTCCCTTGAAAATACCTCTAAAATTAGTATTTGTTCCACCAGATACACTACTTAAATCTAGTTTTTTTGACATTTTTCCTCCTTTTATTTTACAACTTTAGTCTGACTAACACGAGACACTTCTTTAACATCACCCGGTAACATACCTGTATGGTTTACTCCATCTGGTGTGTAGCTTGTTGTTAAAATTACAGTATCACCTTTGTAAGAATTTGCTGATGAACCAAATGATACGTGGAACTTCCCACCAGATCCTTCCATTCCATCAACAAATTTAGTTTCATTTTCATAGTTATTAATAACAGTTGTTGTATCAGTCTGCCCATCCAGCCAATGTGTTGTAGAAGAGATGCCACCTGCAACTCTATCTAGCTCTTTCTTATTCATATGCCATCTCCTTTTTAGAAAATTTTGGTGTTTGAGTGATCTCGCTCATAAGTTGTTTTTATTTTTCTTGTATCATCAATCTCTTTTTTATATACAGATTTATTGATAAGAGTCACATCACCAGTTACAGTTCCAGAAGTTTGTTTTATGGACATACCACCAGAAGCTCCCTGTAAACTCTTTCCTGAAAGCTTTCCCATATTGCTACCTCCTTAGAATAAAAATTTGAATTTAGATTTGTTAGCGTTTGTCTCATGAACTATCTTTTCATTTCCATTCTTTGTATTTATATTTCGCTCTTTATCATTCACATAAGTGTCACCATTAATTAGATAACCTTTACCAAATTTTATATCAGTATTTCCACCTGAGACTTTGTTTAACTCTTTTTTCATTATAATCCTTTCTACCATTACAAAATTTTTGTAGTAACAGAATTAATATTTTTAGTATCTTCTATATCAAAATTTGTATTTGTAGTAATAGTTGAACTAGAATCATCTATAACTGTAAAATTTCCATTCAATTCAGAACCCTTAAAGGTGGTAAAACCCATACTCTGTTGATGATCTGGATTTATATACACTTTATATGCGCTTGCTTTTACGTCAGGCTCACCATATTTCAGAAATGCTTGCATTTTTGTTGCTTCATCCATATTTTCCCCTTTCTACTACCCTAAAATGTAGTACTTTTCCTTTTTGAACCAGACTCCCATTCTGCCTCTATGTCAGAAGTAGTTATATCTTCTCTTCTAGATCCATCTATAAAAGTAATCCCGCCAAGTGCTGTCAGATCTCCTTGTATAGTTGCATCTATATGAGGTGCTATCTCGTGTTCATAAGTTATTTTCACGTTTTTCTTAGTGACACTATTATCATAAGAACCGCCTGAAACATTTTTCATATTTTTAGCTGAAACTTTCATTTATAGGACCTCCTATTGTTAATCCACCACCATGTGTTACGGAAGATGTATTATTTTGTATTAAATTCGATTCATTTTTCTTAACAGATGAATTTTCACTCTCTACAAGAATTTGCCTTCCTCCTGGTAATTCAAAAGTTTTGTTAATTTTTGAATTACTTACATTTGCCGTATCTAAAAATTGATTTAAATCTAAAGACATAATCTGCCTCCTATCATGCTATAGACACTGAAGTTGAAATAATATTAATTATACCCTTCGTTTCTACTTTCTTATTTGTATTATCCACATTTTTGAATTTTCTATTATCTCTTATAACAGCGTTTCCGGAAGTATTAAGAGAATTAATATTAAGTTCTCCACCGGAAACCCCGTTAAGATTAGTAGATCCTATAGAAGATTCAGAAATATGCTTGGATCTATTAGACATATTCTCTCCTTAATTCCTAAACAGAAGTTAACTTAGTTTTTAAATAGCAGTAATTTTTATTTCAGTTGTTGTTTCTACAGTGTGATTATCCTGCTTTACCTGTGAATTATCTTGTGTTACAGTTGAAGTATTATCTTGCACTTCCACACCTTTACCTGCTGTAACACTTCCACCTATTGATAATCCTCCTGATACTTTTTTTAAATCTTCTTTTCTTTCCATATTAATCTCCTTACTAGGCAATAGTAGCCTTTATTTTGGTTGTTGTTTCTACAGTGTGATTATCCTGTGATATCTTTGAATTATCTTGTGTTACAGTTGAAGTGTTATCTTGCACTTCCACACCTTTACCTGCTGTAACACCTCCACCTATTGATAGTCCTCCTGATACTTTATCCAAAACAGCAGTGTGATGTTGAGAAGCTATTTTAGCAGCTTGTAGAGGGCTAAGTCCTTTATCTACTAAGTGCTTCCTTACATTCTCAAAATGATCAGCTATTTTATTTGCTTGTAAATGTATTTTATTCATGTTTTCTCCTTGTATTTTTAAATTTAATATTTTTTTGACTAAAATTTCTAATCAAAAAGTTTCATCTTGTTAGGTCTGTTAAAAGGATCTATGTACTCAATACGTTTTTCCTTAGTTTTATCCTTATCCCCACCTGTTAAGACTTTAAGTGCATCTCCACCATTTTCTTTGACCATGCTTAATGCTCCACTAAAAAAGCTTCCACCACTGGATTTTGATTTACCAGCTTTTGATTCACCACCAGAAACTCTATTTAATTTTGAATTTTTTTTCTTCATTGATTACCCCTTTCATATTCAACGTTAGTCCATGTCCCTCTAAATTAGTTGGTTCCAAGTGGCCTAAATGATCAAAGCCAAAATGAAATTTGGTCTTACCGTTAACTATGCTGTTTGAATCATTTAGCAAAGCCATTTGTCCCCCTTTATTTTTAGCATGATTCCTATCGTTTGAAGAATTGTGTAGCCTTATCAGTTACATAGTTACCAGTGGAGTATATGGCGTTACTTATCTTAGAAAGCCCTTCTCCTATTCCTGTTGAGAAATATTTTGGAGCAAATGACAAATAACCATTTCTTTTGGAAACTTTCTTATTCGTAGAACCACCAGAAACATTTGATAATTTATTCTTCATTGAGTCCTCCTACAATTATTAATGCTTAAAGCATTCATGTAATTAAGTTTACTCAACAAAAGATATAATTCAAATATATTTTAGATATTATTCAGCAATTTTTAAGATTACATTTTCTAGATAGTATCTTTTATCTTTTTCGTAAAAACTCCTAAGTAGAGCAAGCCAATTATTATTAGCTTCAAATCCGTAATCTTTGTATTCAGATAGGGTAGGGGCTGTATCACCTACAGTATACCCTCTAATCGATATTCCTCTTGAACTTTTGTAAGACCTTCTTGAGTAGTTGAAAGCAACAAAGCTATTCATCTCTTCTAAGAAATCAGATATCTTTCCATCAATGCTATCTATACCAAACTCTCTCATCAAATTTTTTAATCTTTCAAAAAAGGAGATCATATCTATAGCGTTTTCACAACCGCCTACTTTTGATACAGATAGTATATCTATGAATTTTCTAATGTCAGTTTCAGATCTATTAAAAAGAGAGAGATTGAAAATATCATCAATTAAGGAATTAAAAGACTTTTTTAGGTCATCTATTTTATTTAAATCAACAACTGAGAAAGTGTCATTTGATAGTCTGTCACCTCTATTTTGGATACCTATCTCAAAATATTCATAGTCATAGAAATTTTTGAAGTCTTCAACAAGCCAACTCACTAAAGAGTCAGCACTTTCATCACTTTCGGATAGCCTCTTAACAAAAGATTCATAATCCCAACTAAATGCATCTTGTTTACCTTGAGAACTAGCAAAATAATGCGCGCTATCCTTTAGGAGATAGGCAACTTCAACATACATCATAGAACAGACATCTAATCCCACTATATCAATTTTTCTTCCTATTTTGTTTTTAGCATATTCAACAGCTTCAGCTATCTCATCTATTGTCATAGATTTTTTATCTTCAAGAGTGTTGTCATCCATTAACAATCCTCTAGAATTTAATTCTCTTGTCAGGAAAGGCAGACCTGAGGAGTGTCCCCAGAATATAAGAACATTTTTAGCACTTCTTTTGAAATTATCATCAAAAAATCTTTTGAAAGTGTCTAAGGAACCTGAGTTTGTTTCACCTAAATACTTGGAGTTAACCATGCCATTTTCGCCTAATTTGAAATGATTAGCACCGGACTTGCCCCCAGTGTATCTTTTGTATCTACCATCACAAAAAACAGAAACATTGATATTGCTACTCTTTTCAGATGCACCCAGAGTAATTCTCTTTATAGAATAGTCTGCAAACTCAGATATGGAATTTTGCTCATCATTATCTGCGGCGATATATATCATAACATTCCAGTCGTACAGATTATCATGAGGAACTGAACAAGAAAAAAGGAAATAAAATACAGAATATAATAAAATTAATTGCATAATTACATTGGCTCCCCGAGCTGGACTCGAACCAGCGACCTAGCGGTTAACAGCCGCTCGCTCTACCAACTGAGCTATCAGGGATCGCTTAGTAAATTGTAAACAAAATGAAGCATTTTGTCAACCAAAAGAGATCCCAGAAAGCAAGAGAAGCTTCAGCTTCTCATCACTTGCTACTCAGAAAAAGTATTTAATATGACAGCAACAGCAACACTTCTAGTCAACCCCGCCAAGAACCAAATGAAAGCCATATAAGCCGTTACAGGCATATAAATATAGCATGAAGCCATTCCAAGACCTACTATAAGACCTACCCCTATTCCTAATGAAATTAGCTTATCTGACTTAAACATTGAGAATAGGCACACGTAAAGATAAGACTCAACTACGTAATTAGCCCAATTTAGCCAATACATCTCATTCATATCACGCCATAGGTAGGATAATGTATCATAAGAACTTCCTAAAAGCTGAAAGTGAAACAACCAGTCAAGAGCTAAAAAGGTAACTAAAGTTAAACCTGTTAGCATTATTTGTTTTGAGTAATTCATTTTCTCCCTCTCTTTCTCTAAGACTCTGAAAGTAATTTTAACACTTATAGAATTTTAAATCAACTTAAGGCATAAACATAAGATAAATAAGAACAAATTGAAATATAATAATTAAAAAGAGATTTAAGGGAAATATGCAAAAATTTATGGTGGAGCTAAGCAGATTCGAACTGCTGGCCTCCGCCTTGCAAGGGCGGCGCTCTACCAACTGAGCTATAGCCCCTCTTTGGTTTTAGTTAGGTCCTAATGGTGGGCCTAACCGGACTCGAACCGATGACCTCACGCTTATCAGGCGTGCGCTCTTGCCACCTGAGCTATAGGCCCAAGGCTCAACAATTTAGTATGCTTTTTAAATAAATTTCTCCTTAGAAAGGAGGTGATTCAGCCGCACCTTCAGGTACAGCTACCTTGTTACGACTTAACCCCAGTCAC
>DCBY01000009.1:0-2501 GCA_002313635.1 Fusobacteriia bacterium UBA1095
TTTTTTATCTTCAAACAAACTCTCCGTACTAGCACTTCTTTTCATCCCTTTTCTTGTCTTCTCTATCCCTATATCTAGTAACATTGCTATTACTGCATTCTTCTTATTATTCACTGCCTCTATCATCATTTTATTCGCTTTTTCTTCAAATTTCTTTTCCCCTTTGATTTCTCTGTACCTTTCTAACATTAGTTCTAAAACTTTAGAGTTATCCTCTTCTACTGCTATATATCTTGCCTTTAGACCATCTTTGTTCTTTTCCCCTCCTAAATCACAGTAAGACTTATTATCAAAAAGACTTATGCACTTACCTTCTTTACTGTACTTTGCTACATAGTGTAAAAGATTATTTTCACTTCTATCTTTTTGCTTTTTATCAAATCCTTTCTTCTTAAATATATCCTTCAGATAGTCATGAAATAAGTCTTCATCTTTCTCTATCATTAACATTTCTAGTGACTTTCCTTCTTCATCTCTATATCCATAATCATAATTCTTAAGTAAAAAATTTATTACTTCCTTCGAATTGTCTCTCAGTTTAGTCAAATCAGAAATATATTGCATTAAAACATTTCTTCCTGCTTCATTCTTACAATTACATACCTCCCGAAATTTATCTCCTAACAATCTTTCAGACTCTCTTAATATTTCAACACTCCTTGTATAGTGCAGAGGAGTATTTCCTTTCCCATCAACTTGTTTAATTGAATCACCTTTGTCTCCTGATTTAACTCCACAATCCCATAGTCTTCTCAATATATTTGAGCAATTACTCTCAAAACATAAATGAAACACTGTCTTTCCTTCTCCATCTTTTCTATTCAATAGTTCCAAACAATCTCTTCTATCTAAACTTTCAATCCTGTTTATTATTGAACTTACTAATGCTTCATTTCCAAACATTACGGCATAATGAAATACGTTCCTATTGTAATCTCCTTCTTTAGCTTCCAATGACATATTACCTATATCTCTTAAGTCAACTGCCTTATACGATATGTCCATATGAACTGAACTTTTCAGTTTGTTTAGCAACGGAAACAAGAAACAATTGTTCTCTCTATTTTTTTTAACTAACTCTTCTACAACATCTAACCTACCTTCTTCTACCAAATACTTACATAACAAAAATACTACCTCATTTCTGGCAAAGTCTATTGCCCTATCCAAAGCACTTCTAACCACTTCAACAATTTCATTAGCTTTGTCATCTTTTTTTATCTCAAGTATCTCTTTTACCGCCCTTGAGTGACCAGCCTCTACTCCTGACAATAAAGTTGCTTTAAATAACTCTAAATCCAACTTCAATCCTCCTATTAAACCACCCTGCTTATCTACTACTACTGCATCAGATAAAGCTTTGTACAACTCCTCATCCTTAGACAATATTAAGTACTCTATTGGTGTCTTACCCTGCTCATTCTTAGCTTTTAACAGCCCTATTACTTCCTCTTCTGTAAACTCTACCCTCTTTAATCTATCCACTAGATTACCTAATAACATCCCTTCTTTCTTCTCTTTCATATCTTTCATAAAATCCAATATTTTACTATTACTGTTTCTCTCCATACTAACAGCCTTACTAACAGCCTTCTTTAGGCACTTTATCAAGGGAAGCATATGGAATATATTGTTTCCTCTACCCATATTCCTTACTACTTCTTTTAACTCAGATATACTTGCTTCTCCTACATACACTTTTTTCATATATAGCTTTTCTACCTCTTGGTTACCTAATATTACCGACAAGATATATCCCTCGTGACTCCTTACCCCAAGATCTAGCAACTTTCTTACCAAATTTTGATGATTTAACATTGATGCATATGCCAAACTGTTCATTTGTATATTTCTCTCTCCGCTGTAGTAATTTAGACAACCTCTCTCTTTGTCTTCTTCTATCAATTCATCGACAAAATCCTCTGATCCCAATATACATGCCATATGTATTGAATAAAATCCCTTATCCTTTTTTGGGAAATTCTTTACTATTATTTTCAAAATTTCCTTGTTATAGCAGCCCTTGCCCACTATAAAATTAGCATAAGTTGTTCTAGAACCATTATTTAAAGTTATCTCTTCATTTAGATTAATAAGTCTATTTTTCCAATCCACTTCCTCTTCTTCTTGTAGCAGGCCCTCCAACTTACCCATATCCTTATTCTTTACGTACATCATCAATTCCCTTGCCTTTGCTTTCTCTTTTTCTTGCTTCTCTCTACCCTTTTCTTTCTCAGATTCTATTTTCTTTTCCAATCTGTTAAGAAACTTTTCATCTATTTCTGCATTTGCCAAATCAATTAACAATCTGACAGGTCTAAAAGCAAACCTCACAATTGAATTTATTGTCCCTTCAACTTCAGGATTGTCAAGAACCTTAGAAGTAACGGTGCCAATAGCTTCTTCCATCTTCTCTTTCTTGTCAAAATTGTAACTATTAATACATGAACTTAACGTAATTAATAAAACTATTACATACATTTATCCCTCCTAATTTATTT
>DCBY01000009.1:2732-11315 GCA_002313635.1 Fusobacteriia bacterium UBA1095
CATCTTCTCTTTCTTGTCAAAATTGTAACTATTAATACATGAACTTAACGTAATTAATAAAACTATTACATACATTTATCCCTCCTAATTTATTTAAAATTTTGCTATAGTTCTATCACAAATCAGAAAAAAAGTTAACACTTATCCTACAAATTTATTAAATTATCAACTTTTTACAAATATTCCCCTTTTTTGATGGACATTTCCCAACATTTGTGCTAAGCACAAATTAACATAAATAATAATTTGTTTTATTTTGTAATTTTCAAACTACAAAAGTACCAAAATACGGAACAAGAAGCGTTAACAATCAATTAAGAATCGATCATTAAGCACCATATTTCCCCCACATTTAACTTAACTTTTAGATAAAAGCTAAATAATTAATGATTCTAACTTAAAAAAAGTTTAATATTCCAATTATGATAAAAATATGATATTATTCAAACAAATTTGGGAGGACACATGCTTATAATTTCATTAATTTTGGTAAATTCATGCTTTAACAACTACAAATTCAGAAAAAAAGATAAAATGGAAGCTGCTATAGCTTCTATTGCAGTAGCCACTATTGCAAATAGTGATGAAGTAAAAGAGGCCTGTGGGTCTATGATAAAGCTGGTTATAAAACCTATAACTTCTCTTTTAAATTTAGCAAACGTACAGCTAGATGACAAAGTACTCAGCAAACTGGAGCAAAAGACAAGAGAAATTAAGAAGAGGGCTAAATTAAGGCTACTGCTAGATTACATAAAAACTCGTAATATAAATAAAATAGTAAAACTACTTAGTGAAGATGAAAAAGAAGAAGGATTAATTAATCTAAATGAGGAATTAACCCTAGGAGATGGGTCTTCTACTACGTACACTAACTTAATTCTATCCAAGGGTTGCTACGAATATAGCGGAGAGAGGACAATTTTAAATTCAATAATCAAAAACTTCCCTAAAAAGTGGAGTGAAAACCTCTATGGTATACATTTGGCGTGTATCCTTGGTACAGAAGACTTCGTAGAGCTTTTGATAGACAATGACAGCAGAGCTGTATATACGATGTAAGCAGAGGAAATGGCATAACCATGAACAGCCTAGCGTATGCTGCTATATTCAATCATGAAAATCTAGTTTCTAGGCTGATCAAGCATGGTGCTAATAGCCACGAAGGTTTTATACTGTCAATGATGTGGGGAAATGAAAGAATAGAAGAAATTTTTATGAATAATCTCTATAAAACTCAGACTGACATTAGTTCATTAAACAAAAAGATAGGAGATTTAGGTAGAGGTAACAATGCATTTCACCTGTTACCTGCAGTTGATTACACTAGGACTTTCTTAAAAAGAGAAGCTTCTAACAGCCATATAACTAGAAATTTAAAAGAAAGATTGAAAAATGAAAATTTAGCAAGAAACCTTATCAATAAGTTAAAATTAAAATTGAATTTTACATACAGAGATATTGTAAGCCTGTTAAAAGCAAAAAACAGAGATGGAAAGACAGCAATAGAGCAGATAATATTGTCAGGGAATAAATATCTGTATAGCTCTGTGTTTAGAACTATTAATGATCTGTTTACTTCAGAAAACATGAAAAGTTTAGACATACTAGATCCTGATTTCCAAACTGCTGAAGAGATGCTTTTTTCAAGTATCAAAACAGGATTTGCTAAGGTAGCTAAGGAGATACTGATTTTCTTAGGTGAAAAAGATGTCACTAAGGCAACTAACTTATCATTTAGGGCTTTAGAAAAATCAATAGCTTTATATAAAAACGAAATGGTCTCCCTTATTTCAATATTTATATATGAAATTAAGCTTGAATCCACTAGATCTAGCCTTATGTCTCTTTTAGGGAAAATGGGTAAAGAAAATAATAATAGGTTATTACTTCTGTTAATGGATGGTATAAAATCAAAAGGACTACTACAACATAATGCACTGAGTTGGGACAGTTGTAATTATGATTACTACAGCAAAATGAAAGAGGCAGCTACTGATAGAGTCACACTGCACTATGCAGCAAGATTTGGAAATGAAATTCTTATCGAACAAATATTAGATGACCTACTGAATAGGACTACAAGCAACAAGAGGAGACTAAAAATCCTAAACAAAGAAGACAAATATGGTAGAACAGCATTTCATTTTGCTGTAGAAAGTGGATGTTTGAGTATTTTAAAAAAATTACTGAAAGCACACAAAGCCTGCGTACCAAATGGATACTATGAAGAGCTATACCCACTTGAAAAAATTGATAAAAAAGGAAATACTCCCTTACACTATGCTGATCTCTACCTACTTAAAGAGATAAAAGCTTTAATAGGTGAGGAAACATTTCTAAAGGTGTGTAAAATAAAAAATAGCTCCGGTCGAAACGCACTAATGCAATTTGTACTAAATTTTGATTCCAAGAAAGAGGATATTAATGAAAATGAGATGTTACAACTACTAAAAGGCTATAACTACGAAGATAGAGATGATCATGAAAAATCAATAGAGATGATGATGATAGAGAGGGATACTAAGTCTTTTAGTGGTTTGCTAAACAAGGTAAAGGAAAGAATATGCAAGAATCAAACAGATGAAAGTGGTAATAACCTCTTACATTACATAGCTAAATACAGCAATAGCAGGATGATTTTGGATATTTTCTACAATAATTCTCAAAAGCCCCTACTAGGAGGCAAGCTTTACCTGGAACTATATAGCCAAAAAAATAGTGATGGCTTAGAACCAAAATATTTAGCAATAGAGGTAGAGAACACTAAGACACTGAGACTAATATTGGAAGAGTATGGAAAAATAGTGGGAAATAGCAAATTTAAATTAGAGCTACTCAGCTTAATATCAAAAGCTAATTCTACGAAAAAACAGAGATCAATGAAGCTATTAACTAGTATTATGGAAGAAGTAAAAAAAGTGGAAAAAGCTAGGAAGAAAAGATTATTCAAAAAGTCAAAAAAGAAAGGCAAAAGAAGATTTAATCCTTCTACAAAATAGTCCTACTCTACTAGTAATCTATATGCCCCAATTACAAATTTAATGTTAGAATTGTATGAGGAGATTTACATGAACGAATTGGAGAGACAGTTAAGAATAATAAAGTCAAGAACTGAAGAGATAGTTCCTGAAGAGGAATTGAGAGAAAAATTAAAAAATTCTCTCAATTCTGGCAAACCATTGAAAGTAAAATTTGGGATAGACCCTACTGGATCTGAACTTCATGTGGGGCATGCAGTACCGTTAAGGAAGATAAAGCAATTTCAAGAATTGGGTCACTCAATAGAATTCATTATTGGTAGTTTTACCGCCAAAATAGGTGACCCTACGGGTAAAAATGAAACAAGAAAAATGATGAGCAATGAAGATATAGAAAGAAATTGTAAAACATATCTGGATCAGGCAAGCAAAATAATAGATATTGATAAGATAAATTTACATTACAATGGTGACTGGTTGTCTAAACTAAATTTTGAAGATCTACTACAAATAATGGCTAACTTCTCTCTATCTCTCATGATAAGTAGAGAAGATTTTGCCAAAAGATTAAAGAACAATATACCTATTAGTTTGGTTGAGTTATCCTATCCCATGATGCAAGCTTATGACTCTGTGCATCTAAAGTCAGACATAGAGATAGGGGGAACAGATCAAAAATTCAATCTTCTGAGAGGAAGAGACCTACAGAGAGCATTTGGGCAAAGCCCCCAAGTCTGCTTAACACTACCTATACTAGAAGGTACAAGTGGCAAAGACAAAATGAGTAAGAGCCTTAACAACTATATCTCAATAAAAGAAGGCAATAGAGATATGTATGGTAAGGTAATGTCTATAAAAGATGAACTAATAGAGACCTACTACAATTTAGTTACAGAACTAGATGATGAATTGCTGAAAGAGATAAGTAAAAAGATGAAGGATAGAGAGATATCACCATATGAGGCTAAAAAGAGATTGGCTAAAGAGATAACTCTTCTTTATCACAACAGGGAGCTTGCTGATGATGCAGAGAATCATTTTGACACAATCTTTTCCAAAAGAGAGATCCCTGAAGATGTTGAAGAAAAAGAGATAAGAGGTAGGGACATTGTCTCTTTAGTATCTGAAGAGGCAAAAGTTTCAAAGAGTCAGGCAAGAAGATTGATTGCGTCAGGAGCTATAAAAATTGACGGAATCACTGTTAATGAACTAAAGCCTGGCATAATTAAAATAGGTAAAAAGATAATTTTCAAAATTAAATGATGATGAAGAGCAAAAAAGCTAAAACAGCATTATCAATTTTAGAAGAAGTCTATGGTAATAGAGGTACTGAGCTCAATTACAGCTCAGATTTCCACTTGTTAATTGCAGTTATACTATCAGCACAGTGCACTGATAAAAGAGTAAATTTAGTAACAAAAAAGCTTTTTAAAGAACTTGATACCCCAGAAGATTTTGCTAATGTTGAAACTGCCAAATTGGAGAAATTAATATTTTCAACAGGTTTTTACAAAAACAAAGCAAAAAACATCATAGCATGCTCAAAAGAGATTGTAAAAAGAGGTGGCCAGCTTCCAAAAACAATTGAAGAGTTAACAAATTTAGCAGGAGTGGGACGAAAAACAGCAAATGTTGTACTTTCTGAACTACATGGAATATCAGAAGGAGTGGTTGTAGATACCCATATATTCAGGGTGTCTACAAGACTAGGAATAACTAAAGGCAAAACCCCTGAACAAGTTGAAAAAGAGCTTATGAACATTTTAGATAAGAAGGACTGGATAAAATATGGAAACATAATGATACAACATGGAAGAACTAGATGTAAATCAAGAAAACCAGATTGTGAAAACTGTGAGGTAAAAAATATATGCTCTTTTTACAAATCTAACTCTTAGAATATTTTATTTGAGCTATTTCTTCAATACTCAACTCTCTTCCATCTTCAAGTTTGTATTTTCTATTTAAAGCTTGACTTCTAGTTCCTAGATTAATTACTGCGTCTATTATAGGACCTAAAACAAGTTCATCTTCTAAAATATAGTCAAGAACTATCTTACCAAAAGCATCTTTCAGCGCTATTTCAGCACCATTTTCTAGCAAAAAGGAGACAATATTTCTATTATTGTTCTTTACAGCATGATATAACATAGTGTGCCCATCATTGCCAATTATGTTAGCATCTACCTTATTGTTCAATACCTTTTCATTATCATGCTTCACCAAACTAAAGTCATCTACTTTAGGCCTTGAAAAACAGCTCAGTAAAAACATTAAGATAATCATACTAACCCTTCTTTATAGCTTTTGTGGCTCTACCCGGTACTTCTCTATTTAATATTTCAGAAGATAATTCTGAATATTTTTCATTCAAGTACCTTATTTCATCCTTATTGATTGCTCTATCTATTTTAAATTCAGATAACTCTTTCACAAATATACTTAAAACGGTAATTATTCTCAAAGCTACACTCGCAGAGTCTGAACCATCCTTGAAATATCTATCACTCTTTACGTCAATTAAGCCTTTATAATTAAAGATCAGGTCCAAAGTGAAAGACACCATATCAAGTATTTTCACAGCAATATGCGGATTACTACTTCTAAATTTATTTAACCTTTTCTTTAATGCTTTCCTTTTTACTGACTTAACTAAAATATCTATTTTATTCTCAATTTCAGTTATATAGGTTTCAAGCACTTTATCATGATTTTGCACTATTTGTAGGAAGCCTGGTTTCTCTTCTTCAACCATACCATATACTAATTCCCAACTATCTGAATTTGCCACAAATACCTTTTTTAGTTCTTCATCAACACTATTTATTACCAATTTCTTATTTCTAAAAGATATCATTGAAAACAAAATATTACAGAAACCTACGTCTCTACCACTTTTCTCGTAAAGTAGGGAGACAAAGCTAGCGAAATGCTCTCTTCTTTTTGACAATTTTTCGAGATCTTTCTCAGAAATATATTTATTTTGTTCTTTATCAAGCCTTGCTAACAAAATAGATAGTGCCAAAGCCTTTTCATCACTATTACTTTTTTCTATTAAATAGTCTAGAGTACCATTATTTAAATATAGAGCTAATGATAGTGCAGTTTCTCCTTTTAAGTCTTTAACAGAAAGTGCCCCATCATAAATAATCCTTTTCACCTCTTGCAAATCATCATTTTTAACTGCTACATGGATAGGATAGTTGGCAAAAACACTTTTTTTAGTACCACTTCCCCCAAAGGAACAACAAATTAAAAAGAGAGCTATGGCAATCATAACTCTCCTTCTCCTAGAAGTATTAAACTTGAAATAGGGGTACCTTTTTTCTTAACTTGTAAATAGAATTTGAATTTCAAATGGGCCCCCTCATCTATCAATATTACTTTGTATCTGTAGCAGTAATTACCTAAAGTCTCTTTAATACCCTTCATTTGCTTTTCTGAAGCAGATTCGTACACTTGTTCAAAAAATCTTGAATCAAACTCTGCAAAACCTCTAGCTTTAGTTTCTAAACTATTATTTATAAATACAAGTTTATTTTCACCATAGCACAGTGGAGCTAACAAACTATTATAAACTCTCTTCTCTATAGTACCTCTTTTAGATTCATCCCTCTCTATTCTGGCCACATCTTCAAAAAGCAGCTCTTTAGTATCTTTATCATCTTTTTTCAACACAACATCCAGGAGAGCTTGTTTTCTGCCTCTGTTCTCTATTTCCTTAAGTTTAAAGCTAACCTTATTAAATAGGTTTGAATGAAATTTAGCTACATTATCCCATATTTCAAATAGATCAGACATCTCTATAGTTCCTTCACTCAAAGGAATTGAAGTTACATCATCCCAATCTATGCTGAAACCACTCTCTTTGTTTAGTGATTTTTCTACCATTTCAAACGATCTTTTTAAAATGGATCTAGAATCAAATGGATCAGAACAAGACAACAAAAATAAAATAAAAACCATCACAAACTCCTATAAGCATTATTATACCATCAATTAAATATCATAACAAATTTAAAGGCAAGCCCCTATTTTTTGGTATGTCAATTCAAATATTTTACTAGGAAATAGCTATATCTTCTACTAATATCTTTGCTTCCTTGCTCTTAAACGATAATCTTACTAACTTCACTTCCTTCACTTCTTTTCCTAGTCTTTCCCAATACCTCTTCTCTTTTATCTGTTCTATTGCTTCCTTGCTACTCTTCTTTAAGTCACTCTCTGCTCTCTTTATCTCTATTATTCCTTTTCCTTTTCCTTCTATCATTATGTCTGGTCTTCCATTCCCACTCTCTACATTTGACAATACCTCGTAATCATTTAGTGTCTTAGACATTGCATACATCAACCCATGATAAAATAGCTCACTATTTTCATAATAACTTATCCCTTTCAATATTGCTTCATTCAACTTTTCTTCAAATTCATTGCTCTTGTTCTCTACCAACAACTCCATTATATTCTTTGAGCTTACTTCACGGCTTAACTCTTTTAATATCCACATATAGAAGCTCTTTACCTCTTCATTTGGTATCTTCAAACTGTACTTACTTGGTATTTCATCTAGCTTTTCCTCTTTTGTCAGATAGCCTGAATACAACATTAAACTCCAAAAACTTTCTTCATCTCTTCTTACATTTTGTAATGATATACCTTCAGGTATTTCTGATATTAAACTTCCTCCTTCTATTAACTTTTCTAAGTGTTTTCCTACTACATCATTGTGCGAAGGTAGAGAATCCATTATTAAATTTTTAGCTCCTAAACCCGTGTTGATCCAGTATGTGCCATAATTCTTCTGGTACAGCAAATTTGTTATTGACCATGGATTATACAACACACTATTACCAAATTTGTAACCATTATAGTACTTCTTTGTCTCTTCCAGACTTAAACCCTCTTCTTTCAATACATCTTCTATCTCTTCTTCTAAAAATCCAAAGTGTTTGCTGAATCTCTCTGACAACAGTGTGTACACTGTTACATTGTTTAGTCCTGAGAGCATTCCTTCTTCTGCTACTCTCATTATTCCTGTCATCAATGCTTTATGTAATGAATCATTTCCTTTCAGTGCATTTCCATAAAACTGTCTAAAAAAGTCAACACACTCCTCAAATTCCTCTTTCCCATACATATTCATCATTGCTGCATCATATTCATCTATTAGTACTATTACTTTTTGGCCATACCTTTTCTCTAAAAACTTGATAAGCCTGTTCAGACTAAACCTTGTTGCTGCTTCCCCTGCTTTTAACTTTATTATTTCAGTATAGTACTCTTTTTCTTCCTCATCCAAAATTTCCCATACTTCACTCTTGTGTGATTTGAAAAGTTCTGATATCTCTAATCTTAAGCCTTCTTTTGCCACTTGCCAGCTTATGCATGAAATGTCCTTAAAAGTAATGCTTATGACCGGATACTTGTTCATATGCAACAAACTTTCTTCTTCTCTGCTTATCTTCAAACCTTTAAATAACTCCCTTGAATCTTCCTTTATATCAAAGAAATATTTCAACATTGAAAAGTTTAGGCTCTTTCCAAATCTTCTTGGTCTTGTTATTAATACTACTTCTGAACTCTCTTCTATTACCTCTTTTATGAA
>DCBY01000018.1:0-131 GCA_002313635.1 Fusobacteriia bacterium UBA1095
AGAGAAAGGAGCGGATGTTAATGCCACAAAGAAACATAAAGTGACAGATCAAGATGAAGGGACATATCAGGGATATACAGCCCTAACTTATGCATCAGAGAATGGCTATAAAGAATTGTGTGAATTGCTTA
>DCBY01000018.1:471-21532 GCA_002313635.1 Fusobacteriia bacterium UBA1095
CAGATGTTAATGCAGTAGATAAAGCACTTATACTAGCAGCAGAAAATGGGCATAAAGAAATATGCCAACTACTTATTAAAAAAGGTGCCAATTTTGAAAGTACATCGCTTATTTGTGCGGCAGAAGTGGGACATAAAGAATTGTGCGAACTTCTTATTGAGAAATCTGCAGATATAGAGGGAGATGAATATAAATTACTTATGCATGCAGCACGGAGAGGAAATAAAGAAGTGTGTGGAATGCTTATAGAGAAAGGAGCAGATGTTAATGCAGTAAATGAAGATGGAAGGACAGTGCTTATGTATGCGTCTTTGTATGGGCGCAAAGAAGTATGTGAACTGCTTATTAAGAAAGGTGCTGAAGTTAATTCAGTAGATAAAAATGAAAGAACAGCACTAATGTATGCAGCTGAAGAAGGAAATAAAGAAGTGTGTGTGCTTTTAATAAATAGGGGAGCAAATATGGATTTGTTAGATAAGAATGGAGATACAGCATTTATGCATGCATTGAGAAGTAGTAAAGGGGGAGTATCTATTTTATTATTAGAAGCATTAAGTAGAGGAGCATGTTTCGTGAATGATAGAGGTGAAACATTGTTGATGTTGGCTGTAAAAAAAGGAGATTCAGATATATTCAATGCTCTTTTAAACCTACTTAGTGGTGAGTGTAAAGAAATTGAAAGTAAAATGAAGTTGATAGATATACCTGCTACCGAAATAAGGGGTAGAAACGTATTTCACTATTTAGCAGAAAATGCAAGGCTAGGTAGTGAAAGGATTGGTAAATTTTTGAAAAAAGCCAGAGGTTTGAGTAGTTTCAGTAGAGATCTTTTATTACAGAAGGATAAAGATGGGTTCAGTCCAATGCATATAGCTATTTTAAGTTCTAATTCAGGATTTATATATCACGTATCCCGTGTTTTAACAAAAGAAGAATTAGACTTGAAATATAAAGAAGAATCTATTTTAGACCTAATGCTAAAAAAGGGTGTAGATGAAAATACAAAAAAGAGTGTAATTGAAAACATAATAGGAAAGCTTAATTGTGACAAGGAAGATTTGCTAAAAAAGATAAGCTCATTGAGTTCAGTATATGAAGGTGAAATAGGGAAAAGGATAATAGATAGAATAATATTAAGAGATATGCCAGATATATTGGACTATGTATTTAAGTTGGGTAAGTTGAAGGAAGAGGATATAGGTGAGCTAGCTATAGTGTCAAGAGATTTGTTTTCAGTAAAATGTGAAGAATACTTACTTAACAAAATGGGTAGAGAAATGAAGAGAAGAGATGGTTTGAAAGAAGGGAAATTAAGTCTACATAATTTATGCAGAGATGGGAAGTTAGAATCTATAAAGGTAGTACTACTTTCTATGAAGAAACATCTGATGAGTGTAGACAAAAAAGGGAAGCTTCCAATACAGATAGCTGCAGAAGAGGGTAGAGATGACTTGGTAAGTTTCTTACTGGGGTATGAATCAGGAGAACTAAATATGGATAGATGCTATTTTAGTAAAGAAGAAATAGAGAAGTTAAGAAAACATGTAGACATCCGAGGAAAGAGTTTGATGCATTCAGCAATTGTCAACTTTAGCTCCCATATAGTGGATTTATTTAACAAAATAGGGTGTGACTCAAAATTGAAAGATAGATCCGGTAAGAGAGCGCTAGACTGTTGGGTTAAATTAAAGCCAGAGAATGAAGAGGAAAAGAAAAAAAGGATGGAGACGTTATATTCCTTACTTTGTGCGATGAGTAAAAAAGAGTATAATGCAAATTTATCAGATGAAAATATTCATTTGTCATTGGAGATGGGTGAAATTGTTATAGTGAAAGAGCTGATAAGAGAAGGCCATATAAATAAAAAAGATAGAGAAGGAAATACCCCGTTACATGTAGCAATGAAATTAGGTGGTGTTGAAAAATTAGAAATTTTAATTGACCAATTAAAAAGCTTTGAAGATTATAAAGCTAAAAATAACAGAGGTGAAACACCATTACATTTGTCAAATTCAGTTGAAGTAATGAAGCTAATGCTTAGCAAAGCAAAAGAGAATGATATAAATATAAAGTTACTGCTACAACAAAAGGATTCAAATGAAGAGCCAGTGTTACATAGTTATGTATCAAGTAATAGGAATGAAGAGTGTAAAATAGAATTAGTGAAATGTGCAATAGAGAACGGTGCAGATAGGGAAGAGATATTAAGAAAAGGGCAATACAGAGGATGTGATGCAATAGAGATAGCAGAAGACAAAGGTGAAAAAAGTTTAGAAGAGTTTTTGACAAATTATGGATGTGACACCAAAGGTAAAGTACCTGAAACAAAAAGTTCAAAAGAGAATTAGTGGTTAGATAATATTTGAGTAGAATATTACAGAAATTAAGATAAGGTATTTGGTAATTTTAATGTTCAGCTAACATTAAAGCTTATGGAAATGATTATGATAGAATGGTTAAATCAAATATATTCATTTTAATGTTCTTAATGGAGAGAATATGATAAAATTATGGTATGAGATAAGTTTTTTATAAGATAGTCTGGTACTGATTAAATTATTTACTAGGAGGAAATATGCTATTTTTAATTTTGGTGCTGAGCTGTACATTTAATGAATTTAAGGTAAGGGATAAGGGGAAGAGAGAAGATCTAAGCATGGCTATTCAAAATGCGGATCACAAGGGTATTGATGCCATGTTAGATAAAATGGATAAATCTTTAGCGCTGCAAGAAAACAAAGAGGGGTTGTTACCAATAGAGGAAGCAATAGACGCTGGGTATGTAGATCTGGTTAGATTTTTACTGAACTTAAAAGATTGCAATTATCCAGATAGGATATACAAAATGATGATAAGTATAAACAAAATAGAGATGTTTAATCTGATTCCATATGAGAAGCTTGATTATGAATCGTTATTGTTGGTGAAAGAAAGCAAAGACAGAGTGATAGAAGAAGAGTTTCTAAATAAGATAGATGCAACAGAGTTAGAAAGACTTGTAGTGAGCGGGAAAGTAGAGGAGATAAAGGGAAAAAATTACGAATGGCTATCAGAGAATTATAAATTTGGAAGAGGGGATACTTGTAACAAAAGGGTAAGCACAGCAGAGATATTATGTGCCTATAGAGAAGAATTGATAGAGGAATTAGTAGAGAAAATAAAAGTATGTAAAAAGGATATCGGAGACCATATCCTTTTCATAGCATCAAAATTAGGGAAAGAGAGATTAGTAAATTGTTTGATTAGCGAAGGTATAGGTGTAAGAGAGACACTAAATGAAGCAGGATGGGCAGCATTGAAAGTAGCAGCAAAAAGAGGTTATGTTGGAATGTGTGAGCTGTTGTTAAAAAAAAGAGAAAAGGATAGGAAGTGGGAAGTTTTTATGGCAGCAGCAATTAATGGGCACAGAGAGGTATGTGAAATGCTTTTGAATGAGGGAATAGATTTGAGTGAATATGGAGCAGCTCTATTTAAAATGGTGTCACAAAATGGTCATATTGAGGTATGCAATCTTTTGTTAGACA
The DNA here is from genome assembly GCA_002313635.1 of Fusobacteriia bacterium UBA1095. GTDB lineage: Bacteria > Fusobacteriota > Fusobacteriia > Bac17 > UBA816 > UBA816. Next base: position 3,996 of record DCBY01000018.1, read on the forward strand.
AGGGGGTAAAGCTAGGAGATAGCACAAACACAACATTAATTTTTGTAGCTAAGAAAGGTTACAAAGGAGTATGTGAGCTATTATTGGACAGAGGAGTAGGGGTAGATGTTCTAGATGAGAGCGGAAATAGAGCAATAGTATGTGCAGCAGAGAACGGTCATAGTGATGTATGTGAGTTGCTAATAGAAAGAGGAGCAGAGGTAAATGCTATATCAGATGAAGAGATAAAGAGTGGTAGATTACCACTGGCGCTAGCAGCAGAAAATGGTCATAAGGATGTATGTGAGTTGTTACTGGAAAAAGGAGCTGAGATTAATTGTACTATTGTAAGTTTAGATGTAGAGTGGGAAAGCCCTGAAACTCCATTGATGCGAGCGGCAAAAAATGGACACAAAGAAACTTGTCAGTTACTACTAGATAAAAATATTTATGAAGTGGTATCGCTTAATAATTATGGTTGGAAAGCATTGAAACTGGCAGCAGAGAATGGTCATAGGGACGTATGTGAGCTGTTGCTGGAGTATGAATCAGAATTAAAGAGTGGAGAGTTTGGATACTGTATGAGTGATGTCTTGATGAATGCAGCTTACAGTGGTCAGAAAAAGATTTGTGAGTTGTTTTTATCTAAAGGAGCAAGTTTGGACATAGATGAACTGGCTAAGCTTCCACCAAATGTTAATAGAGATAGCCTTTTAGAAGCCTTCATAAATTTCGGTGTGGAAATTGAGCATAGTAGCTTGAAAGATAGGGTAATTTCCATTAAGTTACGAGAATGTAGAGACAGTATCTTAAGTAAAGAAACTACTAACTTAAATAGAATTATAGAAAAGAAAATTTTAAAGGGAGAAAATGTAATAGAGATACTTGAAGATGTTCGTCAAAAAAGGAAGGGAAGAGGATTAAATGATAGCTGGTTGTCTGTTGTAGATGAATTGGTAAATAACCTTACAACTGAGAAATGTTCTGATTTTAGAGAACAGGTAGTAAATGAAGAATTAGAAAAGTTATTAATCAGAAATTATTTAATCAGGGCTTTGAAAGAAAACAATTTATTTCCATCAAGCTAAAATATAGATCTTAATAATGATTTAATAGAGCATTAATAAAAAATGATAATCAGAACTATTTAGTAACAGAATTGATAGGGGAGATATTGCTATTTAGTTCTCTTGATGCTAAACTAAAGTCTAGGAGAAAGATTTGTATTTTTATGAAAAGCGTAGCAATAATTGGTAGATCGAATGTTGGGAAATCAACATTTTTTAATAGATTAGTAAAAAAGAGAATTTCTATAACACAAGACATATCAGGTGTAACTAGAGATAGAGTTTCCGCTGAAGTTAAGTGGAGAGACTTAGTATTTGAATTAATAGATACAGGCGGACTCACATTTAAAGAGTCAGGCATTGAAGGTAGTATACACGAACAGGCAGAAGTTGCCATAGAGGAATCAGACTTAATTTTGTTTGTTGTAGATGGATCTGCTGAGATACTAGGTGAAGATGAAAAAGCAGCTTCTATTTTGAGAAAAAGTGGTAAGCCGGTATATTTAGTAATTAATAAAATGGATCGACTGACAAAAGAGCCTGAATTAATTTACAATTTTTACAAACTAGGATTCGATAATATTTTTCAAGTTTCATCAGAGCATGGTACAGGTTTTGATGACATGATGAAGGAACTCTATCCTGTACTTAAAGATGGTAAAAAAGATAGAGAACAAACTATAAAGATAGCTATCTCAGGAAGGCCAAATGCGGGTAAATCATCATTAGTAAACGCAATATTAGGTAGTAATAGAACTATAGTATCATCAGAATCAGGTACAACAAGAGATACTATTAGTACGAAATTCACTTATAACAACAGTATTTTAGAGTTACTTGATACAGCAGGTATTAGAAAGAAGGCAAGAGTTAATGAGGACATTGAGTACTATAGTGTTGTAAGGGCGATAAGAGCTATAAGGGATTCTAACATAGTAGTTATGGTTATAGATGCACAGGATGGTGTTAGGGAACAAGATCAAAAAATAGCTGGGCTAGCCTCTGATGCCTCTAAACCTATCATTATCTGTCTCAATAAAATTGATTTGGTATCAAATTCTAAAGAGTTAATAGATGATATAAAAGAGAAACTTAAATTTACACATGCTACGGTAGTTAAGATATCTGCTTTAACAGGAAAAGGTGTTAAAAATCTTTTAGAAAAAATATTTGTACTTCACGAAGAAAATAATAAGAGAATATCTACTGGTATATTGAATAATGTTTTGAGAGAGATATTAATTATGCATTCACCTCCTACAAGAAAAGGGAAAAGAGTCAAAATAGGATATGGAACACAGGTATCTGTATCACCTCCTACTTTTATTATCTTTTGTAATGATCCTGACTTAGTTCATTTTTCTTATCTACGTAGAATAGAGAATGGACTTAGAAAAGCTTTCGGATTTGAAGGGGTTAACATTAGAATCAGATTGAGAAAAGGATAGAACAGAAAAGCACAGTCGAAGAAGCTATGGGATACCTCAACTTCTTAAAATATTTTTAAGGGTTAAATTAATCTTGAAACTTAGAAAGAGAGATAAGCTGACCATTTATTCTTACTTTCTTCTCTCCTGAGACTAAGCCGCACCTAGTTATTTTCTCTTTAAGTTCCCTTAATTTTTGGCTATAGTCCTGGCTAGTTATTGATATAACTGAGTCAGGTGAAATTCGGTATAAAACTTCTTTTTTTGCGTTCATTTTTTCCGCCTTTTACTTTAAATTTCGCCAGAAGTAGTCTAACATCTTTGTAAGTATCCTGTCAATAATAGAGATTGTTGTTGATAAAAATAAAAATATTGTGTATAATCCGGAAACGGATGTAAAAAAATTGAAAAATATAAGCCTAAATGTTACTATTATGTAACTAAAAAATATACAAGGAGCCGAAATATGTCTTATGCTACTTCTTCTTTCAAAATATCAGGGAAAAATGAATACCTAGATTCAATAGGAGAATACAATGTGCATGGAAGAAACTTTGCAATTGTAGAGGACTCTTATGATGACTTTAAAGTTTATGAAATAAACCAAGATGAAGAGCTTGAATTTGTTGAAGATGAAGATATTCAAGAGGAGGTAGTCCACTCTTGGAAAGAAGATACCTATGGGATGAATCCTACTTGGAGAGATGATTATTTAGATGGAGCAGACAGAATTACTGAAGATTTTTCCGAATAAGTGATTTAAATCTAGTTCATCCATATGTTATTATATTTTAAATATTTCAGTAAGGAAAAGACACTAAAATGGATCAACAGACAAAAGAGCTAGAAAAAATAATAAGGGATAAGCTAGATAAGCTAGACAAGATAAGAGAGAAGGGAATATACCCTTTTGGCAGAAATTTCGATAAAAAAGATGACTTAGGATCGCTGACAAAAGAGGGCCTAAGCGTAAAGAGTGCTGGTAGGATAATGTCTTACAGAAGGCAGGGGAAGGCTAGTTTTGGACATATTGAAGATGCAAGTGGGAGAATACAGTATTACATAAAAAGGGATGATGTAGGTGAAGACGTGTATGATGTATACAAGCTTCTATCCGTGGGTGATTTTGTAGGTTTAGAGGGAGATACTTTTTACACAAACACAGGTGAGTTAACTATACGGATATCAAAGCTATACGTTCTGTCTAAGAATTTAAGACCGCTACCTGAAAAATATCATGGATTAAAGGATGTAGAGACGAGGTATAGGCATAGGTACGTAGACCTGATAATGAATAGAGATGTTAAGGATACATTTAGAAAAAGGTCTCAGATAGTTACTTTAATGAGAGAGTACTTAGTAGGTAGGGGATTTATAGAAGTTGAAACACCAATGATGCACCCTATACCAGGTGGTGCGCTAGCTAAACCCTTTGTTACATATCATGAATCTTTGGATATGGAGCTTTACTTAAGGATAGCACCGGAATTGTATCTAAAGAAACTGATAGTAGGTGGATATGAAAAGATATTTGAAATCAACAGAAACTTTAGAAATGAAGGGATATCTACTAGACACAATCCAGAATTTACTTCAATGGAGTTATATGAGGCATATGCAGACTACAAAAATATGATGGATATAACAGAGGATATGATATCTGAGATAGTAAAAAAGATATGTAAAGATTACAAAGTAACCTATGGAGATTCCCAGATAAATTTTGCTAAGCCTTGGCGTAGGGTTAGTATGATGGAGGCTGTTAAAGAGTATGCAGGGATAGATTTTAATGGTATAAGTAGAGAGAAAGCTGTTGAAGCAGCTAAATCATTAGGTATAAGTGGGTGTGAAAATCACTCTGCTAACAAGATAATGAATACGATTTTTGAGGAAAAGGTAGAAAGCAAGCTTATACAACCAACCTTTGTGTATGGCTATCCTAAGGAGGTATCCCCTTTAGCTAAAAGAAATGAAGATAATCCAGAGTTAGCTGACAGATTTGAGCTATTTGTTTATGGTAGAGAGCTTGCTAATGCTTACTCTGAGCTTAATGACCCTATAGAACAAGAAGAGAATTTTAAAGATCAACTCACCCAACGAGAAGAAGATGATGAGGCTCATAGGATGGATGACGATTTTGTACTGGCTTTAGAGTATGGTATGCCCCCAACAGGTGGTTTGGGTATAGGAATAGATAGATTAGTTATGTTTTTAACTAATTCTCAATCTATAAGAGATGTGATATTCTTCCCTCAAATGAGAAATAAGTAGATGTTTTATCGCCTATCTTTGTTATTTTTTAAATCTAATTTGAGATCGGCAGTTATATCTATTTTAGGTGTGGGAATAAGTGTTTCTGTTTTGTTGTGTTCTGTGGGAATTGCAAATGGGCTTTCTGAGAATACTGTTCAAAGCATGCTGCTAGTATCTCCTCATATAAAACTAGAGAGTGCTTTCGGTGCTATAAAAAAATATGAAAAAGAGATTGATAAAATATTGAAAATAGAGGGTGTGGCACTTGTTTACCCAAAAATTGTGGGTAAGGGAATTGCAAAAATACGTACTTTTGAAGGAGTCTATTCAGAAGGTGTGGTGATAGAAGGCATACAGAAAGAGGATTTAGAAAAAATACAATTTCAAGATAACCTAATTAAGGGTGAAATAAATTTTTTTGAAGAGGGCCTGTTTGTTGGAGAAGAAATTTTAAAATCAGTCTGTGTAGACATTGGTGATAGAGTCAATTTAATTTCTCATGAAGGTAAGAAAATATCATTAAGGATATCTGGTGTTTTTAATACAGGTTTTTATGAATATGATTCAAATGTTATTTTGATTCCTTTTAATAGAGCTAAAGAGATATTTGGTACAGATGCAGCAACTGAAATAGATGTTAGAGTAAATGATATTTATTCTGCTGAGAAAATAGCTAAAGAGATTAATAGGGATACTTTCTTGATTTCAAAAAGTTGGATGAAACTTAATAAAAAGTTACTACAGGGTGTTAGTTTGGAGAAGGGCATTATGTTTATAATGCTATCTTTTTTGTTGATAGTATCAAGCTTTATAATATTTTCATCCATATATGGTATAGTTATGGACAGTTTTAGAGAGATAGGTATTTTAAGAGCCATTGGTTTTTCAAGGATAAAAATATTTTTATCCTTTCTCTGTTTATCAGGTCTATACAGTCTATTTGGAATTATGTTTGGAATAGTTGTAATGCTGTTCTTTAGGTATTCATTAGGGTATTTTGACGTAGCTATCCTTAATGAAGTCTATTATCTTCCAGAGAAAATTCCTTTTATTATAAGTTATAGAGAGATATTGGGTATTAGTTTGTTAGCTAACATCTCTGCAATGATTTCATCTATATTTCCCTCTTTGAAGGCTTCAAGTATAGATCCAGTGAAGGCTATTAAATATGAGTAGAATATTAGTTGAGAATTTAAATAAAAAATTTGGTAAAGATGTCCTTTTTAATAACTTTAATTTACAAATAGACTCAGGAGAGTTCCTCTGTATAAAAGGGGTGTCCGGTTCTGGTAAAAGTACTCTTTTGAACATACTTGGGACTTTGGATAGTAATTATCAAGGTAAGGTCTCTTTTAGTAACCTAGACCTAAAAAGCATGAATAAAAGAGAGATAGATAGATTTAGAGCTGAAAGAATAGGGTTCATATTTCAATTTCATTTTTTGATCAACAGTATAACTATTAAAGAGAATATAATGATACCTTCAATGCTAGTAAAAAGAGAGAATATGAGGGAGAATTTTGAGCATTTAGTTGAAGAGCTTGATATAACTGGAATTTTAAATAAGAAGCCTCAGGATTGCTCAGGTGGAGAAAGACAGAGAACAGCCATAGCTAGATCGCTTATTAATGATCCAGATATAATATTGGCAGATGAACCAACTGGCAATTTAGATTCAAGTAATAGCAAAGCTGTTGGAAATATTTTAAGGTCTTTAAATAGAGATAAAGGTAAAACTATTGTCTTGGTTACTCATAATGAGTATATGAGTAACTATGCTAATAGGGTGGTCAATCTCACAGAATGAAGACTTTTACTTCAATAAATGTTAATCTATTGTATGGAAAAAATAGAATTAATAATTTGTGAAGATAGTGAAAGAAGAGTAGATCAAGTAATATCTTTTAAGACATCTCTTTCTAGGTCAAGAATACAGAAACTTATCTCCATGGGTAGGGTTCATTACAATAGTGAACTGGTTGTGAAATCTTCTGCTTTAGTAAAAGAGGGAATTATAGTTGTCGAGATACCTATTCCAGAAGAGATTGACATTAAGCCTCAAAACATACCTTTGGAGATAAAGTATGAAGATAGTGACATTGTAGTTATAAACAAGCAAGCTGGTCTTGTAGTACACTCTGGTGCAGGAAGGAAGGACAATACTTTGGTCAATGCACTTCTTTTTCATGTGAAAAACCTATCAGGTATAGGTGATAAAATTCGTCCTGGTATAGTACATAGGTTAGATAAAGATACTTCTGGATTGATGGTAATTGCAAAGAATGATAAAGCTCATTTAGCCCTTTCTGCGCAATTTAAGGGAAGAGAAGTAGGTAAAAAATATTATGCAGTGGTGAAGGGTGTGCCAATATCCTCAAGTGGTAGAATAGAGACTAACATAGCAAGAAGCAGAAAAGACAGAAAGAAAATGACTGTCTCTGTTGAAGGCAAGAGGGCAGTTACTGAGTATAAAGTTGTAAAGAGTGATGTGAATTCGATACTGGATGTTAAGATTGAGACGGGGCGAACTCACCAAATTAGAGTTCATATGTTACATATAGGGCACCCAATAATAGGAGACGAAATATATGGCAAGAGAGAGAAGTTTGATAGGCATTTTTTACACTGCTACGAGCTCTCTTTCAAGCATCCTTCTAATTTGTCAGAAATGACATTTACAACTGATATACCTATCTCTTTTTTTAGGTTAATTTGAGAGAAAAAAAATTGAAAAAAGAGCAATTAAGTGTAAAGTTAAATTTAGAAATAATCGTTGAGGGAAATAACACATGAACACACTAAAGATAAGAAGAAATATGGAAAATCTCTTATATAAATCTGCTGTTGATATTGAATTTAGAAACAGATGTTTAAAAGAGGGTAAATCAGTTCTTGAAGAGGAGCTAGGTACAAAGCTAGATAGTGATATAAAGGTGCAATTTAAAGAGAGTGGTGATGAGAAAGATGAGATAAAATTGGAAGGGAGAGATCTAATGTTTCTACTTCCTGAATTTGTTGGAACTATAAATAAATTAGAGAGAAAAGATTTAGAGAGAATAACCGGAGGAGTTTCTGAGTATATGGATAAAAATAATGAATCCATAAACAATCTAATTAATCTAATCATTTAACATAAATATTATGTTATTATCTTATAATGACACTCAAAGAATTTGATAATAGTTATGGAAAAGTAATAGGAGTAGATGAAGCAGGTAGAGGTCCTCTAGCAGGACCTGTTGTAAGTGCTGCAGTTTATGTCATAAATGGTGATGAATTGGAAGAGGTAGATGATTCTAAAAAAATAAGTGAAAAGAGAAGAGAAATTTTCTTTGATAAGATAATTAACAATTGTGAAGTTGGCGTAGGTATAGTTAGTGCTAAAGATATAGACAAAATTAACATTCTTAATGCAACCATGGAATCTATGAGAATAGCCTTATCACATATGAAAGAAGCAGTGGATATTGTTCTTGTTGATGGAAATACCAAGATAAAAAACTATTATGGAAGTCAGCTCCCTGTGGTTAAGGGCGATTCTAAAAGTTTAGCTATAGCCGCAGCTTCTATAATTGCTAAAGTTACAAGAGATAAAATAATGAAAGAGATTTCTGCAAAGTATCCGCAATACCTTTTTGAAAAGCATAAAGGTTATGGGACACAAAGCCATATTGAGGCTATCAGAAAGTTTGGTCCTTGTGAAATACATAGGATGAGTTTTATAAAGAAAATTTTAAAAGAAAATTAAGGATAAAATATCTATATTTCTAAATTAATATTTATAATGTTAGGTATTATTAGGTTTTTATTTTTTAACAATAGGTGTCCTATTTGTGATAGTTATAGGTGGTTCAGTAGAGAAAAAATATGTGAGAAATGTTTAAAAAATTTGGATATGCTCTCTAGTGTAAAAGAAGAGAAGGGCAGGATTTACCTTTGGAAGGTAAATAGCTGGAATTATAGAGTGTTTAGGCTATTTGAAAAGGGTAGAGGAAACGTCTTTAAATCTATATCTAAAATATTATTAAATAAGAATAAAAATCTAAATTTGAAAGATAATAAAAATTTCACGCCTTTTCACATGATAAAATAGAGAAAAAATATGGAGGTATTTATGTTATTTTTATTATTGTTAGTTATGTCTTGTAAGTCTACGGAGAGTAAATCTAGTTTAACTCTTTATAGGGCAGCCTTGAATTATGAGATGAATGATTTGAAATTTAATAAAATTTTTATTGAAAGTGATGAGGATGTTAATAAGAAAATTTTAGAGAGCTCACTTGTTAAGAAGGGTTTTGAAATTGCAAAAGATATGTGGGAAGCAGGTGCTATAGCAAAAGTAATATCAGATAAGGATAATGTTAAAATAAGCTTTAACATTACCACAAAAGGTCCTGCAACAAGGTGTGTTATCAAGTCTTCAATATCTTCAACTAAGGGAGAGGATTTGAGCATACAGGTAGAGAAAATGTTAGATTACATTTTAGAAAATAGGGAAATATCTGAGAAAAATTGACATTAAACCTCTTATCATAGTAAAATGGGAGATATATTTAGAAGAGGTGATTGTTAATGGCCACTAAGGTTATAGTTAAAGAAAATAGTAATATAGAGAATGCTCTTAAGGATTTTAGAAGGAAACTTCAAAGAGATCAGATATTTAAGGAAGTTAAGAAACGTAAGAGACATATGACAAGAAAAGAGAGATTGGAGCAAAAGAAGAGGGTCAGATAGTGTGTGAAGTTCTCGTAGGTGGGGCCGTTCCTATTTACTTGAGTTCAGATATATTGTGTGGTTATGTGAATAACCTATTAAAAGAAGAGATAGGTAGAGAATGTGTGGTCTCTATCTATTTTGTTGATAAGAACTTAATGAAAGATATCAATGCCTCAACTAGAGGAAAAGATTATGCAACAAATGTTTTGTCCTTTAGCTTTAATGATGATTTAGGTGAGAAGGTCTATTTAGGTGAGATCTTAATATGTGAAGATGAAGTACTAAAAGATGCTGAATTGAATGGGGTAACTAAGAAAGAAGAAATGCTGTTTGTTTTGACTCATGGGCTTCTTCATCTGCTAGGGTATGATCACAAAGATGATACAGAGGAAGCGGAGATGAACGCGAAAGAGTCTTATTATTTAGATAAATATCTAAAAATTAGATATTATAATGGCAGATAAAATTGCATTAATATTCTTTATGATACATTATATTTAGAGGTAATTATGTTATTAATTTTATTATTACTCTTCTCTTGCTATAAGCAAAATGATGGGCAGAAGAGGTCAATACCAGAAGCAAACAGAGATGAAAATAATCCTTCTGTTAATCCATTATTGGATGAATCAAGTTCAAATGAAGAGATAGAAAAAACCAAAAGTATACTTCAAGTCAGGGAAGAATTTGAAAGTGCTATGAAAAGTTTGGGTTTGGTTCAGGATTTTGATTCTTTTGTGCTTAAAGATGAGTTTTTTATGAACCAAATGGGGTTAAGTGTTGATGATAAGGAGGAAGTAGTAGAGGGATTTGAACGGATTTTGGAATTAATTTTAGAGAAAATAAAAAAAGAGGATGTAATACCTTTACTTTGCTTAAAGGCTATTGAAATAGAAAAAGATAGAAGAGAACATTTTTATGAAAGATTTTTTGACATTATATTAGAAGATGGGTATTACAAACCTAAGAAGAAAAAGCTAAAGAAATTTAATTCAAATAATTTAGAACAATTACGTAAGTTAACTTTTAATAAAAAGTTTGTTGATGACTTAAATAAAGGATTGGGTCGTGGTGATTACCTTACAGAAAGTAATATTAATAATGAATTGGTGGCCAGTGCCAAAAGGTGGTTAAATTCTTCTCAAGAGGATATAGCTGAATTATCATCTAAAGCTCTGATAGTTGCTTTTGCACTTGCTCCTGCTTTATTTAAGAAGCAAAAAATAACAAAGAATGTTTACCATCTGGTTGTGTATTCGGTTTCTGAAACAATTATAGAAGGGTCACAAATGTGTAATGATGGCAAGAGAAGTAGAATAAAACAGTTGTGGATCCAAATTAGCCATCATGCTCCAGAAATTCAGAAAGATTTGATGCTTTTTGATGACGTTTTAAAGGAAGCTTTATACAATTTTAGAGAGGCAATAGTCAGTTCTGAATCTTCCCGCTTGAACTTTGTTGGAGTACCTAGTGCGGATGTTCCTAGTGTTGTACGACACGCGTTTGGAAAGAAGTTCAATTTACAAAGAGAGTCAAAGCCACTTTTTAAAGATAAGTCTAAGGAAATAGTTAAAGATTTGTCAATATTGAAAAGGATGAATGAACAATATAATTTAAATAATTTTTTATTTGAATTTATGGGTGAAAAGAGATATGATGCCCTTGAAGAAGATATTGATGACTATTTAAATAATGGTCTAAAGATAGAGGGTGGGGAGTATATTAAATTATTCCTGAATAAAGAGTCTAAATTTACCTATGTATTGTATAAAAAAGGTTTGGTTAAATTAAAAAATATAAAAGCTTCAAATTGATTGATATTTGTTGTATCATTGATTTAGGAGAAAAGTATGAAAATAGCAAGAGATATAAGAGTAGGAAATGTCTTTAGGAGGGGCGGTAATCTTTTTGTAGTGTTAAAAGCTGAATTTCATAAAAGTACTTCTGGAAGAAGAGCAAGTACCTCAGAGATGAAGTTTAAGCTTAGAGACCTTATGACAAAGAATAGAACAGACATGACGTTGGATGCGACTGAGAAAGTAGATTTTGTTATGCTAGATAAAGTTCCTTCTCAGTTTTTGTATAAATCAGAGCAATACAATTTTATGAATCAAGAGACATTTGAGCAGTTTGAAATGGATGATTTCAGCTTGGGTGATGCCACTAACTTTTTGAAGGCAGATGCCGTTGTGGACATTCTGTTTTTTGAAGGTCAGCCTGTAGGTGTTGAGCTTCCCATAACAGTTGATATGAAGATAACCTATACAGAACCAGGACTTAGAGGTGATACAACTGGTAAGGTAACTAAGCCTGCAACTTTAGAGAGTGGATTGGAAATTCAAGTTCCTATATTCTGTAATATTGGTGACATAGTGAAAATAGACACAAGAACTTCAGAATATGTAGAGAGAGCTTAACAATGAACGAAATAGACAAGATAATAGAGCTAGAGAAGGAGAGACAGTCTAAGGGCATAGAATTAATTGCTTCAGAAAATTTTGTTTCAGATGCTGTTATGAGAGCAGCTGGTTCTGTAATGACAAATAAATATGCAGAAGGCTATCCTGGTAGAAGGTACTATGGTGGTTGTGAATTTGTAGATGAGGTAGAGGTATTAGCACAAGAGAGTGCAAAAAAACTTTTTAATGCAAAATTTGTTAATGTACAACCTCATTCAGGTTCACAGGCTAACATGGCAGTCTTTTTTTCTATTCTCTCTCCTGGAGATAGAGTATTGGCGATGGACCTTTCGCATGGTGGTCACTTGACACATGGATTTAAACTAAATTTTTCAGGTATGCTCTACGATACTCATTTCTATGGTGTTGAAAAGGGAACTGAAGTTTTAGATTATGAAAAAATTGAAGATAGAGCATTAGATATAAAACCAAAACTTATAATAGCTGGAGGAAGTGCCTATTCAAGAAAAATTGATTTCAAGAGATTTGGCGAGATAGCTAAAAAAGTAGGTGCGTACCTATTAGTGGATATGGCTCACATTGCGGGTCTAGTTGCTACAGGACTTCATGAGAATCCTATGCCTTATGCTGATTTTGTTACATCTACAACTCATAAAACTTTGAGAGGCCCTAGGGGTGGTATAATATTAACCAATAACGAAGATCTATATAAAAAAGTTAATAGATCTCTGTTTCCTGGAATTCAAGGAGGGCCGCTAATGCATATAATAGCTGCCAAGGCGGTCTGTTTTTCAGAGGCACTAGAGGATAGTTTTACAAAATATCAACAACAGGTCTTATGCAATGCTAAAACTCTATCTGATGAACTCAAAAAAAGAGGTTTCAGAATAGTTTCAGGTGGAACAGATAATCATCTATTCTTGGTAGACCTCAGAGATAGGGGAATAAAAGGGAATACTGCTGAAGATGCACTGTACCAAGCTGACATAACAGTAAATAAAAATAGTATTCCTTTTGATGAAGAGAAGCCTTTAGTTACAAGTGGCCTTAGAATAGGTACTCCTGCGGTAACAACAAGAGGAATGAAAGAGAGTGAAATGATAAAAATAGCAGACTTAGCGGATAGAACCTTATCTAACTTAGGTAGTAGTCAGAAAATATTAGAAATCAAAAAAGAGGTTCATAATCTAACTTCAAGGTTTGGCATGTATGACTGCTAAGAGGTGGCTTGCAGCACTGGTAGCTTGTGGACATTTTACTACCAATACTAACTGTCCTTGCTGTATTTTGAAAAGAACTGCTACAACTAGAGTGATAAATAGAAAAAAGAGAAAGAGCAAAATAGAGAGGGAGATAGGAGAAGAAAGGTAACATTGATATCTAGAAAAAATGGTAACCTTTACTGTGAAGCAGGGGATTTTTATATAGATCCCTCTTCTTCAGTTGAAAATGCTGTAGTTACTCATGCACATTCTGATCATCTATCTTCAAAATCAGAAAATAACTTTTGTTCCAAAGGGACTGAAAAGTTGATAAAAGTTAGACTTTCTAAACCAAAAACAGTAGGATATGACTTCGGAGAAAAGTTTTATATAAATGGCGTGATGCTCTCTTTCCATCCAGCTGGGCATATATTAGGATCTTCACAGGTTAGAATAGAGCATAGAGGTAAAGTTGTAGTTGTAACAGGTGATTACAAGAGAGGCGTAGATTATAGTTGTAAGCCATTTGAACTGGTGGAGTGTGATGAAATAATTAGTGAAGCTACTTTTGCAATGCCTTTTTACAAATGGCCTGATCCTATGAAAGAAGTTCAAAAGATAATTGAATGGAGTGAAGGTAGCTCAGTTTTATTTTGTTATTCTCTAGGTAAATCACAACAGGTAATAACACTTCTTAATAGAGCAGGTTACAAGGACATATATGTTCATCCTGTAATAGATAGAATAAATAAGATCTATATAGAAGAGGGTTACCCTATGACTTATCAAAAAATAGATGATTTGGAAGACCACCATTTTAAGGGTATTACTATTCTCCCCTATGCATCGTCAAAAGGCATAAAAGAAGAAGTAAAGACGGCATCAATTTCTGGATGGAATATGACAAGAAATGGTATGGGAAGAGGTGGCTGCGATGCTGGATTTGTGATGTCTGGTCACGCAGGTTGGTCTGAGATAGTGAAGACAGTTAAAGAGTCTAAGGCAAACAAAATATACTTCCATCATGGAAGAAGTGATGTGATAATAAAATACTTGAATGAAAACGGATATAACACTCATGAGATTTAGGGGGTGAGGATGTTGTCTCCTTTAAAGGAACTTTTTTGTAAGATAAGCAAGACAAACTCTGATGCACAAAAAGTAGATTTAATAAAGAGTACCTTACAAAAATCAGATGATCAAAACAGGAAATGGATTACATTTTTCTTATATGGTAATAGATTGAAAAGAGTAGTTTCATCAAAAGATATTGTAGAATCTTTTACTAATATCTCTGATATGCCATTTTGGCTATTTGAAGAGAGTTATGCATCCATAGGAGATTTAGCAGAGACTGTATCTTTACTGAAAGGTGATCCAATAGGTTCTTTAGATCTCTCTCTTTCTGAATTTGTTGATAATTACCTATTGAATATGAAATCTGTCTCCAGGGAAGAGAAAATAGCTAAAATCACTTTTTTATTAAACCATACAGAAGCAGAAGATTCTTTTTTAGCTCTAAAATTGTTGATGGGTAATTTGAAAATAAAGATAGGTGACAATATTTTAGTTAAAGCTATATCTGGGTTTTTAGATGTAGAAGAAAACTTAGTATTGGAGAGGTTAGTTAATTTCGATCCTTTTAGTGAAGTTAGTTTTGAAGAGATATTTAATGAAGTGAAGGATAAAGCTATTCCTTATCCTTTCTTTTTAGCATCTAATTTAGATAGAGATATAGATGTATCGAATTTCCAATTTGAATGGAAGATGGATGGTATTAGAGCTCAATTAATAAAGTGTGGGAAAGAGGTCAGAATATGGTCTAGGAACATGATTCCCATTACTCATAAATTTCCAGATGTGGTAGATAGCTTCAAGGAAATAAGTTCTAATTTTATATTAGATGGAGAGATTCTTGTAGAGTGCGAGGCAGGTCACTCATTTGAATTACTTCAAAGAAGGCTAAGCAGAAAAGTGATTTCTAGGGAGGTGTTGGAAAATAGAGCAACATTTTTGGCATTTGACATATTGGAAGTTGATGGAAAAGATATAAGGGGAAAGGAACTATCTGAAAGAAGAGCAATACTAGAGAGTTTAATCCCTGCAAAGTTTCTCCTTGAAAAACTTTCAATTAGTAGTATAGAAGATATGAAGAGATTAAGAAGAAGTTGTAAAGGTTCCATAGAGGGATTGATGATAAAAAAATTAGATTCACCTTATCTTTCTGGAAGAGTTAGGGGGCATTGGTGGAAGTACAAAAGAGATTTTTGTACAGTTGATGCAGTCCTTGTTTATGCTCATTTAGGGTATGGAAAAGATAGGAGTCTGTTTCTAGAATATACTTTTGGACTGAGAAAAGGAAAGGAAATTGTTCCTTTTACAAGTATTTACTCGGGTTTGGATAGTGAAGAAGATACGAAAGATTTAGATGAATGGGTTAGGGACAATACTGTGGAGAGATTTGGACCTACAAGGAGGGTAAGACTTGAGCGAGTGTTTGAGATAGCGTTTGAGAATATTAGAAAGTCCAGAAGACGTAAGTCGGGTATAGTAGTTAAGTCTCCTAAAATACTGAGAGAAATATATAACAAGAGTGTAGAGGATATAGATGATGTTGATAAAGTTATAAAATTAATGAAGCAGTATTGTTAATTTGTGATGTGACATTTGAAATTATTTATGTAGAACCTAGCAGAAAAAGTTTACAGTAATGGATATGTTGTAATATTAAGTCTGTATATACAGAAAAAGAGGATATGAGAGAACATAAAAGCAGAGGTAAAAAGTGGGTTACTAACATTAGAATTGTAAGCAGTTAGGTTGAGATATGATATGTGTTAAAATTTTGCTATGTAAATTTGTATATTAAAAATAATCATAGATTCTACTATCTGGAGGTTAAGATGCTGTTTTTAGGACTAATACTGAGCTGCACACTTAAAAATATTATTTCAAAAGAGAAAGGAAGAAGAAAAGATATAAGTGATGCTATAAGCAAAAGTGGTGACGCAGGTGTAAGTGTACTTAAAGAAGTAAGGCAAATTGATGCTTTAAAAGAAAACGATGAAGGACTTTTGCCTGTAGAAGAGGCTATAGAAATTAAGAATTTAGAAGCGACCAAGATATTAATAAGATTAAACTATTTTGAATATTCACATAGAGTATATGGAAAGATAGTTGACACTGGTGATATTAGCATGTTTAACTTAATTCCTAAAGGTGGACTTGATCATAGATTATTAATGAAAATAAAATTGAATAGAGATATACTCTTAGAGCAAGAGTTTCTAAATATAGTAGAGGCTACAGAGCTAGAAAGATTAATATTAAAGGGGAAATTTAGAGAAGTAAAAAGTAAGGGTAAAAGATGGATAGACCAAAATTACAGGTACCAGAAAAATCTTGAGAGCGGTGATGACGATAGAGCGATCACTACTTCTGACATTGTTTGTCTCTATGGCGAAGACCTTATTGGGGTTATTATAGAAAAATTAGAGGGAGAAAACCAAAATATAAGGAAAGATTTGATGCTTTCAGCATCAAAATTAGGAAAGGCAGAGGCTGTAGAGTATTTGTTGAGGGATGGACTAGATTTTAGTATGGCAGTAGATGGTTAGTGGTAGAAGTGCTCTAATCCTTGCTGTAATGAATGGCCATATGAGTATGTGTGATTTTTTAATAAGAAGAGGGGTGGATATCAATGCTACAGATATCTATGGTAATACAGCATTAATGATAGCAGCAGAAAAGAATTGTGTAGATTTGTGCCAAACTTTAATAGAAAAGGAGGCAGATATCAATGCGAAAGGTAGAAATGGAGGGACAGCTTTAATAATTGCATCTCTTAATGGAAATACGGAGATATGCCAAATGTTAATAGAAAAGGGAGCTGATTTTAGTCTAATTTATAACGATGATTGGAAAGATGATAAATGGGCTGGTAAAAATTATAAATTTCAGTATGAAAACTAGTGAAAATGTACCAAAGCTTGTAAATGAATATTTATACACTTTTGAATAACAAATATAAGGTTGTATGGCTTGCAGCAATCGATATTATAACATTTTGATGGTGAAATACGTAAGTTATGAGAAGGGCTTGAATAAAGAAGTAATAAAGTTAGGGGTGGGATTTATAGGGAAGACTATGAAGTTAGAAGTAGTTGAATAAAATTGATATTATAAGGTTTGAATGATAAAATATAGGGGCTATGAAGTATAATTTTAATTTTAGTACATCTGATTTCAAGAAGCTAATAGAAAACAACAATTTCTTTGTTGATAAGTCCCTATTTATAAAAGAGGTAATAAATGAAAGTTCTGATGTAATATTAATACCAAGACCAAGGAGGTTTGGTAAGAGTCTAAATTTTTCAATGCTAAAGTATTTTTTTGACATGAAAGAAGACTCTTTTAACTTATTCAAAGATTTAAAGATAAGTAAAGAAGAAGAGTGTATGGAGCATATGAATA
>DCBY01000007.1 GCA_002313635.1 Fusobacteriia bacterium UBA1095
TATTACCTCTTTTATGAACAAGCTCTTGTCCACAAAAAAACTCTTGCCTTCTATCATTCCTCTGAAATTTGATTCGCCCAGTTTAAATACAAGCCTCACAATCACTATCTCCTAATTGAATAGCAAAGTTTTATCCCACAAAAAACAGCAATGATTCCCTAGCCAGAAGGAAAGTTATCTACTTTTTTTCTATCAAATCTTTAAAGAAAGATTTTTCTATCTTCACACTCTTTCTTGAACTGATATCTGATATAGCTTCCTCTACCTTTTTATCAAAAACTGAGGATTTGTAGTCATTAACCACCCTATTTCTTACATCTTCAAAAACTGCTCTCTTTTCTGGGTAATATGAACTTCTTTTGAATATATAAATACCTTTTCCAGTAACAACTTTTTCAATTCTGTCGCTACTCATAATAGCCTTTTCTAATTCCTTATCAAGCTTACCATCTCTATGAACTGTAATTTTCTTCTTAAAGTTTACATCAGAGTACAACTCTACAGCTTTCTTCATATCTATATGCTCTTTTTCTATTTGGTCCAATATCTTACTTGCCTGTCTTTCTAGAGATTCTTTTGTCTCTTTAGACATTTTAGCTTCTAGCTCCACAAAAGATACACTTTCACCCTCATCCTTAGCAACTATCTTTTTTCCCTCATTTAGAAATAGTGAAGGGACAACTTCATTCTTCCTAAAAAACTTCCTTCCGAATTTTTTAGTAAATTCCTCTTTTGACATTTTTTTCTGTTCCATACCTTTTGGAAGACTGTTAGATTTTATAGCTGAATTTAAAATATCGTTAGCTTCTCTATCTCTCTCTTCTATATCTGTATTTGAAGGCTTAAAAGGAAGAAATACTATATCTACATAGGCCCTCTCTTTTTCATCATACTTATCTCTATTAGAGAAAAAGTATGCCTTTAAGTCTCTATCTCTCACATTAATCTCATCTTTAATCTTTTCTTCCATTCGACCTTTTAGATAGTTAATTTTATCTAAATTAGATAGATCTCTGCTACATCTAACTCCCTTTGATAATGCTTCACCTGCTAGTAGCATATCTCTATTCAAAGATTTGTAGACAAACTTAGCTGCTTTCTCTTCACTACTATCACCTGGCATGTAGTTCAGTATCATTGGGTAAGAGACATATATGCTCATTGTATTAGCAAACTCATGATTGGTAACCTTCAGACTGCCTAAGCTAAGTAGGTTAAAAGGAGCATATTTAGCAAAATCAGGATCTTTAATTTCTAGATTAACAGCAGTTCTTTCCTCCTGAAGCCAGTTTTTGAAGTACTTGTTGCCATTATCAGATTTAAGCTTATATATAGCTCTATCTCTATCACAATCTTCATCAGACATAACTTTTTTTATATCTCTCTCTTTAGGGGAGTAAGAGTTTACTATTATCTCTCGTATCTTTTCATTCATTATTTCATCGTATATTGATGATCTTAATTTAGCAATAGTGGTACCATAAACTATCCTAACCAGATCTCTTTCACTTATTCTTCTATTTACCCTAGATCTGGCACGAGATATTTTCTCAGAATACTTTTCATCTATCTCATTGCTAGAAATGCTCAAATGAAGCTTATTTTTGTATTTATCCATAACTTCCTTGTCGATAAGTGATGCTATGAATAAGGTTTTACTCAATTCATCATTTAAAGATTTGATCATAGAAGGGTATATCTTATTTTCACCTACTTTAATAACGTAATCTTCTCTATTAGAAATTAAAGTAAAAATTGAACCAAATGCACTGGCAACAAGACCACCTACAAGAAGCACAGCAAGTAAAATTCCAACATACCTAGTACTATTTTTAAATTTTTTTAACATAACTCTTCCCCTAACCGTTTAAATATTTATAATATAATAACAAAAAAAGGTGCAACCAAGCTACACCTTTAAAACATATTTTTAAAATGAATACAAATAAATTACTGCTCTGACCATTCTATGTACTTCTTAAGAGCATGCTGTACCAAGCTGTTCATGGATCTTGTCTCAAGCTTAGCACGCTTTTTTAAATTCTCAGAAAGAGTAGGCTCAAGCCTAATTAACATTCTCTTCTTTTCTTTCTTCTCCATCATCAACCCCTTGATTAAAAATAAAAATGGAAAACAAGTATAATAACACTTAAATGATAGGCAAACCAAGAGTTCCCGTAAAGTATTCTTGGCGAATAGGGCTTAACTGCCAGGTTCGAGATGTTACTGGGTGTACCCCCTACAATCTTACTCACCTATCAAAATATAATTACATTACATATATCTCAAGTATCAACAAATAGTTAGAAGATATTAGTATAGCTCAGCTTAATTTCTTACAAAACTTACACCTGCTACCTATCAACCTCATAGTCTATAAGGTCTTCATAAGCACTCATCTTGAAGTAGGCTTCACACTTAGATGCTTTCAGTGTTTATCCTTTCCAAACGTGACTACCCAGCGATGCTACTGGCGTAACAACTGGTACATCATTGGTTTGTCCATTCCGGTCCTCTCG
>DCBY01000015.1 GCA_002313635.1 Fusobacteriia bacterium UBA1095
TTTTCAAGTTTTAAATTATACAGATCAAAATCAAATTTAGAGAGTGGATTAGGAAGGGTAGACATATTATTAAGCAGAAAAGACAAGAGGGAACATATAATAATAGAGATTAAAGCAGGAAATAGCTATAATAAATTAGAGGAATTATTAGAGAAAGCAAAAAGACAAATAAAAGAGAAGAGATATGGAGATGACTTAGAAGGAGAAGTAATAAAGATAGGAATAGGATTTATAGGAAAAGAAGTGAAATTGAAAGTAGTATAGTAGTATTTTTATATTGTAAAGCAGCTCCAGAAGAAAAAAGGAAATTGATTATGACATTATTTTTTTGTTTTTCCTAACTAAGTGTAGTAAAATCAAGAGAATATAGGAGTGAAAAATTAGGGGTGCCTTGCTTGTTCGAATAAAACATTTTTAAAGGCAGTCATATTTGAGAAAATGTTTAAAGATGTGGTTTGCAAATCTAATACTTTATATCATTGAAAATTGTAAAATTGAAAAAGAATCGTTTTAATGATAGAATTTTTCTAGTTTGGAGGATTAATGTTTTTTTTATTTCTTTTATCTTTTTTGTCTTGTGAGACCGTTGAAACAAAAATGGACAAAAAAGAAATTTTAGAATCAAAAGTGGTTTTGAGGATAGAGAGTGAAAATAGAGCTTTTTACTCTTATCCCAGATCGGACATGTTTAGATCAGGTGATTTTGATATCAAATCAGTTGAAGTAAGGGATTTGAATGATAGTTACGTTCTTATACTAGAAGTAGGAAGTGCTTTCACTAATAATTTGTCTCTACCAGGTGGTTGGGATAAACAAGTTTTTGATGTATATTTTTTCACTAATGTAGAGAATCATCATCAAGCACTAAAGGATAGAAGGGTCGTCTTTAAAGAAGCTTGGGAAAAATCAGTTCTAGTCTCCCCTGTTTCAAGGGCTTCATTGAGAAAAGAGGTTATGAAAGTTCATTCAGAGGTGTATGATGATACTTCTGAGATTGAAAATTTGTCTTCTGATATTTTTGTACCTAACACAATTAGAGTTTATGACAACAAAATTTATGTAAAATTACCTAAGAATGAATTTGAAAGTGTGATGAAAAGGTTAAAAGGACTACAAATTTTTGTTTTAAACCTGGATGCATACCCTGTTAATGGGGCATCGATTAAGAAAGTGGAACAATATTCAACATACACTAGTTTTGGAGGAGGTTCCTATTCTGATTCTCATCCAAATGTTATTAATATGTTAGGGGATGTAGATGATCTCAATAATTTTGAAGATGATATAACTAGGAATGTATTTTCTAGAGTAGGCTATGTAGAAGTAACTAGGGAGGACTAAAATTAAAAGGATTGCTTTATTTTTTCTTTTGCTCTGCTCTTTTACACTTCCTAAAAAGGGAGATGGAAAGATAGCTGTCAATTACCTAAGGCATAAGTTGAACAGCAAGTACATTTTCAGAGTAGATGAAAATTTAGTTAGAGTTTTTTTAAGATGTAGAGCCGATGATGTTTCAAAGGCGTTCTTAGTTCTAGTTGAGGATGGCAAAGAGAAAAAGATTTCCATGAAAGAAATAGGGTCAACTAGGGGCAAGCAATATTTTTATGTTGATTTTGTTTACCAAGATAGAGAATTAGAGTATTATTTTTTGCTCAAAGATGGATCTATAAGTGTTGGATTTAGAGATGAGGAAGAAAACTTTAAATATAATCTAAAAGATTTCAAGCCAAATAAATTTGAGGATTTTAACTCACTTTTTTGGTATCAAATTGATGTTGATAAATTTAGAAAAGGAAGTGCTGAAAATATAGATTCTGTTGCTTGGAACATATCTTGGGCAGAGTTAACGGAGGAAGAAAAGGCTTTTAAACAGAAGAATTCATGGTATGATATGCCTTATTTTAGAAGGTATGGCGGAGATTTACAAGGGATAATAGAAAAATTAGATTATCTTCAAGATTTGGGAGTAGATGTTATTCTACTGAATCCCGTTTTCTTTTCTAAATCTTCCAATAAATTAGAGGTTGCTGACCATTTTTACATATCCCCTGATATAGCTACAGGTAGCAAAAAAGACTATGAGGTTATAGAAAAGAGGTCTGGGACTTCAGAATCAGACAATCTTTTTAAATCTCTTTTAGATGAAGCACATGATAGAGGCATAAAAGTTGTTATAGAATTTCCTTTGCATACTGGTAAGGATCACTTTGCTTACAAGGACATAGAAGAAAAGGGTAAGGAATCACTCTTTTATGACTGGTATGTTCATGAAGATGATGCTAATAGTGGCAATATAGTTATGCTAAATCATAATAATCTTGAAGTGAAAGAGTATCTTCTCAATTCTTTGATTAAGTTCAGGGATATGGGACTAGATGGAATAATGGTGTCATCTCTACAAGATCGTGAAATCCTAAACTATATCCGAGACAATTCAGACATATTTGTTTGTGCTCTTCCTTTAGATTATTCAGAAGTTTTTGAAGATTTAGATTCAACAGATGCTATCTTCAATTTGCGCTCTTTTGCTGACATATTGACTCTTTTTTCTTATTTCTCTTCATACAATTCT
This sequence comes from Fusobacteriia bacterium UBA1095, assembly GCA_002313635.1. GTDB lineage: Bacteria > Fusobacteriota > Fusobacteriia > Bac17 > UBA816 > UBA816. The sequence goes on from DCBY01000015.1 coordinate 2,573, forward strand.
AGTTCACTAAGAACAACACTATCTCTTAATACTTTAAGATATCCGGACTCTTTTATTGGATCTATTGTCTCTCCTATATCTACAATTGACACTGAGAGGGCACTCTCTTCTTTTATAAACATTGATGAGATAAATACAAGAGCACAAGAGAATAAGAACTATAAATTAATAAAGCCTAGCATGCTAGGGGAAAGTGCTGAAAAGAAATTGCAATTGACCCTTATACTTCTTGCTACCTACCCAGGATCATTTATGATAGCTTATGGTGATGAGGCAGGGATGTGGGGTGCATCTGATCCTGATTCAAGAAAACCTATGATATGGGGCGAAATAGAGCCATATGATAGGGATTATGACGTTTTATCTAAATACCCTGACCCTAATTTCAAAGATGTAGATAATGTTAATGATTTGGTTTTCTATTCAAGAGAAGTTGATAGAGATATTTACAATTTCTTCTCTTCATTTATGAGTTTGAGAAAAGAGAAAGAAGATATTTTTAAGTATGGAGAACTTATCTTTCCACCTCTTCCTCAGGATGTATCGGGAGAAGTTCTTGTCTACTACAGAAAATTTAGGGATAGAGCAGCCGTTATAGTAGTAAATTTGTCCAACTCTAGGCAGAAATTTAATTTACCCCTTCCGTTTAAGGGAACATACGTTGACCCTTTATCTAAAAAAAATTATGATAATATTGTAGGGATAGATGATTTTGAGATAGATTCTAAATCAGCTGTTGTTCTGTTTGCAGATTAATTAGGAGGTATATAGTGGATATTTTTGAAAAAAGAGCAAAAGATTTAGGTGTTACAAAGGAAGATTTGGAGAGAGCACTCTCTAAATTTATATCTATGCTTGGTGATGATGAGTTAAGAATGTTTCTTAATGACATGTCAAAAGAGTCTTGTTGTTCTCCGGGTTCAGGTTGTGGGTGTAGTTAATGGATAAAAGAGTTTTTGATAAGCTAGATGAAATAGTTATACGTTTCAATGATTTAGAGGAGAGTCTCTCTTCTAAAGAGGTGGTTTCAGATCACAAAAAAAGTTCTGAACTAGCTAAGTCTATGACATCTTTAGAACCTATAGTTGAAAAGTATAGGGAATATCAAAAGCTTAGTTTAGAGCTTTCTGAATTAGAAAAAGAGAAGTATGATGATGAAGATATGTCACTTCTTGTTGAAGAAGAGAAGCAAAAATTAAAAAAAGATCTAGAGAATTTAGATAGAGATTTGCAATTAATGCTTCTACCTAAAGACAAAAATGACGAGAAAAATGTAATAGTTGAAATTAGAGCAGGAGCTGGTGGAGAAGAGGCAGCAATATTTGTTTCTGATATATTTAGGATGTACCAAAGATACATTACTGAGTTAGGTTGGAGAATAGAGCCTCTTAATTTTAATGAAGCATCTTCTGGGGGCTTTAAAGAAGTAGTCTTTATGGTAAAAGGTAAGGGAGTATACAGTAAGATGAAGTTTGAAAGTGGAGTTCATAGAGTTCAGAGGATTCCAAAGACAGAGTCATCTGGAAGGATTCATACTTCAACTATTACTGTTGCTGTGCTACCGGAAGCGGATGATGTATCTATTCATGTTGATCCTAAAGATATACAGGTGGATGTATACAGATCTTCTGGAGCAGGGGGGCAATCAGTCAATACAACAGATTCTGCGGTTAGGATAACACATTTTCCTACAGGACTGGTTGTTACTTGTCAGGATGAGAGATCCCAGATAAAGAATAGAGAGAAGGCAATGAAAATTTTGAAGACTAAACTTTATGACTTAGAAGAAGAAAAAAAGAGAAAAGAGATAGATGATTCTAGAAAGTTACAGGTTGGTAGAGGAGATAGAAGTGAAAAGGTAAGGACCTATAACTATCCTCAAGGAAGAGTTACTGATCACAGAATCAATCTTACTCTGCATAAATTAGATGCTATTATGAATGGAGATATGAAGGACTTAATAGATAGTCTTATGTCTTTTGAACAAGCTGAAAAGTTGAAGCAGGGAATATGAAGTTAGAAGATCTTTTATCTGAAGCAAAAGAAATATTGAAAACATCAGGTGTGCATAACTACAAATTTGAGGCAGAGTACATATTATCACAAATACTTTGCAAAGATAGACTATCTCTTCATTTGGATTTTAATGAAGAGTTACCATTAGAAGATGTATTTGAAGTTTTAGATACTGTGGACATCAGAGCAACAGATAAAATTCCTGTACAGTATATATTTGGTCAAGCTAACTTTTATGGCAGAAATTTTAAGGTAGATAAAAATGTTTTGATACCTAGGCCTGAAACTGAACTTTTAGTAGAGAAAGTTATAGAAATATCTAAAAAATTTTCTAACCCTAGGATACTGGAAATTGGGTCTGGGAGTGGTGCAGCGGCTATAACTGTAGCATTGGAAAATCAAAATGCTTTAGTCACTTCAGTGGATATTTCTAGTAAAGCTATAGAGATATCTAAAGTTAATCAAGAGAAATATGGATCTAATGTGGTGTTTTCTGTCAGTGATCTTTTTAGTAACGTTACTGGTACTTATGACATTATTTTTTCAAACCCTCCTTACATTAGTGAAGAAGAGTATAAAACACTTTCAGATGAGGTTAAAAAAGAGCCTAAGAGTGCCTTAATAGCAAAAGACAATGGACTTTACTTTTATAACAAGATAGTAGAATTAGCATCAGCCTATAAAGAAAAAGATAGTTATTTAATATTTGAAATAGGAAGTGAGCAGGGTAAAGATGTTAGAGCTCTGCTATCTGATTATAAGTTTGTGTCTTGCATAAAAGACTATAATAAGCACGATAGAATCATAATAGCAACAAATTAACAAAGGAACATTGTGAGAATAATAAATGGTTTTTTAAAAAATAAAAAAATATCTAGTAAGACTAGGGCTAGGCCTACTATGAGCAAGGTTAGAGAATCCATATTTCAAATCTTAGATTGCATGGAGGGTAAAAGTATTTTAGATCTTTTTGCAGGTACAGGTATGCTCTCATTTGAAGCTATTAGTAGAGGAGCATCCTCAGCACTTATGGTTGATATAGACAAAAGAGCAGTGATTGATACAATAAATAATGCTAAACGATTGGGTGTGGAAGACAGAGTGATGTGCTACTCAAATAAGGCAGAAATTGCTATAAGGATTTTATCCAAAAAGGGATCCACCTTTGATTTTATTTTTATAGATCCTCCTTATTTTTATAAAAATTACGAATCATTGTTGAAAGAGATAGAACAGAGTAATTTGCTGTCACCTGAGGGAACATTGGTAATAGAGAAGCATAAAAGTGTAGATATCTTGTTAAGTGCTTTTGTTTGTGAAAAAGAGAAAAGGTTTGGATCTACATCTGTTATGTTTTTAAAAAAAATCTAGTTGTTTTTTACTCTTTGGTATAATATTTCTAAATGCTTTATTTAGGAGAGAGTTTTATGTCTAAGAAAAAGATGAGTTTTGAAGAGGCTTTAGCTAGAATAGATGAGGTTATAGAAGCGCTTGAGAGTAAAGGTGTATCCTTAGAAAATTCTATATCTCTATATGAAGAAGCAGTCTCTTTAATAAAGGATTGCCATTCAATAATTTCAAAAGCTGAGGGTAGAGTTAAAAAGATAGTTGATAAGCAAACAAAAGAGATTGGAGAGCTAGATGTTTAATATAGCTCTGCTTTTCTCTCTTTTGTTTACAAAGGGATTAGCATCTTATACTAAAGTTGAATGTAATAATTTATCACTTTTTGTTCATGAGGATTTTTTTATTGATGATATCAACGTAAACCATGTAAATGAGATATATAGCCATATCAATAAATATTTAAATTTGGAATATGGTAATTTTGATATCTACATTACCACCTATGATTTAAGTACAAAAATATCACCACTTCCTAACAGTAGGGAGAAAGATCCCTCTTCTGTTGTAAAGATTGTTAATTTTAAAGAGTATGACATATTTGATTCTGATTCATTTGATTTTTTATTTTGTTATGAACTCTCAAAACAGTTGATAAGAGAGAAGGCAAAACAAAGTTTACAAAAATCTATAAGTTATATAGATGTATTGTATCCAATAAAAGAAAAATTAACCTCTCTATTCTTTCATGACTGGTTAGTAGAGGGCTTGGCTCTTTTTATAGCTAGAGATTATTCTGTTAATTCAGATAAAAATAAAAAATTAATGGATCGTTTTGTTAGAGAGTCCGCAGGTGCTATTAACAGCACCTTTGTAGAAAAGGGTGTAACTCCTGGTATGATATTTGACAAGCTTAGGGAAGACGATTTTTATTTGAAATATCTATTTGCAGACTTTTTATCTTATCTTCTTAAAAGACATGGATTTGAAAAATTTAACATTACAATGAAGAGACTGTTTTACCTTAAAGACAAAAGAGCATTCAATAGTGGGCCTATGCACTGTTTTGTTGATGTGTACAGCCCTACGATATTTTGGGAGTGGTGGAGTATTATAGAGAAAAAAGAGGGTAGATATCCTGCAAGAGGAAGTTATAGAAAAATTTTTCAAATTCAGTCTGGTAATCATATCTTTTTCCTATCCTCTACTGGTAGGGTAACTAATTTGATGGATGACAAATTTAAGGTTAGAGTAGGAGATGTAGCTCATTTTGATCTAGATGGGGATAATATTTACTATACTTCAGCTAGAATAGATTTTAATAATGACAAATTGACCTATGATTTGTACAAAGATGGCTCCCTTGTAGCTAGTAATACTTCGGAAAGATTTTTTGTTTCAGAGGGTTCAATTTACTGGATAGAGAATAGAGGGTTGAGAGATAGAATCTACAAAGACAATGAAGAGTTGTTATCTCTAGATAAGGGAATTAAAGTTGAAAAAGCATTTATTTATAAAGATAATTTGATAATTTCTGGATCAAGAGAGGGTAGTTCTACCAAGATATTTAATTTGACTAGGGGCATAGAGATATGTGAAGGCCATGCACCTTTTGTACACAGAGGCAACCTATATTTTGTGTCTAATGAAGATGATTCTGTTTACCAGCTTGATATTTATAGTAAAAATAAAAAATTAATCTATGTAGGAGAAGTGACTGAGGCTACTTACTATAAAAATAAATTGCATGTAATTTCACCTATTTTTAGAGGCAGTGTATTGAAAGAGGTAGATGCTATTGTTAATTCTACTTCTGACAGAGTAAGCCCATCAAACATGAGAATAGTTTCAGGAGAAGAAAATAGAGTTATAAATGTATCCAATGATATTTCTAGGGTTTATCCTGATTTTAACATATTTTACCCATCTTTTACTCTAAGTTTACATAATTTAAAAGGTAGCATACTAAAGGCAAAAACTCTGTATGTTGATGCTTATTGGGATATTATTGAAACAGTTATGGAAGGTAATTTTAATCCTAAACTTAAGCTGGGTATGAATTTTCCTATCTCTGTTACTAGGCAGCTCTATCTAGTCACAGGAGCAGAGTTAGGAGTGTCCCTTAAAGACGGAGCTCGAGACAATAATGCAAAACTTATTTTTAATTTCAAAAAAGGTAGACATTCTTTAGCATTTTTGCCTAAAATTGGTACAAGAGGTGAAAATGTTGGTAAATTAGGATTTTCTGTCCTTATGAAGAGCAATGTTTACTTTCATTTTCATCATGGATTTATAGGTGAAGAGAGTACTATTCCAGAATTTAGGTGGTATAAGCTTGTTGACCTTAGAAAAATTGAAGGTACATCATATTTTGTCATGGGAGTAAGGGATAGCATTAAATTTGATGTGAATTTGATTGTAGCTCCTTACAAATTCAAGATAGATACTCTCAGAGTTGGTGCTTTTGTCTATCTTACGGAGGATTTTGTGAGAAGAGAAGAGAAATTTAATTATGGATTATCTTTAGATTTTGGTTTGAAAATTTATGGATGGGATATCTTTTTAAATAATCTAATAGTAGCAGACCAGTCTAGTCATGAACTTTTCAAAGAGATTCCTACATTGAATTTTGCTTTTAATTATGAGATAAAATTTTAGATAAAGGGGGGCGTTATGTTTAAAACAATTTTATTTTGTTCACTTTTACTGAACGCTTTTTCATCGGTTATAGAGGTCAACAGAGAAAACCTTACATTAGAAAATAGTTTCTATTTTTACGCTGAATCTGAAGAAGAGTTTGACATAGAGGGTTTAGAAAATTTTGAAATTCTCTCTTCAAAAGAGTATTGCAAAAAGTCAGATGAAGACAAAAATTTAATTTGTAAAGTGATTCATCTTAAGCCAAAAAGCATTGGAGACTTTCATTTAAAGGCAGAAGGTTCTCATAACGTAGTTATTCATGTCTTTGATAGTGAACCAGCTCCAGGTTGCTCTATTGATATTTCAGGTGTACCAAGCAAAGTATATGCTGGAGAGAAGTTTGTATTGAGCTATGATCTTCTTTCGTCTAGAGAAGTTGCTTATGCAAAATTTAGGCCTATCAAATCTCAGGGTATTAAAGTTGTTCATGTAGAAGGGGATGTTGATAAATGCATGAGAGGTTTTAGTAAGTTCAATAGATTCCCTATAGATAAAATTATTGTCTATGCTGATGAGGATAAAGATATAAGGATTCCATCTAGGACTTTAGACGTGGAAGTTTTGGATACAACCTATTTTCATGGTCACTTTAGACCGGGTTTTGTCCAAAGTAGAGAGATAGATATAGAAATTATTTCTCTCCCTGAACCTGATATAGAAATTGTTGGTAAACCCAACATGGAATACAGTTTAAATGAGGATAATGGATGTGTAAGTATAATTTTAACTTTGTATGGTAATGCTAATTTAGAAAATGTCAATTCAATTTATAAGAGTGACGATAGCTTTGAAGTTACAGAAAAATCTCAGCATATTGAGTTTATCTCAAACGGAGAATATAATGCTAAGAAGATATTTAAAATAAAGATTGTACCAAAGTTACGGAATGTTGTTCTACCTAAGAGAGAGATAAAGTATTTTGACACTTCTAAAGGTACTGTGGGGAGCTTAACTCTACCCGAATATTTTTCTGAAGGTACTCATATAAATGATCAAAATTCTTTATGGAGACTTTTCAGTAAAGGTAAAGGGATCTTATGGATAGTTGCTATAACTTTACTATATCTGCTAATTAGATATTCTATTTTTGGATTTTATTTCAATAGAGGTTACAGAAGGGCTATGATAAAGATAGCTAAGAATACAAGCTATAAAGAGTGCTTTGCTATTTTCAGAGAGGCAATTCTTAAGAATAAGGGATTAGATATATCTGATCAGGGAATTAGATCTAAATTTACAAAAGAGATATCTGATAAGCTCTCTTCTATTTTGGATGAAAAAGAAAATTGGAAATCCTTAATGTTAGACATTTTGTATAAATTAAAATAGCCTCTCTTTGCTATAATTCTCTAGAATTATTGTTATTTTTTGGATATGAGATAAATTTGATTAATATTGCTCTTTATAATACAATAAGAGTATACAATTTTAGGAGATTTGTTATGGTTTTTTTGTTAGCTTTGCTAGGGTGCTTTGGTAGTTCAAATAGTAGTACAATTTCAAGAGGCCCTTCCGAAAAGATATGGATGAAAACAGATTCTGATTATTTAGTTGCTAATGGTAAAGATTTTGTAACACTTAGCAGTAATGTAGATAATCCTACTTTTTATTATTTTCTAAAAGGTAAAGAAGAAGGGAAGAAATTATCAGGAAGCACTTTTTCTATAATTGAGCCAGGTGATTATGAAATTATTGTGAAGCAGAATGGATATGATAGTAATCCAATAACTGTAAAAGCTATACCAGGTGATATAGACGTTTCTCTACCTTTTTCAAGAAAAAGACCTAAGGGTATAAGTAGATCAAAATCAGAAAAAATCAATTATCCAGGTTTAACTTTTAGTCATCAAGGTGAAGAAGTAGATATTTCAGATGCTGAGCAACTTCTGGCTTTATCAGAAGATGTTAAAAATTTAGGTGTTAAAGAGTTGGATATATCATGCAGAGGATTTAATTTAGGAAAGCTGAATGTTCTTATTAATAATATTTCTATTGATCTAACTGTTGAAGAAGGAAAGGGAAGTATTGAGGGAGAAGATATAATAATATCTGCTGAGGGTGTATTAGGTGTTAACACTGATTATGAAGGAGATATATTTGCTTATTTAGAGTCTATTGAAAGTAATGATGGAGTATATTTGAAAAGCTTGAAGGATTTTCCTAAAGGTTCTAGTAGATTATTATTCTATGTGGAATTTGAGGGTAAGGATTTTTTAATATATGAGTATGAAATTTTGTCAGTTCCGTCTCTATACAGTGGGTTTGAGCTTTTTGGAGAGAAAGAGATAGGTGAAGCGTTTCCTGGTCAGGTATTAAAATTAGCAATTAGTGATCCTATTGATTTTACTTGGCCACAAGAGGAATCTTATATATCATTTCATGATAATGCTGCAGCTTATATACTTCCTATGGTAGCACAGAGTGGAAAAAGAGAAATAACTGTTAAGTATGAGGGTAGAAATGTTGGAAAGCTTGTAATAGATTACAAAAAAGAGTATGAACCTCTAAATGTTGCTAATTGGAATGGGCTGAGTAATTGTGGAAACACTTGCTATATAAGCTCTGTAATTAAAGCTTACTCTAGAGTATTAGGAAACAGAATCAGTTCTGCTAGCAGTAATAGTATTGTTGATGCTTTTGATAAAAGAACTTTAAGATTTAGGGAGTTTTATGCAAGTTTAGTAAATATGCTAAATTTAGATCAGGATGTCACAATGATGTCTAGAGCAATATTTAGTGCCTTCAAAAGAGAGTACAGAGATGCAGGTATAACGGAATTAGATATAAGTGGTAATGGTCAGCAGGATGCTTATGAATTGTTAGTTAGTCTATCAAACGGCCTTATGGAGAGTAAATATTTCGAAGCTGTTGGAAGAAGGATGATCAATAATCTAGTAATTGATCAAAATGCATCTCAACATTTAGGTGGTTTAGTTATAAAAATACCTGAGGTTGAAGGCAATCTGAATTTGACAGATCTAGGAACAGATGTTGGAGGGCCAAAAAAATTCAATCCAAGTTCAGAATTACAAATTACTTTAATTGAGTCTGTAGAGAATAATGGTAAAAAAGTTGAAATAACTGAAGAGTTTGCAAAAAATTATGCAAATGATACAGGCTTTTACTTATTTGAAAAGAGCGATGGTACCTATTTTATTGCTTCACCAATTGGCGACATTATTTATGAAATAGATGTAAAAGATAGAGCTTCATCAGGTGAAGTTGTTTATACTTTTATGGAAGTTAATAAAGGTGAGGTGTTAATTGATGAAGATAGTATCTTTACTATAAGGAACTCTGATCAGACTCATGAAGAGGCATTTAAACATGCTTCAATCAGATTTAAAGGTGATGAGAGAAAAACAAAAGCATACAGAGAAAATGTGAAAAGCTATGAACAAAAATTAAACTTATTGGAGAAGATTTCAGAAAATTACCCTAATCACTCCTTCTTCTTTAAAGTTAAAGAAGAAGTTATAGATGATAAAGGGAAAAAAGAGAAAAAGTATGTGAATTATATGATCAAAGAAGGGAAAAGAGAGAGGGTAAGCTCTCTTAGCGGTGATAAGGTGAATATCTACCTTAAAGAGGGTAAAAAGAAAGATGAAAGTGGAAGTATAAATATAGCAATTGAAAGAGTAGTTAAATCGGATGCAATTGTTCTCAACTTAACTTTAGATTTGAAAGCTAAAAATGCTCCTAATGATCTCTTGGTCTTACTGTCAAGATTTGCATATAAAAGAAATGAACCTGTTAAGGTGTATACAAAGATTATGGTAGGTGATACCTATGATCTTGCTACTGTTCATGGAGATCAAAGGTATAGATTGGTCTCATATGTAGTTCATTTTGGGGGTTCAAAAGGGGGACACTACGTTGCTTATATCAAATCAGAGAAAGATGGTAAATGGTATAAGCATAATGACAGCTCTGTTGTTGAGGTGAAGCCTGAAGATGCTCCTCACTCTCAAGCTAGCTCAGGAATATATATTCTTTTCTATGAGAAAGAGGGAAGTTAAACACTCCCTTTTTTCATGTGCATAGCTTATGTTATAATTTAAACATAGTACAATTTAAGGGAAAAATTATGACAATTTTAGATAACCTAAATGAAGAACAGAGAGTAGCAGCTGAAAGAGTAGATGGTCCTGTTTTGGTTTTGGCTGGTGCAGGTAGTGGTAAAACAAGGGTCTTAACTTATAGGATAGCTCATATGGTTAATGAATTAGGTGTTCCTAGTAACTCTATTTTAGCTATAACCTTTACCAACAAGGCTGCTAATGAGATGAAGGAGAGAGTATTTAACCTAATAGGTCAGAATGATGTATGGATATCTACCTTTCACTCTTTTGGGGTAAGGCTTTTAAAACAATACATTGACGTCATAGGTTTAGATAGAAGCTTTAATATTTATGATTCTGATGATCAAAAAAAGTTAGTCTCATCAATAATTAAAAGATTTGGAATAGATATTAAGCTTTCTGCTTCAAAGATAATTAGCAAGATATCTAGTTACAAAGAGAGTGGTTTAAGGCTCTCTGAAATTCCTGTTAATACCAGTTTAGATAGAGTATTAGTAGATATATACAAAATGTATCAAGAAGATTTGCTAAAGAATAATGCTCTAGATTTTGCTGACATATTAGTATACACGGATAGAATACTAGACAATGAGGAAATTTTGGAGAAGGTCCAAGATAGATTTCATTACATAAGTGTAGATGAATTTCAGGATACAAATGAACTCCAAATGAAAATAGTTATGAAGCTAGGTGGTAAAAGGAAAAATATATTTGTTGTAGGAGATCCTAGACAGTCTATCTACGGATTTAGGGGTGCTAATATAAACAATATATTGGGTTTTGAAGGACAATTTGGTGCTTTCAAGTGTAATTTAGGAAGAAATTATAGATCTACTTCTAATATACTGAAAGCTTCAAATTCAGTTATAAAGAACAATAACAGCTCTTTAGGTTCAGAATTGTGGACAGAAGAATCTGAAGGTGAAAAAGTATTTTTAAACCAATCTGAAGATAGTAGAAAAGAAGCTAAATTCTTGGTCTACAAGATAAAAGAGCTTCTAGAAATGGGCTATAGCTATAGTGACATAACTATACTGTACAGAAATAATTTTCAGTCTAGAGAACCAGAGGAAGAGTTAATAAGGGCGGGTATTCCTTATAGAGTTTATGGAGGTATGCAGTTTTATCAAAGAAAAGAGGTTAAAGATATATTAGCTTATCTAAGCTTTATCCATAATACAAGGGACAGTCTATCATTTCAAAGAGTAATAAATACTCCTCAAAGAGGTTTAGGACAGATAACTGTGGATAAGGTAGTAAGCCTATGTCAGCAGGAAGATATAGACTTTCTACAGGCTATTGATAAGGCTCAGGAATTAGATATATTCTCTTCTAATATAAAGAATTCTCTTCTGTCATTCAGAGATATGATAACTAATTTTATGGAGATAGCTAAAGTGTCCTCTATAAGAGACCTTTTAAATAGAGTTGCCATAGATAGTGGATATAATAACTATTTGAAAGAGGCAATGGAAGAAGATAGATTGAACAACGTAAAAGAGTTAATAAATTCAGCTGCTGGTATAGATATTAGTTTAAGTGAATACCTAAATAACATCTCTTTAGCCTCTTCTACTGATGAACTTAATCATAGGGAGAATCATGTTAAGTTGATGACTATTCACAATTCTAAAGGACTAGAGTTTAAAGTAGTATTTATTATAGGCCTTGAAGAGGAGCTATTTCCACACTCTAATTCTGTTATGTCTAATAACATTGAAGAGGAGAGAAGACTTTTTTATGTTGGAATGACAAGAGCCAAAGAGATGTTAATTTTAAGTTATGCCAAAAGTAGAGCTGTATATAATGCAAGTTCAACATTTAGGGAGAGATCTAGATTTGTTGATGAAATACCAGAAATGTTATTAGAAATTAAATTAACAGAAAAAGTAAATGACAGAAAAAGTTCTGAAGTTCTTTTCAAGGCAATAGAAGACATGAAAAAAAGAAAAGAAGAGAATAAGAGAAAGATAGCAGAGATTAATAAGGCACAAATAGTAAGGTTACAGAAGATAGTTGGCTTTAGTTTAGGAGACAAAGTTGCTCACAAAGTGTTTGGAAAAGGAAAAGTTACTTCACTAAGCCTAGATAAAATTGTTATACTTTTTGATGAAGTTGGTGAAAAGAAATTTGTAAGTTCAACTGCCTCTAAGTTTATATTAAAGATATAGGAGTACCAATGAGTAGTTTTAGAAGAATTTTGGGATATTTACGACCATACGCTTTGCTCGGCGTGTTGATCTTTGTTTTGTCTATACTGTTTGCTGCTCTTGATGTATATACAAATGTATTTATAGAAGATTTTGTAGATGAGGCTCTTCTACAAGCTAATGTTACTTTATTGATTATAATAACATTGCAATATGTACTAGTTTCAACAGGTAGAGAGGTAGCAGAATATCTTGTAGATATATGTACTGGAAGATTGACAGGATATTTTATAACAGATGTGAGAAAAGATTTTTATAATAAAATAACAAAGCTTCCTTACAGTTATTTTGTTACTCATGATAAAAGTGAGATAATATCTCGTTTTGTTAACGATGGAGAGCGTACAAAGGAGCTACTAGAGCAAATATTTCATAGCATCTACCATGCTGCAACAACAGCTCTTTTTATAGCTGTAATGTTTTACAAGAATTTCCATTTAACACTTTCGTTTCTTTTGGTAGTTCCTGGTATGTTGATAATAATAAAGCTTTTTGCTCGAAAAATTATCTTTACTGGAAAGAGAATTCAAGAGCAATTAGTAATTTTTGTTAACACTTTGAAGGACTTTTTGGGAGGAATTAGGGTTATTAAAGCTTTTGGAACAGAGGAATTTGAAAGAGAGAAATTCAGAAGAAATAGTGAAGATTACTTTAATAGGCACTATGATAATGTAAAGGTTAGAGCTTCCTTTGAATTTATTGAAGGTTGGGTAATGTTTCTATCTTTAGCAGCAATAGCTGTATATGGAGGATATGAAGTTATTAAAGGAAATATGCACCCTGGTCGATTTATGTTTTTCTTTGTAGCTTTAGGTGAAGTTCATGAAAATATTTCAGATTTTATAGAGATACTAGGAAAGATTCAGACTTACTTTTATGCATCAGAGAGGTTGTTCAAGATACTAGATATAGAAGTAGAGGAAAAGGATGTTAATAGTCTTGTTCCCCTATCTCAAATGCAGGGAGATGTAGATTTCAAAGACGTCTCCTTTAGATACCCTGGTAGTGAGGCATTTGCAATTAATAATTTGAGCTTTAGTATAAAAAAGGGAGAAGTGATAGCAATAATAGGTAGAAGTGGATCAGGGAAGAGTACGGTGGCTAACTTACTGCTCAATCTTTACGATCCCACTAATGGTAAAATAAAAATAGATGGAAAAGATATAACAAAGCTAAAAGATAGTGATCTTCACAATCAAATAAGCATAGTACCTCAGGAAACTTTCCTATTTTCTGATACTATAGCCAACAATATCTCTTACGGTTCCTCTAATTACAGTATAGAGGACGTGAGGAGAGTTGCAGAGAGAGCTTTTGTTACTGAATTTACAGATAAGATGAGAGATGGAATGAATGCTATGGTTAGAGAAGATGGATCTAATTTATCTGGAGGCCAGAAGCAAAGAATAGCAATTGCTAGAGCTATTCTTCGTAATCCTAAAATACTTATTCTAGATGAGGCTACTTCTGCACTTGATGCAGAGTCCGGAAAATTAGTTTCAGAGGCTATAGAGAATTCAATGTCTGGTAGGACAACTATTTTTATTACACATAAAATATCTTCCGCAGCAAAGGCGGATAGGATATTAGTTATGCATAATGGTGAGCTTATAGAACAAGGTACCCATGACCAATTAATAGAGTTAGATGGAATTTATTCATCACTTTCAAAACAACAACTTTTACAAGATTAAAAGTAATTGGTATAATGGTTGTACAATAAATTTAACAAGGGGGAAGATATGTTTCTAATATTATCTTTGTTTTGTACTTTTTTAAAGTTGGCGGTGTCTGAAGTTAAAGCACCTTCAACTAAGGAAGATATGGTTGTAGCTAAAAAAATAATCTTAAAGGTTGATGAAGAGATTATTGAAGTTGATGCTTATGAGAATAAGATTAGGGCTAGAATAAAAGGAGATGATTCAAAAGAGATCATAGTTGATTTGAAAGAGCCTAGCGATAAGGATAACAGGACTATACACTATGTAAATAATGAAAAAAATTATCATGTGTCGCTTTGTTGTAAGGATATAAACGCTATGATAAAGATAAGGAAGATGATGTTTCCTGACTTCAGCAAGGATACAGATCTACAGTTAATTTCTACAAACAGTATGAATAACAGGGGCGGTTTTGCAACTTTCGTTTACAAAGCTGAGTTTCAAAATGCTGATGCGATTGTTGAATTTTCAAAAGAGGCTCAGTCAGAGTTGGAGGAATCTATAATGTATTTAGATTTCATAGACTTTATAAAGAGCGTTGATTTTGGTGCTATGGGTGTCCCTAACTTTTCACTGGAGGCTGTTAGGGGCTTTTTAGACAAGTCTGAAGATTTGGGTCTACTATCTTATTTAGAAGTTTGGGACAGGCCTCTTTATTCTTTAGAATCTATCAATGATGAGGAAGTTAGCCTATCTATTTTTGAAGTAGATGAGTCCAAAGAGAAAAAAGGTTGGGATACATTTATACAAGAGTTACTTTAGTCTAAAAAGAACTCTCCAAAAACTTTTTTGTATTCTATTTTGTTGCTCTGAAATATTCTAGCATGAGCTCCTTGTTCAAAAAGAATTACTTCTACTGGTACGTCTTTGATCTGTTTTTTCAAAGAAGATAGCTTTGTTAGTTTATCTTTTTCACTTTGAAGTATTAACATTTTGCTTACATCAATATTTTTCATTAGTGTTGAAAAATTTAACTTGTTTAGCATGTTATCCCATCTATAGTTAACTACAAAAAAGAAAGGTTCATATACCAAAGAGCTTAGGAATTGAACTATAGATTCCTCTGATTTTATAGCATTTTTAGCATCACTAAGTGGGCTATCAAAAAGTACTTTTTCTATTTTTATGCCTAGATCTTTAATTCTCTTTTCATAAAGATTTAGGCATGTTGTTGCTGCCATAGCTCCCATGGATATAGCAAATATCTTTATACTATCTATATATTGTTTTTGTTTCAAAAATTTCATTCCCTCAAATACATCTTTGGATGTTTTATATCCCAAATCAGATGGGATTTTTGATGAATTTCCAGAATTTCTCAAATTGATGATAAATATGTTATGTTCTTTATTAAGTGAATACTCTTTTATAATATCCAGAAAAGAGAGGCAAGCCACACCTGATGATTTCCAACCATGTATCATGTATATGCATCTATTTGATTGTTGTTCAGACTCTATAAACCAGCCTGAAAGTTTTATTCCATCCTCTGTTTCAAAGATAATATCTTCATATTCAAAATCATAGGCTAAGGGGTTATCACCTCTAAGTTGATAGTGAGCTACTATTTTCTCTGAAGAGGCAGGCTTGAAATTTTCCAAATAACCTATGTAGTAGGGAATAATTATAGAGAGACCTATTACGTACAGTGCAAAAACTCCTATGGTAGCATAGGAAACGAGTTTAAAAGCTTTTTTTAATATATTTGTAAATTTATTTTTTTTCATAATACATAATTCTATCACAGCTATCTGTGATAGCCTAAATCTGCGGGGTTTATGTCTCCAGATATATGTTCTACTTTCCCTCCGCCTTTTTCAAATTTTTCTCTTATTATTTTTGTCTCTTCTGCTAATTTAACCGTCTGTTCAGGTAACTGCTTCTTTATAAATCCTTTAGACCAATACTCAATTACTAACTTGCTATCTCCACAAACCTTTTTTATTTTTGAGGATAAGGCAAGTTCAAGAGCGATTTTCATTCCCATTAGTTCACCGAAATTATTGGTTTGTCCCTTAACACTTAGATTCCCTCTTGAGTTGGAATTTTTAATCAAAGATTCTCCCTTTTCATTCGTAACTCTTACTTCTGTTTCACCAGATCCCGTGCCTGCATCAAAGTATACAGCTTTTGGTAACACTACATTGAAGTCATTTGCCAACCAAGATTTCGCTAGCTCCCTTGAAGGAAATTTTTTATATCTTGATTTTATACCTTTTATCTTTAATTTACACTCATCCCAAGAAGTCGTAACGCCACTGCCTAAACTATTTGAATATGCATAAAATTTCATTGTGTCTCCTGCTTCATATTCTACCATAGCTCTATTTAGTATTGTTTTACAAGTAAGAGATTTGTAGTAAAATACGGAATAAAAGTACGTAAGGAGATTTTCATAATGGTTAAAGTATACCAATATGATGTTTTTAGGGATTAAATGTATGAAGTAAAGTCTAACTTAGCAATAGGACTAGAAAGAATAGGTATATCGATGAAAAAGAGTGTGTAGTAGTTGAATTGAAAGCAGGAAATAGATTTTCAAGACTGTACAATGTAGTAAAAGAAGCAAAAGAGCAGATAAAAGATAAAAAGTATGGGGAAGACTTGAAGGGAGAAGTAATAAAATAGGGATAGGATTTATAGGGAAGACTATAAAGTTAGAGATAGTTGAATAAAATTTGTCGACAAGACCCTCTTCATAAAAGAGGTAATAAAAAAGATAGAAGAGTAGTTTAATAAAAATTGCTTTAATTTAGTGATTTACAATACTATGCTAAGATAGAAGGCGCATAGGTCAATTTGCCAGAAAATAAGGGGGAATACTGCCTTAACTTTGTCAAAAAAAGGAGTTGTAGCACTCCTAATTAAATTTATTGTAGATTCAATAATAAGAAATGGCACTCCAATTTCTGAGTACAGTAGTGAACATCTTGATAAACTAAAGGAATTAATAGGGGAAATAGAATTGGATACAAATTCTTTAACAATAAATCAAAAGCCTCTTTTAGTGCTTGCTTTAGAAAAAGAAAATATATCTTATGTAAATAGGCAAAAATATGAATAACAGGTATGTGACCTAACAGATAACAATGTTACTATAGCATATGATTGATGTAAAAAATATTGTATATATTTGATAGGTAAATAATACTTAAGCCGTAGAATATTATGAAAATTAGTTTTCAAATAACCGCCCGGAATGTTATAATCCGGTTTAGAAGATTACATTTATAGAATTAGAAGTAGCACATTTGAGTAGAAATAAAATATAAATAAGGGCATATGCCAAGAATTGTGTTCCAGGAGGGGAAAGATGATATTTTTAATTTTAATATTAAGTTGTACATTCAAAGGATTAAGAGTAAAAGAAAAAGGGAAAAGAGAAGAGCTGAGAAAATACAGGGAAGAGATGAGAAAAGACATAAATATTCTCATACAAGAAGAGTATGAAATACAACAAGAGGATGAATATGAGCCTGATTCCATAATAGATTTAATAGAAGATTTGGTGTGCAAATGGATGACATTGTATTATAAAGATGAAAGAGGTGTGTTACCAGTAGAAAAAGCAATAGAAGTAGGGAACTTAGAACTGGTTGATTGTTTAATAAATATAGAAGAGTTTGATTACCCAGAGAGAGTATATAAAAAAATAATAGATACAGAAAGTGTAGAGATGTTTAATTTAATCCCAGAAAAATGCTTAGACTACAGGATTTTGTCCATGATAAATGAAATCGGGAATAGAGAGTTGGAAAATGAATTTATGAAGAGAATAGAGGCGACAGAATTAGAAAGGTTGATAGTTGAAGGTAAAAATAGTGAGATAGAAGAAAAGAGTACAGAGTGGTTGCTAGAAAATTACAGAGATATGAGAGGCAATGCGAAGCGTAGGGTAATAAATACAACAGAAATATTGTGTATATACGAGGAAGGGTTAGTAAAGGAGATGATAGACAGGTTAAAAGAGAGTAAGCAAGATATAAAAGAGGATATGCTATTAACAGCAGCAAAATTAGGCAAGAAAAAGACAGTAGAATGGCTGGAAGAATTGAAAAAAGTCGTTATAAATACAAATGTACTAAGGGATTCTGGTAAAGTGTTGATTTATGCAGCAGAGTATGGCCATAAGGAATTATGTGAGCTGTTGTTGGAAAGAAAAGCAAATGTTGATATGGTGGATAAAAAGGGACGTAGTGCCCTTATGTTTGCAGCACAAAGTGGTAATAGGGAATTATGCGAGATTTTATTAGAAAAAGGAGCAGAAGTAGATGCATCTGTAACAGAGGGGTGGTATGCTGGTAAGACTGCATTAATGTTCGCAGCAGGAAATGGGGATAAAGAATTGTGCGAACTTCTTATAGAGAGGGGTGCAGATATTAATGCAGTAGATGAAGATGAAATAACAGCACTTATGATGTCAGCAAAGGAAGGTTATAAAGAAGTGTGCCAGTTGCTTATAGAGAAAGGAGCAGATGTCAATGCAGCAGAGGAACATGTAGGTACAGCACTTATGGTCGCAGCATTGAATGGACATAAAGAAGTGTGCCAGTTGCTTATAGAGAAAGGTGCGGATGTTAATGTAGATACATGGGGAAAGAGAGCACTTATAGAGGCGGCAGTAATAAATGGATATAAGGAAGTATGTCAGTTGTTTATAGAAAAAAGTGCATGTGTAGAGGAATGGCGAGAAACAGCACTTAGTTTTGCAGCAGGGAATGGACATAAAGGAGTGTGTGAATTGCTTATAGAGAAAGGAGCAAATGTTAATGCCTCATCAGGTCTAGGAGGTACAGCACTTACGAAGTCAGCTTTTAATGGACATAAAGAAGTGTGCCAGTTGCTTATAGAGAAAGGCGCAGACGTTAATGCAGTAGAGGAAGATGGATGGGCGGCACTTAGATTTGCAGCAAAAAATGGGAATAAAGAATTGTGTGAACTTCTTATAGAGAAAGGAGCAGATATTAGTGCAGTAGATAAATATGGAAGGACAGCACTTGTGCCTGCAGCAGGGAGTGGAAATAAAGAATTGTGTGAATTTCTT
>DCBY01000016.1 GCA_002313635.1 Fusobacteriia bacterium UBA1095
TAAGCAATTGTCCCCTTTTTCCACTGCTAATTCTAAAATACTTTTATTATTACCATTAATTTCTAACACATCAGTTGATTTAAGTAATTTCTCTAAAAATTCATAATTACCCTTCTCTATTGACTTTTCACACTTATAAATTGAGTCGTTTAAAGGTATTTCACTCATTTTGTCAATAAAGTATCTATTATTCCGTTCTACAGCTAAATCCATTGCTTTTCCTCTAATTTGATCAACAATATACCCAAATTTATAATTACTCATTATTAACAACAAATTTCTTTCTAACTTGCTGTCAAATAACTCTTCAATTCTGTTATTTACTTCCTCTAAAATATATTGAACACATATATTGTTATCCTCTGTAACACTACCTTTCAAAGACGCTATTAATTTCCACAAATATCTATCATCACGAATAAAAAGCATTTTTCTAAATGCTGTCTCTGAATCACTTGATTCTCCGAATAAATGCGTAGCTCCTTTTGCTTTTACTATACCTTCTACTAACTTACCTGCCATCTCTATAGCTCTCTCTTCTACCTCTGCTCTATCCAAGATAACTTTTAATGCTGCTACCATCGCTTTTATTCCAAAAGGTTGTAATATAAAGCTAGAGCTATCCAATTTTGCCATAGCTACTTCTGCATAATTACCTCCTTCTCTGACTCCTAATTCTAGTGCGCTCTCTCCTAATTTATCTACATATAAAACATCTTCTAACTTTAAGACAGACCTCCATAAAACTATGTTTTTGCTTTCTATTGCTAATCTAAACATACCTCCACTCATATCCCTTGAGTTGATATCCTTCAAGAAACAAACCAACTCCTCAACTATAGAGTCTTTTCTTTTCTCTACTGCACAAGTGATTGCATTCTTTATCACTTCTTTTATTATTACACCTTTACATTCAGTAAAAGTCAATTTCAAATGCCCAATGTTTTCCAAAGTAATTAATTTATCAATGCTCTCATTGACATGCTTTAATAACTCTTTACTATACTTATTTCTTTCTTTTCCCAAAGTTCGCCCTACAGCCCCCAATATTATTGATAAATAATTTGTATTTTTCATAAGAATTAATTCACCAAAAGCTGACTTGCCATTTTCATCTTTTGAAAACACCTTTTCTAGCCCTCTTACTTCTATTAATTTCTTCACTAAAGCTTCGTTTAATTCTTTTTTGGCATTTTTCGAAATTTCAATAATATGCAGTAATAGAGTCTTGTTCCCTAGTAAATGTAACCTTCTACTACCTATTGTATTAACTAGCATTCCCACCTTTTCTGTGAAGTCTTCTTCTATATCTAATCTTTTTATCAAAATTTCCAATGCTCTTAATATACAATTGATCTTGTCCTTTGTTCGCTTAGATTTAGGTAGACTTTTGAAAGCTATGTTTGAGCACTTACCCCCTTTCTCTACTGCTGCCTCTAACACGCTTATTCCCTTACTATCCACATCTAGTACATCTCCTAGTTCCAATAGACATTTTAACGATTCATAAAACCCCTCTTTTATTGCTAATTTATAACTATTTAATTCCTTATACTCCAGATCAAGTTTTGAATTTAACTCTACTAATTCCTCTATAAGGTTTGTGTTGTTTCTTTCCACTGCAAAGTGTATAGCATATTTTCCACTTCCACTAAGAGCTAGGTTAGCATCTCTTCTACTCTTCAATATAGCTTCTAAATCTTTCATATCTTTTTCATACTCTTCTATCCTAGCTCTGTTTCGATTTCTTATTTCCTGCCTAAACTCCATGTCCTTTTTATTTGCCAGATGTTTTTCTAACAAATATTCAATCTTATCAACTCCTAAGCTCTTTGCTATATCCATGGTGTTTTTCCCATTGTTTGTTCCACCCCTTATAACTTCCTTTTTATCTGCCCCACTGTCCAAAGCATATCTAATAGGATCTAACATATCTCTTTCTTTGCTTTTAGCAACCAAACTATGCAGTACTGGCTCATTGTTTTTATTTTTCACTGATAACAACTCTTTTTCTGTAGCTATATCTAGTGCAGCATCAAATATCATTTTCATTGCTTCTTCTGATTTAGATAAGTGGAGCGGTGTATCTCCATTATTATTTTTTGACCTGTAGTTTCTAGTATTAGATAGTAGTGTCCTCAAAAGATCTGTCCTGTTGTATTCTAGTAACAAATGCATAGGAGTGTTCCCTTTATCATCCTTCATATTTGCATATCCATCCCTTAATAGCTCTTTCACTATCTCATCTTTCCCTAATCTTATTGCAAAATGAATACATTTACTACTAATCGAATCTGGATCAAATTCTTCTCCAAGCATAGCACAAAACAGGGCATATATTGTGCTCAATCTTGCCTTGCTTTCATCACCTGGTTCTGTTCTAATTTTTCTTAAATAATCGACAGGTATATCTCCATAGTTGTCTTCTATATTAGTTTCAAAACCTAATTCTGCAAATAATGTTACCATATGTGAACTGTATGGCAGTACCGCTGAATGCATCAAACTTCTGCCAAACTTGTCTCTATGGCCTTTCAGATTTCCTACCTCTTCTTCTTCAAAGTACGTATTTGTAATTTTGTACTCATACTTATTCCCAATCTTAACAGGCTTACATCCTAACAAAAAGTTAACAATCTCAATTCTTCCCCACTCTGCTGCAACCTGTAAAGGTATTTTTCCATCCTTATCCTCTCTCATCAGGCCATCTTTTGTAATTCTTTCCAGTATGAATTTTAAAGATTCCACTTTCCCTGTTTTACATAAATTATGAATATTTATTCTATTTTTGATAGCATCTATATCAATACTTACTTCCCCTCTAGCAGTATCCTTATTGACAACTGCTAACATATAATCCATACATTCAAGTGCCGACAAATTAACAGCCTTAATGAAAATCTCTTCTAGATCTATTGCTAACTTTGAATTACAAAATATATAGTTAAATATACCTGCTAAGTCCTTGAGAATAACGCAGTCAATTATTACCCTTAAGTCCTCTTTACTAATATTATTCTCTATAATTCTATGGTTTAAATTGTCCATCTCTTCATCTTTTAATATATACCTAAGGACTGCATCTACAGTCTCTTTTGAAACACTATTTTTTGCTACCAAATCATATATTGTCTTATCTCTCCACATAAGCTTCATTTCATCATTGGCTAATAGCTTTTTATTAGCTGAACTCTCTAATGAAGATACATGCTGTATAAAGTAGGGATTAGAATTAAGAATAGCTTCGTGAATAGGTCTCATACCTTGGGTATCCTCTTGTATTAATAGCTCTTTACTAAAGCTTTTTAACTTACATGCTTTATTCAAAAATTCACTTGTAGCTATATCTTCAATACATCTTGCTAAATAGTGAAACACATTTCTACCTTCGTTATCGACAGAACTAAGATCTATAATGTCTTTGTAGGCATGTTCATACTTTCTAAGTGTCGCTACTTTTATTGGAAGTTTTTGTTTTTTCTCCAATAAATTGTGTGCTTTTTGCTGTTTTATAACAGGAAAAGAAGGGCCATAAATTCTTTTCTGTGCACCTGCTAAATTCCCTTTCCTAAGTAGATCAAGTAGCATTTCAGAAGATACATAATCTTTTAATTCTTGATACTTTTGTAAAATATCTTCTGCTTCAATACCTCTACCGAATAATTTGTACAGCATCGCATTTAAAGGAGAACTTTTTACATAAAATGGTGAGGCACCTGCAGCAATCAAAGCTTTTGCATTATTCAGAAAGCCTTCCCTTAGTGCGAGATTTAATGGAGAAATATTTTCAATATTTTGACAATTATCTACAAATAAAGAAAACATTTCATTGCTAACTACTGACTCAAGAATCTTAAAATTCCTATTCATAGCTGCAAAATGAATAGGACTATACCTCCTTCTGTTAAGCGTTTGTATTTTGTAGAAATTATCAGATAGAAAATCCAATCCTAAAACCTGAGATGCTTCAAGGTAATTCAAAGATAACTCATCAAAATAGTTACGTAAAAACATATTTTCTAAGATTGGCTCAACATACAAATTAATGTAGCCTAGATGCTTTCTAGTAGAATCATTCAAACCATTTTCTAATAGCCTATCCATAAACAGATCAACAATTTCTCTACTGCTTTTAGTAACCCTTGACATGAAGGATCTAAACCTATCTTTATCTCCTGCAACTACTTCCATTACTTTATCAAGTAAAAGTGTAAATACATCCATATGCTTTTTCTCTACAACTTTCATTAACACATTCCACCCATCCTCACTTGAAAGATCTATCTTGACCTCATCAAAGCTCAAAAGAAATTTACAAATATCTGCTCTCCCAGCTTCTAAAGCGTCTGTTAAAAGAGGCTTATTGCTTATTCTTAAAATATCCACACTAATACCCATATTACTAAGGGTTTCTTTCAGATATCTAATTTGTTCCTCGCTGTATTCATAGCACGGCTGGCCATTGTCAAGTGACGCTTGTACAGTGGCATTTATCAATATTTCTATAATTTCCTTCCGGCCTGATTCAGCAGAAATAACAAGAGGTGTTCTATTTGTTAAATCTACCGCATTAACATCTGCTCCTTTCTCTATAAGCAATTGGCACACTTCTTTATGTCCATTGGACACTGCTCTAGTAAGTGCTGTCCATCTACTTTGCTTTTTTGAATTAACTTCTGCACCTTTCTTGATAAGCAACTGGCACACTTCTTTATAACCTTCCTCTGATGCTATCATAAGTGCTGTTGTTCCATTTTTATCTACTTCATTAACATAAGCACCATTGTCAATAAGCAACTGGCACACTTCTTTATTTCCATGCAATGCTGC
>DCBY01000017.1 GCA_002313635.1 Fusobacteriia bacterium UBA1095
GCTTCATCCATATGTATAAATTCTGATATGAAACTGTCTAATTCTCTCTCTAGTAGAGCTGGTATTTCAACTTTCACATCCTCTTTCCAATTTCCCAATAGTTCTAATGCTTTTTCTTTACTATCTAAACTAATTGCTACGTTGCTTAAAAGAAATTTGAAAACCGGAATGAAATCATGCATGTAGCGCTCACTTTCAGATTCATCTTCAATATTATCATACCCTTCGTAAACAACAATGTTTATTGCTCCATTTAGCAATGTCTGGCCCATCATATCTACATTCAACGAACCTTGCTCATTTAAAAAATACCTCTTGGGAGCCATATATTGAATAGCTTCCTTCAAAAATAATATAGTCCCACCATTCCTAAATTCCTCAGGATTACCGCAAAAATCCATAAATCTGGCCACTAGGGATAGGCATGCTAACATGAAGGGATCCCTTCCAAGTGAATTTATAGAAATAAAATACTGGCTTAGGTCTTTCCTTTCAGCAATTTCCTTTATCTTTTCAAAGCCCCTGTGGTTCCCATAGTCCATAACTAAGTGAATTATGTTATAGTCAAGAATTGTCTTTAAATCAAACATTTCTTCTTCTGTAACTTCTCTTTGGGTAAGTATTTCATATGCTTTGTCAAATAGCCCACCTTCCTCATCACACTTTAGTGCAAAGAGTAAATGAACAAAAGAAAAGTCATTATATGCAGCAGGAGCAAAAGGATCTTCTAACTCATTAGGATTGCTAACAAACTCTTCTATTACCCTTCTTAATTTAGATTGATCAAGCCCCCATACCTTATCTCCCCATAAGTTCCTGGTTTCAGATATCAGGTCATCAACTTTCCCTTTGAATTTACCAACGGAAATGTTACTAGAACAATTTGTAAGTAACAACAATAAAAAGATAAACATATCTCCTCCTAAATATTTCAATTATTTGTTCTTTGCCTCAAAGAGTTATCAATATCTGTTGAAAGTTCTTTTAATTTTTCAATAGATTCTATAACTTTTGCTCTAACAGATTTAAGCTCAATGTAGTTATTCATTATTCTAACTAAAGTATTTACCTTATCAACATCTTCAGCATTACCTCCGAATCCACACAACAGTAATATTGCCTTCTGGTAATTAGTCTTGGTTTCATTCGATAATAAAACAAACCTTGCGTTCAAAGGATCTGACTTTTTCTTAGGCACCTTCCTTTCTAAATTTCGGAATTCCTTCTGCATCCCCTCAGCTTTAGCTTTTAAGTCTTCATAGTATGAATTCACTCTAACATGATAATGCTTTTCTATGTATACAAGAGCTTGGCTAATTTTGCCTTCATCCAATAAAATAGGCTTATTAGCAACAAAATAGGTTCTGTAGGAGCCTAGTGCTGTGCTTAGTAAGTTACCCTTGTATGTAACACCAAATAGAACACCGCTAGCAAAATAAGATGAAGCATCCCCGATATTTGCCACAACATCAAGCAAAACCTGACCTGCCTTCTTAAAGCACTCTTTTATCCTCTTATAAGTAGCACCCCCTGGGTTTGCATTCCACGAAAAAAGCATATCCATAGCATCATCGTTACATGAAATAGCAGAGATTAAAAGCAGTTCTCTACCATACTCTTCCATCTTGCTACTTGATGCAAAACCTCCTGGTTTATCTTCTAATTCCACTTCTAACATAGATCTGAAAGTACTATTACTGAAGCATTTTATAGCAAGATGCAGAGGGCTTAATGAAGACTGATTTATTACTCTCATTAAACCCTTTCTAAATTCATTTCTCTCTTTAAAATAATAAAAAAGGTTTTCATTATCGTAGATTGAGCATAGGTGATATATAGTATTTCCTCTTCCGTCTAGGCAAGAACTTGCTAAAGAAGGAAACCCATTCATTATCTTATCAAGTATTAGAGATATATTTTCTTTGTCCCTGACCCTTTCGGCCAACAAACAAAAAGAAGATACCCCTTCCTCTTCTGAAAAGGGCTCTTTCATTCCAAAATCATACTTATAGTCAACCTTTTTTGAAATTTCATCTATAAAACCACTTAACAAAGACACCATACCAGAAGAAAGTAAGTAACAAACAACTCTCTTGCATGAAAAATCTTTGGAATCAAATATCTTCATTTTAGATAAATTGTGTTCACTACTTCCATTTAGAGATAAATATAACCTGTTCATACAGTAAGAGACTATATGCTCTTTAAAATCTACACCCCTGACTAAATCAGTTGCAAGCACTGATAATTTGTTTCTACCGCTTTCATCCTTAAAATTAATTAGGCATCTTTCTTTTGGCTCATTTTCATCTATCCACTCTATTATTTTCTCTTTATCTTCCCTACAGGTAACACAAATACCCTTACCTTGGCAAAGACAATTGTCACTTACCTTTAGCCGAGAAATAATATCTTGGCCCAAAAAACCCTTACCATTCAAAAGAAAATTATTCTTTGTGCAAGATGCTATGAGGAAAAATAAAAAAATAATAATTGGCACACTTCTCTCCCTTACCTGGTTTCTATAACTGCTTTATACCACATAAGGTACCTGACAGTCAATTTGTATACACATCTTACATAAAACTAAAAACTATCAATTACAACACCACCCCGAACATAAGTTTGATGAATTAGCGTATAAAAATTAATGCTTGAAAGAAATTTAAAACAAATACCTGTCAGAAGCCAGAAAATCTAATAAAAACTGATACTAATATCAAAGATAATAACATCACTCACTCTTTATGTAACCTACTGATACTTCAAAGCCTTGTTAAAAAAGATACTTTACTCATCATACCTCACTGAATAAAGTATTGGAACATATCTTTCAAATGTAAGCTGACACAGTTTTCTACAGTCTCCCATATGCCAATAATGTCAACTTTATTACTATATCAACTATGCTGCAGAATAAAATTCTATCTTAATATCTAACTCTGATTCTTTTTTGCCAATAGCTCACACACTTCTTTGTGATCATTATTCGATGCCAAAATCAAAGCTGTCCATCCATTCTTATTTGCTGCATCTACTTTTGCTCCTTTCTCTATCAATAGCTCACATACTTCTTTATGGCCTTTCTCCGCCGCCATCATAAATGCTCTTACCCCACCTTCCTTTTCCGCTTCTATTTCTGCTCCCTTCTCTATCAATAGCTCACACACTTCTTTGTGGCCACTAACTGCTGCTATCATCAACGCTCTTGTTCCGTCTTCCATTTCTGCTTCTATCTCTGCTCCCTTCTCTATCAATAGCTCACACACCTCCCTGTGACCTTCACACACTGCTATCATCAATGATCTTGTTCCATATTCCATTTCTGCTTCTATTTCTGCCCCTTTCTCTATCAATAAATTACACACTTCCTTTTGACCTTTATTTGCCGCCATCATCAATGCTCTTACCCCACCTTCCTTTTTTGCTTCTATTTCTGCTCCTTTCTCTATAAGCAGCTGGCACACTTCTTTATAACCTTCCTCTGCTGCATACATAAGAGCTACCCTTCCATCTTTCTCTACTGCATTAACATCTGCTCCTTTCTCTATCAACAGCTTACACACCTCTCTATGGCCTTCTTGGGCTCCTATTATTAAAGCCGTACCCCCATCTTTATTTGCCTTATTCACTTCTGCTCCTTTCTTTATCAATAGCTCGCATACCTCTTTATAGCCCTTAACTGCTGCTATCATCAGTGCTGTCAATCCATTATTATTTGATGCATTCACTTCTGCTCCATTCTCTATCAACATCTTACACACTTCTTCATAACCATTTTTCGCTGCTAGCATTAATGCTCTTACTCCACCTTCCTTTTCCGCTTCTATTTTTGCTCCCTTCTCTATCAATAGCTCACACACTTCTTTGTGGCCTTTCTCTGCTGCTAGCATCAACGCCCTTATTTCACCTTCTATTTCTGCTCCCCTCTCTATCAATAGCTCACACACCTCTCTATGACCTTCACACACTGCTAGCATCAACGCCCTTGTTCCGTCTTCCATTTCTGCTTCTATTTTTGCTCCCTTCTCTATCAATAGCTCACATACTTCTTTGTGGCCTTTAACTGCCGCTATCATCAATGCTTTTGTTCCACCTTCCATTTCTGCCTCTATTTCTGCTCTCTTATCTATCAACAGCTCGCACACCTCTTTATGGCTATTACCTGCTGCCATCATCAATGCTCTTAATCCACCTTTATTCGCTGCTTCTACTTTTGCTCCTTTCTCTATCAATAGCTCACACACCTCTCTATGACCTTCTCGAGCTCCTATTATCAAGGCTGTATTTCCATCTTTATTTGTCGCTTCTATTTTTGCTCCCTTCTCTATCAATAGCTCACACACTTCTTTGTGGCCTTTCTCTGCTGCTAGCATCAATGCTTTTGTTCCGCCTTCCATTTCTGCTTCTATCTCTGCTCTTTTTTCTATCAACAGCTTACACACTTCTTTGCGGCCTTTCTCCGCTGCTAGCATTAATGCTCTTACTTTACCTTTATTTTCTGCTTCTATTTCTGCTCCCCTCTCCATCAACAGCTTACACACTTCTTTGTGGCCCCTAACTGCTGCTATCATCAAGGATCTTGTTCCGTCTTTCATTTCTGCTTCTATTTTTGCTCCCTTCTCTATCAATAGCTCACACACCTCTCTATGACCTTCATACACTGCTAGCATCAGTGCTGTCAATCCATCCTTATTTGCTGCTTCTATTTCTGCTTCCCTCTCTATCAACAGCTTACACACTTCTTCATGCCCATTTTTCGCTGCTAGCATTAATGCTCTTACTTCAACTTCATTTTTTGCCTCTATTTCTGCTCCTTTTTCTATCAACAGCTTACACACTTCTCCATGGCCATTGTTCGCTGCTAGCATCAACGCCCTTACTCCAACTTCATTTTCTGCCTCTATTTCTGCTCCTTTTTCTATCAACAGCTTACACACTTCTCCATGGCCATTGTTCGCTGCTAGCATCAACGCCCTTACTCCAACTTTCTTTTTTGCTTCTATTTCTGCTCCCCTCTCTATCAATAGCTCACACACCTCTCTATGACCTTCACACACTGCTAGCATCAAGGATCTTGTTCCATCTTTATTTGCTGCTTCTATTTCTGCTCCCCTCTCTATCAACAGCTTACACACTTCTTTGTGGCCTTTCTCTGCTGCTATCATCAAAGCCGTCTCCCAATTTTCATTTACCTTATTCACTTCTGCCTCTTTCTTCATCAATAGCTTGCACAATTCTTTATATCCATTAAATGCTGCCAGCATCAATGCTGTCAATCCATCCTTATTTGATGCATTTACTTTTGCTCCTTTCTCTATAAGCAACTCAGCTATCACGCCCCTTCCAAAATAGCAAGCCATATGTAGCAGCGTAACTTTATTACTACCCTCTTTATAACTTATCATTTCTTTTTTTATAATTTCATTTTCTATTAAGGACTCGAAAAAGTTCTTCTTGTTTGCTTTCATTGCTCTTACCAAAACAGTAAACATTATTTGCTTATCCTTTTCATCCTCCAATTTACTTCTTTTTACATATCTATCAATAATATAGCCTGCTGCCTCTGTACTATTTTCTTCTATTTTCTCTTCTATTATCTTCTTTATACTTTCATCCATATCTGATGGGAATTTGTCTTCATACTCAAATACTTTTTCTATTACTTTTCTTGAACCTAACTTTAGTCCCTCTTCCATTATTCCTATATAATCTATTTTCATTTTTTCATCTTCAAACAAACTTTCCGTACTAGCACTTCTCTTCATACCTTTTTTTGTCTTCCCTATCCCCATATCTATTAACATTGCTATCACTGCATTCTTCTTATTATTCACTGCTTCTGCCATCATTTCATTAGCTTTTTCTTCAAATTCCTTTTTCCCTTTTATTTCTCTGTATCTCTCTAAAATTAGTTGCACAACCTTAGAATTATCTTCTTCTACTGCTATATATCTTGCTTTTAGGCCATCTTTGTTCTTTTTCCCTCCTAAATCACAGTAAAGCTTATTATCAAAAAGACTTATACATTTACCTTCTTTACTGTACCTTGCTACATAGTGCAAAAGATTGTTCCCATTAATATCTTTTTGTTTTTTATCAAATCCTTTCCTCTTGAATATATCCTTTAGATAGTCATGAAAGAAGTCTTCATCCTTCTCTATCATTAACATTTCTAATGACTTTCCTTCTTCACCTCTAGATTTATAATCATAATTCTTAAGTAAAAAATTTATTACTTCCTTCGAATTGCCTTTCAACTCAGTCAAATCAGAAATATATTGCATTAAAACATTCCTTCCTGCTTCATTCTTACAATTACATATCCGCCAAAATTGATTTCCTAACAACTTTTCAGACTCTCTTAATATTTCAACACTCCTTGCATAGTGTATAGGAGTATTTCCTTTTTCATCAACTTGTTTAATTGAATCACCTTTGTCTTCTGCTTTTGCTCCACAATCCCATAGTCTTCTCAATATATTTGAGCAATTACTCTCAAAACATAAATGAAACACTGTCTTTCCTTCTCCATCTTTTCTATTCAATAATTTCAAACGATCTCTTTTCCCTAAAGTTTCAATTCTGTTTATTATTGAACTCACTAATGCTTCATTTCCAAACATTACTGCATAGTGCAATATATTTCTATCATAATCACCTTCTTTAGCTTCTAACGACATACTACCAATATCCTTTAAATCTACTGCTCTATATGATATATCTGTATGTACAGAACTTGCCAATTTCTCGGATAATGAAGCCAAAAAAGCATTATTGCTATTTTTAAATAATTCTAATAAAGTTAGTAATTTTGGTTCTCTGCAAATCCACTTACACACCAAGAATACTGCTTCATTCCTATTTAAACCTATTGCTTTATTCAGTGCAAGCATAACTATTCGAATAATCTCAGCATTTTCATGTATTTGGAACAGATCTAATACATCTTCGGTAATTCCAGACAAACCCAACTCTACACTAGATACAAGGACCTTACTTAACAACTCTAAGTTTGGTTCCAATATTAACAAACTATTACCATCTTCTACATCAAAAACCTTTTTTATTGCATCAAATATTGCAACATATAGCTCTTCATCCCCTGACAGTACTATATGCTCTAGTGCTGTTCTACCTTCCTCATTCTTAGACTTCAATAACACTCTTATGTCCTCTATCGTAAATTCCATCCACTTCAACTTCTCTAGTAGATTATTTAGTAATATCCCATCTCTCTTACCTTGCATAAATTTTAATTTTGTGCTATCATTTTCCTCTGCTATACTACCTACCTCCTTAAGATACTTTATCAACGGCAGTATATGGAACACATTGTTTCCAACACCTAAATCCTTTACTACTTCTTTTAATTGAAATATGCTTGTCTTTTCCTTATACACTTCTTCCATGCATAGCTTTTCTATCCTATGATTCCCTAATATTACCGACAACATATATCCTTCATGGCTCCTTATTCCTTGCTCCAATAGTTGTTTTACTAAATTTTCATGATTAAACATTGATGCATATGCTAGGCTATTCATTCTTATGCTTTCTTCTTCACTCACATATTCTAAACAATCTCCGTCTTTTTCTATTAACTTCTTTACAAAATCTTCTGATCCTAATATACATGCTATATGTATTGAATAAAATCCCTTGTCCTTTTTTGGAAAATTCTTTACTATTATCTTCAAAATTTCTTTGTTATAGCAGCCCTTGCCCAATATAAAATTAGCATAAGTTGTTCTAGAACCATTATTTAAAGTTATTTCTTCATTTAGATTAATAAGCCTATTCTTCCAATCCACTTTCTCTTCTTCTTGTAGTAGGCCCTGCAATTTAGCTACATCTTTATTCTTTATGCACCTCATTAACTTACTTACCCTTGCTTTCTCCTTCTTTGACTCTATTTTCTTTTCCAATTCTTTGAGAAAATGTTCGTCTATTTCTGCATTTGCTAAGTCAATTAATAATCTGACAGGTCTAAAAGCAAACCTCACAACTGAATTTATTGTCCCTTCAACTTCGGGATTGTTAAAAACCTTAGAAGTAAAATTATCAATAGCTTTTTTCATCTTCTCTTTCTTGTCAAAATTGTAACTATTAATACATGAACTTAACGTAATTAATAAAACTATTACATACATTTATCCCTCCTAATTTATTTGAAATCCTGCTATAGTTCTATCATAAATCAGAAAAAAAGTTAACTTTTTACATCTAATTTAATAATTTATCTATTTTTAAATAATTTTCACACATTTATTTCTACTTCTCCTGTTATTTATGTTATAATTTTTTGCCTTCTCGTATCGCTATCAATTATTATTCTATTTAAATGTATATTGACAAATCTTTAATATTAATAATTTAACCCTTTCTTCAAAATAAATATTCAAATAAGTGTTCAATTTTACTATAAATTGAACACTTTCTTGTTTTTTTGTTATCTATTAACAAAGACTAACCACTTATTATTTAGTATATTTAAGCTTTTGAATATCGCTTTCTTCTCTGCATACATCAAACTGAATCTACGGACTTTGCTATCTTGGCATTTTCAACAAATTTAAATATTGCAGTACTAGCAAGAGCTGTTATTTTCTCTTTCTTTATAAAATATTGATCAGACATGAACTTAGCAAAATGAATGAAATTGTGAAGCACATTTATCATTCTTAATTTTAATTTTGCTATGGTTCTATCACAAATAAGGAAAAATTTAATACTTATTATTAAAATCGTTGAATTATCAACCTCATTTTAGTTATTTCTTCTATTCCTTTTCTAGCAACATCTTATAAACCTCTCCATTACTATTTTCTAAAGCATAATTCAGAGAAGTGTCTCCATCCCCATCTTCAGCATTTACATCTGCTCTTTTTTCTAACAATAGTTCACAAATCTCTTCTTTACTTCCATCGAGGGAAGCGATTAACTCATCAAAGCAAACATTAAATAGTCCTTTTTTAAATTCAATTCCCCTTTCTAATTCACTAATGAGTATCATTAATTTATTTCTTTTTTCCTCATCCTTAAAGGAAATCAAATTATCTTCTTTCAACCAATTTTCAAGCTTTTTTTTATCATCTTTGCAAGAGTTACAGCAATCTGAACCCTCCTTTCTACATGTGCACTCCTCAGAACCCTCTAAACTTGATCTTATATCAGCTCCCATATAACCTTTGCTTTTCAAATAATAATCACTGCCCGAACAAGATAGTGTAAATAAGATAGAAATTAACACGCTATATCCCCTTTTTCATTCACGTCCATTCCTGTTTTTTAATAAATGCTCAACTATCTCTTTTTTACCTAACTTAGATGCTGTTAATAGAGTATACTCCTTTATTCCCTTTCTTTCTTTTTGTAAATTTTCTAATACCTCGCTCACTATATCCCCCCGGTATATGCACATTATTTCTGTTGTATTTATCCTTCTTTTGTCTACATATCCTCTTTCGTCTATGTAATTCGACAGTATCCACTTTTTCTTTTTTCCCCTTATCTCTCCTATCACGCCAT